>NZ_BMCS01000001.1:0-746439 GCF_014635305.1 Williamsia phyllosphaerae | reverse complement strand
GGCGTCTCGTGGCGCATCGTGGTCGAACACCTCGCGCAGGCGTGGTCACGGGTCCGTGCCGGGAACGACCCTCGGATCGAGCCCGTGGGGACGTCCTTTCGCCGCTGGGCGCAGCTGCTGACCACCACGATCGCGAGTGGCGCCCAGCGCGCCGAGATCGACCACTGGACGGCAACTCTCGAGCCCGTTCCGCCCATCGGTGACCGCGCGCTCGACGCCGCCGTCGACACCGCGGCCACCACCCGCACCATCACCGTCGACCTTCCCCCCGACGTCACCTCCACACTCGCGGGTCCACTGCCGTCGTCGATCTTCGGAGGCGTCGACGAGATCCTCCTGACCGGGTTGTCGTTGGCGAGTCGCGCCTGGCGGGCGGCCCGCCGTCCCGACGTCGACCCGACCGCCCGTCTACTGGTCAACCTGGAGGGGCACGGTCGGCGTCCGGAGGTCCTCGGCACCGCCGGCGACCACGTCGGGCTCGCCGAGACCCTCGGTTGGTTCACGTCGATCCACCCGGTGGCGGTCGACGCCGGCGACGTGGAGTGGGACGACGTCCTGCGCGGGGCGCCCGTCCTCGACGCCGCGCTCAAGACGGTCAAGGAACAGGTCCGGTCCACTCCGTCGCAGGGCATCGGGTACGGCATCCTGCGGTACGTCGACGAGGTCCCCGAACTCGTCGACCTGCCGACACCGGAGATCCTCTTCAACTACCTGGGTCGCTTCGACGCCCCTGATGGGTCGAACTCAGACGGGACCACCGACGTGCCCGACTGGACCTCGGTCCCCGGGATCGGCGAGCTGCACGAGGGGGTCGATCCGTGCAACCCCGCAGCGGCACTCGAGATCAACGCCCGGATCGACGGCACGGGCGACTCCGCCCGGTTCGTCGCCGAGATCACCTGGCCCACCGGCATCCTCGACGACGTCGCCGTGACCGACCTGGCCGACCGCTGGATGGCGGCCCTGACCGGACTCACCCGAGCGCGGGTCGGCGGCCACACGCCGTCGGACTTCGGTCAGGTGGATCTGACGCCTGAGGACATCGCCACACTGTCGCCGACCGACCGACCAGCGGACGACATCCTGCCGCTGCTGCCGCTGCAGAGCGGGATGTACTTCCACTCGATACTGCTGGCCGGTGACCGGGCAGCAGGCGCCGATGTCACCGATCCCTATGTGGTGCAACAGGTCGCCGCGATCACCGGCCGGGTCGATGTCGACCGGTTCGCCGCGGCGATCGACGCCGTCGTGGCCCGCCATGCCGCTCTGCGAGCACGGTTCGCGACCACGTCGGCCGGTGCTCTCGTCCAGGTCATCGAATCCCATCAGACGGCCGACGTCGAGCAGGTGGACCTGCGATCGGACGCCGATCCCTCCGTGAGCGCGGACGAGTGGGCGGCTCGCACGCTGGCCCGACCGTTCGACCTCAACGCCGCGCCACCGATCCGTTTCGCGCTGCTGAGCCTGACCGACACCGAGCACCGACTGGTGCAGACCATGCACCACGCGCTCGCCGACGGCTGGTCCTACCCGCTGATCTTCGCGGACCTGTTGTCCGCCTACCGTTCCGGAGTCGACACCCTCCCGCCGGTCGCGATCGACCTCGCCGATCACATCGCCGCGGTTCATCGCGGCGACATCGCCGACGCTCGGGCCGCCTGGACCGCGGCACTGTCCGGGGTGAACGGTCCCACGTCGATCGCGGAACACCTCCCCACGGTGGCCACCCCGTCGACCGGACACCGAGACGTCTCGACCACCCTGCCCGAGGACGCCACGCGAGCACTGACCGCGGCCGCCCGCACCCGCGGCGTCACCCTCGGCGCCGTCGTCCACGCCGCGTGGGCGCTGGTCCTGGGGCGCATGACCGGCACCGACTCCGTCGTGTTCGGTTCCACCGTGTCGGGTCGTGCGGGCACCGATCCCGACGTCATCGGTGTGGTGGGACTCCTCATCAACACCAACCCGCTCGCGGTGTCCTGGCAGGGTGCCGACTCGCTGGCCGACGTCGTCGCCGGGGTGGCCGCCTTCCAGCTCGAGGTCATGGACGCCCAGCAATTGGGGCTCACCGAGATCGCCCGCCTCACCGGGCATCCGACGCTCTTCGACACGATGGTCGTGGTCGAGAACTTCCCGGATGTCGAGGACACGCCCGGCTCCGATCCGGATGCGCTGCGCGTCACCGGGTTCACCGGCACCGACACCCCGCACTACCCGGTGTCGCTGGTCGCGTTCCCCGGCGACGAGCTGGCGCTGGAGATCAAGTACGACAGCTCCCTGGTGTCCGAGCACTACGCCACCGGTCTCACCCGCGCCGTGGCCGCGGTGATCGACCAGTGGACCGTCGACCCCGAACGTCGCGTCGCCGCAACCGCTCTGGAGCCCACCGCGACCGCCGTCGCGCCGCCGCAGACCGTGCGCTCGGACACCACACTTCTCGCGCTCGTCGCCGCGTCGAGCGCCGAGGATCCCGACGCCACCGCGGTCACGTTCGGCGAGGCCTCGCTGACCCGTCGAGAGCTCGACGAAAGGTCGAACGCTCTGGCCCGCCTCCTCGTCGACGCAGGCGCCCGGCCGGAGGCACGCGTCGGAATCGCGCTGCCGCGTGGACTCGACCTCGTCGTCGCCGTCCTCGCCGCGGTGAAGTCCGGTGCGGCCTACGTGCCGCTCGACACCGATTCACCCGCCGAACGCCTGCGGTACATCACCGGTGACGCCGGCCTGACCGTGCTCGTCACGTCGCAGGCCCTCGCCGAGGTCGTCCCCGTCGCCGACGACACGGCCACGATCCTGCTCGACGGGGACACCCACCGAGAGCGTCTCGAGCGCGCGTCGACCGCCCTGGTCACCGACGCCGATCGCATCGCACCACTGAGACCCGGACACCCGGCGTACCTCATCTACACCTCGGGATCGACGGGAGCGCCGAAGGCCGTCGAGATGCCGCACGCGTCGGTGGTCGCCCTCTTCACCGCCGCGACCGCGCGGATGCCGCTCGACGGTCAGGTGTGGACCATGTTCCACTCCATCGCCTTCGACTTCTCGGTGTGGGAACTGTGGGGTGCGCTGTGCCACGGCGGCCGTCTAATCGTCGTCGACGGCGAGACCTGCCGGGATCCCGAGCGCTTCGTCGAACTCCTGGCCCGGGAACGGGTCACGATGCTCAGCCAGACGCCGTCGGCGTACTACCCGCTGATGGGCCACCCCGGGTTCGCCGATCTGGCGGTCGAGACCGTGGTCTTCGGCGGCGAGGCACTCGATCTCGACCGGGTGCCCGCACGCGGGCACACCCGACTGATCAACATGTACGGCATCACCGAGACCTGCGTGCACGTCACCGATCATGACCTCGGCCACGACACCGGCCGGGCGAGCGTCATCGGCACACCGCTGCCCGGCCTCGACGTGCACCTACTCGACCACCACCTGCAGCCGGTCCCCGCCGGTCTGGTCGGCGAGATCTACGTGGTCGGACCGCAACTCGCACGCGGGTACGCCGCCCGGTCGGCGCTGACGGCCACACGGTTCGTCGCCCACGAGTCGGGCACCCGTATGTACCGCAGCGGCGACCTCGCCTACCGCGACACCGCAGGCGATCTCGTCTACCTCGGCCGTGCCGACCAGCAGGTCGCACTGCGGGGCTATCGCATCGAACTCGGCGAGGTCGAGCATGCGTTGCGGCACCTCGACGGGATCGCCGACGCCGCCGCCGCGGTGGGCGACGACCGCACGGGCCGCAGCGTGCTGACCGCGGTCGTCGTCGGGCGGACACCGGACGCGGTGCCCGACCTGGACGACCTGAGAGCGCAACTGGCCGAACATCTCCCGACCTATATGATCCCGGCGCGGATGGCCTCGGTGACGGCGCTGCCACTCACCGTCAACGGCAAGGTCGACCGCGCAGCCGTCGTCGGCGCCGCGGTGGTCGAGTCGGAGGTGGTCGCAACCCCGACGCCCCCCACCCCGACCGCATCCACACCGACCGACGCCGACGGCCTGGCCGCGGTGGTCGCCGATCTGCTGGGACTCGACCATGTCGGTCCCGACGACGATTTCTTCAGCCTCGGTGGCGACAGCATCGTCGCGATCTCGCTGGTCAACCGGGCGAAGACGCTGGGCGTCACGATCTCGCCGCGGGACGTCTTCACTCACCGCACCGCACGCAAGCTCGTCGAATCCGGGGGAGTCGCCCCAGGTGCAGCCTCACCCGGGGCGGCAGCGAGCGACGACCCCGACCGCCCTGATCCCGATCGGTACGGCGATGTCCTGCTGACCCCGATCGTGCACCGACTCAACGAACTCGGCGGGACCATCACGCGATTGAACCAGGCCGAGGTGCTCTACACCCCCGCCGGCGCCGACGCATCGCAGATCCGTGCTCTGCTCGATGCGCTGGTCCGTCGCCACGATGCGTTGCGCCTGAGGCTGATCCGGACCAGCCCGCTGCTGTGGTCGACCGAGGTCGACGCACCCGGCGCGTCGCCCGATCCGATCCTGCGGATCGTCGACGGCACCGGTCTCGATCACACCGCCCTGACCGCGGCGATCGCGGAGCACTCCGACGAACTCACCGGCCTGCTCGATCCCGACACCGGTCAGATGATCGCAGCGGCCTGGATCGACGCCGGACCTGATGCACGCGGCCGACTGATCCTGGTGATCCACCACCTCGCCGTCGACGGCGTGTCCTGGCGGATCGTGCTCGACGACCTGGCCACCGGGTGGGCCGACGTCATAGCGGGACGGACCCCGGAACTGCCCGCTGCGACGGCGTCCGTTCGCGGTCACGCCACCGCGCTGACCCAGCGTGCCGCCCATCCGGACCTGCTGGGCGAGTTCGAGTTCTGGCGGGCGCAGGTCGAGCCGGGTGCCGACCTGGTGGACGGTCCCGTCCCGTTCGGGCTCACCGTGGGCCAGACCACCGACCGCACCGTCACCGTCGACACCGCACTCACACAGCGGCTGTTGACCTCGATCCCGGTGGCCTTCGACGCCGACATCACCGAGACCCTGGTGGCAAGCCTGGCGTTCGCTGCCGCCCGCGTCCGTGGAGGTGCGGGCGAACTACTCATCGACCTCGAAAGACACGGTCGGGACATCGATCTCGACGGCATGGACCTCACTCGTACGGTCGGGTGGTTCACCACCGTCGCCCCGGTCCGGCTGCCGGCCGTGACCGCGACTGGTGGCGTCGCCGAATCCGTGGGCGCGGTGCGCGACGTACTGCGCGCTGTACCCGACGGCGGTGTCGGTGCCCGGGGCATCGGCTTCGGGCTGTTGCGCTACGCCAACCCGAGGACCGCGGGACTGCTCGCCCGAGGGGCGGCACCCCAGGTGCTGTTCAACTACCTCGGACGCAGTTCCGAGGGGCAGGAACGCGATTGGTTGAGCGCCGCCGAGTCCTCCGCGCTTCGGACCGCGCCGGATGCCGATCTCGGCACGCCGTATCTGCTCGAGGTCAACGCCGTCTGCATCGACGGGCCGGACGGACCCGAACTGCGAATCCACCTCACCTATCCGCAGGAGGGGATCGCCGGGCTCGACGTCGACCGCCTCGGCGACGACTGGCTCGCCGCGCTGGGCGACCTCGACTCGGCGGCCGAATCCGCGCCGACCGTCACGCTGCGCTCACTGCCCGAGGACGATCACACCGCGCTCGTGGACCGCTACGGGTCGGCCCTGAACGATGTCTGGCCGCTGTCGCCGCTGCAGGAGGGTCTGTACTTCCAGGCCACCAGCTCCGACGTCGACGTCTACGTCGCCTGCAACGCCTTCGATCTGGACAGCCGCCTCGACGCGCACGCGCTACGCGAGGCCATGGGCGAGGTGATGGGTACCCATCGCGCGATGCGATCGGGGTTCGTCACCGCGGCGAGCGGTCGGCTCGTCACGTTCATCGTCGACGACCTCGAGGTGCCGCTGACCGAGATCGACCTGACCGGCGTCGACCCGACGGAGATCCCGGCCCGACTGGACGAGATCACCGACGCCGACCGGACGGCCCCGTTCGACCTGGCCGCACCGCCTCTGCTGCGCCTGTCCCTGATACACCTGCCCGACGGTCGCGACCGGTTGATGTTCACCTACCACCTGCTGCTGTGGGACGGCTGGTCCCGGGAGCTGGTGCTCACCGACCTCTTCGCCGCCTACGACCGTCGGGTGGGACGCGCCGCGTCGGCGATCGACCCGCCCCGCGCTGATTTCCCCCGCGCTGATTTCACCGACTATCTGCGCTGGGTAGGGGATCAGGACACCGCCGCCTCGGCGCAGGCGTGGAAGGACTACTTCGCCGGGCTCGAGGAACCCTCGATCCTGTATCCGGCCGCGATCGGCACCGACCCCGTGCTGGCGCGGCGGGTCGACGTGGAGTTCTCCGAGACGGAGACCGAACAGCTCGGCGTCGCGGCACGGCGTGCCGGGGTGACGACGCACGCACTGATCAGCACCGCTCTGGCCCTGCTGCTCTCGCGTCGTCTCGGCCGCGCGGACGTCGTGTTCGGGACCACCGTCGCCGGGCGTCCCACCGACCTCGACGGCATCGACTCGGTCGTGGGTGTCTTCCTCAACACCGTCCCGGTGCGGGTGACGATGACGCCGTCGCAGCGCGCGGCCGACGTGATGCGGCGCGTGCAGGACGACCGCATCGCGATGATGGACCACGAGTACCTCGGGCTCGGCGAGGTCCAGCGCCACGCAGTGCAGGGCGACGGTGACGGCGGTGCGCTGTTCGACAGCCTCTACGTGCTGCAGAACTTCCTGGGCGACGACACGTTCACCGATCTCGAACGGGCGCAGGGCATCACCGGGGTCGAGGCCGTCGACGCCACCCATTACCCGCTCACCTGGGTGGCCATGCCCGGCCGTCGACTGTGGCTCAAACTCGAGTACCGCCCCGACGTGGTCGACGCGGACGAGGCCCGTGGGCTGCTCGACGAACTGCACGCGATCCTGCTCGCCGCGTCGCGGGACGTCGACCGCGGCGTCGCCGGCCTCACCGCACCGGCCGACGCGCACGCCGAGATCACCGGCCGTGCAGTCGACATCGACGATGTGACCATCGCCGAGATGCTGGCCGAGCAGGCGCGACGGTCGCCCGACGCGCCGGCACTGACCCAGGGCGACGAGGAGATCGACTACCGCGAGCTCGCCGAGCGGGTCAACCGCACCGCCCGACTGTTGCTCGACCACGGCGCGGGCCCCGAACAGATCGTCGGCCTCGCGTTGCCGCGGTCGGTGGACATGGTGGTCGGCCTGTTCGCGGTGTTGTCGGTGGGCGCGGCGTATCTGCCGCTGGATCTGTCGGCGCCCGACGAGCGCATCGCCGACCTCGTCGACGACGCCGCACCGCTGCTGGTCCTCGTCACCGAGGAGACCCGACCCCGGATCGAGGGTGCCGCAAACGTTTCCATCTCTGATGCCGCCGACCACCCGGGCCACCCCCTCGAGGCATCCGAGATCGGCGCGTTCGCCCCCGGCAACGCATTGCGTCTCGACCATCCCGCCTACGTCATCTACACCTCCGGTTCCACCGGCAAGCCCAAGGGCGTGGTCACCGGATACCGCGGTCTGACGAACATGCAGATCAACCACCGGGCCGAGATATTCGCACCGGTGATCGCGGCCGCCGGCGGAGCCACGCTGACCGTCGCGCACACGGTCTCGTTCGCGTTCGACATGAGCTGGGAGGAACTGCTCTGGCTCGTCGAGGGCCACCACGTGCACATCTGCGACGAAGACCTGCGACGCGACTCCGCCGCGCTGGTCGCCTACTGCCGTGACCACGGTGTCGACGTCATCAACGTCACCCCCACCTACGCAACGCAACTCCTCGAACAGGGACTGCTGGAGGGGGTCGGCCGCCCGAAGCTGGTCCTGCTCGGTGGCGAGGCGGTGTCAGACCAGCTGTGGAGCGCACTGCGCGACACCCCGGATCTGCTGGGCTACAACCTCTACGGGCCCACCGAGTACACCATCAACACCCTGGGTGTCGGGACCGACGACTCGGATCGGTCTGCGGTGGGTACCCCGATCACCAACACCACCTGCTCCATCCTCGACGGATGGCTGCGACCGGTCCCGGACGGTGTCAGCGGTGAGTTGTACATCCGCGGAGCCGGTCTCGCCCGCTGCTACCTCGATCGCCCCCGACTCACCGCGGCCGCCTTCGTGGCCGACATCACGGGCACCGGTGAGCGGATGTACCGCACCGGTGACCTGGTGCGCCGACGCCCGGACGGTCTCATCGACTACCTGGGTCGCACCGACGACCAGGTGAAGATCCGTGGCCATCGCGTGGAACCCGGCGAGGTGACCGCGGTGATGCTGACGCTGCCCGGGGTGACCGGTGGATCGGTGATCGCGGCCGCCGATGATTCCGGGACCAAGCGGCTCGTCGCCTACGTCGTCGTCGATCCGACGCATCGCGACGACGGTCTCCTCGGCCGGGTGCGCAGCGGCCTCGCGTCGACGCTGCCCGCGTACCTCGTGCCGGCGGCCTACGCGGTCGTCGACAGTCTGCCGTTGACGATCAACGGCAAGCTCGACACCGCAGCGCTTCCCGAGCCCACGGTGATCTCGACGCGGTCGCGCGCGGCGGCGAACAACACCGAGCGCGCCCTCTGCGAGGTGTTCGCCACGGCGCTCGACGTGGGGGACGTCGGCGTCCAGGACGACTTCTTCGCCCTCGGCGGCCACTCCCTGCTGGCCACCCGACTGCTCGGCCTGATCAACGACCGTTTCGGTTCGTCGCTGCGGGTCCGCGACCTGTTCGACGCCCCGTCCCCCGAGGCGTTGGCCCGTCGCATCGCCGCGACCGACTCGGACGCCGCGGGCAGCGTGCGGCCACTCGTCGCGCGCACGGACCCCGGACCGGCACCGCTGGCACCGCCGCAGCAGCAGTTGTTCGTGATGTCGCAGATCGACCCGACATCGACGTCCTACCTGTACCCGCTCGCGGTCCGTGTGCGCGGGCACCTCGACGCCTCCGCCCTGCGCACCGCACTGCTCGCGGTCATCGACCGGCACGAGCCGTTGCGCAGCCGCTACGTCGAGCGCGACGGTCACGTCGTCGCAGACGTCTTCGATTCCTCCGCCGTCGACGCGCAGCTCGTGTTCGGTGTGGAGCAGCTCGACGAGTCGGACCTGCACGACGCCATCGCATCGGAGCTGTCCCGCCCCATCGACCCTGCGGTCGACCTGCCGATCCGGGCGACTCTGCTCGAGGTCGGGACCGACTCGGTGCTGCTGCTCTGCCTGCACCACCTGGTGGCCGACGAGTGGTCCGACGCGGTCCTGCTCGGCGACCTCGACCGTGCCTACCGAGCGGCCGCGGATCCCACCGGCGCGGATACCGCTGCGGCACCGGACGACATCGAGGTCACCTACGGCGACTACGCGCAGTGGGCCCGCGACCGACTCGGCGACCCGACCGACGACTCCAGCGCGCACAGCACCCAGATCGATTACTGGCGAACGCAACTGGCCCACCTCCCGCCCGAGGTCACCGTCGCCCCCGACCTCGTACCGACACGACCCGGCCGCGCCGACGAGGTGTCCACACGCGTCGACACCGCCGTCGCCGATCGTCTCCGGTCGGTGGCCGGGGATGCGGGTGCGACGGTGTTCATGGCCCTGCACGCCGCGCTCGCGGTCACGCTGCGACGGTTCGGTGTCGGCGACGACGTCGTCATCGGCAGCCCGCAGTCCGGACGCACCGAGGCCGCCCTGGCCGACCTCGTCGGGTTCTTCGCCAACACCGTCGTCCTGCGGACGGATCTGTCCGGCCGACCCACGTTCGGTGAGTTGCTGACCCGCGTGCGTGCCGTCGATCTCGCAGCGCTCGACCACGCCGACGTGCCGTTCGCCGACGTGGTCGGGGCGCTCAACCCGGTCCGCTCGCCGGGCCGCAACCCGCTGTTCGCGGTGATGCTCGGGTACTTCCGCAGGCAGACCGACGGAGACGCGGCCGCGATGTTCGGGCTGTCGACCGCCGACGTGGACGTCACGCCCGCCGAGGCCAAGGTCGATCTCAACCTGACGTGCATCGACCACGGCCCGGGCGGGCCGATCGAGCTGGTGCTCGAGTACGACTCGTCGCGCTACCTCGCGGCCACCGCGCGCGATCTGACCGACTGCCTGGAACGGGTGGTCGGCTCCGCGGCAGCCACTCCGGACACCGGAGTTGCCGATCTCGGCATCGTGCCGACGACAGCTGTTCCGGCCGAGGCGGTCGCGACGCCCACCCGCTGGTACACCGAACTGGACGAGCACGCGGCCCGCAGTCCACGTACGCCGGCCGTCATAGCCGGGGGAGTGGGCGTGTCCTACCGGGCGCTGGCCGAACGCAGCCGGGTCATCGCGGACCGACTGGCGCACGCAGGGGTCGGGGCGGAGACGGTCGTCGCACTCGCGATGGACCGCACCGCGGATCTCGTGGCCGCGATGGCCGCCGTGCACCGACTGCACGCCGCGTACCTGCCGTTGGACCTGACGCTGCCCACCGACCGGCTGGCCTACATCGTCGACGACGCCGCGCCGGTGCTCGTGCTCACCGACGGCCACGCCGACCTGAGCTGGTCGTCGGCCCCGGTGCGGACGGTCGACGACGCCCAGTGGTCGTCGATGGGCGGGGAGTCGGAGCGCGCCGCGGTGCCCGACTCGCCACCGGCAGCCGATCTGGCGGCCTATCTGATCTACACGTCGGGCTCCACCGGAAAGCCCAAGGGTGTCAACGTCACCCACCGCGCGCTCGACGCCTTCCGGGCCGGGGTGGATCGGGCGTTCCCGATCGGCGCCGACGACGTTGTCCTCGCGGTCACGACGGTGTCGTTCGACATCGCGGTGCTCGAACTGATCGTGCCGGTGACCACCGGCGCCACCGTCGTGCCGGCCGATGCGTCGCAGGCCGCCGATCCCGGGCGGCTCGGTGACCTCATCGCCACGAACGACGTGACCGTCGCGCAGGCGACCCCGTCGCTGTGGGCGATGGTGACCCGACACCGCGACGCCGACGGCCGGGCCATCGACCTCTCCGGTGTCCGCGTCGCCGTCGGCGGCGAGGCGTTGCCATCCGACCTGGCAGGCGAATTGGTGCGGCGAGCCGCGCAGGTGTCGAACATGTACGGCCCCACCGAGGTCACGGTCTGGGCCACGTCGGCACAGATCGACGCGGCCGCGGCCGCACGACCACCGATCGGCTCGCCCTGGCACACCGTGGTCGGCCATGTGCTCGACGCGGACCTGCGCCCCGTGCCGGCGGGCGTGACCGGCGAGTTGTATCTAGCAGGCGCACAGGTGGCCCGCGGCTACCACGACCGTTTCGGTCTGACGTCGGAACGCTTTGTGGCCGATCCCTTCTCCGCCGACGGCAGCCGCATGTACCGCACCGGTGACGTCGTCCGCGCGCGCCGCGACGGCAATCTGGAGTATCGCGGGCGGTCCGATCACCAGGTCAAGATCCGCGGACACCGGATCGAGCCCGACGAGGTCGCCGCGGAACTGCGGCGGATCGACGGCGTCATCGATGCCGTGGTCGTCGCCGACGACCACCCCGCGGTCGGGTTGCGTCTCGTCGGCTACACCGTCGGCACCGACGTGACCGAGAACGCCTTGCGCACCCGGCTGGGGTCGTTGCTGCCCGCGCACATGGTCCCCGCGCGCATCGTGGTACTCGATGCCTTGCCCCTGACCCCCAACGGCAAGGTGGACCGAAATGCGTTGCCGGAGCCCACCGACGCGGCATCCGATGACGCGTTCGCGGCCGATCTGACGGAGACCGAACGAGCGGTCGCCGACCTGTTCGGGGAGATCCTCGGCGTCCCCGTCTCCGACGTCCACTCCGACTTCTTCGCACTCGGTGGCCACTCGTTGCTGCTGGTCCGCTTGGCCGACGCGTTGGACGAGCGGTTCGATCAGCGCATCGAGGTCCGAGAACTGTTCGGCCTCAGCACCGTCGGGGCGCTTGCCACCCGGATCGACAACCCCACGAACAGGTCTGCCTCCGACGCCCTCGATCCGGTCATCCGATGGGGTGCCGAGGTGGAGGACACGGACGCGGCCCCGGTCATCTGCCTTCCCCCCGCCAGCGGGATGTGCTGGGAATTCGCCGGTCTGGCGCGGGCACTCGGTCCGACGGTCCCGGTGATCGGGTTGCAGTCGCGGTCGCTGACCGACCCGTCGGCGATCGGCCGACCGTTCGACGACGTCGTCGTCGACTATTGCGAACGCATCGACGAGCTCGGTGTCGGGCCACGGATCGCGCTGGTGGGCTGGTCGTTCGGCGGCATCGTCGCGGTCGCGATTGTCGGTGCACTCCGACGTCGCGGGTACACCGTCGACCCGTTGATCGTCCTCGACGCGTACCGGCCGGACAGTGTTGCCGACGACGACGAGCACCTCGCGACGCTGCTGCGTGAACTCGGGATCGCCGTGCCCGCAGCCGAACCGGTCACGATGGACACCGCTGTGCGGTTGGTCGCCGCCGACGACGACTTCCTCGCCTCGCTCGGCGACGACGCGGTTCGCTCGGTGATCGACACCTACCTCGACAGCGATCGGATCATCGCCGACGCGGTACAGGCCGACTCGATCCCCGATCCCGTCGTCGAGCCGGTGACGTTCCTGCAGTCGACGGTGCTCGAGTCCGGCTTCGACGGGAACTCAGCCGCCGGATGGCGGTCGGCGGTGCCCGCTCTCGAGGTGATCGACGTCGACGTCGCGCACTCGCAGATGCTGACCGCGCCCGCCGTCGAGATCATCGTCGGGCTGCTCGGACACTGACACCACACGCACACCGACAACAGAAGAGCGCCGGCCCGAGGAATCGGACCGGCGCTCTCGTGTCTGGGTTCGGGTGGTGGTTACCGGGTCATGCGGTCGCGAGATCGGCGACCGGCTTGCCGGACAGCGCGTTGCTCAGCTGCGGCACGACGACGTCGATCGCGTAGAGCAGCGCGTTGGGACCGCTGTAGGACAGCGCACCCGCCAGCGGCGAGTCGAAGGTCGTGTAGAGCGTCCTGTCGTCACGGACCACGTCGAGACGCGTGAACGCGGGGGAGCCCGCCATCTGCGACTTTGTCGCCCCCTCGACGAACAGCACGTCGCGGTCGAGCAGCGAGAGCTTCTCCTCCGAGACGTCGCCGACGGTGTCCTGCGCGTTGAAACCGAGACCGTCGAACAGTGCGCGGCGGGGGTCGTTCTTCCCGATCAGGTAGTGCCCACCGTTCTCCGGGCCGTAGTCGACGACGAGCGTCTTGCCCGCGAACTCCGGGTGCGCGGCCTTGGCCTCGTCGATCTTCGCCTTCACCTGATCGACCAGGGCCTGCGCCTGCGGCTCCTTGCCCAGCGCCTTGCCGGTGGTGAGGAGCTGAACGTCCCAGGGGGTCTCCTCGTCCTTGTACTCGCTGGACTGGATGACCGTCGGCGCGATCTTCGACAACTGGTCGTAGGTCTTCTGATCGATGGTCTCGTAGATCGCGAAGATCACGTCCGGCTTGGCCTTGGCGATCTCCTCGAGGTTGATCGAGTCGCCGGCCATGGACGGGACACCCTTGCCGCCCGTCGCCGCCTTGACCCACGGCAACTCGTTGTAGGAATCGAAGAAGGCGCGGGTCTGGACCGGCACCACCCCCAGGGCGAGCGTGAAGTCCTGGTCGTTGTAACCGACCGTCACGACGCGCTTGGGGTCCTTGGGCACCTGGGTGGTGCCGAACTTGCCTTCGACCGCGATCGTGGATCCCGACGCCGCAGTGTTGTCGTCGGAGCTGCCACAGGCGGCGAGAAGGCCCGCGCCCAGCACAACGGCTGCGACGAGAGACAGGGCGCGGCGACCGCGCACAGAGAACATGTTCATCGACATTGCGTTAGGGTAGCATTACCTCAGCTCGAGTTCGCGACCCCGTTCCTCATCAGGTGTCGGCCCTGCAGTCGTCGAAAAGTGGGGTTGCACAGTTGGTTTCGCGTCGGCGAACGGCGTGGGCTGCATCACCACATGGTTGTCGACCCGTTCTAAGTAGGTTAGCCTACGCTTTGTTACCCCGTCCGCTCACCGCGGACGACCCCGAACAGAGCGGAGTGCCAGTCGATGCGGCGAACAATGTTGGGTGGCAAGGTGCACCGGGCCACGGTGACCCAGGCCGACCTGCACTATGTCGGGTCGATCACCATCGACCACGACCTCATGCTGGCCGCCGACATCCTCGACGGCGAGCAGGTCCAGGTCGTCGACATCACCAACGGTGCGCGGTTGTCCACCTACGTCATCGCCGGTGCGGCCGGATCGGGTGTCATCGGGATCAACGGCGCCGCAGCCCATCTCGTGGGACCGGGCGATCTCGTGATCATCATGTCGTTCCGTGAGGTCGAGGAATCCGAACTCGTCGGCCACGAGCCGCGCGTGGTGCACGTCGATTCCGCCAACCGGATCGTCGCGCTGGGCAACGATCCGTCGCAGCCGGTCCCCGGCGCGGTCGATCAGTGGGCGAGCGCCTGATGTCGTTGGTGTTGAACGACGTCCTGTCCGCGCGCTCCGGTGGCGGAGACGTCCTCGACGTCGTCGGCGTCGGTTTCGGACCGTCGAATCTCGGCCTGGCCATCGCGATCGAGGAATACAACGCCGAGCACCCCGACTCCCGCGCCATCTCCGCGGAGTTCGTGGAGTCGCAGGAGCAATTCGGTTGGCACACCGGCATGTTGATCCCCGGGACGACCATGCAGATCTCCTTCCTCAAGGACCTGGCCACGCAGCGCAACGTGCGCAGCCGGTACAGCTTCCTGAGCTATCTGACCGAGCGCGGACGTCTGACCGAGTTCATCAACCACCAGACGTTCTTCCCCACCCGCCTGGAGTTCCACGACTACCTGTCCTGGGCGGCGGCGACGGTCGAGGCCACCGTGCACTACGGCACCCGCGCGGTCGCCGTGCGTGACGAGGGCGATCATCTCGCGGTGGATCTGGTGAACGGGACCGACCGCGCGACGCTGCACACACGATCGGTCGTCCTGGCCGGCGGTCTGCACGCCCAGCTGCCCGACGGTGTCGACGAATCCGTGCGGCAGTTCCACAACCATCAGCTGCTGACCAAGCTCGGTGAGCTGCCGGAGCTCACGCACCGCCGGTTCGTCGTCGTCGGTGCCGGACAGAGTGCGGCCGAGGTCGCCGACCACCTGCACGGCACCTATCCCGACGCCGAGGTGCACGGGGTGTTCGCGAAGTACGGCTACAGTCCGGCCGACGACAGTCCGTACGCCAACCGTGTTTTCGACCCGATCGCGGTCGACGACTTCTACGCGGCCGATGAGCCGGTACGTCGTCGGCTGCTCGACTACCACCGCTCGACCAACTACTCCTGCGTCGACCTGCCCCTCATCGAGGAGCTCTACACGCGGGAGTACGCCGAGCGGGTCTCCGGGAAGCGTCGCCTGTTCTTCCACGGTGCGTCGGGCATCAGCGACGCCGAGGACACCGGATCGGGTGTGCGGGTGACGGTGGACCATCACCCGACGCGCACCTCCGAGGTGCTCGAGTGCGACGCGGTCATCTACGCGACCGGGTTCACCCCGATGCCGTTGGACGAAATCGTCGGTGACCTGGTCGCCGACGGACTGGCCCCCGGCGTCGACCGGGACTACAGGCTGCAGACCACGCGCGAGATCCCCGGTGCGATCTACCTGCAGGGCGGAACCGAGCACACGCACGGCCTGACGTCGTCGCTGTTGTCGAACATCGCCGTGCGCAGCGGTGAGATCGTCGAGGCGATCGTGCGGGAGAACGCACTCACCCGCTGAGAACTCAGATCCCGTACAGGCGAGCCCAGTTCTCGACGCTGGTGAGCTGCGGCATCGCCGACCGGTAGTCGTCGGCGACCGCGGGCGCCTCACGGCGGAACCGCAGCGTGATCCGGACGAGTCGTTCTGACATCTCCCGGGCCAGGTCGCGCTGGTGGCGACGTTCGCGGCAACCGTGCTGGGAGGCGTCGGTGACGAAGACGTGGTCGAACTGGCCGACGTGCCACCATTTCGCGTCCTCGTAGGAGATCGCGACCGGGCCGCCGATGAGTCGCCCACGGGCATGGGCGAGTGCGCGTTTGGCCAGCACGGCGTTCTCCCACCCGGGCTTCGGCGGTGGTGCGGCCCGCCGGATCGGGACCGAGGTGGGCACCGAGGTCATCGGCACCACGACGGTGTCGGCGAAGCGGCGGCGTTCGGCGTTGATGTCGCGCAGTGCGGCGGCACCTCCGTCGTCGAGGATCGACGGGCCGGACAGGAAGTCCTCGAGCGCGCGTAACTGGGTGTGCGCCAACCCGTACTGCATGCTCACGATGGACTGGGTGATGGCTCGCCCCATCTCCTTGGCGACGGCGTCGGGGGCGAAACCGGGCTGCAGCGCCGCGGTGATGAGGCCGTTGCGGGTGGCGAAGTAGTGCCCGAACCCGTCGACGTCCTTCCAGTAGAAGTCGGCGTGCCACACCCCGGCGCCGGGCAGCGTGATCGTCGGGACACCCGCACGCGCGGCGCGTAGCCCGTATTCGACGTCGTCCCACTGGAAGAACAGCGGTAGCGGCATCCCGACCCGTGCGAGCACCTCGGCCGGGATGAGGCACGTCCACCAGCCGTTGTAGGTGGCCTCCACGCGACGGTCGGGGATCTTCTTGAGCATGTTCTTGTTCTGCTGCACGAACTTGTCGTCGGTCACGCCTCGACGCAGCGTCACCAGGTCCACCTTCTCGGCCGAGGCGAGCAGGTAGGTCGGGTTGTGCAGGAACAGCATCTGCGCACCGACGATGGAGGTGGTGGCGGTCATGGAGGCGAAGGCGCCGAGTCGCAGGACGGTTTCCGGTTCGCACAGGATGTCGTCGTCCATGAGGATCACGTCCCCGTGCGGGGAGCGCTGGGCGGCCTCGTACAGGCCGCGGCTGAATCCGCCCGCACCTCCGAGGTTGGCCTGGCGCAGGTAGTGAAGCTTGTCGCCGAGCTCGGGCCGGACCCGTTCGAACAGCGGATGTCCCTCGACGGGGGAGTCACCCTGGTCGACCACCCAGACCGACTCGACGTCGGCGAGCGCGACGGGGTCCGAGGCCAGGGCCGCGACCGTCTCGGCGCACTGCGGCACACGGTTGTGCGTGCAGATGGCGATCGATATCGGGCGGGGTGCTGCGGTGGTCTCGACCGACCACTCGACGCCGGCGATCAGCGCCGTGCCGTCGACGGCCTCGAACGCCGGCCAGAGGGCTCCGCCGTCGGCGAACGCGGCGAGTGGGGCGGTCAGCGACACCGTCTCGGTCCCGTGGACGTCGACCGCGTCGACGATGCGCTGGTGACCACCGATGTCGGACGCCATCACCACGACCCGGGCACGCGCCGAGGCCTCCACGCGCACGGTGATCGTGACTGCGGTCGCCGTGGTCCACCGCTGCCAGTAACTGGCCGGGAAGCGGCCGAAGAACGTGTTCATATCCGCCCGGGCGCCCCGGTCGAGGTGCAGCTCCGAACGCGTGCGTCCCGCGCTACCGCGGTGCACCACGGCGTAGAGCGCCTCGTTGGCGACCGGTGTGGTCCCGGCGAACAGTCCGCGGGCGACGACGCGTCGGTCCGATCTGACCGCGGTCGTCGTCTCTGCGGTGGTCGTGTCTGGAGAAGTCACCGTCGCAGGGTATCGCCCTGCATGATGGGGATCATGGCGCTCCCGACACCCGGCCGGTTCGTTCACTCGGCGATCACCTCGCGTCCGCAGTTCTCCTGGCCGCACGATGCCCGGTTGGCGGTGTATGTCGCGGTCAACTGCGAGCACTTCGCCTACGACGACGGCCCCACCGGCCTCGGCTACACCCCTGGGATGGACCAACCCGACACCTACAACTGGGGATGGCGTGAGTACGGCAACCGTGTCGGTGGGTTCCGCGTCGCGGAGACGTTGGAGCGGGTGGGTATCCGGCCGACGCTGCTGGTGAACACCGAGGTCTATGACCACGCGCCCGATCTCATCGCGGCGTTCCGGGCGCTCGACGCCGACGTCGTCGCGCACGGTCGGACGAACTCGGTGCAGCCGAACCAGCTGGACCCCGAGGACGAGCGCCGAGCCATCGACGAGGTGTATCGCGCCATCGAACGTCACGAGGGCAGCGCGCCGCGGGGGTGGATGAGTCCGGGGGCGAACCCGAGTCGGGTCACCGAGGACCTGCTCGCCGCGCGCGGGTTCTCCTACACGCTGGACTGGCCGATCGACGATCAACCCGTCTGGCTGACGACCAAAGGCGGGCCATTGCTCAGCGTCCCGTATCCCCACGAGGTCAACGACCTGCCGGTGTTCGTCCACCACCACGGCACGGCAACGGAATTCGAGGCCATGATCGTCGATTCCTTCGACGAACTGAAGGAGAACTCGCGGCAGCAACCGGTGGTGCTGGCGATCTCGGTGCACACGTTCCTCACCGGCCAGCCCTACCGGCTGCGTCGGTTCCGGGCCGCCCTGGAACACATGACGGCCAACGCCGACGGCGTCTGGTTCACCACCGCCGGCGACATCGCCGAGCATTACCGAGGTCTGTTTCCTGCGCCGAAGTCCGTCTGAGGCGACATGGGGTTCTTCGACACCAACTGCATGATCACCGGCCTGAGCCTGTCCTCGGCGCGTGCCACCGCGGTCATCCTGCGCCGCTCGAAGGGTGCCGACGTCCCGACGTCGGTCGGGATCCACGGCACCTACGACCGGTACGGCACGATCGACCTGATCGAGGAGGACGCGGCGTCCGACCGGGTCGTGGAGTACTTCGTCGACGCGGCACGGGTGGGATCGTTCATCGGCGATCAGGATCCGACCGACCGAGATGTCGAAGGGCTCCTCCGAGTACTCACCGACAGCAACCTCGTCTTCGAGAACATTGGTCAACCCACCGCGACACTCGAGGGCGACCTGGTCACGTTCGCCCTCATCGCCTCCACCGTGTGGGAATCCATCTGTGCCGGTGGTCTTCGCGTCCCGGACGGGCCGCCGTCGCTCGCGGTCCGGGCGTTCGGGGTCACGCCGCTGGCTGCCCACCTCGACGCGTCGTCGTCGCCGGACGTCGACGCGTCGCTGCGGGAGCTGCTCACCGTGGACGCGACGCTCGCCGACGTCGGTCTGCGCTGGGCGTCGGTGTTCGATCCTGATCAGCGATTCCCGTCCGACGGAGCGCAACACAGTCACGACGAGATCGTCCCCACAGTGGGCGTGGCGCGCCGCACTTACCGCGACCACCCCGCGATCCTGGCCGGTGTCGAGGCGTGCATCCGGGAATCGGAATGGGACACCTGGCTTGGACCCTGACCCCCACCACCCGATCGCTCAGCTCTCGAGGTGGCGCGGGTAGGTGGTGAATTGTTCGCCGGTGGTGGTGTTGGTCCAGGTGATCGATCGGTCGTCGTGCATGACGGCTCGCCACAGTCCAGTTGTCTTGGCGTGGTGGTGCAGTCGGCACAGAAGACCCAGGTTGATCCGCACGGTCCAGCCACCCGCGGACGGGTTGGTGTGATCGAAGGGGATGGTGTGGTCGATGTCGCAGGTCTGGCCGGGGTGATCGCAGCCGACGAATCGGCAGGTGCCGTCAGCCCAGATGATCCACTCCCGCATCGATTGTGATGGTTGGTATCTCAATGCTGCTGCCGGTGGCCCGGGCGGCGGGTGATGGCCATCGTTGGTGTCGAAGCCATCGCGGATGATCCCGGCGGCGCGGGTCTTTCCGCGCCGGAACCCGGTCGCGCAGGCATCGGTGGTGCGGGTAGGGGCGGTGGCGTCGTCGAACAGTCCCTGCCATGTCGCGTCGGTGGCGAGGAGGCGGGCGTAGTCGGGATCGATCGGTCCCTGGCCCTCGATGTAGGGAACCATCGCGCCGGTCAGGCCGGCCAGGGTTGCGGCATCGACGTGGACCATCACCTGCGGGGTGCCCGGCAGGAGGTCGGTGCACGGTTCGGTGGTGTCGCCGGATGCGGTGGCATCGGGGCACTGGTCGCGCCCGCAGTGGCATGCCAGCGAGTCCTGACGGCGGGTCATCGCCCGCACCGCGGCGACCCGACGCTGCCCCGGTGTGCGGGGATCGGCGTCGCACAGTCGGTTGGTGAGCCCGGTGATGGCGGCTTCGAGCTCTGCACCGAGATCAGCGGGGACGCAGCCGTCGATCGTTGAGTGGCCATGCCGATCGGGGCGGATCTTCACGTTCTGGTGCCGCTCGAAGTCCGTGCGTTCTGCTGCGGCCAGTTCCGGGTCGATCTCGATCAGCAGGGAGTCGAGTCGATCGCGCATCTCGCGTGTCGACATGGCCTGTTCTGCCATGGTCAGCCCGGCCGACTCCATGAGCTTGCGTGGCAGGTCGTCGAGATGGGCGGTGGTGTCGGCGATCGTGCGGACCCGAGTGAGGTCGAGGTCGCCGCGGTAGAACGCGGCCCGTAGGTCCGGCAACCGATCGAGTTGCAGCGCCAGCTCGATCCACGCCGACGCGACACCGGTCGAGACCTTCAACGCGGTCGCGACCTCGATGGTGGCGCCCTTGTCGCCGATGTGGCCGAACACCGCGCCGTGGCGCTGCATCGCGATCTCACTGCGCCTCAGTTCGAACAGCCGACGAGCGGCGAACACTTTCGCTGCTGCACAACGAAATTCAGAACGCTCCGCTTCCTGGAGGAGGAGCACCGCGTCGGAGGCACACGACGACGCCAACTGGTCGTCGACCATGCTGACATCCACCCCCGCGAACATGACCCCACACTATCGGTCACGTATGACAAAAAGACTGCGCCAGAGCTAGATTCGGGAGTTGTCCACAGTTCAGGATCAATCCACAGGCGGCGGGTCCCGATGCAGCTCGTCGAGCTCGGCGGTGATCTTCGCGCGCTCGGAAGCGCTGAATCGCCGAAGCTGCATCGCGAGTACAGCTTCCGCGCCCATCCGTTCGACGTCCAGTAAGTGGCGCACGGCGGCGACGGCATCCGCAGGCTCGGCGGATCGGGTGACCACCTCGAACACCTCGGTTCGACGAGCGAGAGCCCGGTCGATCGCGGTGAGGATGTCGACGCGCTCACGGTGGCGATCGGCGTCACGATCTCGACGGTGCGATGGGTCGTCGGTGTCGGCGAGTGGGCCGTCCCAGGTGAACACCGAATCGGGGAGTTCGTCGTGGACGGAGATGTCGGAGACCGCGGCGACGGCGATCTGTCCGGCGGACTCCATCCGCGACGTCATCCCGGTCTCGTCATCGAGTACGACCGTCATCGCATCGGAGTCGCTCGTCCCGATCCGCACCGACCACCCTTGTCGCCCGTCGACAAGCACCGACGCCGCGGGGCCGACGTACGCGTCCTGACTCATCTTCATCAGCATCGACTCCGAGCCCAGCAGGTCGAGGGGATTGACCTGCCCGAGGAGCGGTAGAACGATGTCGGCCACCTGGCGCCTCATCTGGCCGTCGCTTCCCCGCAGCACCGTCGCGTCGGGACCTCGGACGTAGACCACCTCATCACTCGACTCGATCCGCCACCGGTTCTGTGGACCGTGCCAGAACCGGAACCGGTCATCGACCGGCGCTGCGTCATCGGCGACGGTGAACCGCAGTGAGGCGCTGAGGAACGACGCCCCCGCCGCGGATTGACGGCCCATCAACTCGACCCAGGAGGGGACTCGGGCATCCATGCGCCGAGACGCTACCCCCGCCACCTGCAGGACCGGGCGTCATCGGGCAGTGTTGTCGCCATGAGCGACCAGCAAGACCGCGCAACGATCGGCGTGATCGGCGGCACCGGCTTCTACTCCTTCTTCGACTCGGGATCGGAGGAGGTGGTCGTCGACACCCCGTTCGGTGCGCCCAGCGCACCGATCTCCGTGGGAACCGTCGACGGCGTGCAGGTCGCCTTCGTGCCCCGACACGGCCGCAACCACGAGTACGCGCCGCACACCGTCCCGTACCGGGCCACCATGTGGGCGCTGCGGTCCCTGGGGGTCCGGCGGGTCTTCGCGCCGTGCGCGGTCGGCAGCCTCACCACCGACATCGGACCCGGCACGCTGGTCATCCCCGACCAGCTCGTCGACCGCACGTCCGGACGGGTGCACACCTTCTTCGACACCTCCGCGGTGCACGTCAGCTTCGCCGATCCGTACTGCCCGCAGCTGCGCACCGCGGCACGGGGGGCCGCGGCGGAATCCGTCGACGGCGGTGCGATCGACGGCGGGACGATGGTCGTCATCGAGGGACCGCGCTTCTCGACCCGCGCGGAGAGTCAGTGGTTCGCCCGCCAGGGCTGGACGCTGGTGAACATGACCGGACACCCCGAGGCCGTCCTGGCCCGCGAGCTCAAGATGTGTTACGCCGCAGTCGCTCTCGTCACCGACACCGACGCCGGGGTCAGCGAGGGCGAGGGTGTGTCAGAGACGGAGGTGTACGCCGTGTTCGAGAAGAGCCTCGACATGCTCAAGGGCGTGCTGACGCGGTCGGTGGTGGCGGCCGACGCCATCGACGACTGCGACTGCGCCCAGGGTGGCCACGACGTCGACGCACTGCTGGCGAGCGTCTGATGAGCACCGTCCTGTTGACCGGCGCCGCCGGGTTCATCGGCTCACACATCCGCGCGCAACTCGAGGCCCGCGGCCATGAGGTCGTCGCCGTCGACGGCATGATCCCGGCCGCCCACGGCCCTGACGCCACCGCACCCGAGGGCGTGACGGTGGCCAATCTCCGCACCGCGGACATCGATTCGATGCTCGGCGGCGTCGACGTCGTGTGCCATCAGGCCGCGATGGTCGGCGCCGGGGTCGACGCGCGGGACGCTCCCGACTACGCCGCCGACAACGATCTCGTCACCGCCCGACTGCTGGCCGCGATGTATCGGGCGGGCGTGAGCAGGCTGGTTCTCGCGTCGTCGATGGTGGTCTACGGAGACGGCACCTACACCGACGCCGTGGGCGCCACCGTGGACCCGCCGGCACGCACCACCGACGCCCTCGAGGCCGGACACTTCGAGCGCTACCTCGCCGACGGCACCCCCGCGCAGTGGGCGCTGACCCCGGAGAGCGCGCCGATCGCACCCCGGAGCTATTACGCGGCAAGCAAAGCCGCGCAGGAGGCGTTCGCGAAGGCCTGGACCCTGGAGACCGGTGGTCAGGTGACCGCGCTGCGCTATCACAACGTCTACGGTCCGCACATGCCCCGCGACACCCCGTACGCCGGTGTCGCGGCGATCTTCCGGTCGCAGCTGGAGTCGGGCATGGCGCCCACCGTGTTCGAGGACGGCGGTCAGATGCGCGACTTCGTCCACGTCGACGACATCGCCCGGGCCAACGTGACGGCGATCGAGAAGACCCCGCCGGGGTTCGACGCGTTCAATGTCTGCTCCGGACAACCGATCACGATCGGCGAGGTCGCGGCCGAGCTCTGCAAGGCCATCGACGGCCCGGACCCGGTGACCACCGGTCGCTTCCGGCCCGGCGACGTCCGCCACATCGTCGCCGACCCGGCCCGCGCCACCGAGGTGCTCGGGTTCACCGCGACGGTGTCGCCGGCCGACGGCATCGCTGCGTTCGCGACGGCGCCGCTGCGCTGATCCGTACTCAGCCGCGGTACAGCGGCAGCGTGACCTCGAAGCGACTGCCGGGGTGACGGTTGCTCACCGAGATCCGCCCCTGGTGCGCCAGCACGAGACCCTCGGCGATCGCGAGGCCCATGCCCGATCCGGCGGGGAGACCACGCTCGGACGGGGGTGTGCGGGCCGCGGTGCCGCGGTAGGCGACGTCGAAGATCCGGGCCATGTCGTGGTCGGCGATCCCGGGCCCGGTGTCGTCGACACGGACCACCGCGACCTCGTCGACCACCTCGATCCCGATGGTCACCGTGCCGCCGTCGGGGGTGTGCGCGATCGCGTTGATCACCAGGTTGGTCAGCACGCGGGCGAGCGCACGGGTGTCGGCGAAGACCGGGACCACCGCGGGTGGCACCGACAGCTCGAACTCGACACCTGCGCGGGCCGCGGTCGGAGTGGACGCGGCGGCGACCTCGTCGACCACCTCGCGCAGATCCACCGCCTCACGGTCCAGGCGCAGCGCTCCGGAGTTGATCTTCGACATCTCGAACAGGTCGTCGACCATGGCCGAGAGGCGGATGGCGTCCTGGTCGATCAACTGGGCGAAGCGGGTCACCTCGGTGGTGTCGGTGACGACGCTGTCGGTCAGCGCCTCGGCAACGGCACGGATGTCGGCGAGCGGGGTCCGCAGATCGTGACTGATCCACGCGATCAGCTCTCGGCGGGAGTGCTCGGCGGCGCGTTCCTGATCCCAGACCTGGCGTTCCCACACTGTGCGTCGGGCCTGGAACCGGGCGAGCGCGATCGAGGCCGGGATGGCCACGAGGAAGACCGTCGCCAGGACGGTGACGGTGCGTTTGAGGTCGTTGGTGAACATGAACCCGCTGACGCCGATCAGGCCCGACAGCAGCGCGACCAGCGGCGTCAACACCAGGATGACGTTGCTGACGACCAGCGAACGCCGACGGACCAGGATCAACACCGCGGTGCCGGCCACCATGACCGGGGCCGACCACAGCAGGGCGGTGACGACGATGGATCCGATGTCGTTGTCCATCATGTGCTCCGATCCCAGCGGTACCCCTGGCCCCACACCGTCTCCAACGTCGCGGCGTCGCCGAGCTTCGCGCGGAGTCGTTTGACGTGCACCGTGACCGTGGACATGTCTCCGAATGTCCACTCCCAGACCTCGGAGAGCAACTGTTCGCGGCTGAAGACGACGCCGGGGTTGCCCAGGAAGAACGCCAGGAGGTCGAATTCACGCTTGGTCGTCGAGATCGGCCGGCCCGCCACGGTCACGGTCCGCGCGTCGGGGTCGAGCACGATCTCGCCGTCGCGGATCGCCGGCGACGCGCCCTCCCCGGCGGTGTCGACGGCCGGCGTGCGGGGATTGGAGCGGCGCAGCACCGAGGCCACCCGCAACGCCAGTTCGCGCGGACTGAACGGTTTGGTCACGTAGTCGTCGGCCCCCGCCTCGAAGCCGACGACCCGGTCCTCCTCCTCGCCGAGCGCGGTGAGCAGGATGACCGGCACCTGGCGGTGGGCACCCGTGCGCATCGCACGCAACGCGCTGAGACCGTCGAGCACGGGCATCATCACGTCCAGGATGACCAGGTCGATCGCCGTGTCGCCGCGGTCGGCCCGGTCGAGGGCGGCGAGCGCCTGCGCCCCGTCGTCGACCACCTCCACCTCGACGCCGTCGCGCTCGAGGTAGCGCCGGACGACGTCGCTGACCACGGGGTTGTCATCGGCGAGCAGGACGCGCGAGCGCCGGCCGTCGGCGGGGACGGTCACCAGTACGTCAAGACCAGGTGATTGATCAGCAGCGCGGTGGCCACCTGCCCGACCAGCCACACGCGGGTCCAGCGCGGCGGGATCAGGGCGGTGGTCACCAGCGTCCACATGCTGAACGGCAGCCAGATGCGTTCGGTCTCGGCCTTGCTCAGGGCGCTCAGATCGGCGATCAGCATCGCGAGGAGCGCGGCGAGTCCGAGGACGACCACGGCGTTGCGGGTGCGGATCGGGGTCCAGCGCATGCTCCGGCCGAGACCGATCGCGACCGCCGGCCCCACGGCGCACAACGTCGCCGCGAAGTTGCCCCATACCCAGTACGAGAACGGGCGGTCGCTGGCGATGCCCTGGTAGTAGCGGTCGGTGACCAGGTGATAGCCGTCGAGCCACCAGAACCCGAACGCCGCGAACAATCCCACGACCACGAGAGCGGCGGGGATCGCGTAGAGCAGTGGACGCCACTGCCGCGCGATGATCAGCACCGCGAGTGCGATCACGCCCATCAGGGTGAGTCCGTAGTTGAGGAAGATGCCCCACCCCAGGACGAGGCCGGCGGCGATGCCGGCGGTCGCCTTCCACCGGGTCTGCGTCGAGGTTGAGGCGATGGCCAACAGCGCGATGCCCCAGGCCGCGACGCCCATGAAGTAGCCGTCGGCCGAGACGCCGATCCACACCGCACCCGGCGTGAGGACGAGGAACGGCGCGATGCGGCGGGCGGTGGCCTCGTCGGCGAGACGGCGGACGGTCACCAGCAGCGCGATCACCGCACTCATGCCGACGACTATGCAGAAGACCCCGGCCCAGGCGCCGCCACCGAGCCCGATGCGGTTGAGCCAGACGAAGGTCAGCAGCGCCCCCGGCGGATGACCGGCGACGTGCGTGGGCCAAGAGATCGGGGTGTAGTCGATGATCCGGTCGCTGAACTCACTGATCATCGTCGGGACGCTGCGCACCAGGTTCACCGACAGCAGGTACTCATCCGGCCGGAGGAGCCGCTGGACGACACCCCGGTTCCACCCGTCGACGAGGGCGAGGCCGAACGTCCAGCCGAGGCCCGCCGCGTAGGAGATGGCGAGTAGACCGCCCCACCGCAGACGAGCGGCGACCTGCGGACCCACTGTGATGACCAGGAGCGCGACGAGTACCGCGGCGATCGTGCCGTAGTCCCAGTGCGGACCGTACTTCGCGAACAGCGGCGGTGCCTGCACGAAGATCTTGAGCTTGAGCTCGTCGGATCCATAGAACGGGACCAGGATGGCCGCCAGCAGCAGGGCTGCCGCCACGAGCAGCGAGGCGGTGTCGCGGATCCACCGCGGACGGTCGACGCCCGGATCGTCCTCGATGCCTGTTTTGTCGTCTCGCGTCTCCGTCACACCACCAACCTAGGGGTGAATTCACGATGGCTCGTCGCGCGGGGCCGCACGTTATGGTTCCGTCATGGCATTTTCCTGGCGAGACGACCTGGCGGAACAATAACCTCGTGAGTGATGAGCAATTTCTGCGCAACGATGAGGTCACCGTCGTGATCCCGTGCCGCGACGAGGCAGGGGCGCTACCCGGTGTGCTGGCGCGGATCCCCGAGGGATACCGCGCGTTGGTCGTGGACAACGGCAGCACCGACGGTACCGCCGACGTCGCACGCGCGCACGGGGCCGACGTTGTGCACCAGCCGATCCCGGGTTACGGCAGCGCTGTCGACGCCGGTGTACGCGCCGCGCAATCGGAGGTCGTGTGCACCATCGACGGCGACGGATCGATGGAACCGTCTGACCTGATCGACCTCGTCGCACTCCTGTCCGAGGGGGCCGACCTCGCCGTGGGCCGCCGCCGACCCGTCGAACGTGGTGTGTGGCCGATGCATTCGCAACTGGGTAGTCGGGCGGCGGCGCGCAGACTGAGTCGCAGGCACGGATTGGACATTCACGACATCGGACCGATGCGGGCCGCTCGGCGTGAACGCCTGTTGGAGTTGAAGATCACCGACATGCGCTTCGGTTACCCGGTCGAGTTGTTGGCCCTCGCCGGCGAGGCCGGTTGGAAGGTCGCCGAGACCGATGTGTCCTATCACCCGCGCACCGCGGGCGAATCCAAGGTGTCCGGCTCACTGGTGGGATCGCTGCGAGCAGCGCGCGATTTCCTCGGTGCGCTGCGGTGACCCGGCGCGCAGTTCTCGTCGTCGCCAAGGCGCCGGTGCCCGGACAGGTGAAGACTAGGTTGATGGCAGCTTATTCGGCGGTCGACGCGGCTCGACTGGCCGCGGCTGCGCTCGTCGACACCCTTGACGTGGCGTTGTCGGTCCCGGACACCGAGGTGGTGGTCTCGCTGGCCGGCGACCTCGACGTCGCCATCGACGCCGAGGGCATCGCGGCCCGGCTCGCCCGCACGACGGTGATCGGGCAGTTCGGCGACACCCTCGGCGATCGTCTGCACCGCGCGCACGTCGATGCCGCCGAGGTGGTCGACGGCGGCGCGGTCATGCAGGTCGGTATGGACACCCCGCAGCTGACCGTCACCCTGTTGACCAGCGGTTTCGACGCTCTCGGCGTCCACGATGCCGCGCTGGGCCTGGCCGCCGACGGCGGGTGGTGGGGTCTCGGAGTGGTCGGTGCACGCGGGGCGCAGACGCTGCCCGCGGTGCACATGTCCCGTCCCGACACCGGCGCCCGCACACTCGACGCACTCCGGGCCGACGGTTCCACCGTCGCCCTCCTCGACTCGTTGTCCGATGTCGATCATCCCGCAGACGTGCCGGAGGTGGCGAAGAAATGTGCGCCGACCAGCGCGTTCGCGACCGCGGCAGCAGAACTCCGATCGGCGGTGCGCCCATGAGCGTCCCAGATGACCTCCAGCCCGACGCCACCGCCGAAGAGGGGCCGCACTTCGACGACGCGTTCCTCGACGCCCTGCGCGGGCAGAACAGCTGGCTGCGGCACGCCGACGGCACGCGCGCCCGTCTGCCCGTCACACGGTGGCTGGGAACCAGCGGCAACCGGGACGACGCCGCGTTCGACCGCCACGTCGCGGGACTGTGCAGCGGACCCACCATCGACCTCGGCTGTGGCCCGGGTCGTCTCGTCTGCGAGCTGATCGAGAGCGGTGTCTCGGCGCTGGGTGTCGACCGCAGTGAACGCGCGGTCGCCATGACCCGTCGTCGCGGGGGAGTTGCCCTGCGCCGCAGCATCTTCGAGCGGATGCCCGCCGAAGGTCGCTGGCATCACGCGTTGCTCATCGACGGCAACATCGGAATCGGTGGCGATCCGTATGAAACGGTCTCCCGCGCCGGTGAACTCGTGTCGTCGGGCGGCACCGTGGTGATCGAACTCGACGCAGGCGTGCACAACGTCTGGCGTGGCGCCGTCCGGGTGGAGTCGCGGCACGTGGCCGGTCCCTGGTTCCCGTGGGCGCGTGCCGGCGTCGGATCCACACGGGAGATCGCCGAACGGGCCGGCCTCGAGATGGGGACCGCGCACGTCATCTCCGGCCGACACCTCGTCGAGCTGATCAAGCCGTAGTTCGGGCCCGCAGAACTGAAGGCGGATTCAACAACCGGTTGATACGTCGCGGCTCGCGATCGTAGGCTGCGGTGGTGGACATAACTGGAGCAAGTGCAATCGTCACCGGTGGAGCCTCGGGAATCGGCGCAGCCGCCGCCCGTCAGCTCGCCGCCAAGGGCGCCAAGGTGGTCGTCGCCGACCTGCAGGCCGAGAAGGGTGAGGCCCTGGCCAAGGAGATCGGCGGCGTGTTCGTCAGCGTCGACGTCACCGACACCGAGCAGATCAAGGCCGCTGTCGACAAGTCGCTGGAGCTGGGACCGCTTCGCGCACTGGTCAACTCGGCGGGCATCGGTTCGGCGCAGCGCACCATCGGTCGCGACGGTGAGTACGACTCGGCGTTCAACCTCGACAACTACAAGAAGGTCATCGCGATCAACCTGATCGGCACCTTCGACTGCATCCGTCTCGCCGCCACCGCCATGGCTCGCGGCGAGGAGACCGCCACCGGCGAGAAGGGTGCCATCGTCTCGATGGCCAGCGTCGCCGCATTCGACGGCCAGATCGGTCAGGTCGCGTACTCGTCGTCCAAGGGCGGCGTCGTCGGCATGACCCTGCCGGTGGCCCGTGACCTCGCCGCCGCCAAGATCCGCGTCAACACCGTCGCCCCCGGCCTCATCGACACCCCGATCTACGGCGAGGGCGAGGACGCCGAGAAGTTCAAGGCGCACCTCGGACAGAGCGTGCTGTTCCCGAACCGTCTCGGCAGCCCGGACGAGCTGGCCTCGATGGTGCTCGAGCTCATTACCAACTCGTACATGAACGCCGAGGTCGTACGCGTCGACGGCGGCATCCGGATGCCCCCGAAGTAGGTAGCGCGACTCCGGGATCAGCCGGTCCGGCCCAGGATGAGTTCCACGGTCTGGGCCGGCTGATCCCACATTGGGAAGTGGCCGCATTTATCGAACCAGTGCAGTTCGGAGCCGGGGAACGCCGCGTGGGCCCGTTCCGCCTGCTTGGGCAGCGTGACACGGTCCTGCCGACCCCATCCGATGGTGACCCGACCGGGCGTGGTCCCTGCGGGTGCGCCCTCCTGCAGTGGACCGTCGACGAGCGCGTCGAGCGCATCGCGCAGCGACGTCGCCTTCTTGAAACTGCGCATCTCGTGCAGGGCCACCGATGCGGGCAGCTTCCACGGCGCGGCCGAGAACTGGGTCAGCAACGCCGTGCGTCCGACCGGGTTGCCGGTGAGCGCGGGCATCACCGGCTGCAACCCGAGAACCAGCGGCAGCGATGCCTTGAGTGCGGTGCTGAAGAAGCGGAGTTCACCGGGGCTCCAGAAGCCGCCGGGATCCAACGCGACGGTGTCGCCACCGACGCCGCGGCGCGCGAGCTCGAGCACCATGCGCGCACCCATCGAACTGCCGACGGTGTCGATGCCTGCGAGACCGTGGGCATCGATGAAGTCGGAGACCGCATCGGTGAGCGACGCGATCGTCACCTCACCCGGCAGAGGTGGGGTGTCACCGAACCCGGGGAGATCGATACTGATCACGTCGCGGTGTTGCGCGAGCTGATCGAGGATCGGCGACCACGAGGCCCAGCTCGCGCCGAGACCGTGGACCAGCAGCAACGGGGTCCCGCTACCGCGGCGGTCGAAATTGAGTGAACCGGCAGCCATGGGCAGGGTCCTTTCACCAGTGGGAGGTCCCGGTGCAACGGCTTCTACGTCGTCAGAGGGCTCGTGACGGCAACGCTACCCGCCACCCGTTCGCGGTGGATCTCAACTCGGTGCGGCGTACATCTCGAGGAGTAGGTAGATACTCCGCGCGGCGGATTCGATCGGTCGTGGGGTTCGGCAGGCTCGACAGTCATGACCGAGATGATCACGACCCATGATCTGACCAAGTCCTATGGCGGCCACCCGGTGGTCGAGGGAGTGAATCTGTCCGTTCCCCAGGGGAGCGTGTACGGACTGCTGGGGCCCAACGGGTCCGGCAAGTCGACGACCATGAAGATGGTGCTGGCGCTGGTGCGCCCGACATCGGGATCGATAACCATCGCCGACCGACCGATGCTGCGATCAACACGTCGCGAACTGCTCGCGGACATCGGCTCGCTGATCGAATCCCCGCCCGCGTACCCGCATCTGACCGGTGCCGAGAACATGCGGTTGATCGCTCGGCTCCTCGATCTCGACGACGCCCAGATCGACCGCGCTGTCGACACCGTGCGACTTCGCGAGCATCTCGACAAACGGGTGCGTGACTACTCGCTCGGGATGAAACAGCGATTGGGTATCGCCCTCGCTCTGGCGCGCGAACCGCGTCTGTTGATCCTCGACGAGCCGACCAACGGTCTCGACCCGGCCGGTATCGAGGAGATCCGCGAACTGCTCCGTCGGTTGTCCGACCGCGGTGTCACCGTGCTCGTCTCCAGCCACCTGCTCGACGAGGTCGAGCGAACCGCAACGGTTCTCGGCATTCTCGACCGCGGGCGCCTGGTCTTCCAGGGCACGCCCGCGGACCTGGTGAACCGATCGTCTCCCGATGTACTGGTGGACACCTCCGAACCGGCGCGCGCGGCGGCGGTGACAGCACGCCGGCACCGCGCGCAGGTCGATGGCCACACCGTTCGGATATCCGGTCTGGACCGCGCGGCGACGGCGGAGGTGGTGTCACGTCTGGTCGGAGACGGCATCGACGTCTACGGAGTGCGCCGGGACACGATGTCGCTTCAGGATGTCTTCATGAACCTGACCGCGGGACAGAGCCTGTGATGACGCGCGCGGTGGTCAACGAGTTCGCGAAGATGCGACGCCTGCGCGTGGTCCCGCTTGTCCTGGCGATGGTGGTCGGCGTGGTCGGGTTGAGCTGTGTCGAGCTGACCGCACCTGATTTCGTGGATTCGCTCGACGATCCCGATGGGGACTCGTGGACGCGGCTGCTGGTGGGTATGGCGACGGCGGTACCGCTGGTGTCACCCATTCTGCTGGCCGCGTTGGCAAGTCGTCAGGTCGACATCGAGCATCAAGGAAACGGGTGGCTCCTGTCGCACGCCGCGGGCCTCGCCCAGGGGCGGCTGATGCGAGCGAAGTTCGCGGCCGTCGGCCTGATCCTGATCGCGGCGACGGTGATCTGCAGTTCGTCGGTGATCGCGCTGGGGGCGGTCATCGGCATCGCCTCCCCGCCGCCGCTGGGCCGCTGGGCGGTGTACACCGCGTCGGTCACGGTGGTGGGTCTGGTCGTGCTCGCATTCCACATCTGTCTCGCCGCCCGAATCGAGAATCAGTTGGTGGGTATGGGAATCGGTGTGGTGGGCGTGTTCCTGGCAGCGTCGAGTTCCGGGCTGCCGACGTGGTCGTCGCACCTGACGCCGTGGGGGTACTACTCCCTTGCAGCGCCCGCCGACTATGTCGACGGCGCCCTTGTCACGGTCCATCCGGCACACCTGAGTCTGCTCGCACTCGCAGTGGTGGGCGTCGCGGCGTTCTGCTTCGTCACGAGCGCTGCACGATCGGAGGTATGAGGTGATGGGTTCGCTGCGAGCCGAGTTGATCAAGCTGCGGCGATCGTCGAGTTGGGTGGTGGTCGCGGGTTTGCCGATGATGGCCGTCGCCACCGGCGCCGCCAACACCGTGTTCTCACGCGGGGGACTCGAGGACGGCTGGCACACGCTGTGGCTGCGGACAGTGGTCTTCCACGGCCTGTTCCCTCTGGCCGTCGGTGTGGCCGTGCTGTCGTCGTTGGTGTGGCGGGTCGAGCACCGAGGCGGCAACTGGAATGCGCTGATGGGTCGGGAGGTGTCGAGCCGTGACGTCGTGACGAGCAAGGTCACCGTGATCGTCGCCCTGACGGCGGCGATGCAGGTCGTGCTGCTGCTGGGCGTGATCGTGGTGGGAAAGGTGATGTTCGGACTCCCCGGCATGATGCCGTCTCGCTACGTTCTCGCCGGCGGGATCATCGTCGTCGCGTCCATCCCGGTGGCCGCCCTGCAGTCCGGTCTGTCGATGTCGGTGACGTCGTTCGCCGCGCCGGTGGCGGTGGCATTGGTGGGTGCCGGTGCCGGCGTGGTGCTGCTTCTCGCGCGGATCGACCTCGCGGTGCCCCTGGTGCCCTACGCGGTTCTCGGTCGGGCCTCCCGGCTGGGGACGGGAACGTTCGACGACGGCGGCACCATCACCGCGGGCGCGGTGATCATGATCGTTGTCGGCGCGGTGGTCGTCGGTGCCGCGATCATCATCGCGTCGGCCGCGGCGGTGGACCGCCGCGACATCCGCTGACAGAATCGGCGGCGCGATGACATCGGACATGAGCAGCGTCGGGGTGCGCGGGTGGTCGAGACGACACCGTAGAGCTGTCGACAGTGCGGTGGCCGCAGCGGTCTTCGTCTACAACCTGCCGGTGCAGGGCGCGTATCTCCCCGACGGTGTGCCGTTTGCCACGGGAGTGCTGATCGCGGTCGGGTTGTGCGCGCCGTACGTCGTCCATCGCGACCATCCGCGGGGCAGTTTCCTGGGCGTCGTCGCGGCAGCGCTCGTGCAGCTGTCGCTGAACGTGGGCCCACTTCCTGCCGACGTGATGCTGGTGCTGTCGGTGTTCGGCGTGGCCGCGCACTGTGGGCGTCGGACGTCGCTCGCGGCGACGGTCGTCGCGATCGTGATCACCTGTGTCGCGACGACTCGATGGGGGATCGGCACCACCGGATCGACGGTCATCGGAATGGTGACGGTCGGGGCGATCATGGTGGCGGCGTGGACGTGGGGATCGGTGATAGGCCGTCGACGCGTCTACGTCGACGGCCTGGAGTCACGCGCCGCAGAGTTGGAGTGGGACCGCGACGAACAGGCCCGAATCGCCACCCAGGTGGAGCGGGCCCGGATAGCGCGCGAGATCCATGACATCGTCTCGCACAGCCTCAGCGTCGTGGTCGTGTTGGCCGACGGCGCGTCGCACGCTGTGCGTACAGATCCGGCCGCCGCCGAACGAGCACTGCGCGATCTCGGTAAGACCGGCCGTGACGCCCTGGCCGACATGCGACGGATGCTCGGTGTGCTCAGAGACGACGAGCCGGGTTCGGATGTGCCGCAACCGAACTTGGCGCGGCTCTCCGAACTCGTAGATTCGGTGTCGCTGCCGGGCGTCGCCGTCCATCTCGCGACCGCCGGAGCCGTCCGCACGTTACCGGCAGGTACCGAGCTCGCGGCGTATCGAATCGTGCAGGAGGCGCTGACCAACGTGCGCAAGCATGCCGGCCCGGCCGTGACACGGGTGGATGTCGTCCTGCGCTTCGACGACGAGCTGGAGATCCGGGTCACCGACGACGGAGGTCGCGTGGCCGCCGCGTCCGAAGTGGACGAGAACACCTCTGCCGCCTCGATTTCAGGAGCGGCGACCGGCACCGGACACGGCCTGCTCGGTATGCGCGAGAGAGTGCGCGTCCACGGCGGCACGATGCGCGCCGGCACCCGCGATGTCGGAGGGTTCGAGGTGGTGGTGAGCTTGCCGATCGGGGACGAGAGATGACGATTCGCGTGGTCCTGGTCGACGATCAGGAGCTGATCCGTACCGGCTTTCGGATGACTCTCGGATCGCAACCCGGCATCGAGGTCGTCGGCGAGGCGGGTGATGGTGTCGAGGCGCTCGACCTGCTGGAGCGGGTGGACGCGGACGTCGTCCTCATGGATGTGCGGATGCCCACCATAGACGGAATCGAGGCCACGCGACGGATCTGCGCCGGCGGCGGCCCACGGGTCCTGATCCTGACGACGTTCGACGACGACGAATACGCCTACTCTGCGCTGCAGGCGGGCGCGAGTGGGTTTCTCCTCAAGGACTCATCGCTGACAGACCTGGTTTCGGCGATCGCGCACGTGCATTCCGGTGATGCGGTGGTGGCACCGAGCACCACCCGCCGACTCCTCGAGCACTTCACCCGCCCAACTCCGGTGCGCAAGGCGCGAGAGTTTCCCGACGAGCTGGACATGCTGACCCCACGGGAGCGCGAGGTGCTGATCCTGGTGGCGCGAGGGCTCTCGAACGCCGAGATCGCCGGGCGCCTCGTCGTGTCCGAGCTGACCGTCAAGACGCACGTGAGTCGGATCCTGATGAAGCTCGACCTCCGCGACCGGGTCCAGGCGGTGGTCCTGTCCTACGAGGTCGGCCTGATCACGGCCGGCGATCGATGAGCCGGTCTCTCACGCGACACCGCCGGTGACCACGTCGATCAGGGCCTCGAGTCCGTGGCGCGCGCCGCACCCGAAGGCGGTCGCGAGGGCCACCCCCGCCGCCGTCTCGAGGGAGTTCGCGGTCTCGCGGTCGACCTCGAAGGTCTCCACGCGACCGTCGTCGGCGACGAGGAACCGCGCCAGGGTGGTCCGACCTCGACGCAGCGCGTTCTCCACCTCGGACACCGGGACGAACGTGTAAGTGTGCCCGTCGAGTTCGAACCGGGCGCGGTAGGAACGGCGGCTCAGGCGGCCCCGTCCCAGCGTCAGTGGACACGGCCGCCCGTCCGCGATGAGGCTCAACTCGGCGCTCTCACGTGTGCCGATCGGGACGCCCGGGCGTTCGGCGTCGCCGGAGACCCGAGCGATCTCAGCGAGCTCGCCGTCGATCTCGACCGTCACGCACCGAGGTTCCACCGACACGGCCACGGCGCGTCCTCGGCCGTCGGTCGTGGAATAGCGGGTGGCAATCACGTTGCCGATGCTAACGGAGTATCTGAATTGTCGCTTTTCTGCCTGCGAGTGAACATCACCCGACGGTGCGTGCGTGCGCGTCACCGTCAGGATTCGGGGGACGCCACAAGTGTCACGATCGCATCGGTCACCGCGTCCAGGTAGGCGCCGTCCACGCGCTGTGCGCGCACCGCCGACCGCCAGTAGACGGGACCGGCGAGGAGATCCATTGCGAGTTCGATGTCGGCGTCGTCGGCGACCTCGCCGCGTTCGCGGGCGCGGGCGAAGATCGCGGCGGCGCGTTCTCGTCGGGGGACCCCGATCATCCTCGTGTGGAGTTCGGCGAGTTCGGGATCGCGGCCGGACTCGGCCACGAGGTCGGGGAGGATCCGCGAGAAGAGCGGATGATCGAGCCAGAGTCGAAGCGCCTCAACCGATTCACGGATGTCTGCACGGAGTGACCCGGTGTCCGGCGTGGCGGCGAGCTCGACGCTGAACTCCGACAGCACCGCGATCGTCATCGCGGTCTTCGAGGGCCATCGCCGATACAGGGCGCTCTTTCCGACCCCCGCGCGCTTGGCCACGGCTTCCATCGAGAGTCGTCCGATGCCGACCTCGGCCAGCATCTCGATCGCTGCGCGGTTGATCGATTCCGTGGTGTCGGCGTTCAGGACGGCGGCTCCGCTGGGACTGCGTCGGATCATCGTCGAATCGTAGCAACGGACGAGACGGTTCCGTTCTGTTAACGTGGTCGGGACGATACCGTTCCGTCCAACAGGAGGTAACTGATGCGAGCCGTTGACGTCATCGATCGGACCCTTGACCTTCTCGTCGACCACGACATGCACGCGTTCGTCGAGATGTTCGCCCCGGACGGGGTGATGGAGTTCCCGCTGGCGACGGGCGATGCGACACGTGCGGTGCGGGGACACCTCGCACTGCACGACTACCTCGACGACTACGCGTCGATCCTCGACATCCGTTCCCTGGACCGCACCGTGCACGTGACCACCGATCCCGAGGTGGTCATCGTCGAGTTCACCGCGGACGGCGTGGTCGTCGCGACCGACCGACCCTATCGAGTGGTCTACGTCGCGGTGATCACCGTCCGTGACGACGCGATAGTCCGCTACCGCGACTACTGGAATCCGGCGGCGGTCGTCGACATCGTGGGTGCGGACGCCCAGCTCGCGGGCGGGCAGGCGTGAGCGCCGTTCTGGTGCTCGGTTCGACCGGGACCGTGGGCAGTTCGGTGTCGGCGCTGCTCGCCGAGGAGGGGGTGAGCGCCCGACGGGCGACACGAAGCCCGCGATCGGCAGGGCAGATCCGATTCGACTGGTTCGACGCCGACACCTGGGCGTCCGCGCTGACCGGGACGTCGGCGGTGTATCTGATCGCGCCCGCCGGCGCTGCCGATCCGGCCGTGGTCGTCGAACCGTTCCTGCACGCCGCACATGACGCAGGAGTGCGGCGAGTGGTCGTGCAGAGCGCGTCAGCGGTGTCCGCCGGCGATCCGGGTCTCGGCGCGATCCACACGCTGGCTCAGCAATTGGTGCCGGAGTGGACGGTGCTGCGGCCGTCGTGGTTCATGCAGAACTTCGTCGGTGAGTCGGCCCTCGCCGACGGCGTGCGCCGGGGCGAGATCGTCACGTCGACCGGCGACGGCCCGGTGGCCTTCGTCGACGCGCGCGACATCGCCGCGGTCGGTGTCCGCGCACTGCTCGACCCGACTCCGCACGTGGGTGCGCACGTCCTGACCGGCCCACAGACTCTGACCTACACGGACGCCGCGGAGGTGATCACGCGAGTCACGGGCACGCCGGTCACCCACCGGTCGGTCACGGTCGACGAGCTCGCCGCGCTGCACGTCGAGCACGGTCTGCCCGCCGAATACGCCCCGATCCTGGCGGGACTCGACCTCGACATCCGCGACGGGTCGGAGAACCGCGTCACCAATACCGTCGAGCGGGTCACCGGGCGAGCACCGAGATCGTTCGAGGATTTCGTCCGCGAGTACCTCGCCGCCGACACAGCATGAACGCGCGTCGCCCGTTCACACGCGCGCCCAGGTTGGCGCGCGTCTGAACGGTGGGAGCGCGTTGGCAGAGCCAGGCAGACGAAAGCGGGCCCGGTCGTGATGACCGGGCCCGCTTCGTGTTCCGGTTCAGATCAGAACGCGGCTTCGTCGAGCTCCATCGGATCGTTGTCGATGTTGTCGATGATGGCCTTGGTGGAGGTCAGCTGCGGGAGCATGTTCTTCGCGAAGAACGACGCGACCGCGATCTTGCCCTCGTAGAACGGCTTGTCGGTGCCCTCGGCGCCGGCGTCGAGAGCCGCGAGTGCGACCTCGGCCTGACGGAGCAGGAGCCAGCCGATGACCAGGTCGCCGACCGAGAGCAGGAAGCGGACCGAACCGAGGCCGACCTTGTAGAGCTGGGTCGAGTCCTCCTGGGCTCCCATGAGGAAGCCGGTCAGCGTCGCGGCCATGCCCTGGACGTCGTCGAGGGCGGTCTTGAGCAGCGCGCGCTCGGCCTTGAGGCGACCGTTGCCCGCCTCGGAGTCGATGAACGAGCTGATCTGGCCTGCGATGTGGGCCAGGGCCTGGCCCTTGTCGCGGATGATCTTTCGGAAGAAGAAGTCCTGCGCCTGGATCGCGGTGGTGCCCTCGTACAGCGAGTCGATCTTGGCGTCGCGGATGTACTGCTCGATCGGGTAGTCCTGCAGGAAGCCGGACCCGCCGAGCGTCTGCAGCGACTCGGTGAGGACGCTGTAGGCGCGCTCGGAGCCGACGCCCTTGACGATCGGGAGCAGCAGGTCGTTGACGCGGAACGCGAGGTCCTTGTCGGCGCCGGAGACGATCTTCGCCGCGGCCTCGTCCTGGTGCGACGCGGTGAACAGGTACACCGCACGCAGGCCCTCGGCGTACGCCTTCTGCGTGAGCAGTGCGCGACGTACGTCGGGGTGGTGGGTGATCGACACGCGCGGTGCGGTCTTGTCGGTCATCTGGGTCATGTCGGCACCCTGGATACGCAGCTTGGCGTAGTCCAGGGCCTGCAGGTAACCGGCCGACAGGGTGGCGATGGCCTTGGTGCCCACCATCATCCGGGCGTGCTCGATGACGTCGAACATCTGCGCGATGCCGTCGTGGACCTCGCCGACGAGCCAGCCCTTGGCCGGGATGCCGTGCTGGCCGAAGGTGACCTCACAGGTGGCCGAGACCTTCAGACCCATCTTGTGTTCGACGTTGGTGACGAAGACGCCGTTGCGCTCGCCCAGCTCGCCGGTCTCGTGGTCGAAGTGGAACTTGGGGAGGAAGAACAGCGACAGGCCCTTGGTGCCCGCGCGGGCACCCTCGGGGCGCGCGAGAACCAGGTGGAAGATGTTCTCGGTCATGTCCTGGTCGGCGGAGGTGATGAAGCGCTTCACGCCGTCGATGTGCCAGGTGCCGTCGTCCTGCTGGACTGCCTTGGTGCGGGCCGCGCCGACGTCGGATCCGGCGTCGGGCTCGGTGAGCACCATGGTGGCGCCCCAGCCGCGCTCGGCACAGATCTGCGCCCACTTCTTCTGCTCGTCGGTGCCGTTGCGCCAGAAGATCTCGGCGAAGCCGGTGCCGGCGCCGTACATGAACAGCGCGGGGTTGGCGCCGAGGACCATCTCGCTGATCGCCCAGAACAGCGACCGCGGGGCGGGCATGCCGCCGAGCTCCTCGGCGATGCCGACCTTGTCCCAACCCGCGTCCATGAAGGCCTTGTAGGACTTCTTGAAGGGCTCGGGGAGGGTGACGGAGTGCTCGTCGGGGTCGAAGACGGGCGGGTTGCGATCGGAATCGGTGAACGACTCGGCGATGGGCCCCTCGGCGAGGGTGCGCACCTCCTTGAGCATGTCCACAGCGGTCTCGTGATCGAGATCGCCGAAGTCGCCGCTCTCCAGGACCTTGTCGAGCTGGAACAGCTCGAAGAGGTTGAACTGCAGGTCGCGCAGATTGCTCTTGTAATGGCCCATGATGGCGTTCCTTTGTTGCGGGGCTGGGATCGAGGCTGCTTCAGCGAGGACCACACGCGAAACCCCGGGCACGCCGTTGTTCCAGTAAGTTACTCGCCAGTAATAAAGCCGAATATACCTTCGGATCCGCCTCGGAACAACTCACGATTCGGAGATGTGCGCCATAGCGGGAGGTGACTGTGACCTGGGCTCGTCGGCCACCGCTCAGGAGAGCGCTGAGCGGAGATATGCCAGGTCATCGGCCACGCCCTCGGACGGGGTCTCGAGGATCACCGGCGCCCCAACGGCCCGCACGATCTCCACGAGCACGTCGGCGTCGATGTGTCCCGATTCGAGATTTGCGTGCCGGTCGCGCCCCGAATCGAATTCGTCGCGTGAATTGTTCAGATGAATCAGGTCGATTCGGCCGGTGATGTTCTTGATGCGTTCGACCAGCCCGACGAGATCCTCGCCGCCCGCCCAGGCGTGGCACGTGTCGAGGCAGAAGCCGGCCTGATCGAATCCGCCGACGGCGTCCCAGAGACGTTCGATGGACTCGAGGGTGCGGGCCATCGCGTGGTCGCCGCCCGCGGTGTTCTCGATGAGGATCGGGACGCCGAAGCCGCCCTTGTCGGCCTGCCGCTCGAAGAGTTTCGCCCAGTTCTCGAAGCCCTGGGCGTCGTCGTCACCGTCGCCGAGATGTCCGCCGTGGACGACCAGGCCGAAGGCGCCGATCTCCGCCGCCGCGGCGGCCTGCTGTTCGACCGCCTTGCGCGACGGCATCCGCAGCCGGTTGTTCAGGCTCGCGACGTTGATGATGTACGACGAGTGCACGACGACGTCGATCGGCGAGGAACGGATGCGCTCGGCGTCGGGGTGCGGTGCGGGCTTGGGCATCTTCCGGTCCTGTGGATCGGTGACGAACATCTGCAGCAGATCCGCCCCCATCGCCTCGGCGGTCCCGATCGGATCGGCGTCTTCGCGTACGTGTGCTCCCAATCGCATGCCGTCCACGATAGGAGTAGTCCAGAGTGGAAGCACAGTCGCGGGAGAGGGCAGCACTATGGAGCGGTTGAGTGGTCTGGACGCGTCGTTCCTGTACCTGGAGTCACGGTCGATGCTGATGCAGGTCGTCGGGATCATCGAGATCGACCCCAGCACCATGATCGGGGGCTACTCCTTCGAGCGACTGCGCACGGAGATGAGCAGGCGGATCACGGCCATGCCGACGTTCCGTCGCAAGCTGCACGACTCGTTCCTCAACATCGACCATCCGGTCTGGATCGAGGACCGGTCCTTCGACATCGAGCGTCACGTGCACCGGGTGGCGCTCCCGTCGCCGGGCAGTGACGCCGAGCTGGCCGAGTTCTGCTCGCACATCGCCGGTGTCCCCCTCGATCGCAGCAAGCCCCTGTGGGAGATCTGGGTCATCGAAGGGCGCGCCGACGACAACGTCGCGATCATGCTGCGCATGCACCACGCGTCCGTCGACGGAGTCTCGGCGGCCGACCTGCTCAACCAGCTGTGCTCGCTGACCCCGGAGAATCCCGAGCTCGACGAGCAGATGATCGGCAAGTCCGCGGGCGGCTCCTCGTTCGCGGGGCTGGTGGCCGACGGCCTGGTCAACTTCACCATCCGCAGGCCGATCTCGGTCGCCCGGTTGCTGCCGCAGACGGTGGCGGTCCCGTTCCAGTGGTTCAACAGGTCCCGTAACGACGAGGCGATGCCCACGCCGTTCAGCGCTCCCCGTGTCGCCTTCAACGGCACCATCACCCCGCATCGTTCCATCGCGTTCACGCAGGTGTCGTTGGATGACGTCAAGCGGATCAAGAGTCACTTCGACGTCAAGCTCAACGACGTGGTGATGGCGGTCTGCGCGGGTGGACTGCGAAAGTATCTGGCCGACACCGACGATCTGCCCGACCGCGGCCTCATCGCCGCCGTCCCGGTCTCGACCCACGACGAGGGCGACGACGACAAGCTGGTGGTGCAGGGCACCAACAAGGTCACCGCGATGATGATGCGGCTGCCCACCGATCTCGACGACGCGGTCGAGCGCATCGACGCGGTGCGGGAATCGTCGACCAGGGCGAAGTCGCACCACAAATCGCTCGACGCCAGCCTGCTGCGCGGGTGGGCGCAGCTGATCCCGCCGAACACACTCAACGCCGCGATGCGCGTCTACGCGAACTACGATCTCGCCGAACGACATCCGGCCGTGGTCAACGTGATCATCTCCAATGTGCCCGGCCCGGCCTTCCCGCTGTACTTCCTCGGGTCCCGCATCAAGGGGCTGTTCCCGCTCGGTCCGGTGATGCACGGGATGGGACTCAACATCACCGTCTTCTCGTGCGACGGACAGCTCAACATCGGCGCCATCGCCTGCAAGGAGCAGATGCCCGACGCGTGGCCGCTGATGCGCGCCATCGAGGACGACATCAAGGCGTTGCTTGAGGCCTGCGACGCCTGAGGGCGCCGAGCGGGCCGAAACAACCCGTCGAGCGTGCCGAAACAACCCGTCGAGCGGGCCGGGTGGTCAGGAAGTGGTGCCGCGCGCAGCCTCATCGACCCAGGTGCACGCCGCGACGAACTCCGGGTTGAACACGTCGGCCTCCAGGACGCAGCAGGCGTGACCCGCGGCGACGTCGAAACGCCGGGCGCCGGGGATCCCGTCGACCAGGAGTTGCTGTCGCGCGATCGGTATGACGCGATCGCGTGTGGTGACACAGACCGCGGTGGGGACATCGATCTCCCGCAACCACGGGCGTGAGTCGAACCTGCCGAGCTCGTAGCCGATCTCGCTGATGTGCGACAACCGCGTCGACCGCACCTGCCGGAGAGCCCAGGCCCCGTCGGACAACCCGCGCTCGTCGAGCACGTGTCCGCGCAGCGATCGCACCGGGGCGGTGAACTTGGTGGCGACCACGTTGACCAACCGGTCGATGGCGAGGCGGCCGGTCGTCGAGGTCCCGAAGTAGGGGCCGGTCGAGGCCAGGACCAAGCCGCGCACGCGGTCGGGATGTGCGCGCCAGGTGAGCTGCGAGGTGCCGCCGCCCATCGAGAACCCGCCGACGAGAAACTTCTCGATGCCCAGGACATCGGCCAGTGCGACGACGTCGTCGGCGCAGTCGGTCAGACGGAAGTGGTGGGATCGGATCCCCCTGCCGTGCCACCGCTGGTCCATGGTGATCACCCGGAACGACTCGCTCAGCGCCGGGATCACCGAGTACCAGGACAGCAGACCTGTCGTCACGACCGCATGCAGCAGGACGATGGGCGGCTTGGTCCCGGTGGGGTCGGAGTCGGTGACAAACGTCTTCCCGCGGCCGGGAAGATCGACCATCGACCCGTCGGGGACGTCGTGGGTCGGGTGGGTCCGGAAGAGGCGGCTCACGCCACCTGCGGCGCGGTCGACGAGGGTGACGGCCATCAACCGATCGTAGCCACGGCCCTCGAAATGACGGGGCGCCGAACGTCGGACAAACTATGGTTTAACAAAAGTGGACAACCGGCTTTCGCGGTGAAGGGTGTTGCGTGACGATTTCCGAGGCCGACCGGTCGTCCGGGGGGACGGCATCCACGCCGGACGGATCAGCCGCGGTCGACGTACCGGAGTCGCCGACCGACGACCATCAGGGCAGCCGCTCGCTGCTGCGCAACCTCCGGATGTGGCGGTACCTCGCCCTGACCGTGTGGCTCGCCGTCCTCGTCTGGCAGTTCATCGAGGTCGGCCTGGCGTTCGACCGCACCCGGCTGATCCTCTGGATGTGCCTGGGGCTGGCCGCCGCGAGCATCGGTCGCCGACAGGTCATCACCGTCCTCGTCGACTGGCTGCCGTTCGTCGGGATCCTGATGCTCTACGACCTCACCCGCAACGTCGCCCAGTGGATGGGGATGCCCACGCACTGGCACCTCGCCGTCGACGCCGACCACGCCCTGTTCGGGGTCAACCCCACGGTGTGGCTGCAGGGCCACATCAAGATGGCCTCACCGCCCTGGTGGGAGGTCTTCACCAGCGTCGTCTACATCTCGTACTTCGTCGTGCCCTACGTGGTGGCCGGCGTGCTGTGGCTCAGGGACCGCTCGGCCTGGCGCCGCTACGCCGTCGCCTTCGTGGCCACGACGTTCCTCGCGCTCGTCGTCTACACGCTGGTCCCCGGGGCTCCGCCGTGGGCCGCCGCACGCTGTTCGGCCGAGCAGGTCGCCGACCACCCGCGCGACCCCGACTGCATGTACACCGAGATCCCGGACGCCTCCGGTGGACTCCTCGGACCGGTCACCACCACCCATCCCGGCGCGCAGCCGTACGTGGAGCGCATCTCGGCCCGCGGCTGGGAGGTGCTCGACATCCGCGCCGCCTCGACCCTGATCTCGGTGGGGCAGTCCAAGGCCAACCTGGTTGCCGCCATCCCGTCGCTGCACGCGGGCCTGACCATGCTGCTCGCATTGTTCATGTGGCCGCGCGTCCGCGCGCTGGGGCGAACGCTGTTCCTCGGTTACGCGGTCGTCATGGCGTTCACGCTCGTCTACACCGGTGAGCACTACGTGTTCGACATCATCGCCGGCTGGGGGCTGGCGGCGGCCGTCATCGCGGTGCAGTACCTGTACCTGCGCAGACGCGGCAGGAAGGGCGCCGAGCCCGAGTCGACATACGCCACGGGGGTATCCTCGGCCGCGTGATCACCGGCCGATATCGACAACCGCGGCCCAACGCCGCGGTGTCGGGCCTGCTCGCGCTCTCGGTCGCGGTGATGCACATCGTGATGGTCGCCTGCCTGTCCGGCGGGTCGGTGACCGCGACCGCATCGCCGGATCCGCACGCGGTGCACAGCGCGACGATGTCGGCCGCGATGGGCTCGGCGACCGAGCACGCAGCGGCGTCCGCCGACTGCCTGATGGGTGATCACGCCTGTGTCTTCGTCCGCGCCGACGCGGTGTTCCTGACGGTCGCGGTCGGGCTGGTCCTCGCCACCGCGCCGCTCGCCATCGCCGCCGTGATCCGACTGGCCCGGCGCGGCGAGCGGCTGGGCCGATCACCCCCGTGGGCCATCCCCGACCATCTGGAACTGTCGGTGATCCGTCGCTGAGGAGATCGTGCCACCACGATCCCCTTCAGCTCGTCGTACGACGAGAACGATCACCCCACAGGAGTTCTGATGTTTCCTCGTGTCACCACAACCGTTGCCCGTCCCTGCCGCCTGCGTGTCGCGGGCGTGGTTTTCGCCGCTGCCGCCGTGATGTCGGCGACCGCCTGCGCGACCGACGGCACCACCACCGCCACACCCACCTCGGCGGCTTCGTCCGCCGCGACCGTCCACAACGCCGCTGACGTGACCTTCTCGCGCGACATGATCCCGCACCACCGTCAGGCCGTGGAGATGGCGGAACTGGCGCCCACCCGGTCGTCCGACCCGCGGGTCGGACAGCTCGCCACGCAGATCGCCGCCGGACAGGGCCCGGAGATCGACGAGCTCGTCGGACGGCTGCGTTCCTGGGGTGAGACGGTGCCCGACGACTCGTCCGGAGACCACAGCGCGATGGACCACAGCGCGATGGACCACAGCGAAGGATCGATGGCCGGGATGATGAGCGCCTCCGACATGGCGGGGCTCGCAGGTCTGGCCGGTCCCGAATTCGACCGCAAGTGGCTGTCGATGATGATCGAGCACCACACCGGGGCGATCGCGATGGCGCGGACCGAGCTGGCCGACGGCACCGATAGGGACTCGAAGGCGCTGGCCACCGACATCGTCGCGGCCCAGCAGTCCGAGATCGCGCGGATGCGGTCGATCCTCGGCGGGTGAGTCGGACCTAGGCCGACGGGCCGGCCTGGGCCGAGTCCGTGCGCTGCTTCGGGCGGCGGCGCCACCCTCCCTCGGTCGGTGGCGCCTCCCCGAAGTGGTCGGCCTCGCTGGACCCGTAGTACGCGACCGCGATGGCACCGATGACGGCGCCGATGAACCCGACGATGGCGAGCCAGCCGAGACCCGGCTCGGCCTCGTCACCGAGGAACAGCACCCCGATGATCCCGGGGGCGGCGGTCTCGCCGACGACCAGTACGGCGGTCACGCCGTTGACCGCGCCCAACTGCAGGGCGACGGTGTGGACGTAGAAGCCGATCGCGCCGGCGATGGCGATCGTCCACGCGGCCGGATCGGTGAGCAAAGTGACGGGATCGAACGGGTCGATACCGCCCAGGATGCGCACGGCGATGGCGATGATGCCGAACAGCAGGCCGGCCGCGGCGCCGCCGATGATCGACCCGCGCGGTCCGAGTCGGTAGATGGCGTAGACCGCGGCGGCGGCGATGGCGACCGTCGCCCCGAACAGCCCCCAGTGGAACGCGAAGGACTCCGCACCCTCGGTCGGGTGGCGCGCGGAGGAGAAGCCGAGCATGCACAGCGAGGCGATGACCGCGCTGATCGCGATCCAGTCGCGGGTGTGTAGCCGGATGCCGAGCACCGCGGTGCCGAGCAGCGCGGTGACGATGAGGTTGGCCGAGACGATGGTCTGCGACAGGAACAGGGGGAGGAAGCGCGCCGCGATGGCGCCGCCGCCGAACCCGAGCACGACGAGCGCGGTGCCGACCAGGAAAGCCGGGTCGCGCAGGGTGGCCGCGGTCGACTGGATCGACGGGCCGCCGGCCGCGGTGGTGCCCGGTGCGCCACCGGCGTCGCGGGCGGTGACCGCGGCACGGCGTGCGCCGAGAGCACGCAAAACGGACGAGAGGCCGTAGCCCAGGGCGGCGAGCGAGGCGAACACGATGCCTATGACGAACACGTGGACACCTCCGCGACCGGTTCGCGCCCCGAATGGGGCCGCGCGCAGGCTGATCCGGTGAAACCGTGCCTGACCGTTGGTTAAGCTACCATGTTGAGATTCTGTCCTTGATCTCGGTGTGAGAGTAATGGAGTCCCATGTCAGCCCCAGGGAGCAAACGTGTCCTGATCACGTTTGCCCGGTCGTTTCTCACCCTTGATCTCGCACGGCTGATGTCCGCGGCCGGCCACGACGTCACCGTGGTCGACAGCATCGGTCTTCCCGTGTCCCGGTTCTCCAACGCGACCTCGGCCTTCGTGAAGGTCCCGTCACCCACGTTCGAACCGCGCGCGTATTGCCGCGAACTGGCGCGGATCGTCACCGAGCGCGAGATCGATCTCCTCATCCCGGTCCACGAGGAAACCGACATCATCGCGATGCTGCGCGCCGATTTCCCCGACACCTGCGAGCTGTTCCTCTCCGACTTCGAGGTGGAGAACAACCTGCACAACAAGTTCGAGTTCCAGCGGGTGCTCGCCGAGCGCGGCATCCCGACCCTCAAGTTCGCGCAGGTTCGCAGCCAGGACGACCTCGAGGCTCTCGACTTCGACACCCCCTTCGCCCTCAAGGAGTGCTACTCCCGCGGGTCGCAGAAGGTCTACAAGGTCACCCCGGGTGACCTGCCCACCGACATCGAGTTCTCGCCCACGAATCCCTGGATCGCGCAGGAGTGGATGAAGGGCACGCCCTACTGCTCCTACTCGGTGTGCCGCGACGGAGAAGTGTTGGCCCACACCCTGTATCCCGTCGGATACGCGATCGACGGCCGCTCCTGCATCGCTTTCGACGCGATCGAGCACGCCGGGATACTCGACTGGATCACCTCATTCGTGAAGCAGCTGAACTTCACCGGTCAGGTCGGCTTCGACTTCATCGAGGACTCCGAGGGGAACCTGTTCACCATCGAGTGCAATCCGCGCGGCACCAGCGGCATCATGCTGTTCGAGCCACACAACCGCGTCGACAGGGCGTTCACCGGTGAGGCGACGGAGTTGATCACCCCGGATCCGGGTACCCGCAAGATGATCGGGTTCGGCATGGGCCTCTACGGCTGGACGAAGGCGTCGCGCAACGGCCGCACCATGCGCGAGTTCGTCCGTGACTTCCGTGCGTACGACGACGTCATCACCAACCGGCGCGATCGGTTGCCGGCGTTCATGATGGTCGTCGCCTACATCGACATCGCCCGCATGTGTTTCAAGTACCGCGTCGGCCTCGCCGAGGCGTTCATGCACGACCACGAGTGGGACGGCGTCGCGATCGAGCCGTGAGGACCGCCGATCAGCGGTGGTCGCGGCAGAAGGCGGTGATCCGGGCGACCGTGTCGGTCTGACCGGCGAACAGACCGCCGTGGGCGACTCCGTCGATCTGCGCGTACTCGGCGTTCGGCATCTTCGACGCCGCGGCGCGGCAGCCTTGCGGCGGGAAGAACAGGTCGTGCTCGAACGCCAGCACCAGGGCGGGTGGGTCGAAGGCCTCGAGGTGTTCGGGTAGTGGTTCGTTCGCGGTGATCCACGAATACGACGCCTGCAGTTGACCTCTCATACCCGCGTCGTTCGTCCAGACCTCCGAGCTCGCGCCCAGCACCTGCTCCCATCCGACCACCGAGGCGGGGTCCTGCAGCAGTGCGGGCTGCAGCGTGGTCATCAACTGCTCGAAGACCATGACGTCGGCGGGGATCTCGCCGTACTTGTCGAGCAGGCCGAGTTCCATGCGTCCGACCAGTTCCCCGATCGGAGACGGCTGCAACCCGGCGAGCAGTACCGCCGCACGCACGATCCCCGGCTGCCTGCGCACGAGGGCCTGCGTCGTGTAACAGCCCATGGAGTACGCGACGACGATGGTGTCCTCGAGACCCAGTGTCTGCAGGAGGCATTGGGCGTCGAAGGCCAGATCGTCGACCGTGTAGGGCGGCTCCGGAGCGGACGACGGCGCGACACCGCGGGCGCTGTAGGAGATGACCTCGAAGCCGGCGTCGACCAGTGCGCCGCTCACGCCGGTGAACTCCCACACGCCTGCGGGTTGCCCCAGACCGCCGACCAGCAGCACCGCCGGGCCGGACCCGGCGCGTTCCACCCCGAGGGTGACGCCGTTGCCGATGTCGATGTTCTCCATGTCGCGCTCCCGGTGTCGTCGGTCTGCTCTGTGGTGCTTCTAGTGCCCGCTGAAATCGATCTGCGCGGCGGCGTTGCTCAGCGCGGTCACCATGCCGGTGCCGAGTGGGCCCAGGTGATCGAACAGGGTCGCGGTGCCGATCGCGATCCCGTCGGAGGTGATGTGGGTGTCGGCGGTGAGGCCGATCCGTTCACCCGCGGGCAACCGCGAGATGGCAACGGTGAGATCGCAGTTGATGTAGCCGATCCCGTCGGAGCCCCAGTTGGTGACCAGACTGGTCGCCTCGGCGGCCATCACGAGCTGTACGAACGGCGTGTTCTCGACATCGAGGACTGCAGGGATGCTCTTCGCCCACAGCTGCTTTCGGCTGCCGTTCTGATGATCGCCCATGGTCTGGGTCCAGCCGGCGTCGGTGCTGCCGTACCACCGTCGGTGCCCCTCGGACTCCGGCGGATCGAACGGGTGCTGCGAGTGCCATTCCTGTCCGGGCGGCGCGGCCGCCCGACGGAGCTGCACCAGTGTCGCCTGCGCGACCACCGTGTCGCCCTGGCAGACGTCGGCCTCGCTGATGTGGATGCGACGCCCGGACCGGACCTCGCGTGTGCGCACCTGAAGGGGTGCATTGCGCGCGGCCTTGAAGAGGTCGATCGTGATGCGGGCCGGCACGAAGTCGTCGAGCCCGAAGTCGATCTCGAGGGACCGGGCGACCGCCGCGCACACCGCGGGACCGTTGAGCATGTCCGGCGCCCACCGTCCGAGGGCGTAGGTGGACGGCAGATAGTGCCCGTCGTCGTCGAGGGTGAAGAAGTAGAGGATCGCCGTCACCGGCTCATCCTGTCCTAACCGGTTCGTCGGCCGTCTCACTGACCCGGTACTGGGTCAGCACCGCCACCAGCGACGCGATGGCCAGCACCACGCCGAACCCGAACAACACCGGGTAGGTGAGCGCGGGTACCGCGTCGTGCACGAGCGCGAGGACCACCGGGGCGGCGAAGCCGAGGTAGGTCAGCGAGTAGAAGACCGCGGTCAGACCGGCCAGGTCGGCCGGTTCGGCGATGCGACCGACCTCGGCGAGTCCCGCCACGAGCGCCATGCCGTAGCCGCAGCCGAGAACGGCACCGGTGACGAGGGTGAGCCACGGGTTGAGCACGGTCGACGCCCAGGCGCCCATGGCCATCCCGGCGATCAACAGCACGAGGGCGGTGACCGAGCTGCGCGCCCGGTCGGGGCGGTCGATGCGTCGGGCGACCGACTGGACACCGAACCCCGCGCTCAACGTGACCAGGGTGACCAACGCGGCGTAGGCGATCTGCAGATCGCCGACCTTCTGGGCCATGAGGGTGGGGAGAACCGCGTAGGCGGCCGCGGCAGCACCGAACACCCACGGGGCGACCGGGATGACGACGCGGATGAACCGACGATGGCCGGCGGCGGTGATGGTGAGGTCCTCACGCAGCGAGCGTGGCGCGGTGCTGGGGTTCACCGTCTCCGGTGGTCGCATCACCCAGATCGCGCCGATCGCGCAGAGGGCGACGTTGACGAGGTAGGCCAGGGAGTCGGGGATCGGTGCCCACTGCGCGAGGACACCCGCGGCGGCGGCCCCGATGCCGAATCCGGCGGTGAGGCTCATCGCGGCGCGGCGGGCACCACGCGTCGCCGACCCGGCCGCCTCGAACGGCGGGCCGGACAGCTCCTTGATCCAGCTGCTGCCGACCGCCATGGCGAGCCCGAGCGCGACACCACTGCAGATACGGCCGATGACCAGCAGCGACACGTGATCGGCGCCGACCGCCAGGATGATCGACCCGAGTGCGGCGATGACCGGCGCCGGACGCATCAGCGGCGCGCGGCCGAACCGGTCGGACAGCGGACCGCCGATCATCAACGCCGGGACGATGCCGACGACGTAGGCGAAGAGCAGGGCGTCGACGACCGGACCGGACAGGCCGTGGCTGTTCTTGTACATGACCAGAAGAGGGGTGAACTCGTTGCCACCCCAGGCGATGGCGAAGATCGCGGCGGCCACGCCCCACCACCGACCGCGGCCGGCGGAGACGGCGGCGGTCCGTTCGGTGGGGACTGACGAGGCGGTGGACACGCTGTTCATCCAATCCCGTTCGCCCGGGCAAGCGCAAAACGGTCGGTGTCGGTGGATACGGTCGGCGCCATGAGCGACTACCGCCTCGTCCCGCACCTCCCGGAGTTGTCCGACTACCGCCGGCTGCGCGCGGAGTCGGGGCTGACGCCGGTGTCGGAGGAGCAGGGCGCTCCCGCACTGGCCAACGCCTGGGCGGGAGCTCACATCGTGCACGAGCCCGGCGGCGAGGTCGTCGCGATGGGGCGGGTGATCGGTGACGGTGGGTGGTACTTCCACATCGTCGACATGGCCACCCTGCCCGACCATCAGCGGCGCGGTCTCGGAGATCGGGTGCTGACCTGGCTGGTCGACACGATCGTCGCCGCCGCACCGGAGGGTCCCTACATCACGCTGATGGCCGATCCGACTGGGCGGCGGCTCTACGAGAAGCACGGATTCGGCACCACGGCGAGCACCGGGATGGTGTTGCTGAGCGCTCGCGGTGTCAGCGGATCAGGCGCAGACCGTCCATCGTGAGCGACCCGTCGGGCGCGGGTAGACCGGCCGCGAGCAACACGGCGGCGGTCTGCAGATCCGGTCCGTTGCACAGTCCGTCGAACATCAGAGTCGTCGCCGCGCCGGACTCGTCGTTCTGTCGGTGCACCACCGCGGCACCCAGCAGCGCGAGTGAACCGGCACGGTCGCCGGTGGTCCACAGCGCATCGGCGGTCGCAAGGTAGAGCGCGACGGCCGGATCGGTCTTGTCCAGCTGCACCAGGGCCCAGGCGTAGCGCTTGGCGGCGTCGACCGTGTCGGCCTCGCCGGGGCCATGGGTGCGCCGGTACTTGCCGTACAGCTCGCGGCACAGCGGCTCGGAGTCCGACCACAGCTCCAACTGACACATGCAGCGGATCGAGTCGTGCAGGTTGGACAGGTACATCAGCGAGTACGGACCGTCGCGTCGCGAGCGGATCTCGCGCAGGACGGAGAACTCGGCGAGCGCGTGGGTCCATTCACCCGCCGCGAGCAGCGCCGCCGCCTCGTCCTGCAGCTCATCGATCACCGTTCCATGATGGCCCTCCGCGCACCGTTCCGGTCGGCGTTTGCCGCATAGAGTGTGCCGGGTGAGCGAGCCTGGCGATCCGCGCGACGACCACCCACACGATCGGGTCGCCGGACACGGTCATACGCACAGCCCGTCGGCGATCCGCGTGCACATGCAACCCACCGTCGCCCGCGTCGTGGTCGGACTGATCATCGCCGCCGCGGTGGCCGTCGTGGTCGGCGCGATCGTGCTGTGGCCGGCGCACCGCCAGCACGAGGTGCCGGTGCAGTTCCAGTCCTCGGCCCCCGACGGTCGTCTGGCCACGGCCACCGGCACGGTGATCGCCCAGACCCGGTCGGCGTGCCTCAACCGGCAGGCCGGCACGGTGTTCGGCGGCGCCGCGCAGGTCACTCCGACCGATGACGGTCCGTGCATCCAGAGCACCGTGCGCATCACCTCCGGTAAGGACACCGACGCCAACACCCTCGTCGAGGTGCCCACCAACCGTGCCCAGTCGGGGACCGCGCCGGGGGCGGTGCCGCAGAACCTGTCGGCGTCGCAGCTCGACCAGGTGCAACCCGGCCAACCGTCGCTGGATCTGGGCGACAAGATCCGACTCGTCGTGTCGCCGGGATCCGACGGGACGGCGTCCTACGCGTTCTACGACTACAGCCGCGGGACGTCGACCATCGTCTGGGCGCTGCTGTTCGTCGCGGCCATCGTTTTGGTGGCGGCGTGGCGCGGCCTGCGGTCGGTCATCGGTCTGGTCATCGCGTTCGTGATCCTGCTCGGTTTCACCCTCCCGGCCATCCTCGACGGCAAATCGCCGGTGGCCGTGGCCATCACGTCGTCGGCGGCGATCCTGCTGATCGTCATCTACCTGGCGCACGGGGTGAGTCTGCGGACCAGCGCCGCCCTGTTGGGGACTCTGGCGTCGCTCGGGGTCGCGGCGGTGCTGTCCTATCTGTCGGTGCAGACCATGCACATCACCGGGCTGTCCGGTGAGCAGACCACCAACCTCCAGGTCTATCAGAACGGCATCTCGACCAACGGGATCCTGTTGGCGGGCTTCATCATCGGCGCCCTCGGCGTCCTCAACGACGTCACCATCACCCAGGCGTCGGCGGTGTTCGAGCTCGCGGGCGGTGGTCGGTCGAGGAGGGCGTCGTTCGCGGCCGCGATGCGCGTTGGCCGCGACCACATCGCCAGCACCGTGTACACACTCGTGTTCGCCTACGCGGGCAGCGCGCTACCGCTGCTGCTGCTGTTCTCGGTGGCCGGACAGTCGTTCTCGAATCTCGCCACCACCGACACCGTCGCGGTCGAACTGGCCCGTTCGTTCGTCGGCGGTATCGCGATCGCGTTGTCGGTGCCGCTCACCACGGCCATCGCGGTCGCACTGGTGCACCGTCACGAACGCCCGGACGGCAAGCGCGGGCACCGACCGGTTCTCCCGCCGCCCCCTCCGACGACCGCGTCGCCGCCAGTGCCGCCGCAGGACTCCGCAGCGCCCCGATCAGTCCCCGGACGGCACTCGCTACCCGATTGACCGCATCCGGATGCGCATGCGTTCGCGCAGACCGGGCACGTAGAACTGGGTGCGGCCGCGTCCCTCGGTCTTGGCCGCGTACATCGCGATGTCGGCGTCACGCAGGATGTCGTCGGCGGTGCGGATGTCACGTTCACCGATCAGGGCCACCCCGATGCTGGCGCCGATGTCGACCAGTTCCCCGTCGACGACGAACGGCTTGCGCAGCGTGCGGTGCAACTCGTCGGCCAGTTGCTCGATGGCCGCGCGGTCGGGACGGTCGAAGACGATGGCGACGAACTCGTCGCCCCCGACCCGGCCGACGAGATCCGATCCCGACACCAACGACTTCAGCCGTCGCGCCGCGACCTGCAGAACGCGGTCGCCGGCGCTGTGGCCCAGGGAGTCGTTGATGAGTTTGAGGCGGTCGAGGTCGATGAACAGCGCCGCCACCGACCCGGCACGCGGGATGGCCGCCAGGGCCTCGCCGAGGTGGGAGACGACCGAGCCGCGGTTGGGCAGTGCGGTCAGCGAGTCATGGGTGGCCGCGAACTCGAGATCGGCCCGGATGGTCTGTTGCTCGGAGATGTCGGTGAACGAGCAGACCGCCGACGAGGTGGACGGCGACCCGGGATCCATCAGCCGGACACTCGTCGAGAGCCAGACGCGACGCCCCGACGGCAGGTCCACACCCAACACGACACCGGCCATCGGTATCCCGGTCTCCATGACCTGACAGATGGGGTGTCCTTCCTCGGCCAGTGCCCGGCCCTCGTGGTCGAACACCTCGAAATCGAGGAACATCGTCGCGTCGTCACCGTCCCCGACGGGCAGGTCCACGCCGGTGATGGCCTTGGCCGCCGGGTTCGCGGTGGTCACCTTGCCGGAACGGTCCACGACGATGATGCCCTCGGCGATCGAGTCGACGACTGTGCGGAAGTACCGCTCGGCCTGCGCCAGCGCGGTCTTGTCCGAGCAGATGACGACGAATCCGTCGTCGACCGCGGTGACCGCCACCGAGATCGCCAGTTCACGTCCGTTGGCCGCGCGGTGTGTCTGCGCCGAGGTGCCGCCGGCGGCCACGATCGCGCGGGCGTCGAAGTCGACACCGAGGGCGTCGTCGATCGGTGCCCCGATCACCTCGATGATGGGGCGTCGGTAGATGGCTGCGGCGGCGGGATTCCAGCTCGCGATCCGGCCGTCGTCGGAGATGGCGATGACGGCGTCGGTCACGTGGTTGACGACCGCCTCCTGATACCGGAGGGCGTCGCGGACCGCGACCCGCGCGGCGACGTCCCGCAGGATGACGAGGTAGGCCGGGCGATCGTCCCAGGTGACGCGGATGGAGGTCGCCTCGACGTCGATCAGGGTGCCGTCCACCCGGACCATCGTGGCTTCGGACGGCTCCGACGAGTCGCCCTGCTGCGCCAGGACCGCGATCCGCTCGAGCATGGCCGACACCGAGTCGGGGTGGACGAAGTCGGTGATCGGGCGGCCGATGATCTCGCTGTCGGCGGCCGCACCCGCCCATGCGACGCCCGCGGTGTTGATCGCGACCACGATGCCGTCGGAGTGCACGCAGACCGCGTCCGGGTAGTCGACGAGTCGCCCGTAGGACCGGTCGGTGATCGAGGAGAGGTCGTCGACCTCGCGTTCGCGTTCCGCGTCCATTCGACGACCCCAGTCCGCTCGGGCACCGCATACGGCGCGTTCTGGTGTCGATTGAAACATTTTTCGCCGAATCGGGGGAGCTGCGGTGGCCATTGCCCCGTCCACCGCCCTTAATCGACAGGGGACGGTTCATCCCGAATCGTCAAGAGGGAAAGCAGGTTAACGAAGTGACATCTCGAATTGCAATCAGCGAGCACAATGCACGTTCTGCAACCCAGATTGCAGGGGTGGGTGCGGTCACCGGGTACGGGTGGTCGCGTACCGATCTGTGGGACGGGTTGCTCAGCGGTAAACCGGCGGCCCAACTGTCCGGCGGCCTGGGGGCGGACGGATGCGACGAGGCCTGGGTCGCGCGGGTCCCGGACGGGGGAGACGCCCGTGACGGTGACAGCCTGTTCACCCGCGCCCTGCGGACCGCGGCCAGGGAGGCGGTCGCCGACGCCCGTGCGCGCGGATGGCGGGCGGGGGCACGGGTCGGCGTGCTGCACGCGACGGTCTATCCCGAGGTGGAGGCGTGGCGGACGTTCCACCGCAGTGACCGCTCCACGCACACCGCGCGCGGATTCATCACCCAGATGCCGTCGACGTCGATCTCGCTGATGATGAAGGAGTTCGGGTTCCACGGTCCGTCGATGTCGGTGGCGTCGATGTGTTCGTCGGGCAACGCGGGCATGATCACCGCGAAGATGTGGCTCGACGCGGGCATCGTCGACGACGTCGTCCTCATCTCGACCGACCTGTCGTTGACGCCGGACACCATCGAGGGCTTCATCCGGATGGGCGTCGCGGTGGGTGACAGCGACCCGCTCGACGCCTCACGCCCGTTCCAGGAGGGAAGTCGCGGGTTCGGCCTCGGTGAGGCGTCGGTGGCGATGGTCATCTCGAACCAGGACAGCGACTCCTACGCCCGGATCCTCGGCGGGGCGATGAGTCACGACGCGTTCCACGTGGTGTCGATCGATCCGTCCCACGAGCAGGTGTTCGGGTGCGTGCGCTCGGCACTCGAGGTCGCGGGCGTCGATCCCGGTGCGGTCCGGTACATGAACGCGCACGGTCCGGGCACCGCTCAGTGCACGGCGGCCGAGACCGCGATCCTGGCCGAGATCTTCGCCGACGCCCCGCAGGTCTACTCGGTCAAACCGCTGGTCGGGCACTGCCAGGGGGCTGCGGCTGCGGTCGAACTCGCAGTGGCGGCGATCGGTTACGACACCGGCGTCATCCCGGCGTCACCGCACGTGTCGGCGGCTCATCCTCGTCTGCTCGACGGTCTGACCCCGATGGAGGAGGGCGTGACGATCAAGACCTCGCTGGGCATGGGCGGTCACAACGCGGCGGTGCTCCTCGACCGGATCTGACCGCCGGTGCTCGGTCGTCGTCCGCGACGACCGCCATCACACCGGCGTGGTGGCGGTCAGCGCGGCGCGGTGACCGCGATACCGACGGTGGAACTCTTGCCCTTGAACAGGCTGCTCGCCGTCGTCGCGAAACGGCCGACGAGGCCGTACTTCGCGTTGATGACCTCACGGGTGTGGGCGGTGCCCGCGTCGTCGAGGATGCGCGCGGTGGCCTCCATCTCGGGCCCGACGTTCTTGCCTGCGCGGTCGCAGGTGGCCAGCGTGACCCGGGGGGTGTTCCCGATCCGCTTGACCTTCCACGACTTCGCCTGCGTCCACATCAAGAGCTCACCCTTGTCGTCGAGGGCCGCCCAGATCGGGACCGGCTTGGCGACACCGGCTTTGGTGTAGGTCGTCAATTGCACGTACTTGGCGGTGCCGATGTCCCCGAAGGGATTAGGCCCGGACGGCGTCGATGCCATGGTCGTCGCCTCCCGCTACTTCTTGTCCAGCGTGGACTCTTTGTGCGCGGCCTTCGACCCGGTCTTGTCCGACTCGACGATCCAGTACGGCTCGTCGTCACTGGCCTTGAACTTCTGGCCCTCGAAGGTGAACTCCGAGGTGCGCTTCTCGGTCGCTTTTCCATGGGTCGGGCCCTGCGGGGTGTTCCAGGAAACCGCGTCGCCCTTGCTGATCGACATGGTCTCGAGGTTACCCGCAGGGCCCGTGGTGAACAGGTGTGTCAGGCGGTGGCCTTCGTGGTCGACACCGCAGGGGTCTTGTCGAACTCGTGCGGGTCGATCATGTTGACCTCGTCGAACGGATCGTCACCGGCGAGCACGGCCTTGACCTTCTCGGCGTCGACGGTCTTGGTCCAGGTACCCACCAGCAGGGTGGCGACGGCGTTGCCGGAGAAGTTGGTGACCGCGCGGGCCTCCGACATGAACCGGTCGATGCCGACGATCAGTCCGAGTCCGTCGAGCAGCTCGGGGCGATGCGACTGGAGTCCGCCGGCGAGGGTGGCGAGCCCGGCGCCGGAGACGCCCGCCGCGCCCTTCGACGCGATGATCATGAACACCAGCAGGCTGATCTGCTCGCCCAGGCTGAGCGGCTTGCCCATGGCCTCGGCGACGAACAGCGACGCCATCGTCAGGTAGATCGCGGTGCCGTCGAGGTTGAACGAGTACCCGGTGGGGACCACGACGCCGACGGTCGACTTCTCCACCCCGAGGTGTTCCATCTTGGCGATGAGACGCGGCAGGGCCGACTCCGACGAGGAGGTGGCGACGATCAGCAGGTACTCCCGCGCCAGGTAGCGGACGAGCTTGAAGATCGAGACGCCTGCGGTGAAGCGCAGGAGGGTGCCGAGGATGCCGAACACGAACACCAGGCAGGTGAGGTAGAACGCGCCCATCAGCATGAGCAGGTGGGTGACCGCGCTCCAGCCGGTCTGTCCGACGACGTTTGCGATCGCGCCGAACGCGCCGATCGGGGCGAGCCACAGGACCATCGACAGGACCTTGAAGATGACCTTCTGGATGCTCGCGACACCGCGCAGGACCGGCTCGCCCTGGGTGCCGAGCGCCTGGATGGCGAAGCCGACGAGCAGAGCGACGAACAGGGTCTGCAGGACGCTGCCGACGGTCAACGACGAGACCAGCGTCTCCGGGATGATGCTCTGGATGAAGTCCAGCGTGCCGCCGGCCTCCTTGCTCGTCTCCGCGAGCTCGGAGCCCTTGCCCGCGATCGACTCGGTGATGTTCAGGCCGTCACCGGGCTGGATCAGGTTGCCGACGACCAGGCCGATGCCGAGCGCCGCCGTCGACATGCCGAGGAAGTAGGTGAAGGCCAGGCCGCCGACCTTGCCGACCGTGGCGGCCTTGCGGACCGAACCGATGCCCAGCACGATCGTGCAGAAGATGATCGGCGAGATCATCATCTTGATCAGTGAGATGAACATCGTGCCGAGGACGCCGAGCTCCTTGCCGAAGCCGGGGGCGAGGATGCCCACCGCGACTCCGGCGACGACCGCGACGATGACCGCGATGTAGAGGTAGTGCGTGCGGTCCTTCTTCGGCTGTTCCGCGGTGTCGGGGACGCGGTCGTCTGATGTCGGGGGTCGATCGTCGGTGGCGGTCATGAGTCCTCCAGATATCTTCCGGGCCGCGTCGATGCGTGCCCGATGTGTCTGGTGGAGATCATGACCTGACACTGTGATTGGCGTCACGGTTGCGTTCATTACGTTCACATTTTTCTCGTCGTCCCGCGCGGAGGAGGTCCCGATGGCCCGGTGGTTTCCGCGCACCCTCGCAGGTCAGGCGTTCGCGATACAGGCGGTGGCGATCGTCGTCGTCATCGCGGTCGCGGCGTCGCTGGCCGCCTACGACGCACGCCGCGACGGCGATCAGGCCGCGCGCGACCGCGTGGTCGCGATCGCGGTGGCCCTGGCCGACTCGCCGTCGACGGTCGCCGCGATCGAATCGGGGACCGCTCCCGCCCGCCTGCAACCGGTGACCGAGCGGGTGCGGTCGGACACCGACCTGGGCTTCATCACGATCATGGCGCCCGATCGGACGCGGTTCACCCACACGAACCCGGCGTTGATCGGGCAGCCGTTCGTCGGGACCATCGCGCCCGCGCTCGCCGGGCGCACGTTCACCGAGACCTACACCGGCACCCTGGGGCCGTCGATCCGCGCGGTCTCGCCGGTGCGTGACGGCTCCGGTCGGATCATCGGTCTGGTCTCGGCGGGCATCACCGTCGCCACGCTGGCCGACCGGTGGCGTGGACAGATCCCGATCATCGTCATCGTGACGGTGATCGCGCTGGCGTTGTCGATGGGCGGGACGCTGCTGGTCCGTCGGCGCCTGCTGCGGCAGACACACGGACTGGCGCCCTCGGAACTGCGCGTCATGTACGAGCACCACGACGCCGTCTTGCACGCGATCTCCGAGGGGCTCATCGTCGTCGACGACGGGGTCGCGGTGGTGGTCAACGACGAGGCCCGCCGGCTGCTGACGCTGGGCGACGGTCCGGTCGACCGTTCGGAGTTGCCGGAGTTCCTCCGAGACGGGGCCGACGGGACCGATCCCCACGACATCCGCGACGAGGTGCACGTGACCGGCGATCGGGTCCTGGTGGTCAACCGCACCGCCATCGACGGTCCGCGCGGGTCGCGCAGCGCAGTGGTCACGTTGCGCGATCGCACCGAACTGCAGGGCGCGCTGGGCGAACTCGACTCGATGCGGGTGTTCGCCGAGTCGCTGCGGTCGCAGGCCCACGAGTCGGCCAACCGGCTGCACACCGTCGTCGGACTGGTCGAGATGGGACGTCCCCAGGACGCGGTGGCCTTCGCGACCACCGAACTCGAACTGTCGCAACATCTCGTCGACCGGCTGACCGCCGCGGTGGGTGAGCCGGCCCTGGTCGCGTTGCTGCTGGGCAAGAGCGCCCAGGCCAACGAGCGCGGCGTCGAGCTGACGGTCACCGAGGACACACAGCTCGGTGCCGACGACGACGCGATCCTCAGCAGCGCCGAGTTGATCACGGTGACGGGCAATCTGATCGACAATGCACTCGATGCGTGCGACCGCTCGGATCCGTGGGTGGAGGTGACCGTGAGCCAGGACGACGCCGGGTTGACCATCAGGGTGGCCGACAGCGGGCCCGGGATGGATCCCGAGGAGTTCGCGCGGGCACGGCGCCGCGGGTACTCCACGAAACCCGTCGCCGACGTCGCCACGTCGGGTGGGCGCGGCCTCGGCCTGGCGTTGGTGTCGCAGGTCGTCGATCGCCACGGTGGGACCATCACCGCGGAGATCACCTACGGCTCGGTGGTCGCGGTGACGGTCCCGCGACCGGGCAGCGGGGGGACTCGCACGTGACGGCGTCCGACCCTCGCCCCGACATCCGGGTGTTGATCGTGGAGGACGAGCCGCTCATCGCCGCGGCCCACGAGGCGTACGTCGAGCGGATCCCCGGTTTCGTCGTCGCCGGTGTCGCCGGGACCGCCCGCGCGGCGCTGCGCACGGTGGCCGCATGCGTGGCCGACGACAACCCGATCGACGTCGTGCTGCTCGACATCGGTCTGCCCGACGCGAGCGGTATCGAGCTGGCGTCGGCGCTGTCCGGGCAACGGCCCGAACCCGACATCATCGCCATCACCTCCGAGCGGGACCTGTCGGTGGTGCGCGCCGCGGTCGCGCACGGGGTGCTGCTCTACCTGCTCAAGCCGTTCACCTTCGCCGCGTTTCGCGACAAACTCGAGCGGTACCGCGGCTACCGCGACGCGCTGCCCGCGGGCACCGACGCCGCCGGACAGCAGGAGGTCGACCGCGCGATGGCGGTGCTGCGCGGATCCGACGACCGGGCCAGCGCGCCGGCAGGAGCGTCGGGTCAGACCACCGAGCACGTCGCCCGGTGTGTCCGCGACAGCGACGACGGGTTGACCGCGAGCGAGGCCGCGGTGCAGGCGGGGGTCTCGCGGGTGACCGCGTGGCGCTACCTCGAACGTCTGGCCGACGACGGTGTCGTGGCGCGCAGCACCGAGTACGGGCGCGCAGGTCGCCCACAGGTGCGGTATCGGTGGCAGGTCGGCGGACCCGGCTCGCGAACGCGCTGAACTCGATAGCGTGTGACCCATGACTCCTCCGGTACCGACCAAGACCCTGAACTCCGGACACGACATCCCGCAGCTGGGACTCGGCGTGTGGCAGGCGGAGAACGACGAGACCGAGCAAGCCGTGGCCCACGCGATCGACGAGGCCGGCTACCGGCACATCGACACCGCGGCCGCCTACGGCAACGAGGAGGGCGTCGGGCGCGGCCTCGCGAGCTCGTCGGTGCCGCGCGAGGAGATCTTCCTGACCACGAAGCTGTGGAACGCCGATCAGGGGTACGACTCGACGCTGGCGGCGATCGACACCAGCCTGGGCAAGCTGGGCGTCGAGTACGTCGATCTCTACCTCGTGCACTGGCCGCTGCAGGACAGCGAGCGCATGAAGCAGACCTGGTCGGCGATGGAGAAGATCGCCGAGTCCGGCAAGGCCCGCACGATCGGGGTGTGCAACTTCGAGCCGCACCATCTCGACGTCATCCGTGGTGACGGCGAGGTCGTGCCCGCGGTCGACCAGATCGAGTTGCACCCGCACCTGCCGCAGCAGGCGCTGCGGTCGTTCGCCGCGCAGCACGACATCGTCATCGAGTCGTGGAGTCCGCTGGGCGGCACCAGCAACTCCGGGTGGGGCAAGGCGTCCAAGCCCAACACCCTGCTCGACGATCCGATCCTCGCCGCGATCGCCGAGAAGTACGAGAAGTCCATCGCGCAGGTCATCATCCGGTGGCACCTGCAGAACGACCTCGTCGTGATCCCGAAGTCTGTTCACGCCGAGCGGATCTCGCAGAACATCGACGTGTTCGACTTCGTCCTCGACGACGAGGATCTGATGGAGATCGCCCGCCTCGACGACGGTGAGCGGGTGGGTCTTCATCCGGACGAGATGAACCTCGGCGCGCCGGACTAGGCTCTGTTTTCATGTTCTCCAAGGTGTTGGTGGCCAACCGCGGCGAGATCGCGATCCGAGCATTCCGAGCGGCCTACGAGCTCGGTGTCACGACCGTCGCGGTCTATCCGTTCGAGGACCGGAACTCGGTGCATCGCACCAAGGCCGACGAGTCCTATCAGATCGGCGACGAGGGCCATCCGGTCCGTACGTATCTGTCGGTGGACGAGATCGTCGACGCCGCCCGCCGCACCGGGGCCGACGCGATCTACCCGGGATACGGATTCCTCTCGGAGAACCCGGATCTGGCCGGGGCGTGCGAGGCGGCAGGCATCACCTTCGTCGGGCCGTCCGCGGAGATACTGGAGCTGACCGGCAACAAGGCGCGGGCCATCGCCGCGGCCAAGGCCGCCGGGCTGCCTGTGCTGGCGTCGTCGGAACCGTCGACCGATGTCGAGGCGCTGCTGACCGCCTCGGAGTCGATGACGTTCCCGGTGTTCGTCAAGGCGGTCGCCGGTGGCGGTGGTCGCGGTATGCGGCGGGTCGCCGACCCGGCCGGTCTGCGCGAGGCGATCGAGGCGGCCGCGCGTGAGGCGGAGTCGGCCTTCGGCGACGCGACGGTGTTCCTCGAGCAGGCGGTCATCGAGCCCCGGCACATCGAGGTTCAGATCCTCGCCGACACCCAGGGCAACGTGATGCACCTGTTCGAGCGGGACTGCTCGGTGCAGCGACGCCATCAGAAGGTGGTCGAGCTGGCGCCCGCACCCAACATCTCCGATGAGCTGCGGGAGCGGTTGTGTTCCGACGCAGTCGCGTTCGCGAAGCAGATCAACTATTCGTGTGCGGGCACCGTCGAGTTCCTCGTCGACCGCGAGGGTCGGCACGTGTTCATCGAGATGAACCCGCGCATCCAGGTCGAGCACACGGTCACCGAGGAGATCACCGACGTCGACCTGGTGCAGTCGCAGCTACGGATCGCGGCAGGGGAGTCGCTCGCGGATCTGGGACTTCGCCAGGAGGACATGGTGATCCGTGGTGCGGCGCTGCAGTGCCGCATCACCACCGAGGACCCGGCCAACGGGTTCCGTCCCGACACCGGTCGCATCACGGCCTACCGCACCCCCGGCGGCGCGGGCATCCGACTCGACGGCGGGACCACCCTGGGCGCGGAGGTCTCGGCCTACTTCGACTCGATGCTGGTCAAGCTGACGTGCCGCGGACGCACCTTCGAGATGGCGGTGGCCCGGGCGCAACGTGCTTTGGCGGAGTTCCGTATTCGTGGTGTGTCCACCAACATCCCGTTCCTGCAGGGCGTGCTCGACGACGCCGACTTCCGCGCGGGCAAGGTGACGACCTCGTTCATCGAGGACCGGCCGCAGCTGCTCACCGCGCACGCCTCCGGCGACCGTGGCACGAAGATCCTGACCTATCTGGCCGACGTCACCGTCAACAAGCCGCACGGTGAGCGTCCGTCGTCGGTGTACCCGCGCGACAAGCTGCCCGAGATCGACCTGACCGTCGCGCCGCCCGCGGGCAGCAAGCAGCGGCTGACACAGCTCGGCCCCGAGGGCTTCGCCCGCGCCCTGCGTGAGCAGTCCGCGCTCGCGGTCACCGACACCACCTTCCGCGACGCGCACCAGTCACTGCTCGCGACCCGGGTGCGGACCTCGGGACTGCTCGGCGTCGCCGGTCACGTCGCCCACCTGACCCCGGAACTGCTCTCCATCGAGGCGTGGGGTGGCGCGACCTACGATGTGGCGCTGCGCTTCCTGCACGAGGACCCGTGGGAGCGGCTTGCCGCGTTGCGTGAGGCCGTGCCCAACATCTGCCTGCAGATGCTCCTGCGCGGCCGCAACACCGTCGGCTACACCCCGTACCCGGACAACGTCGCCGCGGCGTTCGTCTCCGAGGCCACGGCGACCGGTGTCGACATCTTCCGGATCTTCGACGCGCTGAACAACATCGATCAGATGCGTCCGGCGATCGACGCGGTCCGCGAGACCGGGACGGCCGTGGCCGAGGTCGCGCTGAGCTACACCGGCGACCTCGCGAACCCGAACGAGACGCTCTACACCCTCGACTACTACCTGCGTCTGGCCGAGCAGGCCGTCGAGGCGGGCGCACACATCCTGGCCATCAAGGACATGGCCGGACTGCTGCGTGCGCCCGCGGCGACGACGTTGGTGTCGGCGTTGCGGAAGAACTTCGACCTGCCGGTACACGTCCACACCCACGACACCCCCGGCGGCCAGCTCGCCACCTACCTCGCCGCGTGGCAGGCGGGCGCCGACGCGGTCGACGGGGCCAGTGCGGCCATGGCGGGCACCACCTCTCAGCCGGCACTGTCGGCCATCGTGGCCGCGGCCGCGCACACCGAGCGTGACACGGGCCTGAACCTGGAGAACGTCTGCGACCTCGAGCCGTACTGGGAGGCGCTACGAAAGGTGTACGCGCCGTTCGAGTCCGGTTTGCCGTCGCCGACCGGGCGCGTCTACACCCACGAGATCCCCGGTGGGCAGCTGTCGAACCTCCGTCAGCAGGCCATCGCACTGGGGCTCGGTGACAAGTTCGAGTTGGTCGAGCAGGCCTACGCCGACGCCGACCGTCTCCTCGGTCGGGTCATCAAGGTGACGCCGTCGTCGAAGGTCGTCGGCGACCTCGCCCTGCATCTCGTCGGCGCCGGGGTGTCGGTGGACGAGTTCGCCGCCGACCCGGGGCGCTTCGACATCCCCGACTCGGTGATCGGGTTCCTGCGCGGCGAACTCGGTACCCCGGCCGGTGGATGGCCGGAACCGTTCCGCACCAAGGCCCTCGAGGGCCGCGGCACCGCCCGCCCGGTGGTCGAACTCTCCGAACACGACACCCAGCTGCTCGGCGCCGACTCCCCGGCGCGGCGCGCGACGCTGAACCGGCTGCTGTTCCCCGGACCCACGTCCGAGTTCCTCGCGCACCGCGAGCAGTACGGCGACACCTCGTCGCTGTCGGCCAATCAGTTCTTCTACGGACTGCGTCAGGGTGACGAGCACCGGGTGTCGCTCGAACGCGGCGTCGAGCTGCTCATCGGGCTCGAGGCCATCTCCGAACCCGACGAGGCCGGCATGCGCACGGTCATGTGCATCCTCAACGGGCAGCTGCGTCCGGTGTCGGTGCGCGATCGGTCGATCACCGCTGACGTCCCGACGCTGGAGAAGGCCGACCGCACCGACCCGTCGCACATCGGTGCGCCGTTCTCCGGCGTGGTGACCCTCGTCGTCGGTGACGGCGACAGCGTCGAGGCCGGTGCGACGATCGCGACCATCGAGGCCATGAAGATGGAGGCCGCGATCACCGCACCCCGTGCGGGCACGGTCACCCGGGTCGCGATCAGCGGCGTGACGCAGGTCGAGGGCGGCGACCTCATCGCCGTCGTGGCCGTCGGAGACCGCACCGACGCCTGACCCCGCAGTTGGGCACGTAAGCACCGCAGTTGGGCACGTAACTCCACCAGTTGGGCACGTAAGCACTGCAGTTGGGCAGGCGCATTGGCGATACGCTGCTCTCATGACCACGCCGACAACCGCTCCGCACTTTCCCGACCAGATCCGTAACGCGGTCCGCGCCGGACTCATCTCCACGTCCGTGCTCGGCATCGTCCTCGGCGTCATCGCCCTGGTGTGGCCCGGCCCCACCCTGCTGGTCGTGGCGGTGCTGTTCGGCATCTCGCTTATCCTCACCGGTGCCTACCGGTTGTCGATCGCGTTCTTCGCCAAGGGCTTGCCGACCGGTCTGCGCGTGGTGTTCGGGATCATCGGGGCGATCATTCTGGTCGCCGGTGTTCTGTGTCTCTTCGACCCGGCCGAGTCGCTCGTGCTGCTCGCGATCGTGATCGGCGTCGGCTGGATCTTCCAGGGCGTCCACGACCTGATGTCGGATCGCACCGGCGCGCACAACGTGCCGCGGTGGGTGATGGTGCTCTCGGGCGTCGTGTCGATCATCGCCGGCATCGTCGTGATCACCCTGCCGGGATTGGCCATCGGCACGTTCATCACCTTCGGCGCGATCCTGCTCATCGTCGTGAGCGTCGTGAACCTGCTGACCCTGCCCCGCAAGGTCTGAACGCCCACTCGACGTCCGCAACCGCCCACTCGGCGTCCGCAACCGCCCAGTCGACGTCCGCAACCGCCCACTCGACGGGTCAGGGGTTCAGGGACTGCAGGGCCTCCCAGACCCGGGCCGGGTTCATCGGTAACTGGTACACCCTCGCGCCCACCGCGTCCCGGATGGCGTTGGCCATCGCCGGTGCGACCGGGTTGTAGGGCGACTCGCTCATCGACTTCGCGCCGGACGGCCCCATGCGGTCGTAGGTGTCGGCGAAGTACACCTCGGTGTCGGGTGCATCCGACAACCGCGGGATGTGGTAATTCCGGAAGATGTCGGTGGTCACGACACCGTCGTGCAGGATCATCTCCTCGTAGAGCGCGGAGCCGATGGCCTGCACCACGCCGCCCTCGACCTGTCCCCGACACTGCTGTGGGTTGAGCACGACACCGGCGTCGGCAGCCTGGATCGACTGCAGGATCCGCACCCGACCCGTCGGCAGGTGCACGGCCACCCGGAACGCCTGGACGTTGAACGCCACCGACCGCGGCGTCCCGTCATGGTGACCGTCGACGACGATGCCTCCGGCGCCGGCGATCGTCGCCAGCCCCACCGTCGTGGAACCGTGGTGGACGCCGTCGCCGTCCAGGGTGCAGTCCCCGGGGTCCGCACCGAGTTCGCCTGCGCCGACGACGATGATCCGCGCGGCGAGCTCACGGCACGCGGCCTGCACCGCTGATCCCGCGACGACGGTGCCCGCCGATCCGAAGGCCCCGGTGTCGTGCCCGACCGCGTCGGTGTCGCCACCGCGGACGATGATGGCGGTGGGCCGGGTGTGCAGCGCATCCGCGGCGAGCTGTGCGTGCACCGTCGTGGTGCCGTTGCCGAACTCCGCGGTCCCGACCGACACCACGTACGCACCGTCCGTGCGCAGTTCGACGCGCACGTCGGCGATGTGGCCGCGCGGCGGGATGGTGGCGATCATCGATGCCGCCATGCCCTCCCCGACACGCCACGTGGGATCGGCGGTCAGGTCGGAGCCGTCGACGCCCGTCCCGCTCTTCTCGGGAACCGTCGCGCCCGAACGCAGCGCGTCCTGCGCCAGGGTCAGGCACTGGTCGAGCCCGTAGCTGCCGAAGTCGAGATCGCCCTCCTCGACCTCCCACGCGACGAAGTCGTCACCGGGGACGACGACGTTGCGGCGGCGGAGGTCGAACGGGTCGATGTCCAGCGCGCGGGCGAGGTCGTCGAGCGCGCTCTCGATACCGAAGATGATCTGCCCCAGCCCGTATCCGCGGAACGCGCCGGACGGCAGGTTGTTCGTGTACGCCGTGCGCGCATCCACCCGCTTGTTCGCGCAGCGGTACAGCGCGACGGACTCGTTGCAGCCGTGGAACATCACACCGGGACTGTGGTTGCCGTAGGCGCCGGCATCGGAGACCACGTCCACGGCGAGTGCGGTCAGGATCCCGTCGGCGCCGGCGGCGACGGTCACGTCCACGCGCATCGGATGGCGACACGGGGCGACGGTGAACTGGTCGGTGCGGCTCAACTCCCAGACCACCGGTCGCCCGGTCCGCAGGACCCCGAGCAGCACGACGTCCTCGGTGATCAATTCCTGCTTGGCGCCGAACGCACCGCCGATCCGCGGGGCGACGACCCGCACCCGATCACGGTCGATGCCGAAGATGTGGCTGAGCTCGTCGCGGACGAGGAACGGGACCTGCGTGCTCGACCGGATCACGTAGCGTCCGTCGTCGTCACGCCACGCGACGGCACCGTGGGTCTCGAGGTGGGCATGCTGCACGCGTGCGGTCTGGAACGATCCGCGGATCACCGCACCCTTGGCCGCGGCTGCGACACCGGCGGCGATGTCACCGACCTCCCCGTGGACCTCGGCCACCAGGTTGCGGGTCGGGTCGGCGATCCGGGCGTCGGCACCCTTGTCGCCGTGCACGAGTGGCGCATCGGGTGCCAACGCCTCGATCGGGTCGAAGACGGCGTCGAGGATCGCGTACTCCACGTCGATGAGCTGCAGTGCCCGGTGCGCCTCGGTCAGGCTGTCGGCGATCACCGCCGCCACCCGCTGCCCGGTGTAGCGGACGCGTCGGTCGAAGATGCGGCTGTCGTCGGGGTCGTCGGTGCGCGAGTGATGTCGCGCGGTCGAGAACGCGATGCCGGGATCGTCGCGGTGGGTGAGCACGGCGCGCACCCCCGGCGCCGCCTCCGCTCGAGCGGTGTCGATCGACACGATCTCCGCGTGCGCATGGGGGCTGCCGAGAATCGCCACATGACCGGCGTCGGTGGGGATCTCATCCATCGTGTAGCGCTCGGTCCCGGTGACCACGCGAGCGCCGGCCGGTGCACGCGCCGAGTCGTCGGCCGTCCCAATGCCACAGATCGCCTCGCGGATGCCGCGGTACCCCGTGCACCGACAGAGGTTTCCCTTGATGGACCGGTCGAGGTCGGCGACACGATCGTCGTCGAAGGTCGAGGCGGTCAGGACCATGCCCGCGGTGCAGAATCCGCACTGGAAGCCTGCGGTCGCGATGAACCGCTCCTGCATCGGGTGCAGATGCTCCATGGTTCCGAGACCTGCGACGGTGGTGATCTCCGCGTCGGTCGCGCGAAAAGCGGGTACCAGACACGAATGCTGCACGTGGCCGTCGACGAGCACCGAGCACGCACCGCAATCGCCGGAGTCGCAGCCCTTCTTGACCTCGACGTTGCCGTGCTCGCGCAGGTACGTGCGCAGACACTGACCCGGCCGGGGGTCCTGGTCGACCGAGCGCCCGTTGACCTTCACGACGTCACCTCCGCGACCGCGTCGGCGACGAGGTACTCCGTCACCGACATCCGCCAGGGCGCGGTGCCGTGCGCATCGGTGTGGAACCCGTCGGTCGGGATGGCCGAGAGGACCTGTTGCGCAACGACGTCGGGATCGGACGTGGCGACCTCGAGCACGTACGGGCGTCGGGTCGCCGCGGTCACCGACACCACCACCCCGATCGGGGTGCGTCGTGCGATCACGACCGCGCCGGACCGTCCGAGGTGGGCGTAGGAGGCCTTGCGCAGGGCGGTCCGTTGGGTCAGTACCGCCGCCGGGAATCGGATCGACCGCAGGACATCGCCCGTCGCCAGTGAGGTCTGTGCGTTACCGATGACGATGTCGGCGGTGCGGTGCACACTGTCGGTGCCGTCGGCGTGCCACACCAGCAGTTCGGCGTCGAGAGCCGAACACATCGAGATCATCGCTCCCGCAGGCAGGCCCAGGCAGATGTTGCCACCGACGGTGGCCGTGTGCCAGATCTTGTACGACGCGAGCAGTGTGTGCGCGCTCTGCTCGAACAGCGGTGCCGCCCGCCAGTGCGCCGGGTACTCGGCAGTGATCAGACGCTCGATGGTGCAGGTGGCGGCGATCTCCAGGCCGTCGTCGGCGACGACGAGAGCGGGCCAGTCGAGGGTCGTGAGATCGACCAGTCGGCGCAGCGAGGGGTTCGGGTCGCTCATCAGCGACGTCCCGCCTGCGAGCAGCCCGTCTCGACCGTCCAGGCCGACCAACTCATCCCGCGCCCGTGGTCGTAGGACCGAGGTCACCCCGTGTTGATCCACGTCGCGTCTCAGCCCGCGCGCTCGAGGAGGCGGCGGTGTTCGGTCTCGACATCGCGCGCGATCATCTCGGCGTCGACGGCGACGACCTGACCGTCGGCGACGACGGTCGTGCCGCCGACCCAGGACCGTCGGATCGGGGGTTGCGAGCCCAGCACGAGCGCGGCCACCGGATCGTCGATCCCGCTGTGCGCCAGAGTGGTCAGGTCCCACAGCACGAGGTCGGCGAGCTTCCCGGGTTCGACGGAACCGAGATCGTTGTGGCGTCCCAGAACGCGCGCGCCACCCATGGTGGCGAGGCGGAGCGACTGCCGGGTGGTCAACGCGGTGGGACCGCCGACCGCGCGCGCCATCATCACCGCCATGTGTGCCTCCTCGAGCATCCGGCATGATTCGTTGGACGCGGCGCCGTCGACACCGAGACCGACCGGGACCCCGGCCGCGACCAGATCACGGGTGCGCGCGATGCCGGCGCCGAGTCGTGCGTTCGACGTGGGACAGTGCGCCACACCGGTTCCGGAGCGGGCGAGCACACCGATGGCGTCGTCGGTGAAGTGGACGCCGTGGGCGAACCAGACGTCGTCGCCCAGCCACCCGAGATCGCTCATGTACTCCAGCGGGGTGCAGCCGAACCGTTCGGCGCAGAACGCGGATTCGTCGTCGGTCTCGGCGAGGTGGGTGTGCAACCGCACGCCGCGCTCGCGCGCGAGGGCCGCCGACTGTCGGAGCAGATCCGCGGTCACCGAGAACGGCGAGCACGGCGCCAGGCCGATGCGCAGCATGGAGTCCGGTCGCGGATCGTGCCAGCGGTCGATGGCCTCGCTGCTCGCCGCCAGGATGTCGTCGATGCTCTCGACCACCGAATCCGGGGGCAGGCCACCGTCGCGACGCCCGAGGTCCATCGATCCGCGGGTGGGGTGGAAGCGCAGCCCGATGGATCCGGCGGCATCGATCTCGGCCCCGAGGAGGTCGCCGCCGTCGGTGGGGAAGACGTAGTGATGGTCGGTGGTGGTGGTCGCCCCGGATCGCGCCAGCACCGACAACCCGCCGGAGGCGGCGGCCCGTACCCCGTCGGCGTCGATCCCCGCCCACACCGGGTACAGCGTGGTGAGCCAGTCGAACAGCGTGTGGTCGGCGGCCAGTCCGCGGGTGATCCATTGGTAGAGATGGTGATGGGTGTTGACCAGGCCCGGCGTCAGCACGCAGCCCGTGCCGTCGACCCGTTCGGCACCGGGGTGGGCGGCCGGATCCACCTCACCGACCGCGCTGATCCGTCCGTCGGCGATCACCACGGTGGCGTCGGCGAGTTCGCGATCGTCGGGATCGACGGTCACGACGTGTGCGTGCTCGATCAGCGTCACCGCCTGCCCCTCCATGGACGTCCACGCTACGTTCGATCGGTTACGGACGCATGACGTCGAGCGGATCGCCGGTCACACGGGCAGGATGGCCCGATGGGTTCCGGATCTCCCGTGGTGCACCGGGCGCACCTGTTCCACATCGGCGGTGCGCCGACGCTCGACGACGCACGCACACATCTGATCTCGATCCCCGACGGCGCGCTGGCGGTCGGCGCCGACGGGACCATCGCGTTCTCCGGCCCCCACGCCGACCTGCCCGTCGAGTGCGCGCGCTGGCCGGTCTCCGACCACCGCGGCGGGTTCATCCTGCCGGGCTTCGTCGACACCCACATCCACTTCCCGCAGACCTACGCCACCGACTCCTACGGCGGCGGTCAGCTGCTGGAGTGGCTCGACAACTGCATCTTCCCGGCCGAGACGCGCTACGCCGACCCCGCGTTCGCGCAGCGCGCCGCGGCCGACTTCTGTCGTCGGCGCACAGCCGTCGGCACGACCGCGGCGATGGTCTTCGGTTCGGCGTTCCCGGCGGCGCAGGACGCGCTGTTCACCGAGACCGAGCGCGTCGGGCTGCGGATGGTGTCCGGCCGCGGGATCCAGACCACCGGCCAGGCGTCGGCGGCCGCGCTGATCACCGACATCGACACCGCCATCACGCGGTGCGTCGACGAGATCGACCGGTGGCACGGTCGGGACCTTATAGACGTGGCCCTGGTCCCGCGGTTCTCGCTGTCGGTCACACCGGACACGTTCGTCGCGCTCGGTGAGCTCTACGACGACGTCCGCGACCGCGGGGTGTACTTCCACACCCACCTGAACGAGAACAACCGCCCCGGCACCGGCGAGATCGCCGCGACCCTCGGCGCCTACGACGTGGACAGCTACCTCGACACCTACGACGGTCGGTTCCTGCCCGGGTCGCGGGTCGGCGGATCGTCGCTGCTCGGTCGGCGCAGCGTCCTCGCGCACGCGGTGCACTGCACCGACGCCGAACTCGCCCGCATGGCCGAGGCGCAGACGTCCATAGCGCACTGCCCGACGTCGCAGCTGTTCCTCGGATCGGGGACCATGCCGTGGCGGCGGACCACCGCGGCCGGTGTCACGGTCGCCCTGGGTTCGGACATCGGCGGGGGCGACGAATGGCTGATCCCCCAGGTGGCCGCGGACTGTTTCAAGGTGCACATGTCCGAGGTCGGGGACGCGGGGGTGTCGCTACATCCGGCCGAACTCCTGTTCGCCGCGACGCTGGCCGGTGCCCGCGCGTTGGACCGTGAGGACACCTTCGGCAATCTCGACGCGGGGAAGGCCGCCGACTTCGTCGTCGTCGATCCGCAGCGCTGGGAACCGCTGGCACGCACCCTCGAGCACGGCATCCGGGCCGACGACACCGAGACCGCCACCGCGCAGACGCTGTTCGCGCTGTTGATGGGACTACGCGAACCGGCGATCACCGAGGTGTGGGTCCAGGGGAGCCTGGTGACGCCGGCTCCGTCGACGTCGTCTCAGCTGTAGCAGCCGGTGGGGGCCGGTGTCCCCGCGAAGCGATCCTTGAGCCAGTCGAGTGCGCGCGTCAGGCCGCTGACGCCGCCCGCGACGTGCCCGACCGGTGAGCCGCCGATGAAGCGCACCGGGAACGGGATCTCGTCGTACTTGAGCGACGCCGGGTTCTGCGCGCACCACTTGCGGTGCAGTTCGCGGCTGACGGCGATCGGGACCGTCGGGTCGTCGGGGTTGCCGGAGAGGAAGGTCGGGACCGACGGCTTGGCGTTCCCCACGTCCTGATCGTCGATGACGCGCTGGAACTCCGGCGTCGCGTCGATGATCTGACCGATCGTCTTCCCGGACGCCGTCCACTCCGAACTCTTCGGGAACCGGACCGCGGTGGCGGCGATGCACTCGGTCGAGATCTGCTTCAGGGTCGCCCTGCCGTTGGCGTTGAGCAGCGGCTCCACCTTGGTGTCGACGTCGGGATAGCGCGCCAACACGCCGTTGAGCGCGTATCCGATGATGCCGCCGAGGCGCCCGCCGTCGAGGTGGTCGAGCAGCGCCCGCAGGTCGGTCGGGGCGCCACCGGCGTAGATGCCGACCAGCGGCAGGTCGGGTGCGTAGCTCGTCGCCAGCTCGGCCGCCGCGGCTGCGGCGGCACCACCCTGCGAGTACCCGGCGATGCCGATCTTGGTGCCCGGCGCGACCTGGGGGAGTTTGAGGACAGCCCGTCCGGCGTCGAGAACCGCGTTGGCCTGGTCGACCCGCACGGCGAACGTGTGGGTGCCGGGCGTGCCGCCGCCGATGTAGTCCGACGACACCACGCCGTACCCCTTGGCCAGCATGTTGTAGGTGGCGAGCCGTTCGATCTCCGCACGCGGGCCGCCCGGCCCGAAGAACTCGACGCCCGACTGCAGCATCTTCGACGCGGCGCAGGAATCGCCCTGCCCGTGCAGGCCGCCCGCGTAGTCGATGATCGGCCGCGGTCCGGGACCGGTCCACGCGCGGGTGGGTTCGAGGTAGTACCCGGAGACCGCGACCGGCTGCCCGTTCGCGTCGGTGCTGCGGTAGAGCAACCGGGTGCCCTTGGCGGGGACCTTGCCCCAGACGGTCGGCACGGTGATCGCGACCGGGAAGGTCTCGGTGCGGATCAGATCACCCGGTGATCCCGCGGGCAGCGGGTTCGGCGGCTGGTAGAACGCCTCGCTCACGCCGGCGGCCGGGGTGGCGGGGCCGGGGGCGGCCTGTGCGACACCGACCGTCCCGAGCGCAGCGGCTGTCATCGTCACAACCGCGATGCGCAGTAGTTGGGTCACGTCACCACGTAGGTCGGCCATTCGTACTACCCCCGATAATCGTTGTCGCCGTGCGTCACTCGCGCGCACGCGACATGCGTCGCGGAGTGATCATAGGACACAGGGGCGACCGGTGTGCGGGGTTGGGCTCAGCCCATCCAGCCGCGCTGCATGGTCCACGCAGGCCCGGCGTCGGGGGCGTCGTCGCGGATCACACTCGCCTGGATCAGACCGTACGGGCGGTCGTCGGCGTTGAACACCTCGTTCGGGTTCTCCAGGCCGAAGGGCGACAGGTCGTAGACGAAATGGTGCTTGTTCGGGGCGGACAGTCGGATCTCGGCGATCTCGCCGTGGGCCTCGAGCACGGCCGAACCGATCGCGTAGAGGGTCTGCTGCAGTGCGAGTGACTGCAGCGTCGCGAACTCGGAGACGATGATCGCCTTGACGTCGGTGTACACGGCGTCCCAGTCGACGTCGGTGGACGAAAAACGCCACTTGGCCACCAGTGAGGTCGCCATGACGCGGTCGGTGGTCGGTTTCAGGATCGTGTACTCGTCGACCGGGAAACCGTGGAACTCCGAGCCGGTCGACTTGAGGATGGTGAACTCCTTGAGGCCGCAGACGACCCAGGTCCGCTGGTCGTCACCGACACCCTCGACCGTGATGTCGGCGGTGCGGACCTCCTGGCCCTTGCGCACCCAGGTGTGATCGTGTTCGGCGCCGTCGACAACCGCACGCTCCCAGGCGTATTCCTCGATCTCGATGCGGGCGCCGTGCACGGGTTCGTAGCCGTCGACGAAGTGGTACGCCAGATCGAGGCCGTACTGCTCGATGGTCGCGATGCCCTTCTCCTTGGCGTAGGCGTAGGCCGTCTGCTTCTGGGTGTCGGTGGGCAGCACGTTGCCCTGGTCGCCGGTGGTGTGCGCGGCGGCGAAGTCGCCGCGCAGCGCGGTCCCGACGTTGATGTCCTTGATCTCGTGCCGGGGCGAGTCGCGGTAGATCCGGACGACGCGGTTCTCCGCCTTGCCGTACTGGTTCTCGCCGAGGGTGATCCCCATGAGCGGCCTTCCTCTCGTGTTCGGTCAGCTACCGCGGTAGGTGGAATAGGCGAACGGGCTCAGCAGGACCGGGACGTGGTGGTGTCGGGTCGGGTCGGTGATGGCGAAGCAGATGGTGATCTCCGGGTAGAAGCCCTCGACACCGTTCTCGGCGAACCATGCGCCGGTGTCGAAACGGATGCGGTAGGTCCCCGCGCCCAGATCGCCTGCCACATCGGCGATGCGCCCGTCGGAATCGGTTGCGCCGGAGGCGATCGGCATCCCGTCGACATCAGCGAGGACGACTGCGACCCCGTGTGCCGGGGTGCCACGCACCGCGTCGAGCACGTGCGTGCTCAGGTGGCTCATCGCGTCCGACTCATCCGGGCTCCTCCGTGTACCTGTGATCATCCTGTGCGGGATCATCGTAGTACTGCGCCGCCGGACCGAGCATCCGCTCGAGTCGGTTGCGGTTGATCTTGCCCAGTTCCATTCGCAGGACGCGTCGTTCGGTTGCGGCGTCGTTGTCGAGCCGCTCCTTGAGGATGTCGAGCAGGACCTCGGCGGGGCGGCCGTTGGCGAACACCAGGTAGACGTGTCCGAACTTGTCCTCGTACTCGGCGTTGTATTTCGCCAGCTCGGTCAGGACGAGCTCATCGGCCCCGCTCACCCCGGACTGCTCCCGGGTCGAGGCCGCACTCGACGATCGTTCACCGATCCGGGGGTGCCCGTCGAGCGCCTCGTCGAGATCGGCCTCGGTGAGCTCGGCGAGGATGAGATCGGCGCGGTCGTAGAGACTCTCGGCGTCGGTGAAGGGACGCGCCGCCGCCACCCGGACCGCCCAGATCCGCGACGAGCAGCACTCGAACAGCGAGTGCACGGCCTGGCGTTCGGTCAGTTCGTTGAAGCTGTCGATCCCGCGCCAGTTCGGACGCCGCATCCTCAGCGGACCAGTTCGTCGAATCGGCTGAACCGCGCGGTGGCAATGGGATTGGCGTCGGCGACGAGGTCGTCGAAGCGGCGGTTGGCGATCTTCGCGATCTCGATGAGGGCGAACGCGCGCTCACTGGTCGGCGAGTTGTCCATCCGACTCCATCCGTTGCGCAGGACCCGCTCGTACCGCTCGGCCTCGCGGGCGAAGATCACCAGCGGGAACCCGAAATGCTCCCGATAGGCTGACGCGAGCGACACGACGTTGGCGTGCTCGTCCTCCTCGAGATGCGACAGGCCCGTGTGGTCGACGGCCATCGGGTCTCCCGTCTCGTCCTCCGCGCCGAGGTCGGGGAAGGAGTTGATCAGTTCGAGCTGCTCGGGGTCACTGCCGGTGAGCATGGCCTCCTGGAACGATGCGCGCAAGTCGTGGGCGGTCTCGAACGGGCGCTGCTCGTAGGCCCGGTCGACGACCCATTGCGCACCCTGGACGAGGCTGCCGAAGGTCTCCCGGAACGTGTCGATGCTCATCTCGTTGACCTCGGCCAGCCGGATCGACCCGCGGCCGGCCACGGCGGGACCGCGACTGCCGGTGTGGAAGAACAGCAGGTTGAGCAGGATCGCGGTGATGGCGCCCATCGTGATGCCGGTGCTGAACGGGATCTGCAGGAGACCGGGGACCGCCTCGTCGACACCGGGCAGAGCGGGAACGTTCACCTCGACGCCGTTCTCCAGCACGGTCGCGGGTGCGGCCGCCTGCGAGAACTGCACGTAGAGACCCATGGCCAGTGAGGTGCTCGCGATGATCAGGTTGCGGTGGTCGGTGAAGTCGACGGTGGTCAGCGTCTGGATGCCGACGATCGCCACGGTCGCGAACATGATCAGCGCCGCTCCGCCGAGCACGGGTGAGGGGATGGACTCGACGATCTTCGCGGTCTTCGGCAGCAGCCCGAGCACGATCATGATGCCGCCGGCCGCGGCGACGACCCACCGACTCTTGACGCCGGTCAGGCGGACGAGGCCCACGTTCTCGGAGAACGCCGTGTACGGGAACGAGTTGAAGACGCCACCGATGATGGTGGCGAGGCCGTCGGCGCGGACGGTCGCGGCGATGTCCTCCTTCTTGATGCGCTTGCCGACGATCTCGCCGGTCGCGAACACCGATCCGGTGGACTCGACCGCCACGACGAGCAGCACCACGATCAGCGAGACGATGGCGATCACGTCGAACCGGGGCCACCCGAACGCGAACGGGTTGGTGAACCCGACCCAGCTCGCCTCGCCGACCTTGTCGAAGTTCGTGTCGCCGACGATCCAGGCGATGATGGTGCCCACGCCGAGGCCGAGCAGGATCGAGATCGTCGCCCAGAACCCGCGGAAGAAGCGCTGCATCAGCACGATCAACACGATGGTCCCGATGGCGTAGAGCAGCCACCGACCGTTGCCGGGGTCGGGGTTGTGGGTGGCGGGGTCGCGGGTGGCGTCGCCCGCGCCGACCGGCAGCAGGCAGATGCCGATGATGGTGATCAGCGTGCCGGTCACCACCGCGGGGAAGAAGCGGATGAGTCGTGCGAAGAACGGGGCGATGAGGAAGGTGAAGACACCGGCGGCGATGACCGCGCCGTAGACGGTCAGGAGTCCCACCCGGCCGCCGCCGTTGTCGTTGGCGATCTTGATGACCGGGGCGAGCGTGGCGAAGGTGATGCCCTGCAGCAGCGGGAGCCGCACGCCGATCTTCCAGATGCCGACCGACTGCAACAGCGATGCGATGCCACAGGTGAACAGGTCCGCGGTGATGAGCATCGTCAACGCCTCGGAGTCGAGGTCGATGGCGTTGGCGATCAGCAGCGGTACGAGGACCGCGCCCGCGTAGAACGCGATGACGTGTTGCAGACCGAGCGTGAGCAGTTTGCCCGTCGGGGGCACCTGGTCGACCGGGTGAACCTTGCCCGCCTTTCGAGTGCCAAAGTTCTTCAATGCCGCGGGCGTGTTCATGCGGCCCCTCCGTTCGGTCGGTGAATTCCCCTGCGGAAAAGGATGAACCGGATGTGCACCGACCGCGACCTGGGCAGCAAGATATATCGGGTGGACGATCAGGCCGTGTTAACCGGTGACGAGCGGGTCCCGCGTGGGCGGACGAGCCCGGTCGGACCGCAGCCGGGGGCGGCACCGAGGGCACCGGCAGTCGGGTCGTCCGGCGCGGGGGGAGTCGTCGGGGTGGTGCTCGCCGCGGGTGCGGGCACCCGGTACGGGATGCCGAAAGTGCTTGCCGAGCAGGGGCGATGGCTGCAGGCCGCGGTCGGCGCCCTCGCCGACGGCGGCTGTGACGAGGTCATCGTCACCCTGGGTGCCGCGGTGGTCGATGTCCCCGCACCAGCGCGAGCGGTGGTCGTGCCCACCTGGTCCGACGGACTCTCGGAGTCCGTCCGTGCGGGGCTGGCCGCGGCGATGCGGGCCGATTGCGCCGGTGTGGCGTTACTTGTTGTTGACGTGCCCGACACGAACGCGGCCGTTGTGCGTCGCGTCCTCGACGCCGCGGGAGCCCGCCGGTCGGTCCTGGCCCGTGCGGTGTTCGGCGCACGCCCGGGGCATCCGGTGTACCTCGGCGCCGATCACCTCGTCGGGGTGCTCGCGACGATCACCGGTGACCGGGGTGCCGGGGCCTACACAGACCGACGGCCGGACGTCGTCACCGTCGAGTGTGGTGATCTGACGTCCGGCCGCGACCGGGACCTCATGTAGCGCCGGGGGTCAGCTGCGCTGGCAACCGACCACGGGCGCCTTGCCCTCGAAGCGGGCCTGCAGCCAGTCGAAGGCCTTCTCGAAACCGGTGATGCCGCCGGCGATGTGGCCGATCGGCGATGCGCCGATCAGTCGCACCGGGAAGGGGTACTCGCCGAACTGCACGGACTCGGGCTTGAGCCCACACCACTTGGTGTACAGCTCGCGTGTCTGTGTCGGGGGCACGGTCGGGTCGTCGGGGTTGGCCGAGAGGAAGACCGGGACCTCGGGCTTGATGCCGCCGACGTTCTGCTCGTCGACGAACTTCGCCAGGTCCGGACGCTCGGCGAGGATCTGGTTGTAGCTCTTGCCCGACTTCGTCCACGTCTTGGTCTGCGGACGCCCACGGAACGAGGTGGCGACGATGCATTCCCGTGCGACACCGGCGTTGACCGACTTGCCGGTCGCGTTGAGCAACGGGTCGAAGCCGGCCTTGAACGCCGGGTAACGCTCTTCGAGACCATTGACGGCGTACGCGAGTGCGGCACTGAGGCGGTTGCCGTCGAGGTAGGCCATCAGCTTGCGGAGGTCGGTCGGGGTGCCACCGGCGTAGACGCCGACGAGAGGCAGGTCGGGCGCGTAGGTCGAGGCGACCTCGGCCGCGGCGGCCGCGGCGCCTCCGCCCTCGGAGTAGCCGGCGATGGCGACCTTGGCCTTGGGATCGACGACGTCGGTCATCTGGCGGACGGCGCGGGCCGAGTCGAGCACGGCGTGTGCCATGTCGAGGCGGACGCCGAAGGTGTGCAGGCCGGGCGTACCCAGGCCGACGAAGTCGGTGCTGACCACGGTGTAGCCCTTGGCCAGCAGGTTGAAGGTGATGACCGACTCGATCTCGGCCATCGGTCCACCGGGGGTGATGGTCGCGCCGGACTGCAACAGTCGCGACGGGGCGCACTGGTCACCCTGTCCGTGCGCGCCGGGCGCGTAGGCGACGACCGGGCGCGGGCCGGGTCCGTTCCACGGCTTGGGCGACTGCAGGACGTAGCCGGACACGGCGATCGGGGCCCCGACGGAGTCGACCGACCGGTACAGGATCCGCGAGGCCTTCGCCGGGATCCGACCGTTGCCGCTCGGGGCACCGATAAAGGTGCGGAAGTTCTGCACGCGGATGAGGTCACCCGGACTGCCTGCGGGAAGGGGGCTCGGCGGGGTGTAGAAACTGACGTCGGCCGGTGACTGTGTCGCCGTGCTCACCTCGGGAGCGGCGTCGGCGACGGCGGTGGTGCCGGTCGCGACCACCGCGGCGATGGCTGCCCCCGCACCGATGACACGCAGCGTTGACTTCAACATCGTTCTCATGCTGGTTCGTTCCCCATCTATTCCCCCGGACAACCGGCAACTGCGCCGACAACTCGTCGAGCCTATGACACGGCTCACGTGCGCGCGAAGTCGAGCGGCCCCTTTGTGTGGACTCACAACGATCCGGGGTCGGCGTGCACCGGCTGACGGTCGCGGCGGCGCCACCCATGTCCGAACCCGTGGGATTCGGGCGTTCTCGTCGGGGGGATTGCCCGGTCGCGCCCGCTTCCGCAATGTTGTGTTCATCAAACAGACAAAGTGCATTTAATCGCAGATAAAAATGTTTCAAACGTCCTCTGCCGACGGCCGGGCAGGGCGCAATACACACGGCAGTAATTTCGGTCGCAGAATGACGGATCCTGTTCAGCGAGAGCAAATCAGGGGTTCCGCGACATTCGTTCGGATGACCGAAAGGAGGCCCCGGCGGTGAGTTTCTCTTCCCGCACGAATATTTCTTGTTTTCGACGCGCACTTCCACTTCAAAGGTGATTGAATTGCGACCCTGTGGGGGCCACAGACGGAGAAACTCTTGCGCTACCGAAACCCACGCATTCCGCGTATTTCATTGACCCAAGTCGTGGTCGGTTCGATCGCGTTCTCGATGTTCGTGGCGTTCGCGGCCGGGGCCATGCTGCCGACCGAGCGTCCTGCGTACAACATCGTCAACGCCGCGTCGATCAGCAATTCGCCGAACACCGTCGGCATCTCGGACAACGACCTGTATCTGACCGCCGGTGATCCCGCATCGGTAAAGAAGCACCTCGACGAATTGCAGGCGCTCGGCGTCACCAACATCCGCATCGCGATCCCGTGGGCCGCGGTCGAGGCGTCCAACGGGAACTTCGACTGGACGCTCATCGACAACATGGTGTCCGCGGCGGACGCACGAGGGATGGGGATCCTCGGCGTGGTCAACACGACCCCCGGCTGGGCGCGTGGTCAGTACACCAACCTGTATGCGCCGCCGGACAATCCTGCGACCTACGCCAACTTCATGACAGCTCTGGCCACGCGCTACACCGGCAAGATCGGTGCGTACGAGGTCTGGAACGAGCCCAATGCGGCGTTCGCCTACAGCTCGCCCAACGGTCCCGACCCGGCCGGCTACACCGCACTGCTCAAGGCCGCGTACACCGCGATCAAGGCGGCCGACCCCAAGGCGACCGTCATCGGTGGCGTCCTCGGTGCCACCGTCAGCTGGGGCAGCTACGCGTTGAACCCGATCGACTTCGTGACACAGATGTACGCGGCAGGCGCCAAGGGCTACTTCGACGCATTGTCATATCACCCGTACCAGTACACCCTCCCGTTCTCGACGGGTGTGAACGCGCACCCGGACTCCCCCCTGAACCAGCTCAACGCCATCTACGCGCTGATGCAGGCCAACGGTGACGGAACCAAGAGCATCTGGAGTTCGGAATACGGATTGCCCACCGGTCTCGTCGGTGAGCAGCAGCAGGCCGATTACATCTCCGATTTCCTGAACAAGTGGAGCAGCCTCCCGTACGCCGGCCCCAATTTCCTCTACACGACGGTCGATCGGAATTCGTCTGACACGAACGACCCGGAGAGCACTTTCGGCTTGTTCCGTGACAATTGGGTCGCGAAATTGGCGGCAACGGTGGTCAAGAACTGGATTGCCGCGCATCCCGTCACCACACCGCCGACCACGCCCACGACGCCGGTGCTGACACCGGCCGAGCAGGCGGCGCAGGCATGGGCCGCGGCTCTCAACGCCGCGATCGCGCAGTACTTCGCGAATCTCGCGGCCGCTCTGGCCGCGGCGCTGTCCGGTAACGCCGCACCCGCGGCTCCGGCCACGACGACCGCGAACGCCGCGGTGACGCAGGCGGCCGCAACCACGACGGCTCCGACGACCGCGACCACGACGGCGCCGACCACGACGACGCCGACCACGACGACGCCGACCACGGCTGCGACGACCACCGCGACCACGACGGCGCCGGCGACCACGACCCCGTCGACCACGACGGCTCCGGTCACCACGACGGCGCCCACGACGGCGGCGAAGACGACAGCCCCGGTCACCACGACCGGGTCGGCCACGGCCCCGACGACGAGTCCCGTCACCACCACCCCGGCGACGACCAGTCCGACGACCACGGCCACGACCACCCCGAAGACGACGACCCCGGCCGCGACATCGACGGCGACAACGGCTCCGGCCACGTCGACCGCGTCGAAGACGACCACCCCCGCCGCGGCACCGACGAAGACGACCGCAGCGGTCGGCTGAGTCGTCGGCCGACGCCAGGCGAGACAAAAGACCCGCCCCGGGAGATCCCCGGGGCGGGTCTTTTGTGGTGAGTGTGGCTACTTGACCTGGTCCTTCAGGCCCTGAGTCGCCATCTCGATGATGGTCTTCTTCCCCTTCTTGAGAAGGAATCCGGGGACGGGGATCTTTGGGTCGAGGCTCATCTCGAAGTCGACGTGCGTGCCGTCCGCGGTCTCGGTGAGCCGGTACTCCGCGTGCTGTGCCTTCTGCTGGGTGCTCTCGAGAAGGTCCCACGTGACGCCGGTGTCGTTCCAGTCGTAGGTGAGGACCTGCTCATCGGCGATGCCCATCAGCGATGCGGACATGCGCGCCTTGGTGGGTCGTCCGTTGTCATCACGCTCGAGGACCTCGACCTCCTTGTGGATCGGGGACCACGACGGATAGCTCTCGAGATCCGCGATCGCGTCCAGGATGGTCGCGATCGGTGCCGCGATGTCGATGCTGCTGCTTCCACTGACTGCCATGGTTGTCACGATAACGTGACAACGGTCATGGGTAGATAGAGATCGCGAAATTCCTGTTGCCGGCTGATGTGTGATCAGACGGCGTGCGCGACCGGTTCGACGATCTCGGAGTAGTGGGAGGCATCTCCGCTGACGATGCGGCTGCGATTGCCGTGAACGTCGACGGGGACGTCGCCGGCCAGGGTGATCCGGCTCAGGCGGCGGTACTGGTCGTCGTAGTCGGCGACGGCGTAGTGCTGGGTCGCGCGGTTGTCCCAGATCGCGAGGTCGCCCTCGGCCCAGTTCCATCGGATCGTGTTCTCCAATCGGATGATCCGCTCCTGGAACAGCTCGAACAGCTTCGCCGACTCGCGACTGCCGAGACCGACGAAGCCCTTCACGAAATGGCCGAGGAGAAGGGCACGCTCACCGGTCTCCGGGTGCACGCGCACCAGCGGGTGTTCGGTCTCGAAGTACTGCGAGCGGAACTCAGCGCGGTAGTCGGCAACTTTGTCCGACACCGCCGGCGAGGACTCCCCGTGGTTGGCGGCGTAGTCGTAGACGTTGGTGTGGGTGGCCCAGAGGGTCTCGGCCAACACCCGCAACGGCTCCGGCAGTGCTTCGTACGCGGCGACCGTCGAGGCCCAGACCGTGGTACCGCCGTACGCCGGTAGCGTCACCGCCCGCAGGACCGACGCCTTGGGCACCCGGTCGACGAAGGTGACGTCGGTGTGCCAGCTGTTGGCCTTGCCGTTCTCGGAATCGATGGGCAACACCGTGTCCCCGCGTGAGGTCACTGTCGGGTGCGCGATGGTCAACTCACCCAACAGCTTCGCGAAAGCCTGCTGTGACGTGTCGTCGAGATGCTGCTGATCACGGAAGAAGATCACCTTGTGCTCGAGCAGGGCGGTGTTGATGTCGGCGACGGTCCGTGGGTCCAGGTCGCCCGACAGGGCGATCCCGTCGATCCGGGCACCGATGCGTCCGCCGAGTTTGGTCACCGTCAGTTCTGTGGTCACAACAATCCCTTTCGCGATCTCGAGTCACCGCCGCAGCATCGCGATGGTCTGCCGAAGTCAACAGTTGCGGGCCCACGACGACAACACTTTTGCCCCCGTCGCGCAGAAAGGTTGTTCCGCCAACGGGTGTCGGGCGATCTTGGTGGTCAACTGTGACCGACGAATGGAGATCGACGTGAGAACACCCCGGGTACTCATCGTGGCCGTGGCCGTGCTGATGACGGCAGTGGGTGTGACCGCCTGCACCGGCGACCCCGCTGTCGACGAGAACGGCGTGACGACCCTGCGCTATCAGGGATGGCCGGGGCAGGTCATCCTGCCCGAGGTGGCCGAGCACCTCGGCTTCTTCGACGGGAAGATCAAGCTGGACTGGGTCGGCAACACCATCAGCGGTCCGCAGGACATCCAGTCTGCGGCCACCGGACAGACCGACTTCGGCGGCGCGTTCGCCGGTGCCGTGGCCAAGCTGATCACCTCGGGTGCGCCGATAACCTCGGTGATCAACTACTACGGCACCGACCAGCAGACCATCGCCGGCTTCTACGTCCGCGACGACAGCCCCATCACGAAGCCGACCGATCTGGTGGGCAAGAAGATCGGCGTCAACACCCTCGGTGGGCAGCTCGAGGCCGACATCCACGATCAGCTGAAGAAGGACGGTCTGAGCCAGGATCAGATCAAAACCGTTCAGCTCGTGGCGCTTCCGGCACCGAACACCGAGGACGCGCTGCGCAAGGGCCAGATCGACGCCGCGGGCCTGTCGGGTCAGTTCCAGCAGCGCGCGGTGATCAACGGTGGTCTGCGGGCGGTGTTCACCGACCTGTCGCTCTACGGGCCGTTCAACGGCGGACCCTACGTGTTCCGCAATGACCTCATCAAGAAGAACCCCGACGGCGTACGAGCGTTCACCGCGGGTGTCGCCAAGGCGATCGAGTGGGAACGCACCACCCCGCGGGAGAAGGTGTTGGCCACGTTCACCGACATCGTCACCAAGCGTCAACGCCCGAACGACGACACCTCGAGCCTCAAATACTGGCTCAGCGTGGGGGTTCCGTCGAAGGGCGGTCTGCTCTCCGACTCCGACTTCACCCGGTGGCAGAGCTGGCTGCAGGACACCGGCTCGATCACGGGCGACCTCGACGCGTCGAAGTTCTACACGAACGAGTTCAACCCGTACGCCGATCAGGGTGCGAAGTCCGACGCGAAGGTCGGGTGATCGGGCGATGACCGGAACACCGGACGTGCAACCGAAGATCTCGCTGCGCGGGGTCACCAAGAGCTTTCCCGACCGCGAGGGCAGTGGTGCGTTCACGGCGCTGCACGACATCGACATCGACGTCGCACCAGGCGAGTTCGTGACCATCGTCGGTCCCAGTGGCTGTGGTAAGACCACGCTGCTCGACCTCGTCGGTGGTCTCACCGAACCGACCTCGGGTGAGCTGCGCATCGACGGCCGGCCGATCACCGGACCCGGCCTCGACCGCGGGATCGTCTTCCAGCAGTACGCGCTGTTCCCGTGGCGGACCGCGCAGGGCAACGTCGAGTTCGGGCTCGAGGCCAAGGGCGTCGGTCGCCGCGAGCGCGCCCGACGCGCACGCGAGGTGCTCGCGCTGGTGGGACTCGCGGCGTTCGCCGACCGCTACCCGCACGAACTGTCCGGTGGCATGAAACAGCGCGTCGCGATCGCCCGGAGCCTCGCCTACGAGCCCGAGGTATTGCTGATGGACGAGCCCTTCGCCGCACTCGACGCCCAGACGCGTGAACAGCTCCAGGTGGAGCTGCGGTCGATCTGGCAGCGGCTGTCGACGACGGTCCTGTTCATCACGCACGGCATCGAGGAGGCGATCTTCCTCGGTCAGCGAGTGCTGATCATGACGTCGCGACCGGGGCAGATCAAGGAATCGGTCGCGGTCGACCTCGGCGAGGTGGACACGACCACCGATGTCCGGTCGTCGCCGGATTTCGTCGCGCACCGCCATCGGATCTGGGAATCGCTGCACGACGAGGTCCTGCGCTCCACCGTCCTCGCCGGCGGCCCGACCGGGACGGAGGCCACCCGATGACGCTCACCTCGCCGACCCGCACCGTCGCCGCTTCCGAGCCGATCACCAAGGCGCCCGCAGTCGCACCGAGGCGCCGCCGCCGACCGCTCGAGGCGGTGGGCACGGTCGCCAAGCGCTCGATCGCCATCGTGGCCTTCCTGCTGCTGTGGGAGTACGCCCCGAGACTCGGCTGGGTCGATCCGACGTTCCTGTCCCCGTTCAGCGAGGTCGTCCGGGCATGGTGGGGTCTCGCCACATCCGGCGAGCTGTGGAGCAACGTGCAGGCGAGCCTGACGCGTTCGCTGTCGGGCTTCGCGATCGCCATCGTCGTCGCGGTGCCCGTCGGTCTGCTCATCGCCTGGTACCGACACATCGAGGAGGTGTTCAGTCCGCTCTTCGCGATCTTCCTCAACACCGCTGCCGTGGCACTGCTGCCGGTGTTCACCCTCGTCCTCGGAATCGGCGAGACATCGAAGATCGCGATCATCGCCTACGCCAGCTTCTGGCCGGTGCTCTACAACACCATCGGCGGTGCGAAGAACGTCGACCCGCTGCTGATCCGGTCGGCGCGCTCGTTCGACATCGGCAGCCTGGCGCTGTTCCGCAAGGTGATCCTGCCCGCGGCGCTGCCCACGATCTTCACCGGCATCCGTCTCGCCGGGGCCGCGTCCATCCTCGTGCTGATCACCACCGAGTTCGTCGGGGCGAAGGCCGGTCTCGGCTACCTGATCAGCAGCTCGCAGTTCAACTTCCAGATCCCGCAGATGTATGCGGGCATCCTCACCGTCGCGACCATCGGCGTTGCGTTCAACTATCTGCTGGTGGCCATCGAGCGTCGCTTCTCGCGCTGGCGGCCGGCCACATGAAAGGCGTTCGATGACCACGCAACCCGCTCGCCAGATGCACCTCAACGCCTTCCTCATGGGCGTCGGACACCACGAGGCCGCGTGGCGGCACCCGTCGACCGACGAGCGTCGTCTGCTCGACGTGCGGCACTACCAGGAGCTCGCCCGGATCGCCGAACGCGGCAAGCTCGACTCGATCTTCTTCGCCGACAACGTCGCGGTCGGACCGCGGGTGCAGCGGCACGCACTCGCGACGTTCGAGCCGGTCACCCTGCTCTCGGCGATCGCGGTGGTCACCGAGCGGATCGGGCTGATCTCGACCGCGTCGACGTCCTACAATGAGCCCTACAACCTCGCGCGGGAGTTCGCCTCGCTGGACCACATCAGCAACGGGCGCGCCGGGTGGAACATCGTCACCTCCGGCACCGAGGCCGAGGCCCGCAACTTCGGTCACGAGTCGATCCCCGAGCACGCCCGGCGCTACGAGCGGGCCGGTGAGTTCCTCGACGTGGTCACCGCACTGTGGGACAGCTGGGAATCCGACGCGCTGGTGCTCGACCCGGCGGAGGGCGTGTTCGCCGACCCGACGCGCGTGCACGACATAGACCATGTGGGGGAACGGTTTCGGGTCCACGGGCCGCTGAACACGCCGCGTGGGCCGCAGGGCAGGCCGCTCCTCGTCCAGGCGGGGTCGTCGGAGAGCGGCAAGGAGTTCGCCGCGCAGCACGCCGAGGCCGTCTTCACCGCGCAGCGGTCGATCGAGGAGGCTGTGAAGTTCTACTGGGACCTCAAGGGCCGACTGGAACGTCACGGCCGCACGCCCGATCAGGTGGCGGTGTTGCCGGGCGTGGTGCCCTACCTCGCCGAGACCGAGAGCGCCGCGATCGCCCTGGAACGCGAGTTCACCGATCTCATCTCGCCGGACCACGCGCTCGGCCAGCTGTCCCGGATGGTGGGCATCGACCTGACCGGGCACCCGCTCGACGAACCGCTGCCGCCGCTGCCCGACGAGTCCGAGATCGAGGGCGCGAAGAGCAGGTTCTCCCTCGTCAAAAGCCTGGCCCAGGGGGAGGACCTGACGGTTCGGGAGCTGATCGGCAAGCTCGGTGGCGGACGTGGGCACCGCTCGTTCGCCGGCACGCCCGAGCAGCTGGCCGACAACCTCGAGCGGTGGTTCCTCGCGGGGGCCGCGGACGGTTTCAACATCATGCCGCCGTCATTGCCGGGCGGACTCGACCTGTTCGTCGACCGCGTCGTGCCGATCCTGCAGGAGCGTGGACTGTTCCGGCGCGAGTACACCGCGGACACCCTGCGTGGGCACTATGGGCTCGACCCGGTGCCGACGCGTCACCGCACGGAGGCGCTGACTCGGTAGGTGTTCAGCGGTTACGCCACCACAACGTCCCGGACAGCACGGTCGCGAACGCGCACCACGCGGCGTAGGGGGTCAGGGCCGCGGCCGCCGGTGTCGAGACCGCCGACGATCTGCGCACCAGGTCGGCGCTGCTGACGGTGAGCGCACCGGCGACCACCGTGGCCTCCGCGAGTCGGTGGGCGCGGAAGAAAACCCACGTCCACGACCCGTTGAGCACGAGGTTCGCGGCCAGCGCGGCCGTGAACGCGGTCGACTCGTCGCTTCGGTCGGCCGCATCGAGGTCGTCGATCACGGTCGCCGAGCTGATCGCGATGTCGGCGTAGAGCGCGGTCCACACGATCGGGAACGCGATCGGCGGCGGCTGGAACGCGGGCTTGGACAGGGTGCGGAACCACAACGAGTTCGCATCCTTGGACGCCAGGGCGCCGATGGCCGAGGTCGCGGCCGTCGCCGCGGAGGTGAGGAACAGAGAACGCACGGTGCGCCTTTCGTGGAGGATTGCTGCTCTCCACAGTGCCCGACGGGATCGACTCCCTCGTCTTCGATGGAGCCGATGACGGGAATCGAACCCGCGTATTCAGCTTGGGAAAGTGTTGTGGCCCCCGAACGGGTGTTCGCTCTACCTGCGCCTAGGCGTCTCGTGCGCAGCCCATATTCGTCGTGCACCAGCCTCTTTAGAACGGCTGGTGCGCGCCTCTCGTCGGGTCGTGCGCGGGTCCCGTACACCCCATAGGTGCACCACGTGGAGTGGCTGGGGAGTGTACGAGTCAGCGCGCCGCGGCCATCTTCTCGCGAAGCTGGTCAGGGGTTAGCCATGGCGACCCACGGTGGATCATCCGATGACAGTTCGCGCACAGCAGGATGAGGTCCTTAAAACGGTTCCGCCTCTCCCGTGCGACGTGTAGCGGCAAGACGTGGTGGACCTCGATGTAGTCGCGGCCGCGTTCGCCGTACAAAGCCTCAAAGTCGAAGCCGCACACCTCGCAGTGGACGCGTTCGTGGCTATTCAAAAAGTCGGCAATCTTTCCGCGTCGGAGTTTCGGATCACGCTCGTACACGAAATGGCGCCGTTGCAGCAGTCGCCCCTCGACAGCGCCATCGTCTTCGTCGTCAACCGGGAAACTGAGTTCGTCGACTTCATTGGACTCCAGCGTCTCGCGCAGCTTCAGCGCAATCGTGTGCATCCGCTCCGGGTCGGCGAGAAAATCCGCCAACACCGGCCCGTCGTACTTGCCGCCATTAGACGGTGGCCCGGTGTGAGACGGATGATGGCTCGCGATGTTGTCGGTCTTGCGGGCGACGCCGTTCGCATTGCGAAACTTGTCGCCACGGACTTCGGGCGGGTAGAACGGCAGCTTTTGCAAGGTGGCTGATAACTCGATCACCCGCGGATCGTTCTTGTAAAGCGCCTTCCAGTCGTTCTGCATTAGGAGATCGCACGCCAGCACCACCTCGTCGCGCGTCCAATCGAGTCGGTCGTTGGGGATGACGAAGCCAAGGCTGCGCAGCTTTCGGACAGTGGCATTCTCGCCACCGCGAAACTCGCTGGCCAACAGAGGTGAGTGCCCCGGCAAGTAGCCGTGCGCCGCAGCCGCTATGGCCTTCGAGTCGTACGTCTTGGAGCCCCTGCTAATCAAGTAGCTCGACTCGGCAACTGCGTACTTCTCCCGAAACGCCTTGCCCCCGAGATCGTCGTACTCCGCGAGCGCGCTCTCGACAGCAGACGCTGTCAGATCCTTGAGTGCCATCAACCGACCGTATCGCGTGATTCCGACACTTAGCTTGCCAAGGCCGGTGGCCGTTACCTGTTGGCGAGCGGTGTTGTCTCGGAGGTCTGCTTGCACTGCCAGCACTCATACTCGCTGTCAGAGGCGCCGATGTTTTGATGGGTTCCACAGCGCGGACACGTCACCTTGCGCATGCCTTTCGGGACGGGATGGCCGGGGGAGATCAGCAGCGCGACGATGAGTCCGATCAGAGGGAACAGCGCACCCAGCAGAAAAAATCCGGCCGCGCTGCGATTCTTGCCGTTAGCGATCGCAGCGGACGCGCCGCCGCAGATGAGTATGAAGGCGATGATCATCCACGGTTGCATGCCGCGATACTCGCATACTGGACAGGTGTGCGCCGGTAGAGCCAACCAAAAACCCCGCCTCGGCGACCAGGCCGGTGGTCGATGAAGCGGGGCTCGGGAGCGTGGCCGGAGAGTCGGCTCGCTCACCTCGGGATCGCACCCGAGGGGTACTTGGCGATGGCGCGGCGTAACGGGGGTTAGCTACGCGGGGTGTCGCGGGTGCCTGTGCATCGCGTGGGCGGTGCTGCTGTTGGCCGGGGTGCCCGTGGGCAGGCGGCGGCACGTCAACGCCGTAAACGTCGGCATCAGCGGTCGCCTCGACGTGCGGCCAACTCATCGGCCAGGGCGCGCAGCCCGTCGCCGTCGGGCACGGCTGGTGCTTTTCCCCGGTAGATGCCGCCCTCGCCCAGAGGCGCATCCTGTAGACCCGATGGTGTAAGTCCCGGTCCCCAGGATAGTTCGCCGGCCTCCCGGCCGAAGTCGGGCGCCGTCACGTCCAGCTCCACGTCGGGGCGGTGTACGCGCCGCTGGCCTTGACCTGAACGATGCACGCCGCACCCCGGTAGCGCACGCCGCAGCCGAATGACCGCTGGAAGAAGCTGTCTTGCAGGGGGTAACGCTGGTCGCGACCCGCGATGGTGCGCAGGCCTTGATAGGCCACGCTCGGGTGCTGACGGAAAGCGACCGGGTTAGAGCTGCTGTTCGGGCCTCCGGTTGCCACCACGGCGATGTACCCCTGCGGCAGGTAGTAGCTCGGCACAATCCATGCCGGTCCGTACGACCCCGACACCTCCAGGCCGCCGAACTCCGCAGGGGCGATCTGGCCGACGATGTTCTCCGGCGTGAGGTAAGCGGGCGCGCTCGCCGATGGCACGAAGTCGTGCTTGCTCTCGACGCCGTTGGTGACCTTTCCCGCCTGGAAGCTAGAGATTACGTCGGCCTCGTTCGGATGGCACAGCACCAGCAGGCGCGAGCCGGGGGTGGTGCCAAACCCTTTGGAGCGAACCTGGTTCATGCCATCAACGAGGTCGCCGGGGTCCAGCGCAGTGTTTCCCGAGACCAGGTAGTGCGACGTCTGCGCCGGGAACGTCTGGCCCGCGTGACTCGGCGGGGTCATTCCATCCGCTCCGTTCCACAATCCGAACACGCGGTGCATGTGCTCGTTGGCACCCTCGACGGGATTGAACAATCGCCGCAGAAGCGTCCCGGTGGTGAGCCGCACGTCGGACTCCAAAGCGCGGTTGATCACTGAGCGCACCTGTTCGGCCGAGGCGCTTCGAAGAAACTTCCATGTCATTCGTGACGCTAAGTCATAATCTTGGAAGTCGTAGCCGAGAATCAGCGCGTCGGGCTCGGCGCGCAAGCCGGTCGGCTCGCCGAACTCGGAGGCCACCTCGAAGTGGTCGCCACCGATCGTCTGCGGGAGCGCGTCGCCCACGTTCGTGGTGCTGTAGCTGATGAGCGACGCCAGGGCCGTCCGTTCCCGGTTCCACGCGCCCATCACCGTCTGAGCCTCGGCCCAGATGGTGTTGAGGTCGATTTGATCTGCGGTCTGGGAGACCAGCACGTCGCCCTCGGTGCTGTAACCGCGCGCACCGTCACTACCGGACGCGAACAGGTCCATGAGGCGCGCGCGAGTGCCCAGGGAGTGAAATGATTCGGGTTGGGTTGTGGTCATGGTGAGCTCCGGTTCGGGGTATTCCAACGGCTGACGAAGCGGAGCCACTGGCACCCGCAAGTCGGTCCCTGACCGAACTAGAAGGACGATCGCGGTGCGACCGTGATGGTGAGCACTGCCCAACCGCTGCCACAGTAACATGTGCTGTGCTGCAACAGATTTGAACGATATGCACTAGGCGTGGCACGGTGCGCACGGCACGTGTACTGTTAGCCGTAACGCACCGGCTCGACGGCCAGGCGCGGGGTTGACCAGGGGTCAACATGACGGGGCGGGGCCTCGCATCAGTTCCAGACGTAAGTGTCTGGGAGATGCGATTGGCACCGTCCATTTTCGTATCTCCTCGACCGAGAGGAGTGAACAGCATGTCATACCAAGCCACTGCGCCGGTAGACCCGGCGTCAATCACAGTGACGACTACCGAGGTGGTGCCACCGGCTACCGTGCCGGGGATCGAGCCGTTGGACATCAACGATCTGTCCGAGCCGCAGGTGTTCGCCTATCTGCACGCAATCAACCCACACATCACTCGCCGGATGGTGCGGGATGCAGTGTTACGCAAAGAGCTACGGGGCGTTCGCCGTGGGAATAAGCACCTGTTCAGCCGCCGCATTGCACTGGCGTGGATGACCGGCGGTGTCGCATGAACGAACACACCCCTGTTGCAGATCTGCTGGGCGACCAGCTGCTCGCGGCGATGCAGCATCGAGAACATCGAGGCCGATTAGCCACGCAGCCGACTACTTCGCGAGCGTTGCCGGAGCCCGGTACTCGCGCCGAGCTTGGCGGTGGTGTCGCATGAAAATCGGACCCGACGGCCTCATTGTCGAGGCCGATGAAGAAGTTGCACGTCTCCATGCGGAGTCCCTGACGAATGCTTCCCGGCTGGCTGAACGTTTCGATTCGCCGTTACTGGCGCTGTCGCAGGAGCTCACCCTGGCCGTGGAGCACGCGGACTTCGTGGTGCGCAGCTTCGGACCATTGAAGGTGAAGCGCCGGATCACCGAAATTGAGGTCCTGCTTCTCGCTAGCTTTGGCCTCGACCTCGCGTCGCAGCTCCGCAGCAGTCCGCCCTCTGGACTGAGCGTTATCCACGTGGGCGCTCCCGATACTGAATGGTTGGTGTGGACGATTCCGGACGGAAGCGACAACGCCACCGCTATCTGCTTCGAGATACTTCGCCTCGTTGATCCGCTGCAGGACCTTGCGGCCCGTTCTCGGGATGATCAGAACGCGACGACGATGTTCGAAGCGGGGCAGTTTGGTCACCGTCATTGCGACTGGTGCGACCGCGACGTTTCGGCCACGCACTCGGTGTGGGACATGCGTGTCCTGCTGATGGGACGTGGCAACCGGTTGTTCGCCTGGGTGTGCTGTTCTACCTGCGGTCTCGAACTGGAGGGTCAGTACCCCGGCGGGCTGTGCTGGATACCCTCGCCGCCCACACCTTTGGGGACACGCAGTTGGGTGTTCGCGTCCGTCTGACGTCGCTGCCGACCGCCTTACGTCCACCAAGATGACCCGTATACGTGGGCCTCGGTAGGTCAAGGCCCTAGGGAGACACGGGGAGTCGTTCTGGCGTATGGCGCGCCAATCATCCAACAAAGACGCCGCCCCGGTGTTGGGCAGCGGGTCGGCGTCTCGCGAGCGATCCTCGACCATAGGAACCACATGAGCAATGGCAGACCTGACCGCAGACCGATACCAGTGCCAGAACTGAAGCGCTACAGGCGAATACATCCAGACGAGTTCGTAGAGAGCGCTAAGACCCTTGTCGAGCTGGGGTGGCATCCGTTGCCGCTCGGTGGCGAAAAGGGCAAGAAGCCGTTAGTCAGCGGTCACCACGGGCACGAAGGTGTCGACGTCACTGATGAAGACACGTTTCGCGAGTGGGCCGATTTGTGGGCCGCGAACGAGCACGGGCTGAACCTGGCTGTGCGTATGCCTGTCGGGGTGATCGGGATCGACGTGGACTGCTACGACGGGAAGCAAGGCGCAGCGACGCTCGCCGAACACGAACGGCTGTGGGGTCCGCTGCCCGGAACATGGTCGGTGACGGCTCGGTCTGACGGAAGTCGCAAGCTGTTTTTCCGGGTGCCCGCTGGCTGGACCGGTCGGGGCGTCCTCGGTCCCGGGGTGGAGACGCTACAACGCCACCTTCGTTACTCGGTCGCACCTCCCAGCGTCCACGATTCCGGGCTAGTTCGGGCGAGGACACCTGACGGGCGCGACGGCGGCCAGTTGCCGCCCCCAGCGGAGCTGCCGATGCTCCCCGAGGCATGGCTGGATGGTCTCGCGCATGACGCAGGTCTGCTCACGAAAGGGTCTCCTGACGCGGCGAAATCTCTACTGGCCAGCTTCCGGCCGGGGGAGATTTCGCCCGCGGTGCAGTCACAGGTGAAGAAGGTTCGGTCCGCCATCCGGTCCGGGGCTGGCCGTTACGACGCGATGCGCGACGCCGTGATGAGCATGGTTCGGCTCGGATCTACAGGTGCTCGTGGTGTGCGCGACGGCCTGGCCGTAGTGGAGGCCGAGTATGTCCGTGCTGTCTCTAGCTCCCGCGAGGGGGAGGACGTCGCCCGTGATGAGTGCCGACGTGCACTCGACGGTGCGCTTGGTGCGGTGGTGGGCGAACCCAACTACCGGCTGATGGACTTTTACACCGGCGACGTGTTCAACGCTGACGGGTCGGTTCGGGCGGGCTCGTGGCTAGGCAAACTAGTGAGCCCACTCGGTGTGGTGCCGGGTAATGGAAGCGATTCACCCAGAGTCCGGTTCACGGCGATCAGCGCGGCGGTGTTGGCACGACCTGTCCCTCCCATGGAATGGCTGATCCACGGTGTGTGGCCGGCGAACTCATTCGGTCCTGTGGGCGGCGAGAAGAAGACTCTAAAGTCCTACAACCTGATGGCGATCGCTCTGGCCGTCAGTAGCGGCCTGCCGTTGTTCGGCGAGTTCCAGGTGGAGTCGGCGGGGCCGGTGCTTTACTACGCCGCCGAGGGCGGGCAGGCCCCGTTCCAGCGTCGGTTGCAGTCCATCGCGGCTGGGTACGAGATCGACTCTCTCGGAGACCTACCGCTCCACGCGGTGTTCGACGTCGGTGGTCTTGACGAGGATGAGTTCACCGATGCACTACGCCGACACCTCGACGTGTTGCAGCCCTCGTTGGTCATTCTCGACCCGCTGTACGCGTTTCACCCAGCCGGGATTGAGGCAGGCAACTTGTACGACCGCGGACGCATGCTCGCTCAGTTCACCAACGAGCTGCACGGGCAGGCGGCGCTGATGATTGCCGATCACTTCAAGAAGACGGGCGGGTCCGCTCTCGACCTCGACAGCATCTCGCAAACGGGTATGGGCCAGTGGGCCGACAGCTGGGTTCTGCAGCGGCACAGACGCCCGCCCGATCTGGATGCTGGCACGTACAACCTTGCGGTGGAGTTCGGGTCCCGGCAGTGGGGTGGTGGCCGGTGGGACCTGAACTGGCACCTGCCGACCATCGCCGCGCTAGAGGCCGGAGCCTCCTCGCCCGTCTCGTGGTCTATCGAACGATACGACCTCACCGGCGAGGAGGGGCGGGCGGCGGACTCCATCGACCACCGAATCCTTTCAACACTGCGAGCCAGACCAGGGACGCTGACTGAGTCACAGCTCGCAAAAGCAGTCGGCGGGAACAAGACCACTGCGAAGTCCGCCATAGATCGGCTGCGGGCAGATGGCCTGATCACCGCTAAGTCGGCTAAGCGGCGGGAGGGCACGCGAGACGTGACGCGCGAAGTGCTCTCGGCTGCGCGGCTCACGTTCGCGGTGGACAAGGACGACGCGTGATCGCGGTGGGCAACATGCCCCGGCTATGGGGCATGTTGGGGCGAGTTGCCCATCGAACGTGCAAGCACGCAGGTAGCAGGGCTAGGCAACATGCCCCGCCGTTGGGGCGAGTTGCCGCAGCCGGGCGCACAGGGTGTGGGTGGGGGGCAACATGCCCCACCCACCACACCCTTAGGGGCATGTTGGTTTGGGGCATGTTGCCCACTAGGAAGTTCCAACCAGGAGAGCAAGATGAATGAGAATGATTCGAACACAACAGGTTCAACAACTTCGGGGATCGAATCGCCAGACCCATCGAAACGGGTTGTGCAGTGGGGCGACGGCCGGACGCCCGACCCCGAGAAGATATGCACCGCGCGGAGGAGCGACGGGACGCCATGCCGCAAGCAGCGGGTGACAGGTGCGGTGGTGTGCGCCACGCACGGGGGGGAGGCTCCCCAGGTCAAAGCTAAGGCGCGCGTCCGGTTGGAGATGGCCGGTGACAAGCTCGCCCGCGAGCTACTTAAGATCGCCGTGGATGATCCCGGTGTGCCAGCAGCGGTCAAGTTGCAGGCGATCCGGGATGCGCTCAGCCGCATAGGAATTACCGAGCAGAGGGCGCTTTCGGTGGAGGTCGGGCTGACGCCGGGATACGAAGCCCTACTAGGCGACATGATGGGTGGTAGTCGTGCCGAGTCCCGAGCACGCCGAGGGGATAATGACCCCTCCACCACGCCGCAGTGGCTGACCGACGAGCTGGGCCTGATTGACGCTGAGGTCGTTGAGGACGAAGACGCGGCGGGACACACGGCGGTCTCGTCACCGGTGCCGACGCCTTACGCATCTGCGCCCGTGGGCCTGCAAACAATGGAAGACGCGCTGGACCAGCTGCACCACGCCAGCCCACAACCGGCACGCAAGGCTCACCGCAGGTGGCGTTCGTAGGCCTCTGGTGGCATTGCACCCGGCCCAGCACCACGCCACCCGCACCAGTAGGCCAGCAGCCCCGCGTCAACGGCATATCCGATGTGAGGCGCATTCGAATCATCAAGTAAGACAACGGGTGTGAAGTGATGACCTGCATCACACCCACGTACTGTGGCGTAAGGCGTAGGCGTTGCATTACGCCCCAAACCCAAGGGAGACAACATGACCGAGTTCAACGGTGGCACGGTGCCAGCAGGTTACGAAGTGTGGACGGTGACGTTCGGCGACGGCATCTGCTGCGAGGAGCTGGACGTGCTCGCCCCGGTGGGCAGCAGCAGTGACACGGTGCGGACCATCGCTGGCCCGAACATTGCGGCCGACTACCTGCTGGGCCTGCGCATCGTGGATGTGAGCCCGTTCTTGGGCATGACCATCTGGAGCATCTGATGAGCGACCGGCAGCATCTCCTTGGTTACGTCCGGGTGAGCACCGACGAGCAGGCCCGCAGTGGTCTCGGCATCGAGGCCCAGGAGGCCGCGCTCAGGGCAGAAGCGGAGCGGCGCGGATGGGAGCTGACGATACTGCGTGACGAGGGACTGAGTGGCAAGCAAGTGAATCCCGGCCTGCGGGATGCACTTGGGCAGTTGGCCGCAGGCCTCGCAGACGGCCTCGTTGTCGCCAAGATGGACCGCATCAGCCGGTCACTGCTGCACGCGGTGGAGATCCTGGATATGGCCCGTTCGCAGGGGTGGGCGCTTGTCGTCCTGGACCTGGGGGTGGACCTCACCACACCAGCAGGCCGCGCACTGGCCGGGACGATGGCTGTGTTCGCCGAGTTCGAGCGCGAGCTGATTCGTGAGCGCACCCGAGCGGCAGCAGCAGCTGCAAAGGCCCGAGGGGTGAAGCTTGGCCGACCACGCATGGTCACCACCGCCGTGGCCCGGCAGATAGTCGAGCTGCGAGAGCAGGGGTTGAGCTACGCCGCCGTTGCCGCCGCGCTCGCCGAGGCCGGCGAACTCAGCCCAGCTGGGAGGCCCACCTGGCAGGCGTCCACGGTGCGCCGAATCTGCAAGTCCATCGAATTAGCCAAGGCGGCAGCCTGATGGCCCACATTCGTACGCGCACTACGACACAGCAGCACCGCAACGGTCGGGGCGTCACCCACTACGAGGTCCGGTGGCGCGAGGACGTACGAGACGAACGCGGCCTACCGCTTCCGTACGACCCGGCGCACCCGGCAGGCCGTCGGTTGCAGCGCACCCGGCAGAAGTCGTTTCGGGATCGCGCCGCAGCCGAGGCGTATTGCGATCAGCTGAACGCCGAGCAGCATTTGCCGGGCGGTGTGGTGGTTCCGCGGGATCAGCTGTTCGCGCATGCGGCCGACGCATGGTTGGCCAGCCGGACCGACCTGAAGGCCCGTACGCGCGCCGAGTACGGCAACCTGCTGGAGCCGAAGAAGCGCGCCCGCAAGGACGCCAACGGCAACAGCACCGCGCACCTGTCGATCATCGCGACGTTCGGCGGGGTCTCGGTCGGCAGCATCACGCGGCAGCGCATCAGCGAGTGGGTCGGCGCGATGGTGGCAGCGGGTAAGTCGCCCAGCACGGTTCGGCACGCCTACTTCGTGGTGCGGATGGTGCTGGCGCAGGCCGTGGTGGACGGCCTACTGCGCGACAACCCTGCTGACTACGTGAAGCTCCCCAGCGAGCGGACCGCCGAGAGCGGCACACCCGGCGTTGTGGACGACCCCGACATGTTCCTCACGGCGGCGCAGGTGTCGGCGTTGGTGGCGGCTACACCCTGGCCGTTCAACGTCTACGTGCATCTAGCGGCGTGGTCGGGCTTACGGGCGGCAGAGCTGGCCGGTCTACAGGTGGGCGACGTTGACCTGCCCGCCCCTGCGCTCAACCCCAACGCCCGCCCAGAGCCCGGGACCCTGCGGGTGGAGCGCACCGTGATGGCGGATGGTGGCGGTGGGCTGACCTACGACAGCCCCAAGACGCGGGGGAGCCGTCGACGGGTGCCGCTGCCGCCCGCCACCGTGGACCTGATGCGTGAGTACCTGACGATCCACCCGCGCGCTGACGAGCCCAACGCGCCCCTGTTTCCGGCAGTGCGGCTGACCGCGCACAAGCCCACCGGGGTGAGAGCCGCAGACAGTCGCCCTCTCAAAGCGGTAGCGCGACGCCAGGCCGACGTCCTCGCGGAGCAGACCGTGGAGGAGGCAGAACTACGGCTCGACCTGGACTGGAACGCGCTACTCCGACACCAGACGTTTTATAAGGCGGTGTACCGGTCAGCGGTGCTGCGGGCACCCGCAGTCGCCGGCTCGGGCGTCACGCTGCCACCGGGCCTCAAGTTTCACGCGCTGCGGCATACCTACGCGAGTCTCTGTGTGGCGGCAGGTATCCCGCCGTTGGAGATAGCCCGATTCATGGGCCACGCCAAGGTCACCACCACTCTGACCATCTACGCGCACCTGTTCGAGGACGACCACACCGACGCCATGTCCGCGCTTGGCGCGATGGGCCAGCCGACCGGGGAGAACGTGGCGCGTATCCACGGTTAGCGTAAGAAGCAGGACCGCGGACTTACGCTTGTGGCATGGCAGGGCAACGGTTGTCACAGAGGCGGGGCAAATCTGACCCGGACGGTCCTTACGAAGGTGTGCCTGCGCATCTTGCGCACGGCCTTCAATATTGGTTCGAGGGGCTGGCTGGTTACCGAAGTACGCAGGGGATGGACGAGGGCAGGTTGCGTGAGCTTGCTGTCCTCCTCCGAGCCAGAATTGAGCCTGGCGTCGGAGGGGTCGATCTGATGCGCAGCCTCTTACGCTTCGCCGCCAAGTCGGATGACGATTTTCTCGATCTCGTAGACGGTGCGCTTCAAGTGTGGGCGAGCAAAAGTCGAGCGCAATCGTTGTCGAGGGTGCTGGCAGCAGGAGGGTCGATCTGGACGGTCGCGGACGACGGGCTATCGCTGGAGCTTGCGGTGTCAGACCAGGTCCAGGCGACCTTCGTTTCGGCGTCGTCGCAATCAGACGAGGCCAGCATCGAACTACGAGAAGCTTGGTCCAATGCCTTCGGGCGGAATGGCGACCCCTCCGATGCCTGGGGTCACGCGATTAAGGCGCTCGAAGACCTGTTGATACCTGTCGTGGTTCCACAGCAGACCAAACCCACTCTTGGCCATGTAGTGGGTCAACTCCGCCGCCAAGGCCTGAGCTGGGAATTCGTTCTGCCGGGCAAAGATGGCAACTATGACGTTGACCCGCTGGTTGGGATGCTTGAGCTAGTTTGGCCGAATCACGACCGACACGGCGGTTCAGGCGATAAACAAAGACCATCGCAGCAGGAGGCCCGTGCGGTTACAACTCTCGCAGCCACCATCTTGCAGTGGCACCGTGAGGGCTGGGTGGTGCGACCTCGCGTATGAGCCCATTCAATCGATAGCTTTGTCACAAAGATCTGATGTGGTGGGTAAACCAACCAAGGGCAGTGAGCCGGACAATCTTAAAACGTAAATCATCCTCCGTTCCCACTGTTTCTACCAGGTTTAGCTTCTCGAGAATTCGAACTCGATACCGCACTTTTTGCGCGTAGGTCTTGGGATCCTCGGCCAACTGCGCTGCGGGCATAGAGCCGCCGTTCGCAGTCAGTTGGTCGAAAACCTCTTGAGCGGCAACGGTCATTTGCGCCGCAATTATGTCGTAATCGGCCTGCTCGCGAATCCATGTCTCTACCGGGTCCTCGGGAATTCCTTTTCCATCCTCGACCCGCTCGGCCAACCAAAGCGCAATGTCCTGCGCATGCTTGAACGTTTCGCGCAAATTTTTGCCCGCGATCGTATGTAGATACTGAAAGGCAGCTGGGGTGACAGGGGGTCTAGGGTGACCGCCTTGGCTGTACAGGGTGAGGCGCTTCTCAATAAGAGCCTCAATCGAATCATCTGCGACGGGCTCGAGCTGAATTGGGCTGGCTACTTTGCCAGATAGCCGCGGTACGCTCACGGCGGTTTTGACAATGCCGCTTGCGCCAACCAGAACCCACCGCATTCCTGGAAGTCGGAAGACAGTGTCTCGCAAAACATCCAAACAGTCGCGTGCGGCGCCCACGGTTCGAAGAAGTTCTAAGTTATCGATAATTCCAACAAAAGAGCCGGTCTTGTCCGCTGGAAATGTTTCTTGAAGAACGTAAGTGAGATGCTCCTCGAAGCCGGATTCGGAAAATCCACTGCTGCTGTTGGCGGAGGGGGTTGATTTTCCCAACGACACCGGCCCGACGCCTGCGCTCCCACCCTTGAAGATGGGGTTATTAACCCAGGAGCGAAGGTCGTTGAGGCTGGGCACATTATGGTCGCAATTTCGCAAAGTAGTCTCGTGTCGCAACAAGGACTGACTAATCTCGAACAGTATCTTCTTCGATAGTTCATCGGTGTCTTGCTGAAACTGTATTGTGCGGTTTAGTGGAACTATTAAATCTGATTTCAGGTCGATACGTGTCTGCATCGCACGGTAAGCCGCAACTCCCGCCAGACTCGTTTTGCCCACGCCCACAGGGCCTTCTATCGTCGCAATTTGGGAGGACGAATACCAGCGACGCTGAAGCTTGCGGACCTCCAAGTCTCGACCAACCAGCAGAATGCCGCCCTCCGAATCGGGCCGTAGTTCTTCTGTGCCGTAGGGGTTCTTGCGAAATCCAAACGTAGGCCAGATGTCGAGTTCGTCCACGAAACGATTGTTCCACCCGAAGTCCCCTTGCTGGCGGCTGCCGCGCCGCCGATGCGCAACTCGACGCCCCATGTGGAGTGTGTGGGGAGTGTGGGGCCGCAGTCTCGGCTACACCAGAATGGTCGGCCAACCGCTCTACCAGCGGTTATGTGGAGCCGATGACGGGAATCGAACCCGCGTATTCAGCTTGGGAAGCTGATGTTCTGCCATTGAACTACATCGGCGCGCGATCGCAGTCGCGAAGGCAAGCGTAGCAAGGGCTCGCCGCGCGGTGGTGGGAGACTGGACCCATGAGGCCCGTGTCCGATCTGACCGCCCCCATGACGTCGTACGACGCGCTGCTGCGCGTCGCGTTCCTGATGGAGCGCGCCCGCGAGGGGTCCTATCGTGTGGAGGCGTTCCGCAAGGCCGCGGGCATCGTGGCCCAGATGGGACTCGACGAGACCCGCGCCCGGGTGGAACGCCACGCGATCAGCGACATCACCGGCATCGGCAAGTCCACCGCGGCGGTCATCAACGAGGCCGTCCGTGGCAAGGTGCCCGCCCGCCTGTTCACGCTCCAGGAGGAGGTGGGACCGCTCGTCGCCGGTGGCGAGGACCTTTACGCCGCGATGCGCGGAGATCTGCACGCGCACTCGAACTGGAGTGACGGTGGGGCGTCCATCGACGAGATGGTCGACGCCGCAGCCGCACTCGGACAGGAATGGATGGCGCTGACCGACCACTCACCCCGCCTGCGGGTCGCGAACGGTCTGTCGGCCGAGCGGTTGGCGCACCAACTCGACGTCGTCGCCGACATCAACTCCGCACGGGACGACGGGTTCCGGCTCGTCTCCGGCATCGAGGTCGACATCCTCGACGATGGCAGCCTCGACCAGACCGACGAGATGCTCGACCGACTTGAGATCGTCACCGCCTCGGTGCATTCGAACCTGAAGATGGATCGAGGTCCGATGACCCGCCGGTTGGTGACGGCAGTCAGCGACCGACGCGTGAACGTCCTCGGCCACTGCACCGGCCGGCTCGTCGCCGGCGGACGCGGCGAACGCCCGCAGTCGAAATTCGACCCCGAGGCCGTTTTCGCGGCGTGCGCCGAGAACAACACCGCCGTCGAGATCAACTCTCGGCCGGAGCGCGTGGACCCGCCGGACGAGATGATCGAACTCGCAGAAGATCTGGGGTGCCTGTTCGCCATCGATTCCGACGCGCACGCGCCCGGCCAGCTGGACTTCAAGGCCTACGGCTGCGAACGTGCGGAGCGGCTGGGTGTCTCCGCGGATCGCATCGTCACCACGTGGTCGGTGGACGACGTTCTGAAATGGGCTGCGGCGGAGTAGCAACGGGCCGAGATTTTGTCCACTGTTGCTGATCGCTCCACAGTTCCGGCAGTGGATCGCGGCATTTGTCGGAGTCCTTTTCTACAATGGCTCCAGTTGGTCGGACGGTCTCGGGGAGGGGGCGGTGATGACGGTTTCTGCGATGCCGATGCCCACGGCGAGCCCTGTGCTGGATCTGCTCGCGACACTCGACGAGACGCTCGACGAGGTGAACGCCGCCGATCTGTCCCGGCTCGATGAGTCGCAGTTGCGGACACTGCTCCACGGTGTCGAGCGGGTCGCGCGGAAGGCGGCCGTCGCCTCGCATACGACGATCACCGAGATCAGTGACCGTGGCTCGCACACCCGCTGGGGGTACAAGCGCGTCGCGCAGATGGTGGTGGGGGAGTTGAAGATCTCCGCGTCCGACGCTGCGCGCCGGCTCCGGGTGGCCGCGGCGACGGTGTGTATGCGGTCGTTCACCGGTGAGATGCAGGAGCCGAAGCACTTCGATCTGTCGCAGGCGGTGTTCGACGCCGAACTCTCCGAACGTCACGCCGACGAGATCCTGAAAGTGCTGGAGAAGATCCCGGACGCGGTGAGCGCGGAGAAGCGCGAGCGCGCACAGCGGGTGATGACCGAGTCGGCGCGCGACCTCGACCCGCGACAGATCGAGGCCGTCGGTGATCGGCTGCTGGCCCATCTCGATCCGGACGGCACGTTGACCGATGATGCTGATCGGGCAAAACGTCGCGGGCTGTCGCTGTCGCGGCAGGATGCATCGATGATGTCGAAGCTCAAGGGCGAGCTGGATCCGGCGACGCGAGCGATGTTCGATGTCCTGTTCGATGCGTGGGCGCGACCGGGGATGAACAATCCCGAGGATCCGGAGTCGCCGTCGGGGTCCTATTCGGATCCCGACACCGACAGAGATCTGGCTGATGCCGCGGCGCAACGCGACACCCGCTCGGCGCCGCAGCGCCGCCACGATGCGTTGTCGGCGATGGCGGCCTGGTTCATCGCCAATGGCACCCTCGGCTCCCATCGCGGGGCACCCGCGCAGGTGGTGGTGACGATGACCTACGAGCAGGTCATGGAGATGGCTGGTGTGGCGACCACGATGTCGGGTGGTCTGATCCCGGTGGTGGACGCGCTGGAGTTGGCCAAGGCCAACAATCTGTTGCTCGCGGTCCTCGATGCGCAGGGTCTGCCGATGTTTCTCGGTCGCAGCAGGAGGCTCGCGTCGGCGGCGCAGCGGATCGCGATGTGGATCAACGCCCTGGGGTGCACTTTCGGGGGCTGCACGGCCCCGTTCACCTGGACCGAGGCCCATCACGTCACCGACTGGTCCAAAGGCGGGCTGACCGACATCAACCAGTTGACACCGGCGTGTCCCGATCACCATTCGATGGTCGGCGACGGTCCTGAGCAGTGGCAGACCGTCATCGTCGAGCACGGCCGGTACAAGGGGCGATGCGCGTGGATCCCACCGGCCTCGATCGACCCCGAACGACAACCGCGGATCAACCACGCCCACCACCCCGAAGAACTCCTCGAACAGGCGTGGGAACGAGCGCGCACCGCAGAAGACCCCGATCGCAGCGATCCGTGGGGTGGATGAGGGCTGGGTTAACCTCGTCCCCATGCTGCTCTCCGACCGCGACATCCGCGCCGAGCTCGCCAGTGGACGCCTCGCGCTGGAACCGTACGATGCTGCGCTGGTGCAGCCCTCCAGCGTCGACGTGCGTCTCGACAGTCTCTTCCGGGTCTTCAACAACACGCGCTACACGCACATCGACCCGGCGCAGCGCCAGGACGAGCTCACCAGCCTCATCGAGCCCGCCGACGGCGAACCCTTCGTCCTGCACCCGGGAGAGTTCGTGCTCGGCTCGACGCTGGAGGTGTGCACCCTGCCCGACGACCTCGCCGGCCGACTCGAGGGCAAGTCGTCCCTCGGCCGACTCGGGCTGCTGACCCACTCCACCGCAGGCTTCATCGACCCCGGCTTCACCGGACACATCACCCTCGAGCTCTCCAACGTCGCGAACCTGCCCATCACCCTGTGGCCGGGGATGAAGATCGGGCAGCTGTGCCTCATCCGGCTGTCGAGTCCGGCGGAGAACCCCTACGGCAGCGCCGGGATCGGGTCGAAATACCAGGGCCAGCGTGGTCCGACACCGTCGAAGGCGTACCTGAACTTCCGGCCCTCCTGACCCCTCGCACCAGTGCCCGGGACCGGCGACACCACGCGGTAACCACCAGGTCAGCCTACGTTCACCGGCCGTCTTTCGGCCCGATCTCGGTTTGGTGAGAACCGGGATCCACCGCGTACTGTGACCGAACATGAGGGTCACGGTCTTCGGATGTGGATATCTCGGCGCGACCCATGCGGCATGCATGGCCGAACTGGGCCATGAGGTGCTCGGTGTCGACGTCGATGCGAGCAAGGTCGAGATGCTCTCGCGCGGCGAGGTGCCGTTCTACGAACCGGGACTTCCCGAAGTGCTGCAACGCAATCTCGACTCGGGTCGGCTGCACTTCACCACCGACATCGCCGAGGCCGCGTCGTTCGCGACCGTGCACTTCCTCGGCGTCGGGACACCGCAGAAGAAGGGGGAGTACGCCGCCGACCTGCGCTACGTGTTCTCCGTGGTCGACGAGCTGGCCGCATCCCTGACCGGCTCGCACCTGTTGATCGGCAAATCGACTGTGCCGGTGGGTACCTCGGTGGAGATCATCCGTCGACTGAAGGAGTCGGGTACCGAGGCGGACATCTCGGTGGCCTGGAACCCCGAGTTCCTGCGCGAGGGATTCGCCGTGGCCGACACGCTGCACCCCGACCGCATCGTCCTCGGCGTCGACCCCGAGGGGGACCAGGACGCGGTCGTCGCCCAGGTCGAGGAGATCTACGCGACCATCCTCGCCGAGGACACCCCGTTCCTGCGCACCGATCTCGCGACCGCCGAACTGGTGAAGGTGTCGGCGAACGCGTTTCTCGCCACCAAGATCTCGTTCATCAACGCCATCAGCGAGGTGTGCGAGGCCGCCGGCGCGGATGTGTCGACCCTGGCCGACGCGATCGGCTACGACCAGCGCATCGGTCGTCGGTTCCTCAACGCGGGGTTGGGATTCGGCGGGGGCTGTCTCCCCAAGGACATCCGCGCGTTCATGGCGCGCGCCGGTGAGCTCGGTGCCGACCAGGCGTTGACGTTCCTACGCGAGGTCGACTCGATCAACATGCGCCGACGCACCGCGATGGTCGAACTCGCCACCAAGGCGTGCGGCGGCGAACTGTTGGGCTCGAACATCGCCGTGCTGGGTGCGGCCTTCAAGCCCGAGAGCGACGACGTCCGCGACTCGCCCGCGCTCAACGTCGCCGGCCAGCTACAGCTCAAGGGTGCGGCGGTCAGCGTGTACGACCCGAAGGCGATGGACAACTCGCGCAAACTGTTTCCCACGCTCGGTTACGCCGACTCGGCGGCGCAGGCGTGCGAACTGGCCGACGTCGTCCTGGTGCTGACGGAGTGGGCGGAGTTCCTCGAACTCAAGCCCGCCGATCTCGAACCGGTCATGCGCGGCAAGGTCATCGTCGACGGACGGCGCTGCCTCGACCCGGCCGTCTGGATGGCGGCGGGCTGGACCTACCACGGTCTCGGCGGGACGCCGAGGGTCGTGGAACTGCCGCGTCGGTGAGCGGAGCGGTTCACCCCTGTAGGTAGTCCTTCAGCACGTCGGCAAGCGTGCGATCCAGGGCCCGGTTCAGGGCATTGTGCGCGGATGTGGTTGCCACCGCACGCATCTCGTTCATCAGGATCGCCGCCCACTCGGATTCCTCCTCGCCGCGGGGGACCCAGCCCTTGCCGCGACGGGTCACGAACTCGTCGCGGGCGGCGGTGATGAGTGTTGTCGCCGCACCGTCCAGGTCGTCGTCGAGTCGTCCGAACACGTTGAGCAGAGACGTCAGGCTGAGCCCGAGTTCGATGAGACGTCCGAAACCGTAGACGGTGTCGCTGTCGAGCAGCAGATAGTCGCCGCCATCCGGTTCGATGAGGCCCATGTCGGCCATCTTCTCGAAGTCGAGCGGATCGATGGAGCTGACGATCGATTGCAGCGTCGCGGCCGACACCCGCTCCGACGGCGCCTTCGACCACGGTTCGGCGAGGATCTCCTCGACCCCGAGGATCTTCGCCAGACCATCACCGCGCTGCATGCCCTTGATGAAGTCGGCTATGTGGCGGGCGTTGTAACCGCGTTTGAGCAGATCGTTGATGAGCGTCAGGCGCGCGAGATGGTTGTCGGTGTAGATCGCGATACGGCCACGCTTGGCCGGACGGGGCAGTAGCCCGCGGTCCTGATACCCGCGTACGTTGCGGGTGGTGGTGCCGGCAGCCCGCGCCAGGTCATCGATCCGATACTCAGTCATAACAGCGCATGAGCATACCGAACCGCAGGTCACTGACACCGTCCATTGTTACATTGACAAGTGGCACGCTGTGTGGTGATGTCGTGGGGTGAGTCCTTCGCTTCGTTCCCGTGCCCTCGTGGCGTCCACGGCGCTGTGGTTGCGCCCCCTGGCCGACCGGGTGCCCGCCACCGCATCGGGCGTCAAGTTCGCCCGCGTCCTGGTCGCCGGGTCCATGCGCCTCGGCGCGTCCACCCCTCGGGACACCCGCGTCGAGAAAGTCGACACCAGGAGTGCCGGCGGCGCCCGTATCCGCGGGGAATGGGTCTCCGACACCGCGGTCTCCGACACCCGCCGGGTCATCCTGTACGTCCACGGCAGTGCGTACGCGATCTGCTCGGCCGCCACCCACCGCGCCCTGGTGGCCCGTCTGTCGCGCACCACCGGGGTGCAGGCGTTCACCGTCGAGTACCGGCTGGCCCCCGAGTACCGCTTCCCCGCGGCCGCCGACGACGTACGCGCGGCCTACCTGTGGCTCATCGAATCCGGTCACGCCCCGGAGGACATCATCCTGGCCGGCGATTCGGCAGGCGGGCATCTCATCCTGGATCTCGTCGCCGAGAACGCCCGGACCGGGTTCGCCCAGCCGGGTGCCGCGGTGATGCTCTCACCGCTGTTCGACCTCACGTTCTCCCTTGCGGCGCAACGCGAGCAGCGCAGGCGCGACCCGATGATCTCCGCGCGCGCCGCCCGCCGGCTCGTAGCGCACTACACGCACGGCCTCGCCGACGACACCCCGCGACTCAGGCTGGCTCTGTCGCAGGGGATCACCCTGCCGCCGATGCTGGTGCAGGCCGGTGGTGCCGAGATGCTCAGCGCCGACGCCGAGGCGATCGCCGACGCGGTCGTCGCAGCGGGTGGCAGCTGCGAGCTGCAGATCTACGACGGACAGATGCACGTGTTCCAGGCGTTCCCACGCCTGGTGCCCGAGGCCGACCGCGCTCTGAGGGCCATCGCGCGTTTCGTCTCCCTCCACACCACGGCCCAGACCTCGAGACAACGGAGTGCATGAATGAGCAAGTCACCCAACAGGACCCGCAACGCCAATGCGGTGGTCACTGGCGCCGGCAGTGGCATCGGCCGCGCCTTCGCGCTCGAGCTGGCCCGTCGCGGGTCGCGCGTCGTCTGCTCCGACATCGACGGTGACCGCGTCAAGGAGACCGTGTCCATGATCGACCGGCTCACCTCCGGTCGCGCCTACCCGGTCTTCTGCGACGTCTCGGTGAGCGAGGACGTCGACGAGCTCGCGGCGCAGGCACAGGACTGGTTCGGTGCGCCCACCTCGCTGATGATCAACAACGCGGGCGTCGGTATCGGCGGCAAACCGGTGGGCGAGATCGGCATCGACGACTGGCAGTGGGCGCTCGGGATCAACCTGTGGGGCATGGTCTACGGCTCGGAGAAGTTCCTCCCGCAGCTGCGCGAGGCCGGTCGTGGGGGTCTGATCAACGTCGCGTCCACCGCCGCGTTCTCCGCGGCGCCCGGAATGGCCGCGTACAACGTCGGCAAGGCCGGCGTGCTGGCCCTGTCGGAGACGATCGCGGCAGAACTGGGCGGCACCGACCTCGCCGTCACCGTGCTGTGCCCGACCTTCGTCAAGACCAACGTCGCGGTCGACGGACGCATCACCGCCGACGCGTCGAAGCTCGCCGGGACGCTCATGCGCTACACCGGCCTCTCACCTGACCGCGTCGCCAAGGGCACGCTGAACGCCCACGACCGCGGACAGCTCTACGTGGTCCCGCAGCTCGACGCGAAGGCGATCTGGTCGGCCAAACGACATCTGCCGCGCACGTACACGGCAGGACTCGGCCTGCTCAACCGGATCCTGCCCCAGACGGGGGCGCCGTCCGCCGTGCCTGCCCTCACCACGACCGTAGGAGAATGACATGACCGGGACTTCGAAGAAGCGCACCGACCTCAACGACAAGCCCGTGGTCGACACCGCCATCATCGGAGCCGGTTTCGCCGGCATCGGTGCCGCGATCCGGCTGCGGCAGAGCGGTGTCGAGGACTTCGTGCTCCTCGAGCGCGACACCCGACCGGGCGGCACGTGGCGCGACAACACCTATCCCGGTGCCGCATGCGACATCCCGTCGCGGCTGTACTCGTACTCCTTTGCACCCAACCCGGACTGGAGCAAGACCTACTCCGGCAGTGCCGAGATCCTCTCCTACATCGACACGATGGTCGCCGACCACGACCTCGATCGGCGGATCCGTTACGGCGCCACCGTGACCGGTGTCGTCTTCGACGAGGCCAACGGCGTATGGGAATGTGCCATCGCCGACTCCGACCCGCTGTACGCCCGCACCGTCGTGGTGGCGTCGGGGCCGCTGTCGACGCCGGGGTACCCCGACATCACCGGCATCGAGGAGTTCGCGGGCAAGCGCATGCACAGCGCCGACTGGGACCACGACTACGACTTCACCGGCAAGAAGGTCGGTGTAATCGGCACCGGGGCCAGTGGGGTGCAGGTCATCCCCGAACTGGTCCGCTCGGCGGCGCAGGTGTCGGTGTTCCAACGGACCCCGGGCTGGGTGCTCCCACGCATCAACCCGTCGGTCAGCGCGCGGACGAAGAAGGCCTATGCGCGGATCCCGTTGCTGCAGTCGGCCTCCCGTGCGGCCTGGTTCTGGGGCCATGAGTCGGTCGCCCTGGGTGTCGTGTGGAACTCGCCGCTGACGCGGGTCGTCGAGGCCGTCTCGAAGATCAGCATGCGGGCCCAGGTGAAGGACCCGTGGATGCGGCGACAGCTCACGCCCGACTTCCGGGCCGGTTGCAAGCGCCTGCTCATGACCAGCGCCTACTACCCGGCGCTGCAGGAGGACAACTGCCGACTGATCACGTGGCCCATCGCCCGCATCAGCGAGAAGGGGGTGCGGACGGTCGAGGGTGTCGAGCACCAGTTCGACGCGCTCGTGTTCGCGACCGGCTTCGAGGTCTCCAAGCAGGGCACGCCCATCCCGATCACCGGCCGTGACGGACGCGTCCTCGGTGACGAGTGGAGTCGAGGCGCATACGCGTACAAGAGCATCGCCGTCTCCGGCTACCCGAACCTGTACTTCACCTTCGGCCCCAACTCCGGCCCTGGACACAGCTCGGCGCTGGTGTACATGGAGGCCCAGATCGACGCGATCGTCATGGCGGTCACCACGGTGCTGCGTCGTCGACTCGCGGTGCTCGACGTACATCCCACCGCGCAGGCGGATTACAACGCCGACATCCAGCGACGTCTGGAGAAGACGACGTGGAACTCCGGCTGCAAGAGCTGGTACCTCACCGAGGACGGCTTCAACGCGACGATGTTCCCGGGGTTCGCGAGTCAGTACGTCGCACAGATGCGCGGTATCGATCTGACCCATGATTTCACCGCCGTGGCGCTCGCGCCGGACGATGTGGAGGCATCTGTCCGGACGCGATGACATGTTATGTTGGCCTCAGGGTCGGTGACATGGGGAGTGTCGTCGGACCCGGTAGCCAGGGGGATCATGTCTTTAGCCGAACGGGCGCTGGACTCTGATCCGGCAGTGCTCGACGACACCGTGCTGCGCGACATCCGAGCCCGTCTCGGTGCCGCGGGCCTGGCCGACTGTGCCGCGTTCGTCCTGGTGGAACTGTGCGACCGTGGCCTGCAGGCCACGGTGGTCGACGCGGGCACCGGTAGCCGCGTGGCCGAACGTGGCGACGACGCGCTCAGTCCCCGGATGCTCGACCGTGCGGTCGCCGATCACCTGGTCCGGACCGGACGTGTGGAGCGTCCCGAATCCGACGAGTGGGTCGACGAACTGCTGCACCTCGTCACCGGTCTGCGGACGACGCTGGCCACCGCGGACGGCGCGTTCGCGATGGGCACCGCGCACGTCGGGTTGGTCCGGGTCTCGCGGCGCGACCTCGTCGTCGCACTGCACCCGCACCTGATGGTCGCAGCGGCGTTGTGGAGGTCGGCCGCGGCCGACTTCGAGCCCCCGGTCGGTGCCGTCGTCTTCCTGCCCGATCATCGTCGGTGGCCCGGACTCTTCGAGTCTCTCGCGCAGAATGCCTCGATCCCTGCGGTCGCCGTGGAGGACGAGGTCGTTCCCCAGGGCCGCGGGCGCGCCCGACACGGCGCACCGGCGGCGACGTCGCAGCCCGTCGTCGCCGTGCCCGGGCAGTCCGAACAGGTATCGCCGGTGACCACTGCTTCGGCCGAGTTGCCATCTGTCGGACCGGACGCAGCATTCGAGCCGCCTGTGCAATTCGAATCGCCTGTGCCACTCGAGCCGACGCCGGTTTTCGCGTCGATGTCGCGCCCGGTCGAGCCGATGCCGGTCCCGGTCGCGGTGCCCGTGCCGACGCCGGTCGCCGTGCCCGCGCCTGTCGTGCCGCCGGATGCTCCGGCAGCGTTCGTCCCACAGCCTGTCGTGCCCGGGTCCTCCGCGCCACCGAGCCCGCCCGCGGGACCCCATCTGCCGCCGCCCTTCGCGCCGCCACCGCGACGGGTGCGCGACATCGCAGCGCCCATCGTCCCGGGGGACCCGTGGAACCCGCCGATGCCGGCCCCGGGAGGGCACGATGCGTTCTTCGGACCGGGTGGTGAGCGGGAGCCGATCTCCGTGCACGATCATCGTGATGTGAGAGATCCCGGAGGGCCGCGGCACTACTCGCCGCCTACGATGGTCACCGACACGGCGTCGCCCGAGGCGCGACGTGTTCACAATCGTCGTCTGCTGATCGGGGCAGGTGCGGTTGCCAGCTCGGCCGCACTCGGGATCATCGTCCTGACCCTGCCGTGGATAGACCAGGGTCCACCGACGATCGGCGGTCAGATCAACGCCGCGCAGACCGCCCAACCGCCCGTGGGCGCGGTCTCGACGCCCTCGCCGACCCAGCCGTCGCGCCCGCCGTTGGATCTCGGTGCGGCGCGGTCGCCTGCGACGCAGTACACGACCCCTCCGCCCGTCGTCACGCCGCCGACCGCACAGGCCGCACCGCGCCGAAGCAACCCGGCCCCGCGCGCCCGGCCTCGGCCGCGCAGCATCCCCAATCCGATTCCGGGACTGCCACCGATCCTGTTGCCCTGAGCGAGGTCTGGGGCCTCAGCGCGCGGTGACGCCGTTCTCGATCAGGTCGAGCACGGATTCGAAGATCGCATCGCGATCGACCGGGACCGGTGACGCCCCGTCGAGCTCCAGGCTCACCGCGCCGTGCAGGCACGACCAGATGGCCAAGGTCAGTTCGACGGGGTCGTCGTCGCGGACGACACCGGCGGCCTGCGCGTACCGCACGATCTCGGTGAGCGCCCCGAACGCGGCCAGGCCGGAGTCGCCGCCGAGGTTGCACTCCTCGGAGAACATCAGTCGGTACAGGGTCGGGTTCTCCAGCGCGAAGCGTCGGTAACGTCGACCGGATTCCCGGAGTCGCTGCCGTCCGTCGGGATCACGAGTGCCTGCCGTCGTGGCCTGGAGTTGTCCGAACCCGTCCGAGACGATGACCGCGACCAGGCCGTCCTTGCCGTCGAGGTGGTTGTACACCCCCATCGGGGCGACGCCGGCCTCGGCTGCGACCGCTCGCACGGTCAGCCCGCGCGCGCCCTTGGCTGCGAGAACGCGATGCCCGGCGCTGACCAACGCGTCCCGCACCTCCGCACCCGGAGTTCTCTTCGTGGCCACCTCGACAGCCTAATAGAACAATGTCCTACTTGTTTGGTGCGTTGTTCTACAACAGTGGCACATCGTGCTACCGCGGTGGTCGACGTCGCGTCGGAATTCATCTGACCAAACGCTCACGTACATACGTGCGGGAGGTTCACACTGGCCCCCATGTCCGCGGGACGGGTGAGCATGGTGGTGGCAGTGGTCGTGATGCTGCTCGGGTCGGGCGGGGTCGCCTCCGCCGGGCCCGAGCAGTCACGGTCGGTGGTCCCGGGTGCCGCGGCCCCTGTGGTGCGAACCCAGGCCGGGGCGGTTGCCTACGCCAAAGCGCACCCGGACGCTGCCCCGCCGCGTGCCAACGACTTCCGATGCCGGCCGAACGCTGCCCATCCGCGCCCGGTCCTCCTGCTGCACGGGACCGACTCGAGCGCCTACTCCGACTTCGGTGAGATCGCCCCGATGCTCGCCCGACGCGGCTTCTGTGTCTTCGCTATCAACTACGGTGGCCGCCCGTCGACCACGAGTTTCGGAACCGAGGACGTCCGCCGCAGCGGCAGGCAGGTGGCGGAGTTCATTCCACGGGTGCTCGCCGCGACCGGCGCATCGATGCTCGACATCATCGGGTACTCGCAGGGCGCGAACATCGGTCGCTACGTCATCGCCGATCTCGGCGCGGCGAAACAGGTACGCAGGTGGATCGGGCTCGCCGCACCGAGCTACGGCAGCGTCTTCTACGGGCTCGCACCCCTGGCCCGCATTCCAGGACTGGTTGCGGCGGTGGGTCCCGACACCGTCAGCACCGCGTTGGTCCAGCAGATCGCGGGGTCGGAATTCATCCGCCGACTAAACCGCGGCGGCGACACCGTGGCAGGCGTGGACTACACGACGATCGGATCGCGCTATGACGAGGTGATCCAGCCGTACACGAACATCGCGCTCCGCTCGCGGGGTGCGACGAACATCCTCGTCTCGGATCGATGCGCCGCCGACATGGTCGGCCACTTCGGGATGCCCTACGACCGGTACGCCCAGCAATTGCTGATCAACGTAATCGACCCCGGGCATCCCGTCCGCCCGCAATGCCGTTCGGTGCCTCTGGGTTCCGGGATCGCCGAAGTGGTGATCGGCGCCAACTCCTAGCTGCCGGGCGAGCGGGTCCGGTCAGATGTCGAGGCGCAGATCGGACCCCGCGGCGGCGCGCGAGACGCAGGTGAGCATCCATCCGGCGGAGCGCTCCGACGGCGTCAGCAACGTGTCCCGGTGGTCGACCTCGCCGTCGATGACGCGGACCCGACACGTCCCGCAGAAACCCTGCTGGCACGAGTAGGGCACCGACGGCAGCGTCCTACGGACCGCGGCGAGAGTCGACTCGGTCGCCGAGACCTCGACCTCGCGCCCGGTCGCCTCGAGAGTGACAGCGAACGCCGATCCGTCGAGGACCGGTGGGGGACTGAACCGTTCGAAGTGCAGCTCCACGTCGTCGATGTGGGTGAGCTCGCGGCGGATCGCGTTGAGCATGGGTACCGGTCCGCAGCAGTAGACCGCGGTTCCGGCCTCGACGCCGTCGAGGAGTTCGGCGGCCGTCGGGATCCCGCCGTTGTCGTCGGTGCGGACCGTGACGCGGTCACCGTGCGAGCGCAGGGTCTCGACGAACGGCAGGGAGTCCTCGGATCGACCGGTGTAGATCATCGACCAGTCGAGGTCGAGGCGGTCGGCCGCCGCGACCATCGGCAGGATCGGGGTGATGCCGATACCGCCGGCGACGAAGCGCAGCCGCTGTGCGGGCGACCCGCGGCCGGGGAGTGCGAGCGGGAAGGCGTTGCGCGGTCCCTTGACCGAGATGGTGTCACCGACCTGCAGGGCCTCGTGGACCTCGACCGAACCGCCACCGCCGTCGGGGATGCGACGCACCGCGATGCGGTAGTAGGTCCGGTCGGTGGGGTCGCCGCAGAGCGAGTACTCACGCATCCGCCCTGAGGGCAGCAGCAGGTCGAGGTGTGCGCCCGGGTACCACGGCGGTAACTCTCCGCCGTCGAGTGCGACGAACGTCAGCGACACCACGTTCTCGTCCTCGGCCACCACGGTGCGCTCGGCGATCCGGACCGTGGTGACGCCGGTGTTGACGTGGGTGTCCTTCGGCGCCTTCACGAATCGGCCGAGCAACGGATACCAGGAGCGTGTGACGGCGGCGACGAACATCATGGCCGGGTCGTGTCGGAACCGTCCGTAGAGATGCGGCGGGGTCGCCTCGGCGTCGTAGATCTCCATCGGGGCGGCCATGTCGACATCGGTGGGTACCGGTGGGATGTTCGATTCGTCGGTCGGCACGGTGACGCTCACGGATGTGCCGCGCGCGCTGCGGGCGACGCGGCGAGGTAGGCGACAGCCTGTGCGGTGGAACCGATCTGGTCGGGATAGAACGTCGGCTTGAAGTAGCTGAAGGTGGCGAAGATGATCGACCGCAACGTGGGCAGCACGCCCGCACGGGCGCCGCGGGCGTATTCGCGGATCATCCGCCAGTACGAGTACTCGATCGTCGGGTCGCTCTTGGCGATGAACCGGCTGCCGCGGTTGATCAGCATCAACAGACCGACGAGGCTGATCGCCATGGCCCGGCCGCGGCGGAGGTACCCGTCGCCGAAGTAGACCGCGACATCATGTGCGACGCAGCGGTGTTCGACCTCCTCGGCGCCGTGCCACGTGAACAGGTCGGTCATCGCCGGATCGGAGCCGTGCTCGCGCCAGGTGTTGTTCAGCGCGAAGTCGCCGAGGATCGCGGTGTAGTGCTCGATCGCCGCGATCAGCCAGAGCCGCTCGACGAGATCCTTCTTGCGACGATCCTCCGACCAGGACTGCTTGGGCGACAACGCCTTGCGGAACAACCACTGCATCTGACGCTGGAACGGTCGCGGGTCGACGCCGTGCCGGTCGAGGAAGTCCCACAGCACCTTGTCGTGGGCCTCGGCGTGCATGGCCTCCTGGCCGATGAACCCGCGCATGGTGGCGGCGAGCTCCTCGTCGGCGACCAATGGCAGTGCCTCGTTGTAGGTCGTGACGAACCACCGCTCACCCTCGGGGAGCAGCAGGTTCAGCATGCTGATGACGTTCGACGACATCGGATGGCCCGGGATCCAGTGCAGCGGAGTCGCCTCGAAGTCGAACGCGACGTTGCGCGCGTGCAGTGACACCGGTCCCGGATCGTGCTCGCCGGGTGCGATCCGAACTGCTTTCGAGGTGTGGGTTGACTGTGACATGACGATCTCCTCAGACCAGGTTGGTGCGGGCCATGCGCCGGGACAGACCCGGCACGAAGCGGTAGATGCGGTAGCCGACCTTGGCCTCCACCGTCACCGGGACCACCGCGCGGTTTGCACTGATCGCCCCCAGGATCTCCGTCGCCACCCGGTCGGGTGTGAACCCGCGGCGGCGATACATTCCGTTCATCTTGTCGCGCAGCTGTTCCTGGCTGTCGCCGCTCGTGCCGGCGAACTCGGTGGCCGAGATGATGTTGGTGTCGACGATGCCGGGGCAGATGGCCGTGACACCGATGTGGTGTTCGGCCAACTCGGCTCGCAGCGACTCGCTGAGCAGCAGCACGCCGGCCTTGGTGGCGGCGTAGGCGCCGAGTCCGCGCTGCGGGGTGAACGCGGCGGCCGAGGCCAGGTTGACGATCTGGCCGCCGAGTCCGCGCGCGACCATCGCCCGACCGAACAGGCGGCTGCCCGTCGCGACCGACACGAGGTTGATGTCGACGAGGCGTCGGATCTGGGCGTCGGTCGCGTCGAGAAGCGGTCCGGCCAGGCCGATCCCGGCGTTGTTGACGACGATGTCGGGGACGCCGTGGGTGTCGGTGACGGTGGTGACGAACGACTCGAACGCATCGGTGTCGGCCACGTCGAGTGCGTAGGCGTGGGCGGTGCCGCCGGTGTCGGTGATGATGCTCGCGGTCTTCTCGGCCGCGGCGAGGTCGATGTCGGCGAGGACCACCTCACCGCCCTGTTCGGCCAGCAACAATGCGGTCTCCCGGCCGATCCCGCTGCCGGCGCCGGTGATGACGGCGAGCTTCCCGGCGAAGGGTGCGGGGGTGCCGGTGAGGCGGGCGCGGGCGATCGCGGCGCTCGGGGTCCCGCTCTCCAGCGACGTGATGAAGTCGCGGGTCGTCTCGGCCAGCAGCTCGGGCCGCGAGTACGGCAGCCAGTGTCCGGTCGGCAGGTCGCGGCGCCACAACTGCTGCACGTACTGATGGGTGTGCTCGTAGATGGCCGGCCGCAGGGCGATGTCGCGGCGGTTGACGATCTGGAAGACCGGGATGTCGGTCGAGCGGGCGTCCGGATGGAACAGTCGGGGCCGCAGGTTGGCGCGGTAGTACCGCAGGCCCGAGATCATGTCGCGGTGCAGCGTGGGTGAGACGGTCACGTCGCCCGGGGCGGTGCCCTCGACCAGGTGCAGGAACTGCCGCCACACCGGCGCCCACCCGAGCAGTCCGAAGAAGACCTTCGGGACCACCGGTAGCTGGAACATCACCGTGTACGCCGACGACGCGACCTGCGTCAGGGCGGTGCCGACAGCGGACGGGGTCGGGCGGCGGAGCTTGCTGCGGGCCCACATGCCGAGGTGGTCGAGGTTGGGTCCCGACACCGACGTGAACGAGGCGATGCGATCGGAGGCGCCCGGGGTGGTCACGGCCTCCCAGGTCTGGACCGACCCCCAGTCGTGCGCCATCACGTGCACCGGCTTGTCGCTGACCGCCGCGGCGACGGCGAACAGGTCGCCGGCGAGGGCCTCGAGTCGGTACGGGGCGTCGCCCGCCGGTGCATCGGTGGCGCCGTATCCGCGGGTGTCATAGGCGACGACGTGGAAGTCCTCGGCGAGCAGCGGGGCCACGTGCGTCCACAGGTGGTGGGTGTCCGGCCAACCGTGGACCAGCACGACGGTGGGGTTGGATGTGTCGCCCATCTCGAACACCGCCAGCCGCACGTCGGCGCTGGTCACGGTGCGCTCACGCCACGTGGTCATCTGTCATCCTTCGTTGTAACGTTTCGAGCATAACCCAGTCCGCACAGCGAGCGTGACCTGTTACACGTTACTACGAGTTACGTATAAGCGTAAAGCGTGACCGTCAGATGACACCGAGGTCGCTGGCTGTGACTGCACCGCTGTCACTCACCTTCAACTGCCAGCTGTGGCCGTTGGGCGATACCAGAGTGGACCCGAATCGACGACGGCCGATGACCGTCCAGTTCGGCGGGAAGACCGACGACGCGAAGTCCGCGGCCTGGCTGTTGATGAGGTTGATGGCCACGCCGTCGGGGCAAGAGCTCGCGTTGATGCGGAGAAGGGTGGGGGTTCCACCCGGGTCCGCGTCGAACACGACATTGGACAGGTGGGGTTGCCGGCAGTACTGCAGATCGAGGACGATCTGTTTCCCCGCGACCTTGCAGTTGGACATCCCGAACTGAGAAGGCCCGCCGACTCCCGCTACTCCGACGACGATTGCCTTGTTGGCGCCTTCGAACCAGCAGTTCGTCAACCACCAATCGTTGGCGCGACCGTCGATGTAGATGTGGACGTTGGTTTCGGCAACGCTCGGATTGGATACGAATTCGGTGTTCATGAGGGACATGCCGGCGTTGAGATTGTTACCGGTTCCGAGTATTCCCACATAATTGGTGGCGAACTTGCTGTTGGCAACATAGTTCTGAATGCATGAGGTCTTCATCCCTGTACCGAGATTGTTGATATCGCAATCCAGGAAAGAGGTGCCGCCGGTGTTGGCGGTGAGTACGACTCCCGTTTGCGCACGGAATCCGGTTGTGTTCGCCGCGCTGTGCTGGCCGCGGATCATCACGGACTCGAAGCTGCATCGAAAGCAGTTGGACAACGAGATGCCGGTGCCGGACGCGCCGGTTATCCAGAACCCGATGTTCTTGAAGGTGACGTGCTGGGCGTTCGACAGCGACAGCAGGGTTCCGCTGCCCTCGTAGATGATCGTCGACAATCCGGCGCCCGCGCCGAGAATCGTCATGTTGTTGGCCATTGCGGGCAGTGAGGTGACCTTGTAATTGCCCGCCGGGAAGAACATCGGTCGGCCGTTGGCGGCCGCGGATTGATACGCCCTGGCGATGGCGGCGGTGTCGTCGGTTGCACCGACTCCGCCTGCATTGAACGGAGCGGCCTTGACATTCACGTAGTTGAGCGGCAGCGAGGCATCCGGGTCGTTTGCTGTCAGTTCGATGGGCGAGTCGCGAGGGGAGGTCCCCTTTTCCAGCAGGCCTGCTATTGCTGCGGCCGATCCCAGGCCTGCGACGACACCACCCGCGAGAAGGCCTCGCCGTCCGAACTGATTGGGGCCGTCGTGTGAACCGATCATGTGGTGTCCGCTCTACGTGAGGGAACAAGTCCCGGGCCCCCCTGCGCCCCTAAGGAATCATGCTTGAAGCAACTATGAGCGCATGACGCGCCGATCGAAGCGTGTTCTTCCCCGTTTCTTGTTCGATGAGGGACATTGTCCAGAATCAATTTTGTTAAATCTCGAAAATACAACAGCGAACAAGGTGGTGGAATGTCAGCGTGCACGGTCGGTGACGTCGATGCGGACTCCACGGGGCAGCTTCGGCCGAAGTGCTCGGGTGAGATCCTCTGCGCGCGCCGGATCGACGGGCACCACGACGATGGAGGGGCGTGTCGGGTCCACGTCGGCCGAGAGGACGCCGTCCTCCGCGCCGACCTCATCGGCAACGGCGCCGAGATCCACCCAGTGCCCTCGAATGAATCGCCGGTGTGAATGGCGGCCGTGATAAGTGACGCCGTCCGGATGCACCGAGGCGAGCAGATCGGTGTGGGTTGATCCGGTCGGGCCGAGGAGCGTCACACGGCCGACCTCACCGAAAGCCACGTGACGGCCCCGAGAATTCAGCACCAGCAGGCCGGACAACGGCGATCGCGCCGAGGCAGCGGACGCGAGGGCGGCCGGCGACAGGTTCTGCCCACGACTCAGTGCGGCCTCCTCGCGCGGACGGTCGCCGTGGCAGGTCCGGAGACTCTCGTGGGTCTCGATCTCGTCCGCGGTGAGAATCTGATGCTCGATCACCGGAGTGTGCGGTTCACGCGTGACGCACTGGTGGATGAACGTCGAGAGTCGCTCCACGTGCCGGTCGTGCGCCACCTCGGTGTAGAGGTCCGGATTGGTCAGGATCTCGACAGCGATCTGATCATCGGAACCGGTCATGAACACGATGGTCATGTCGGCGATCGGGCCGAAATTGGTCAACTCCCACCGCATCGAGGCGCCGCCGAACTCGTGAACGAGGTCGAATGGCTGCACGTTCACGCTGGGTCCGTGGACGCGTCCGGTCCGCCACGCCGAAGGAACGGCACCGTGAAGATCTTCGGGACGTACGCAGGTGTGGGGCCGACCGCAGATCAGGGCGGAATGGCATTCGACCGCCAGCGATGCGGTTGTCGCGTCGACCGGTACGGCGACACGGATCGGCAGTTCGGTCATCATCATCGACGGAGTTGTTCGCTCCACGGGGGTCGAACGGTTGTGCCGGGGGACGCCGATGACCGCCTCGTCCTCGCCCAGGAGCAGAGCGGTCCATGCCGAGACGATCGCCAACAGGGTCGCGGACAGCGGACGACCCGAGTCGAGATGACCGACATCGATCGCGTCACGGGCGATCGTGATGGTGCTCCGACGAGGGCGGGGCGCGCGCCGCGAGGTGTGTTCGGCAAAGGTCACCCGCCGCGGTGGGTCGGCCAACAGCGATACCCAGTAATCGATGTCGGTGGGTTGCGCAGTGCGTTCGGTTCGCACCAGCTCGCCGAAGTCGCCGAAGAACCCGGGCGGTGACGGATGCCCCCGTAGAAGAGAGACGTAGTGCTGTAGCAGTCGCGTCCGAAAAAGGCCGGCACCGTAGCCGTCCACGACGATGTGGTGGGCCCAGCCCGCCACAGCCACCGTGGTGGCATCGATCGCCGTCACCTCGACTCGAATGAGCGCGGTGTCGGCGAGTTCGAAGGACTGCTCGGAGACGGAGTCCACCCGAGAGTAGAACGCCGCCAGCGGATCCGGCTCCTGACTGAGATCGACGACCACGATGTTCGGGCGGTCGTCCGGCTCGGCAGGTACCTGGGTCCATGATCCATCGTCGTCGTGCAGACGAACGGTCAATGCCGGGGTCTCGGCAAGGGTCCGCTCCATCGCCGCCACCAGCATCCCCACATCAGGAGGTATGCCGTCGATCGATCCGAACCAACAGATGAACCCGACCTGAAAGCCGGGAGAGTCGGGGTGTGCGCTCTGCGCATCCCGCATCCCCAACTGGGAGTGCATGAGGGGCAGAGCATCCGACCGTCGTCTGTTCACCGTGTCTCGCATCACCGCAGGTTCACGTGTCCTCAGTTGGGTCGCTCCACGCCGAGGTCCGTCGCTCGCACCGCGCCCTGGGCGTCGACCCCGAGTCGGAAGTATCGTCCGTTCTCCCCACGGAGGACAATGCCGGCGTCGACATCCTCCGAGACCCATGTACCACTGGGTGCGACGCGGGCAGACACGGCGAAGTTGTCCCCCTGGACCTGCAGGATGTCCTCGGCCGAGTTGGCTTTCCTCATCACCACCTGTGACTGAAAGGTCGCACCGCTCTGCGTGCCGCGACCGATGACCGTCCAGTTGGGTGGGAACACGTCACCGGGAAGATCGAATTCGGACGAGGAGATCAGGTTCATCGCCGTGCCCTCAGGGCAGTTGGTGGTGTCGATCCGGATCTCGGTGACCGGGGCATCGGAATCTCGGTCCAAGGCGACATTCGCCAAGAACGGTTGCCGGCAGGAACGTAGATCGATGCATGTGTCGCGAGCGGCGAGCTTCGCGTTCACCAGACCGAACTGCGATGGTCCGCCGGTGGGCCCGCCAACCGTGATGGCTGTGTTGCAACCCTCGAACCAGCAGTTGGTCAGCCACCAGTCGTTCGCTGCGCCTTCGATCTTCAGGTGGGTGTCGGTGGTCTGCTCGTTTCGGTCGGAGACGAACTCCACGTTGGCGAGAGCGAGTCCTGCGTTCTTGTCGTTGCCGGCTCCCAGAACACCGATGCGATTACTCGTGAACTTCGACGAGGTGACGTAGTTCTGGATGCACCGCGAGGTGAGTCCGATTCCGAAATTGTTGATGTCACTGTTGATGAACGCGGTGCCACCCGAGTTCTGATCGAGGACAACGCCCCGCTGGCGCTCGTACTGCGGATAGTTCTCTCCCGAGTGATTACCCCGGATGACCACCGAGTCGAACGAACAGCGAAATGACGCGGAGATGGTCAACGCGGTGGCGGATGGGTCGGTGACATAGATTCCGACCCGTTTGAACGCGATCCGCTGCTTGCCGTTGATCTTCACCAGCGTCTCGGATCCCGGATACAGCATCACCGATAGGTCGGATCCATCACCGATGACCGTGGAGAAGCTGGGCAACTCCGGTACCGAGCTGAGGCGATAGGTGCCGGCCGGGATGTAGAGGACCAGACGGTCATCGACCTGACTGCACGCGCGACGAAACGCGTCGGTGTCGTCGGTCGTGCCGTCCCCCTTGGCGCCGAACGACTTCACGTTCCGTGCGTTGGGCGCATCGCTGAGGGTGGGCGAATCGGGAACCGCCGGAGGCGAATCGGTCGAGCAACTGGCTGCGAGCGGAACCACGGCTGCGGCAGCGAAGGCGCCTGCCACCAAGCGTCTCCGGGAGAACCTGCCGTTGGCCTCTGGGCCGAGATCGTCGGTCATGGTGAGGTGATCCAATCGAGAATTGGTGCGCGAACCGCAGTCCGCACAGATTCGTGAAAAGCACTGTGGTCGCCCGAGCCGACCGAGATCAGCCGTGGGCGTCGCATGGTCGGATCGATCCGGGCCAGCCCCTCGGGGCCACGCTGGTCGACGTACCAGCCGTAGTCGTGGGGCGAGAGGACCAGGGTGGTGTCGACCCCCGCTTTGACCAGTGGGCGTACGAGGATCTCGGGTATCTGGGTGATGCCCCTCCGACCGAGCTCACGCCACAGTGGGTAGGGGAGTCGGCGACGCAGACCGCTCTTGATCCGGGCCCGTGGTGTCTTCTGCCATTCGGGATCGCTCCGGGGTACGCCGAGATCCTCCGGACGGACGTTGCCCTCGGCCGAGCGCTTTCGACGCCACGACCAGGCAATCGAATTGATGAGGACCGCTGCGCCGGTGTGGAGTTCCCGTGCGACGTATGCGGAGTACCAGGAGCCCGAGCACACGCCGGTGACCAACACGCGACTCGGATCGCTGCTGGCATGGCGGACGGCTGCGAGGGCTTCGCCGATGGCCTCGGTCGAGTAGATCGATGTGGGTCCGGCGACCACGGGCCCGGTCTCGCCGGCGCCGGTGCGGTCGAACCGAAGGGCCTGGCCGCCGGCCGCGGCAACCTGGCGAGCCAGGTCGACCCATTCGCGGTTCGGGCCGACGTGCAGGTCGTTGGCCGTGGCGAAGAAGACCACGGTCTTAGGGTTGTCAACGGTGGTGCGGGCATCTGCGGGCGAGGTGCGGACCGCGAAAAGGCCATGAGCGCCTATGTGTTCGATATGTTCGACAACCTCTGTCGACGAACCGCCGAGCGGGTTCGGCACGGACATCCGCGCGTCGTGGCGTAGGTCCGTGGTGTCGATCGAGTCGACCACCGTGGTCGTGCGGGTGTCGACCCACTCGACGATCTCGTCGATCGCGGCAACGGGCAGCGCCACGAGAAAGCTGTCGGGCGCGATGAATTCGGGCATTCCCTCCACCGTCACGACGTCCACCTCGGGCCGAGCGCAGACGGCGCGAACACGTTTGTCGGTGACCTCGGGGCGGGTCGCCATCAACCGGGCCCGGACGTGATCACCCGATCCGACGAACTCGATCTCCGAGAGTTCTTTGGCGGCCGTCGAGGACAGGGTCGCACCGATCAGGGGCACGTTCTCGCCGGTGTAACCGTCCTCGGCGGCAACGGACAGACGGTGGAGGGCCTGCTGCTCACGGACGAAGGATCGTCCGCGACCCACCGGATCCCAGTGAACGACCCGATCGATCCGCGGCTGATCCGGTAGGACTGCGTCGAGCAACAGCGAGCCGACCCGGAGTCCGATGCCGGTGATGGATTCGATGCCCAATCCGGCGAGGTGGTCCACGGCGAGACCGATACTCGCGCACCATCGCGCGACGGTGTCGTGGCGTACCTGGCAGTCGGCCGAGTCGCCGGTACCCGCGTAGTCGAAGCGCATCACCGCAATTCGCCGTCGCGCGAGGGCGTCGCCCAACATGCGCAGGCCGCGGCACGCGTCCGTCTGTTCCTTGGCGATCGAACCGCAGATCAGCACGGCCCCCCGAACGCGATCATCGACCGGGAGATGGAGCACTCCGTAGAGTGCCAGCTCCTCCGGCCCGAAGTAGAACTCCTCTTGTCTCGTCTGAACGTCCACGTGTGCATCCCCCCGGTGCGTGTGTGTGTACAGCGGTCTCAATTCATCGATCACCATGCCCCCGTTGATGTCACAATCCTCTCCAACGTTGTCGCATACCGGTACCCCTTTTCTGGTCCGCGGGAGTCGTCCCGGCATGTACCTGCCTGGGGAAGGTCCGGCGAACGGGTGCTCCCGGTGCACGGTAGGACGAACCGGTCCCGATTCGGCGAGTCGCCGAGGCCGAGGAGCCGCCACCCTCGGTCGGACTGGTGTGGTCGGACTCATCGAGTTCGACGGATTCGGTTGTCTCGACGGGCTCAGCTGTTGTGACGGACTCCGCTGTTTCGACGGGCTCGGTTGTCTCCACCGGCTCGTCTGATGTGATCGTCGCCGTCGACGGCGTGTGCGCGAAATCAGCCGAGTTCACGGATTCCATGGGTGCAGCCACTACGGGGTAGCTGTCGGTTCCGAGATCCGTGGCCGCGGTCCGTTCTGACGTGACCCGTGTGGTGCGCCCGCGAACGGTGCCGGTCGCTGCTCCGACCACACCGCGGAGCGAACCGAGTCTGCGCGATCTCGGTGTCCGCGAGGTGATCGCGATGAGCCTCGGTTGCTGTTCGCCGCCATGGGACATCTCGGTGAGCGGGCTGAGTTGTGAACGCAACTCGTCCACGGTCATGGTCTCGAGTCCGACCACCACGACCACCGCTGCACTGACACGCGCGATCGCGGCGGTCTCAGGACTCCCGACAAGCTGCGAGGCATCGATCACGACACATCCGCGCTCGGCGGCGAGTCGATCGATGACCTCGTCGCATCGGTCCGAGGAGAGGAGATTGGCTGCGTCGTCGGTGAGATGCCCGGCCGGGAGCACGTCATAGGAACCGGGGGTGTGCACGATGGCGTCGGTCAGCTCCGCCGAGCCGGCGAGCACCTCGGCCAGTCCGGGCGTCATGTTCTGTGCCGTGGCGTCATCGAGCGGCAGGTGAGCGCGCACGAGGATCGTGTCCACCGCGGAGTCGACGAACGATCGGGCGAGCTGGTCGGCGACGGGACCGGTCGCGGCACCGACCCCGGTGACGAGCACCACGAGGCGGTCGGTCGATCCGCGTTGCAGTTGAGAACGCAGCGAACGGATGGCCAACGGGTTGTCGGCGCCCGTGTGCACTGAACGCGTGGCTTTGCCGGCCTCTCGCTCCGTGACCGCTGTATCGACAACGTCGATCCCCACGGCCGCGACCAGGTCGTCGGTGGTGCGGACGGTGTGGTCGAAACGCTCCCGCGCATAGAGGACCATCAGCCCGATCACCAGTCCGCCGACCAGCCCGGCGCCGACGATGGTGCCGGCCGAGGTGCCGGTGACCGCACCCGATGTCGGCGGGTCGACCACGCTCAAGGTCGCCGCCGGTGATCCACCGCCGGCGGGCGTCTCGATCCGTGCGACCAGACGCTGCAGGGCGTCGTCCACCGCAGCCGTGAGCTGCTGCGCCGACTCCGGCGACGTGGAGCTGGCAGCGATGTCGAGCAGCACAGTTCCCGGCGGGTAGCTGACCGTGATCCGTCCGGCCAGGTCGGAGGCCGGCATCTCCATCTGTTGGCTGACGGCGTCGGTCACCGCGGTGCTGGTGGCGAGCGATGCGTAGGAGACCAGTCGTTGCTGCGCGGCCTGTGAGTTCTGCAGCGGATCGCCGCTCGCCCCGCTGAGCGCCTGCACGGACACGTACAGACGGCTGGTCGACACGTACTCGTGACCCAAGGTCATCGAGTACGCGGCTCCGGCGATCACGCCGAGCAGCATTGCCACGACGACTACCCGCCAGCGGCGGCGGAAGGCGCCCACGAGATCGATGCGGTCGTTCATGATGAACCCCCTACGGGTGTCGGAACGGAGATTTTCGAGTCGAGGTGCCGTGGTGCGGCAGCGATACTCGCGCGTCGACGGAACCAGGTGACGACGATGTTCAGGACGAAGAGCGCGATCGCCAGCTGGATGACTTTTCCGAGCGTCTCGGTGATGCCGAGGGCTCCACGCTCGAACAGCGATGGGAAGGCCACGAAACCGAGCGCGGGAACGAGCAGGAGCATCGTGTTGGAACGGAGGAAGCGAGCGACGAGAAGGATCATCGCGATCACGAACACGCTTTCGGCGATCACTCCGGGGTAGCCGCCGATGAGCAGGCCCTCGTTGAGGTGTCCCTCGGCGAGGGACACCGAGATGCCACGCATGTCCACCGAGGATCCGCGTACGGTCTGCGCCCACTGTGTACCCGATTGGAATTTCTCCACACCGAGCTGCGACGGAATGAGGTTCACGATCATGTTCTTCGCCGTGAACACAGGGCTGATCCAGCTTCGGCCGTCCATGTACCAGACGTCGGTCGAGGCCTCGAGGAGGTCGAACCGACGGATGAGGCTCAGGAAGGGCCGCACCAGCGGGGGATAACCGGAATCCGCGGCAGCGGAGGCCAACTCGGTTGCGTCGGAGACCTTGAACGACTGCAACCAGCTGAAGGCGCCGAGCAGGGCCACGCCGCCGACGGCGGTGGCCAGGAACTGGCGCCGGGTGTAGCCCTCGAGGGCGAATCGGATCGCCACCGCGAGCGCCGCCCCGAGGAGCGGGGTCTTCGATTCGGTCAGGATCCCCCACACGAGCTCACCGCCCAGCAGGACCACGATGACGGCCACCGTGCCTTCCGTACGACGGTGCCGATAGAACGCGATCAACCCGAGTGCCGAGAGTCCGGCGAAGTTCCCGACCAGATCGAGATACGGATTTGCGCTGGAGACGTCGCCCGCCTGGCCCGCACTCCCGCTGAGGTACGAGGCCGCGCGCGCCATCGTGCCGATGACGTAGGCGACGCCGAAGGTGGTCAGCAGATCGGTGCCGGGTCCTGTTGTGCCGGGCCGGGATACACGGTCGGTGCTCGTGGTCGCCGACGTGGCGTACCGACGTAGTAGTGCGACCGCGAGGAGGACCACCAGCACGTAGAGCCAGATCGAGATGGCGATCGGATGGAGCACCTCGCGGATCGAATAGCCGTAGCCGGTGTACGCGAGCCGTGGGTCGGCCACACTGTCGGCGAACCTCGGGCTGGGCAGGGCGACGAGCAGGACGACCGGGCGGACCACGAACGACAGTCCCCAGTAGACCACCTGGGCGAGAAGGAAGACCCTGACCAGTACCGGGGCGAGAAATGCCACCGACACCAACGCGGCCAGGCCGACCGCCACCATGATCACCTGGGCGTACGCGCCCCATTCCTCAGTGGACATCGGCCACCATCGCTCGTGCACGGTCGACGTACCGGTGGGCTCCATCGGTGATTCGGCGGTGCCCCCGCGCGGCGATCGCCGCGACCTCGTCGGGGTGGCCGGCGCAGCGCATCAAGATCTCGTCGAGTTCGGCAGGCGAGTCGAACAGGAGCGCTTCGGTGCCCTCGGTGAGCAGTTCGTTGTGCTCATCGGTGCGTTCGCCCACGAAGAGCCCACCGGCCGCGGGTACCTCGAAGGTCCGACACGTGTGGGTGTCGCGGTTGTCGGAGTTGAGGAGCACCAGATTGGCGCACACGGGTGCGATGGCGACAGACAGGTCCTGGCCATAGCTGGGGCCGGCGACCGCGGCCGAGCTCTTCACCAGGGCGGTGTCGCGGCGCCATCCGGGACCCGCCAGATACATGTCCCTGCCGTGTTTCTGAGCGAGGGTGTGCAGCAGGTCCACGCGGTCGGGGCGACGAGCCCCGATGAAACCGACCAGGTAGCGCCTGGGTGTCCTCGTCGCACACGGATGATGCCAGGCCGGATCGTAGGCGCTGAGCACAAAGGTGACGTGTCGTGCACCGCGCGCGGTCATCTCGGCCACGTTGTGACGCTTGGTGGTCACCACTGCGTCCCACCGGGACTCGTGTTCGAGGTATCCGGGGGTGGTGTTGTACGGGTTGGACATGTCGTCGGCGCTGTAGTGCACCCGCAGGGCGGCCGGAACGCTCAGCAATCTCGGCTGATCGAGATGAATCGTCTTGTAGCAGAACAACATGTCCGGACGAAAGGTCGCCGCGGCCTGTTCGATGTCGGTGTGCAGCCGTTCGGTCGTCCACGGGGCCCTGCGTGTGGTCGCCTTGGCGAAGGTCCACGAGGGCGACAGCCGACGCGGCAGGGTGATCGGACTCGAATCGATCACCACCACGTCGTGGCCCGCCTGGCGGAAACCGTCGGCGAGCGAGCGCGCATTGCTGCCGACCCAGTCGTCGCCCACGAACAAGATCTTCACAGCTGCTCACCCACCAGGGTCTTCACGGCTTCCGGCGGCTCGTGGTCTTCGCGACGGGCGATATGGGCCATCCGGAACAGGTAGAACGTCGCGACGGTGGTCTCGGCGATCAGGATGCCCCACACGAGATTCCAGACCGAACCGTTGGTGAACGCGAGACCCAGTGCGACAAGGATGACACCCGTACCGATGGCGGATCCGTACAGGACGCCCCGGGTGTCCCGACACACCGGCAGGATCGCCGTCGTGACGAAGGAGGCCACGGCGGTGCCGGGAAGAACGAATGCTTCGACCTGCAGGAGTGGGACGGCCGAGGTGAACGCGTCTCCGAAGACGAGGGGAACAGCCCATGGTGCGATCAGGCACAGGGCGATCGCGGCACACAGCGAGATGACGAAGGTGATCGCCAGGGCCTGCACCCCGCGGCGCCAGAAATCGCCCTCGTTGCGTCGACCGGCGAGTCGCGGCAGCAACCCGAAGCCGATGGCGTCGAGCATCGACGACGCCGCCTGGGTGGGTCGGTCACTCGCCGAGAACAACCCCAACGAGTGCGCCGAGAGTGCGGCGGAGAAAACCACGGCACTGCCCTGCTCGTAGGTGTTCTCCAGCATCCGCGAGGTGAACACGGGCGCGCCCAGGCGCAGGATCTCACCGGTGTTGCGCGGACGCTCGGGGCGACCGAGTTCTCGGGTGGTCAACCGCCACGTCAACAGGAGCTGCGGTATCGACGACGCCATCAGGCAGACGATCGCCACCGTCGCGTCTCGATAGATCGGCAGCACGCTGACGATGAGGATCAGATAGAGGATCCGACCGATGGATGTGTAGATCACCAGGATGCCGAATCGGCTCTGACCCATCAGAACCCAGTCGTCGCCCATCGAGGAGACCCCGCCCGCGAAGAGCCCGAGGGCGATCATCTGCAGGTGCGGGTGCCCGTTGAACGCCAGACTGGCCACCAGGATCAGTGCCAACACCGAGAGAATCGCCAACCTCACGGCGAGGTAGTTGCCGCGTACCTGGTTGACATCGGCGTCGCGGACCCGTGCGGCGAGGAAGGTGGTGATGCCCATGTCCAGGGCCAGGGATCCGACGAAGAACGCCGACATGCCGATGGCGAGGAGTCCGACGCCCTCGGTCCCGAGCAGGCGGGCGATCAACGGAAGCGTGATGAAGGTGATCAGGTACTGACCGTATTTCCCGAATATCACGTAGGCGATGTCGCGGACGATCGCGATGCGGTCGAACACCTTTCGAGATGGCGGCTTCGTTGCGTGCTCAGACATCGGAGTCGACCTCCGAGACGGCCGGCTGACGAGCACGTGCGTGGAGCGGGAGAACCCGTGCGGCCTCGACGCACGTTCGTTCGATCGAGAAGTCCGCGCTGCGCGCGACACCTGCGGTAGCCAACCGGGTACGGAGCACGGGGTCACCGATCAGTTCGTCGAGCACCTCGGACAGCCGGTGGCCCGCGGACTCGCCGGTGCAGTCCACGAGGACGCCGTCGGTGCCGCTGTTGATGATCTCGCGTGGTCCTCCGGCGTCGGCGGCGATCACCGCACACCCACCGGCCAACGCCTCGACGATCACCTGTCCGAACGGTTCGGTGACACGGGAGCAGTGCACGGCGATGTCGGCGTCCGAGAGAAGGCGCTGCGGATCGTCGATGTGACCGGTGAAGGTGACGCGCTCGGCGATGCCGAGACGCTCAGCTGTCGCCGCGAGATCTCGTGCGTACTGCTCCTCGCCGAAATGGGTTCCGCCGACGAAGGTCACGTGCGGGGCGTGTGCCGACAACGACAGGGCCTCGAGCAGGATGTCCTGGCCCTTCCACTCCGTGAGACGGCCGATCATGCACACCCGGACGTTGGCAGGGGGTCGCTGGTGACGAGGGGAGGGCTCCGGTAGCTCGACACCCGGGTAGGCGACGGCAAGCGGCTTTCCCAGCGTCCACAGGGTCTCCGCGGTGGCGGAGCTGTTGGCGATGTATCCGCGCGCGACCACGGCACCGAGGGTGCGGATGATGATCGCCAGCATCCCACCGAAGAACTCGGTGGTGACGCGGTCGTGTACGTGCCAGATGAGCGGGATCCGCGCGCGCCGCGATGCGATGGTTCCCATCAGCAGTGCCTTGGTGGATTCGGCGACGATGGCGTTGGCACCGGTGGAACGAGCCATCCGCCCGATCGTCACACCTGTCGAGATCATCGAACGAACACCCGCCGCGAGCCGCAGCAGGGAGCCGCCGATCACCACTCTCGAGCTGTCGAAGTCGGTGACGACGCAGTCGGCGGGGACGCCCGCGGCCCGTAGCCGGTCCAGGATGGGACCGTCCTGGGTCGACAGAACACTGACATCGGATCCGCTGTGATGGAGGCCGATGACCATCCGCGTGAAAGCCAGCTCGGCTCCCGACTCCGCGGCGGTGTGGGTGAGGAAGATGATGGGTCCGTCCGTCATCAGACGAGCCCTCGATACGCGGTGACGTGCTTGTCGGCACACGCGGCCCAGGTGAATTGTTCTGCGCGAGCACGGCATCGGTCCGCGGATGGTCGGTCGCCGTCCAGCGCCGCCGCTACCCGATCAGCCAATGCCACGGCATCGTCCGGTGCGACCACGAGACTGTCGTCGAAGCCACGCACCGAGTCGGGCAGCCCACCGACGTCGGTCACGACCGGGGCGCGCCCTGCAGCAAGCGATTCGAGTGCGATGAGACCGAAACCCTCCAGTGCGCGCGTGGGCACCACGGTGATGGTCGCCCGGCGGTAGAGCGCAGTGAGCTCGTCGTCGGTGGTGGCGCCGAGAAAGCGGATCGATGCGGGACCCGTCAGCCGGGCCGCCTGCGCCCTCAGTTCGTCTTCGGCGCCACCGGTCCCGACGATCACCAGGGTGGCGTCAGGACGCCTGCGGTGGATCTCGGGCCAGGCGGTGATGAGGGTGTCGATACCCATTCGTCGCTCGAGTCGACGAACGCACAGCACCATCGGTGCGGAGTCGGCGACGTCGGCAGCCTGGAAACGCTGGAGGTCGACACCGGGGGCGATCACCGAGATACGTTCGGCAGGAACTGAATATCGCTCGACGAGTACGTCCCGGAAATAGTTCGACAGGACGACGTACAGGTCGCTGCCACGATAGCGGCGACGCTCGAATGTGCGCTTGGCCGCCACCGCGAGCCGTGATTCGCCCGCAGCGGCACTCTCGGCGGCCCACGGTCCGTGGAAGTGGGTCACCACGGGGCCGTCGTGCTCACGAGCCGGCGGGCCGTAGAGCGCGAAGTGTCGGTCGACGATGGTGCCCGGTGCGAGGCGATCGGCCCGGGACGTCGCCATCCGGTCGCGGGTCGAGCCGGTCAGCGGCCCCCAACTCGAGCCGCCCGTGGGTGCGTCACCGAACGCCGTGGCCGTCACCGCGACATCCTGCCGATCACGAAGTGCTGCAAAGAAATCAGTGAAGTAGCGGTTGAGTCCACCGCGTCCGGTCCCGAACCATTCGGTTCCGGTCATGTGAACCGTCAGGAGGCCGGTCGCGGTGGTCGTCCCCGTCACGGCGCATCCCGCACGGCCAGATCGCTCACCGTGGGATTCGTGAGTGTACCGAGGCGGGCCAGCCACTCAGATCGAGGCCATGGGTTGCGAACATCGCGAGTGCGATCCGCTCCATGCCGAATCCGACACAGGCGCTGTGGGCGACCTCGCCGTCGGATGTGGTGATGTCGAAGGTCTCGCCGAAGTGATCGCGGTGGCAGTTGCACGACACCAGGGCGGTTCCGTCGTCCAGGTCGCCGTAGATACGCACGACCAGTTCGGTCTTGAGGTTCTCGTCGAGCTGGTTGGCGGCAAGCATTTTCCCGGCCCGCCCGAAGAACGGATCGTTGGCGGGCACATCGACGGCGGTCAGCCCGAGATCGGCGAGCACCTGGAGGCCCCGCGGCACCCAGTCCTCGCGATGACGCTGGGCCTGGTCGGGAGTGCCGACCTGGACGAACTCGTGCATGCGGAAGGCCTGCATCCGGGCCGGATCCACGGCGGGCTCATGCCGGAAGCAGTAGCCGTACACGTCGAGAAGTGCTCCACCGTTCGGCAATTGGCCGCTCAACGTTGCGTAGCTCGGGTGGCAGGCAGCCGACACCAGCATGGTTCCCGCAGATTCGAGGTGGTGGTCCCAGTCGGAGCCGGATTCACGGTCGGCGAGCAGGGCGCGGTGCGCCTTGTTGTCGCCGGTGAAGGTGGAGATGGCTCCGGTCAGGTTGGGGAACGAAGCGATGTAGTCGGTCTTCTCGAACGACTCACGGGGAAACACCGGCGGGAATCGCAGCCGCTTCGGTTCGGTTCCGTGCGCGGCCGCCCCTGCGGCCACGACGAGTGCGTCGATACCCGAGATGACATCCTCGAACACCGCGCCGCGTCCGTAGAGTCCGTCGATACCGGATGGGATGAGCAGACCGGCGTCGACGAGGTCGTCGCGGAACGCCCGCCGCGCACGGGTGAGATCGGTGTCGGTTTCGGCTTCTGTGGTGGTCATCGTCGTCATCCTCGGTACGCCAGCACCAGCTGGGCATTGTTGGCACGGATTCGGTCGTTGGAGACCATCAGCTGCGGTCCGTAGGAGTCCCGGAGAAGGCGTCCCATCGACGCTGCGTGATCCTCGCGGTAACCGCTGATCCCACACAGTTGCAGGGCGCCTGTGACCACATCGACCACCGCGTGCGACGCGTTCAGTTTCAGGTTGTTCATTGCGATGGCGAACCCCACGGTGGGCTCTGCCTCGCCGGAGGCGAGGAAGTTCTCGTATCGCCGGATCTCTTCTGCCACCGAGGATTCGAAACGCTGGTGGACCACCAGGAGATCGGCAAACTTCTGGGCCTGCGGGGTGACGCCGGTGGGGGACTTGCGTGCGGCGGCGCGAACCTGCGACTTCGCCTTGGCGATCGCGGCGTCGGCGATGCCGAGCCAGACCGAGGCCCACAGGGTGTGGCTCCCCGGCAGCATCGTGTGCGCTGAGATGGTCGCGTAGTCGACCGGGAGCACGTTGGTGGCCGCGGTGCGTGCGGAGAGCAGGAATCCGGGGCTGCAGGTCCCGCGGAATCCGAGAACGTCCCAGGTCCCGACCTTCTGCAACGTGGTGTCCGACTTCGGGCAGGCCACCAGGACCTGATCGCTCGGCGGGCTGTCGGGGCCTCGCCGGGCGGTGGTGAAGATGTAGTCGGCGTATTCACCGTACGAGATCACCGGGGCGTTCTTGTCGAGGACGATGTGATCACCGTCGGCGATCACCGAACAGGTGGACGACCGGACGTCTCCACCGGTGGTGATCTCGGTGGTCGCGGAGGCCAGCAGCGATTCGGACTCGGCGATGGTCCGGGTCAACTCGGCTGTCGCGCCGGAGGTGCCGTGCATCGCGAGTGTGAGTGACTGGGTGTGGTGCATCGCGAAGACCATGGCCGCCGAGCTGCACGACTTCCCCAGTGCGCGAGCAATACCCGCGAGGTCGGTGATCGACGTCCCGCGGCCACCCAGCTCCACCGGCAATGCGCAGGAGAGCAGACCTTCGTCCTTCATCGCGGTCACGGCCTCGATGGGGAAGCGGGCATCGCGGTCGACCGCGGACGCGAACTCTGCGGCGGCCGCAACACTGGCTGTTGCGGTGGGTCGGCCCGACATCACGCGTGCGGCGGTCGTGGTCATCGAGATTCCTCTGTTAGATGCCAAAGAAGAGTGATCATCTGCATGTGTTGTTGCAGTGGGTGCTTATTACGTTACACACTGTACCGTATGTGAGCGATGTACAGATCAGTCCGAATTGGCTGTTCGATCGTCGTCCCAAATGCTTGTAGGCACCACAATTCGAAGGATTCAGGCAATGAATGACCGCATCAGAGATATCCTCGCCGCTCACGGAAAGATGGCCGTCGATCCGAAGACCGTCGACGCATCTGCCGACCTCTATGAGATGGGTCTCACATCACATGCGAGCGTGAACGTGATGCTGGCTCTCGAGGACGAATTCGATGTCGAATTCCCGGACGAGGATCTGAAGAAGGCGACTTTCGCCTCGGTGGACAATCTGGCCGCTGTGGTCGGCAGGTTGGTGGAGGCCGCGGCATGAATCCCGCAGGTGATTCGCGCAGCGTGCGAATTGCCACCACTGCGGCCGAGTATTCCCCGCATGCAACCCATTCGGGCGATCGGATCTGGCCGGAGACCAACTGCTATGTCGATCTCTGGATCGAAGTCCTGCACGCGCTCGGGCGCGATCCGGTGCCGGTGTTCGCCAGTGCACTGTCGGTTGACTTCGACGGGGACCAATGGACGTTCCTGAAGGCAGCGCCTGAGGACCTGAGGCAGCTGTACGGAATCTCCGTCACGGAGGAGAACGTGTGGAAACCCGTACTCGACACCGTGGAGTCCGGCCTGGTGCGTGGGATGTTGCACACCGTCGAGGTCGACAGCTGGTGGCTGCCGGACACCGCGGGTACCGACTACCGCAGCGGTCATGTGAAGACGACGATCGTCGCGACACAGATCGATCGTCACCGTCGGACGATGACCTACCTTCACAACGCCGGTCTGCACGAGTTGTCCGGTGACGACTTCGTCGGGCTGTTCAACCTCGGAGATGTGCCGGCGCAGGTGTTGCCGCCCTACGTGGAGCAGATCCGCTTCCACCCGGTTCAGGCGAATCCGACTGCGGCGCTGAGCGTTGCACGCGCCCACCTGGCCCGTCGTCCGGCGCGGAATCCCGTCGACGGACTGGCTGAGGGGGTACTCGAGGCGACCTCGTGGCTCGGTGCCGCCGGGATGTCTGTCTTTCACCTGTGGGCGTTCGCGACGTTGCGCCAGTGCGGTGCGACCGCGGAGCTCGCCGCCGATCTCAGTGAACACCTGGAGACATGGGCTCCGGGAGCAGCGGCCGCGGCGACCGACTTCCGCTCGGTTGCGACGACCGCTAAGGCGATCCAGTTCAAGATGGCGCGCGTCGCGATGGGACGCACCGTCGACGTGCGGCCCGCTCTGGGTGAGATGGCTGCCGCGTGGGCGCGGGCGATGGACACGATGGACAACACGGTCGGCGCAGTGTCCTCGCCATCGGTATCGGTGGGCGCAGACAGCTGATGATCCATGGCTGGCAGGTGCTGGCGGCGTCACCGGATCCGGCGGCGACGCCTGCCGACGTGACCGATCAATGGAACTCGGCGGTGTCGGCGGAGTCGCCGGGAACCGTCGCGGCGATGGCTCCAGAACTGGCGGCCGTCACCGACATCGACGCGCACGACTGGTGGGTGCGGGCGACGATCTCCGTCGACCACCCGTCGCGTCTGCGATTCGCCGGGCTCACGGCTCCCGCGCGAGTGTTCCTCGACGGCGAGCTCGCGGCGACCTGCGAGTCGATGTTCCTGCCGGTCACGGTGTTCGTGGCGGCCGGTACCACCCGGGTCGAGATCGTCTTCGGATCGATGGATCAATGGTTGCGGACTCGGCGGCCACGTGGTCGATGGCGATCCAGTCTGGTTGCCGCGCAGGGGCTTCGATGGGCTCGAACAACGTTTCTGGGTCGTGCGCCGGTCTACGGTCAGCTCCCGGCGCCGGTGGGGATCTGGCGGCCGGTGGAAGTGCTCGCCGACGTACACGACCATCGCTGCTGCGTGACCGTCGACCCGGCCAGGTCGCAGATCCGCGTCGATGGGATGGCCGACCCCGAGTCGCCGGGGCCGATCACCATCGAGGTGGACGACCCGAACGGCGATCGGATCGGTGCGCCGGTCGGGGTGACGGTCGTCGACGGACGGTTCGACGCCGAGGTGCCGGTCGCGGACGCGCAGCTGTGGTGGCCGCGCGGGTACGGAGACCAGCCTCGCTATCGCGTCCGGGTGCTCGACACCGGCCGCGTGGTGCACGAGTCCTCGGTCGGGTTCCGCGTGGTGACGACCCGAACCGACGGTGGTTTCACACTGGTGGTCAACGACGTACCCATCTTCGCGCGCGGTGTGACCTGGTCGCCGCCGGATCCCGTGGCGTTGCAGGTGGAAGCCGAAGTACTCGAACACGGTCTGCGCGCGCTCGCCGACATCGGTGTGACGATGGTGCGCGTGGTCGGTGGCATGGTGTTCGAACAGCCGGACTTCTACCGTCTGTGCGCCGAGCTGGGCATCCTGGTGTGGCAGGACGCGATGCTGGCCACCATCGACCCGCCCGATGAGGCGGCCGACCTCATCTGCCGGGAGATGGCCGAGCTCCTGCGCACCCATTCCGGCAATCCAGCGATCGTGGTGGTCAGTGGGGGGAGCGAGACACTGCAGCAACCCGAGATGCTCGGTCTCGACCCCACGGCCATGTCGCTGCCGCTGCTCTCCGAGCACCTGCCGACGGTGGTCGCGGCGCATGCCGATGTGGTCTACGTGCCGGCCTCCCCGTCCAGCCCGGGGCTCGAGGGGCAGTCGATCCGACCCGATCTCGGTGTGGCGCACTGGTTCGGGGTCGGAGGCTATCTGCGCCCGCTCGACGACATGCGCTCGGCGGGTGTGCGTTTCGCTGCCGAGTCGCTGGCGTTCTCGATTCCTCCGGCACCGGAGTCGGTCGACCGACACTTCGGGTCCGCGTCCGGTGCAGGCCACCACCCACTGTGGAAGTCGGCGGTGCCGCGCGACCGCGGATCGTCGTGGGATTTCGAAGACGTGCGCGATCACTATGTGCGGGAGTTGTTCGGCGTCGATCCCGCCGCGTTGCGCAGGACGGATCCTGAGCGGGGACTGCAACTCGGTCGTGCCGCTGTGGCCGAGGCCATGCGTACCTGCTTTGCGTTCTGGCGCCAGGGCGATTCACGCTGTGCTGGAGCCCTGGTGCTCACCGGTCGCGATCTGGTCCCCGGGGCGGGATGGGGCATCTTCGATTCCGACGGCATGCCGAAGGCCCCGGTGCCGGTGTTGGCCAGGGTGTGGGCGCCCACCACCGTCACGATCGAGGACGCGGGCCTGTCCGGCCTGCGTGTCGACGTCCACCACGATGGACCGCAGGCGATCGCGGGGGAGCTCGTTCTCGTCGCAGCGGGTCCGACCGGGCATGTGGTGGCCGAGGCGGCGACGCCCATCGAGGTGGCGGCCCACTCATCGGTCACCCTGTACGACAGCGGCATCACCGGAAAGTTCGCCGATCTCTCCCACGCGTACCGGTTCGGCCCCGCACCGGCAGACGCGGTGCAGGTGTCACTGCGGGTCGATGGCGCCGAGATCGCCCGCGATGTGCTGGTGGTGGTGGTCCGCACCGGTCAGGTGCACACCGGACTTAGAGCGACGGCGTCGCAGGGAACTTCCGGTGACTGGACACTGGAGGTGAGCGCCGAGGTGACCCTGCGCTACGTCGTGATCGAGATGGCCGGCTGGACACCGAGCGACAACTGGTTTCACATCGTGCCCGGTCAGCCGCATCGGGTACATCTCACCGGCGCCGGGATCCCCGCGGGCCGCGTCACGTCTGTCGATGGCATCCTGTCGGCGAGAATCGAGGTCAGCGCATCGTGATCGACAAGCAACCGTCCATCGCGATCGTCCACGAGCGACTCACGGAGGTGGCCGGCTCCGAGCACGTCGTGGAGCAACTCGCGGTGCGTTGGCCCACCGCGAGCGTCTACGTGCCGTTCGCGAATCCCGAAGCGGTGGTACCCGTGCTTCGTGGTCGCGTGCACACCACCGGTCTGGACCGTCTCCATCGTGCGATCGGACGCCGATCCTATGCGCCGATACTCCCGCTCGTCCCGATGGCGCTGCGACGACTCGACTTCGGTGACGTGGATGCGGTGGTGATCAGCCACCACGCACTGGCTCTGTCCGCGGTGCACGCGACCGAGGTGCCGACAGTCGCCTACGTCCATTCGCCGGCCCGCTGGGCCTGGGATCGCCAGATGCGTGCGGGCGAGGCATCCGGCATGGCGGGAAAGTCAGCGCTCGCAGCGCTCGCCGCCGTCGCGCGACGTACCGAGTCCGGTGCTGCGCCGAGGGTGACCTCGGTGGTGGCCAACAGCACTGAGGTGGCCGCCAGGATCAAGCGGTGGTGGAACCGGGATTCGGTGGTGGTGCACCCACCGGTGGACACCGACCGCTACACGCCGGACACCACGGTCGAGCGAGAAGACTTCTTCCTGCTGGCCGGCAGACTCGTGCCCTACAAGAGACCCGACATCGCCGTGCGCGCCGCAGCTCAGGCCGGAGTGCGCCTGGTGGTCGCGGGCGACGGCCGGCAGGCGGACCTGTGCCGGTCGATCGCGGCGCCCGACACGGAGTTCCTCGGGCGGGTGTCCGATGACGACATGCTGTCGCTCCAGAGGCGGGCGCGGGCGCTCGTCATGCCTGGGGTCGAGGACTTCGGGATCGTTCCGGTCGAGGCGATGGCGTGCGGGACACCCGTGATCGCGGTGGGTGCCGGGGGTGCGTGCGACACCGTGGTCGAGGGACTGTCCGGGGAGCTCGTGCGGGTCGGTGCCGATCCTGCCCTGGTGGACGGTTTCGCCCGGGCGATGGCGACATTCGATTCGTCGTACTACTCGTCCGCCGACATCCGGACACACGCAGAAAAGTTCTCCCGCGTGGCTTTTCGCGAGTCGATGGCTCAGGTGGTCGCCGATGTCTGCCGCTGATCTGGACGTCTTGACGACGCCGGGCGTGCGGATGGGGTGTGATCTGGTCGAGCCGTCCGAGATCGAGGAGTCGTTGCGGGTCTTCGGCGTTCGCTTCACCGATCGCGTGTTCACCGAGCGCGAGTTGCGAGCATGCACCGGGTCCGACGCGATCGCCCGGCTCGCTGCCCGCTTCGCCGCGAAGGAGGCGGTGGCCAAGCTGTTCGCCGACCCCGACCTCGCGATTCCGCCCACCGAGATCGAGGTTGTCGGATCCGGGGGAGCGCCTGCTCTCGAACTGCACGGATCGCTGGCGGATCGAGCTCGCCGCGACGGCTGGCGCGATCTCCGAGTATCGCTGTCGCACACAAGATGTCATGCGATGGCGGTCGTGTGTGTGTCGTGCCCGGGGACGGTTTCCCCCGGCTCAGGAGCCCGTCCCGCGCAATAGCGCGCCGAACGTCAGGATGATGATCTTGATGTCGAGCCAGGCGCTCCAGTTGGCGATGTAGTAGTTGTCGTAGACCGCACGGTCGTCGATGCTGGTGTCGCCGCGTAGTCCGTTGATCGCGGCCCATCCGGTCAGGCCCACGTTGAGGCGGTGCCGGTCCCGGTAGGACGGCACCGATCCCTGGAACTGGGCGACGAAGTGTGGCCGCTCGGGTCGCGGTCCAACGATCGACATGTCGCCCCGGGCGACGTTCCACAGCTGTGGCAGTTCGTCGATCGAGGTCTTGCGGATGAACTTGCCGACCGGACCGAGACGGCTGGCGCGATCGGGGGCCCAGTCGACATCGGACGCCGTGGCCGGGACCGGACGCATCGAACGGAACTTGAAGAGGTCGAACGGTCGACCGTTCCGACCGATCCGCTCCTGACGGAAGATGATCGGGGACTTCGGGTCGGTGAGGAACACCGCGAGCGCGGTGGCCACCAGCACCGGCGCGACGAGGACGATCGCAAAAGCGGCGATGGCGAGGTCGAAAGCACGTTTTGCATGCCAGTACCAGGTGCGCTGGGCGAGGCGGCGGACGTGGATCAGCGGGATGGTGTGGATCCGGTCCATGTCCGAGCTGGCGTGAACGAACTCGAAAAGACGAGGGACGACGAAGATCTCGCACTCCAGGTCGTCGCACTCACGCAACGGCGACACGAAGTGGGAATCGGCGGTGCGGCTGTAGGCGACGATGACCGTCTCGATGCCGTGCTCCTCGACGATCTCTCGGATCGGGCGGCGGGTGGAGTCGACATCGACACCGCTGTCGAGGATCTCGGGGAACGGGTTGTCGTCGACGACGACCATCACGTCGAGTCCGAGGTCGCGCTGCTCGCCGGCACTCTGCAACAGCTTGAAGGCCACCTTGCCGCCGCCGATGATCGCGGTGCGGGTGCGGGTGGTCATCCGACGCCGTCGTGCGCGCAGCACCCCGAAGTAGAAGATCCGGATGATGAACAGCATCGCGGCGACCGCAACACCCTCGGCGAGTGCCCGCTGCAGCGGTGTCGCGGCGTCGAAGATGATGACCAACGCCAGGGTCGCGATCATCGAGAATCCGACGAGGCGGGGGAGTACCAACAGCGCCGAGAGGGTGATGCGGCTGCGGTACAAGCCGCCGGTGCCGAGGATGCCGACGAAGGCGAGCGATTCGAGGACCTGCCAGCGCTGATCGGTGGCGTAGGCGATGGCCGCGGCCACGGCGATGAGGTCGAGCAGCATCAGCACGATGTCTACCCTCTGGCGGCCGAGTCGAAATCGTCGCTCGCGTGCCGTCGGGGAGTCCGCCGCAGGCAACGTCGTCAGCCCTGTTTCTCTCGTGCTCATTGTGATTCCCCCACTGCGACACAATCGAACCGCGCATGCGCGACACGATCCCCCGCGCGGCCCCCGCCGCGCTCCCCAGGCCGACACTTATTCGTGATCGGCTCTTGTTCCGTTACGAATACTACATCGCATGACGGCCGTACGGATGTCGTCGTGGCGACGACCTGGGGACTAGCGGGTGATCTCGCCTGGGGGCAGGGGTTTGCCGAACAGAAAGCCCTGGCCGTGGGTGAATCCGACCTCACGGAGGAGCTCCACCTGGTCGTCACACTCGACGCCCTCGGCCACCGTACTGATGTCGAGTGTCTCGGAGAGGTGACACACCGCCTCGACGATGCGACGTTTGGTGCCCGTGTGTTCCATGCCGTCGACCAGGGAACGATCGATCTTGGCCACGGTGATCGGTTGGTCCATCATGTACCGCAGAGCGGCGTAACCGGTGCCCAGATCGTCGACGCAGATGACGCATCCCAAGTCATGGAGTTCGCGGATGGTCTGTGCGGCAGGGGAATCGGCGGAGATCAGGTCGCGCTCGGTGACCTCGACCCACAGGGATCCGGCGGGAACCCCGTGCGTGGCGAGGCTGGTCCGGACCAGCGCGGTGAGATCGCGATCGTAAAGTTGCTGGGACGAAAAGTTCACTGAAACAAAGAATTCATCGGTCGCGGAGGGTAGTTCGCGCCAGGACCCGAGTTGCCGGATCGCCTCGACGACGCCCCATCGTCCGATCGGGACGATCAAGGACGTCTCCTCGGCCGCCTCGAGGAACTCCCCCGGAAGACGGAGCCGGCCGTCGACGGTCCACCGCAACAACGACTCGTAGCCGACCACCTCGAATGTGTCGAGCTTCACGATGGGTTGGTAGTGCAGGGTGAAGGCCTCGCCGACCGATGACGCCAACTCGGCGGCCAGCGTCACCTCCGCGCGCAGGTCGGCGGTGGAGACGTCGGCGGCGTAGGCGATGTGCACGCCGGTCGTGACCGATGCGTGTATCGCCCCGATGGCGGCCTGCAGGATGTCGGCCGGATCCGACGACGACGAGTCCTCGAAAAACGCGACGCCGATGTTGTTCTGGATGAAGTAGTCGACCCCGCCGACGGTGAGTGTCGACGAGAGCCGCGCCGCGGTGTCGCGTATCAGCGCGGTCGAGTCGCCCTGGCCGGCGTCGAACGCGACACCACCGTTGGCGGCCCCGCCGATGAACACCCGCCCCCGCGACCCCAGGAGCTCGGCGACGGCAACCAACGCGGCCCGGCGGACCTTCATCGCGATCGCCCGACCGAACGCCGCCGCGATGCGATCGGATCCGTCGAGCTTGACGGCGAGGAAGGCAAGGTTGTCCGCGGGGATGCCCGCGGCGATGGTGCGGAGTTCGTCGTCGGAGAGGGCGGTGAGAAGACGGCCCGGCGACTCGTGCTGTTCGGTCACCGTTGCCCTCCCGTGCGTGGCGAGTTGAATCACGACGCCTGATGCCGCACCGGAAGAAATGTCGACCGAGACCATGACGTGACATTCATCATGCCACGACGCGTGTCGAAGAATGCGTGGTGTCGAGCGCTCAGGGGACTGTGTCGGTGAGCGGTCCGGATTCGGAACCCGACCTCACAGGAAGCGTGTGCGCTGCGTGAACTGCCGTGGATCGGTCCTTCTACGACAATCGCCGCCGATTCACGGGGAATTCGGCGGCGATTGTTCGTTTACATTGTGTGGGCGATTATCGATCGCGTAGTCGACACATTTGTCTTTGTGTGCGGTCACAACGAATCAACTGTGACTCACGCCGACCGCAATCGATGTGCATCGCTCTCGATTACGACCCCGGTCGCTTCTTTCCCGCGGCGATCCCGAAACCGGCGGACTTCGATGTCCCCGTCTCGGTGATGACCCGCGCCTGCGTGTCGGAGTCGTCGCTCCCATCGGTGTCGGCCTTCTCCACCGCACCGTTGGACTCGGCTGCACCGTTGGACTCGGCTGCACCGTTGGGCTCGGCCGCACCGTTCGACTGGGCCGACCCGTTCGCTTCGGCCGTCCCGTTCGCCTCTGACGTCGCCGCGGACGGCTCGGACTTCGACGGTGACTCGGCCGAACCGTTGCTCTCGGGCTCGCCCGGGGTGCTCGCGGCCGGCTTCGCCGGTGCCTTGGCCGCCTGACCCGGACGCCTACCCGCGCCCATCCCGAAGCCCTTCGCCTTCGCCTCGGGAGCAGGAGCAGACGGGGTCTCCGGCGCGGCGGATGCCTGCGCCTGCGCCGGCTCCGCGGCCGTGGCCTCGGTGGCCGATTCCTCGTCGGCGGCCGGCTCGGCGGGAGCCGGTGCCTGAGCGGCCTCGGCCGGCTTCGACGGCGCCTTCGCGGCCTGGCCCGGACGCTTCGCACCGCCCATGCCGAAGCCCTTGGCCTTCGGCTCCGCAGCGGGTGCCGCTGTCTCCGTCGAAGCCTCCGCCGGTGCCTGCGTGGACGCCTCGGTTGACGATGCTTCCGCGGGTGCCTCGGACTTCTCGGCGGCCGGCGCCGATGCCTTGGCGGCCTGGCCCGGGCGCTTCATACCGCCGCCCATGCCGAAGCCCTTCGACTTCGGCTCCGCAGCAGGTGCCGCGGTCTGCGCGGACGTCTCGGTTGACGATGCTTCCGCGGGTGCTTCGGACTTCTCGGCGGCGGGTGCCGATGCCTTGGCGGCCTGGCCGGGGCGCTTCATGCCGCCGCCCATGCCGAAGCCCTTCGACTTCGCCGCGGTGGCCGCGGACTTGGCCTCGACGGCCTCCGCGGAGTTCGACGACGCGGGCTCCGCCTTCGACTCGGCGGTCGAATCCTTGGCCGGCGCAGCCGCGGTGGCCTTCGCGGCCTGGCCGGGCCGCTTCATGCCGCCGCCCATGCCGAGCCCGACCTTCGGCTTCGCCGTGGTCTCGGTCCCGGTTGCCTCGGCTGCGGCCTCGGCGGGAGCCGACGACTTCGTGGTCTCGGTGACCTGCTCTGCCTTGACGTCGGTGTCGTCGAGAGTTGCGGTGCCGACCGTGGTCGGGCCCAGGAATCGTCCGCCACGCTTGATCTCGGCGGCCCCCCGGGTCACCGACTCGAGCAGCAGCTGGGCCACGTCGACGACCTCGACCTTGTTCTCGAGGTCGGTGCCGCTGGTCTTGGCGGTGGTGCCGTCACTGAGCATCACCTTGCAGAACGGGCAGCCGGTCGCGATCTTCTGGGGCTGCTCGCCGGAGTCGTCGAGGGTGCTCAACGCCTCGTCGACGCGGTCGAGGTTGATCCGCTTGCCGATGGACTCCTCCATCCACATCCGGGCGCCACCGGCGCCACAGCACATGGACCGCTCGCCGTGACGCGGCATCTCTCGCAACGCCGATCCCGACGCGGACATCAGCTCGCGCGGCTCCTCGTAGACCTTGTTGTGGCGGCCGAGGAAGCAGGGGTCGTGGTAGGTCACGTTCTCCGAGACCGGGGCGACCGGGATGAGTCGCTTGTCGCGGACGAGGCGGTTGAGCAGCTGCGTGTGGTGGACGACCTCGTACTCGCCGCCGACCTGCGGGTACTCGTTGCCGAGCGCGTTGAAGCAGTGGGCGCAGGTGACGACGATCTTCTTGCGTTGCTGCGGCGCGGTGGCGAAGAGCTCACCGAGGGTGTCGATGTTCTGCTGCGCCAGCATCTGGAACAGGAACTCGTTGCCCGAGCGGCGAGCCGAGTCGCCGGTGCAGGTCTCGCCCTCACCGAGGACGAGGAAGTTCACCGCGGCGATGTCGAGGAGTTCGGCGACGGCCTTGGTGGTCTTCTTCGCGCGGTCTTCGTAGGCGCCGGCACAACCGACCCAGAAGAGGTATTCGAAGCCCTCGAAGGTGTCGACGTCCTGGCCGTAGACCGGGATGTCGATGTCGATCTCGTTGATCCAGTTGGTGCGGTCCTTGGAGTTCTGGCCCCAGGGATTGCCCTTGTTCTCGAGATTCTTGAACAGGCCGGCGAGCTCGGACGGGAAGTCCGACTCGATGAGGACCTGGTAGCGGCGCATGTCGATGATGTGGTCGACGTGCTCGATGTCGACGGGGCACTGCTCGACGCATGCGCCGCAGTTGGTGCAGCTCCACAGGGTGTCGGCGTCGATGATGCCGCCGCCGGTGGCGCCCTCGCTCGGGCCGACCAACGGGCGGGCGGCCTCGGCACGCGCGGCGGCCGGGATCTTGTCCAGCGCGGCCTGATCGACATTGCCCTCGGCGTCGACGAGTCCGACCTCGTCGCCCGCGGCGTCGGTGCGGCCGCCGGCGAGCAGGTACGGAGCCTTTGCGTATCCGTGGTCACGCAACGACATGATCAGCAGCTTGGGAGACAGCGGCTTGCCGGTGTTCCACGCGGGGCACTGGCTCTGGCACCGACCACACTCGGTGCAGGTGGTGAAGTCGAGCCAGCCCTTCCAGCTGAAGTCCTCGATCTTGCCCGCGCCGAACGCGTCGACGTCGGGATCGGCCTCCTCCATGACGAGGACCTCGCCGTTCGACATCATCGGCTTGGCGGCGCCCAGGGCGACCTTCGAGCCGAGCTCGCGCTTGAAGTAGATGTTGAAGAACGCGGCGAAGCGGTGCCATGCGACACCCCAGGTGATGCGGCGTCCGACGACGGCCAGCCACACCATGCCCGAGAGCAGCTTGATGGCCGCGAAGATCGACACCAGCAGCGGGCTCTCCGGCAGGATGTGCGCGACCTGCATGGTGAAGAAGTCCGAGCCGACGTGGCCGTCACCGTAGGTCGCGATCTTGCCTGCCTTGACGAAGATCATGCCCAGGCCCTCGAGCAGGACGACGATCTCGACGAAGTACGCGGCGAAGAACCCGGAACCGGCGAAGCGCGACAGACGCTCCGGACGCCGCGGGTGGTTGAGCTGACGGATGATGATCAGCGTCACGATGCCGACGACGGTGCCGATACCCAGCAGCTCGTCGAGCAGATGCCACACGAAGGTGTCGCCGAAGATCGGCCAGTGGAACTCGGGGTCGAAGGTCTGTCCGTACGCCTCGAACCACAGCAGTGAGCCGACGACGAAGCCCATCATGACGAGCCAGTGCGCCCAGCCGACGGTCCGGAACTTGACCATCCGGGTGTGGGCGACGAACTCGATCATCATCTGCTTGAAGCGCGGGATGACCGGGGTGAGTCGGGTGGTGTCGCGCTGTCCCTGGGCGATCGTGCGGAGCATTTTCCACACGCCGGAGAAGAACAGGGCCCAGCAGCCGAGACTGATGAGGGCGGCGATCGTGCCGATGGTGATGGTGGTGGTGCTCAAGGCGGTGGTGCCTTTCTATCCGGGGCGAACGACAGCCGACGCCCAGGTGTCCTTACCTAGACGGTAAGGCCTGGACGCGGGTGCTCGCATGGAAGGTAGACCTAAGTCGCCACCTGGGGTGATGTTGGTTACCCGCGAGTAGGTTCGACCTGCCGGGACGTGTCGGATGTGACGCTCGACCCGGTGGTCCTCTTCGCCCGAACCGGAATTCTCGGACGCCCGGTGAGATACAGCGCGAACGGTGCCCGCCGGAGGCCCTCGGCGATCACGAGGGTGATCGACACGGTGAGCAGATAGACGACGATCGTGGCCCACGGAGCGCCCAGATGCTGCTCGAACCAGCCCTGGGTCTCGGGGGAGTTCAGACGCGGCAGGATGAGCAGCTGCAGGACGAAGACGTGCGCCAGGAAGATCGCGAACGACCGGTTCGACGCGTAGGCGACGACCTTGTTGAACCGCGGCGTGCGGTCGCGGCGGTCCGACCACCGCAGCGCCGTCGCGTACAGCGCGACGATGGCCATGAATATGAACGGCTGCAGCGTGGGGTTGAGCGCGAACCCGGCCAACGCGGGCGGTTGGCCGTCGGCGAGACGCTCGGAGAAGGTGACGTACGCGAAGACCCCGCCGGCGATCACGCCGGCCAGGATCCACCAGCCCCGTCCGCGCAACCACTCGTCGACCCGGTCTCGATGCACTGCGGCAACCGCACCGAGGAACACGAAGAACTGGTACGGCAGGAACGTCGAGTAGGCGTGCCACCAGTTCTCGTACAACCAGCTGCCCTGCGGCGCGCTGAGGTGGTTGAGCGTGTAGAGGACGGCGAGCTGGATGATCAGACTCGCGACCAGCAGCGTGACGTGGTGGTTGCGTGTCTTCCGGACGATCCACAGGATCACCGGGAACAGCAGATAGAACTGGATGATCACGAAGATGAAGTACAGCTGGAAACCGGCTGTGCCCCATATCAAACCGTTGCGCAGCTGCTCGAACCAGAAGCCCATCTCCGACCAGCCGCCGTTGGCCACCACCGAGTAACCCCAGTAGACGACCGACCAGATCAGGTAGGGGATCACCACGAGCTTGAGGCGACGCGGCCAGAACTGGGTGGCCCTGAAGTCCGTCTTGTCGTAGTTGCCGAACATCAGCACGAACCCGGTGAGGAAGAAGAAGGCGTTGCGGGTGAAGTGACCCCACATGCCCAGGGCGTTGGCCAGCACGCTGGTGTCGGAGTTGTTCGTGTTGGACAACACGTGGCAGAAGATCACCAGCAGGAAGGTGCTACCGCGGACGAAGTCCAGCTGATGCAGATGGCCTCGCCGGGTCGTGGCCGGCGCTGACGTGGAGACACCGGTGGCCGATGAGGTGGCGAGCGACGTCGTCGTCGGACTGCTCGCGCCGGTCGCGGTCAGCATCGGGGCGACGGTACCAGCCCCCGTCGTCGACCCCCAGCGCTGTGACCTGGACCACTGGCCCGGGGCGTGCGACGACGACATGCGTCCAGCATCGCGTGCGTTCCTGTGAGGAACCTGTCGGTGCGCTGTCATCGCGCGCGGGAGACGGCGGTCGGCTGGGTCAGGCCGAGGGACGGGTCGACGCCGCGATCATGTCGATGATCTGCAGGAACACCGCTGATCGCGGCGACACCAGCGCGGAGTGGGACTGCCCCCGCAGCAGGACGAGGCGAGCCTTCCCGCCTGCACGTTGCACGGCCGCGACGAACGACATCGACTGGGACGGGGAGACCACGCGGTCGGCCGTGCCGTGCACGGCGGTGACGGGCACGGTCGGGTCGATGTTCTCGATCGGATCCACCGCCCGATAGCGGTCGGGAACCTGCGCGGGCGTGCCGCCGAGGATTCGGGTGACCCGGGTGTCACCGGTGTCCGCGGCCCGCTCGAGGTTCAACGGACCGGCCAGAGAGATGATCCGAGTGGGCTTCCATCGAGACCCCGGGTCGCCGAATTCGCGCGGGGTGGCGGGGTTGCGGGTGCCCGCCCACACCGCGAGCTGCGCGCCCGCGGAGTGCCCGACCAGGGTGGAGTCGGAGGTGTCGATCTCGGGGTTAAGTCGATCCAGCGTTGGCACGTAGTCGACGGCGGCGGCCACGTCGCGAAACGTGGTCGGCCATCCACCGCCGGAGCCGATGCGGCGGTACTCGATGTTGTAGGCGGCCACGCCCTGGGCGGCCAGCGCCCGCGCGATGGGTTCCATGTACGTCTTCCCGTACCGCGCCGTCCATCCGCCGCCGTGGATCAACACCACCAGCGGGACGCTGTTGTCTGCGTGGTTGCCCGCCGGGAGGTACAGATCGCCGTAATCCTGACGTGGATCGCCTGTCCCGATGGGGAGGTAGGGGTATCTGTGCACGCTGATCTCGCGCGTCTCGGGCGTGACCGACGTCGGGGTGGACGTGGCCTTCGCCCCGTCACCCGGCTGGGTCACCTGCCGTACCCCCACGGCGACGCCGGCCGCGACGATGAGCACCAGCACCGCCGTGACCAGCGCGATCGTGCGACGGGACAGTCTGCGAGTCATCGCCGCCGACTATATCCGCGCGGGGCGCGGGGTGCCCGGGAGGAAGTCCGCGGCCGAGCGGGAACAGATCGGCGGGGTCGCGAGTTGAACACCTCGAGAACCTTGAGCGTGCTCCACTCAATTGATTTGACGGGATGAACTTCCTCGCGTAGTAGTTGAGTGGACTCCACTGAGGTTCGAGAAGTCAGTGGTCTGGCCAGCCAAACATCCGGCCGGCGTCGCATACGTAGGAGGTAAGAAGATATGGCTCGTGCTGTCGGTATCGACCTCGGCACCACCAACTCGGTGGTCGCCGTCCTCGAGGGTGGAGAACCCACCGTCATCGCCAACGCCGAGGGATCGCGCACGACCCCGTCGGTCGTCGCATTCGCCCGTAACGGCGAGGTCCTGGTCGGCCAGCCCGCCAAGAACCAGGCGGTCACCAACGTCGATCGCACCATCCGCTCGGTCAAGCGCCACATGGGCGAGGGCGAGTGGTCGCAGAAGATCGACGACAAGGACTACACCCCGCAGGAGATCAGCGCCCGCACGCTGATGAAGCTCAAGCGTGACGCGGAGAGCTACCTCGGCGACGAGGTGACCGAGGCCGTCATCACCGTCCCCGCATACTTCAACGACTCCCAGCGCCAGGCGACCAAGGAAGCCGGCCAGATCGCCGGCCTCAACGTCCTGCGCATCGTCAACGAGCCCACCGCGGCCGCCCTCGCGTACGGCCTCGACAAGGGCCAGTCCGAGCAGACCATCCTGGTCTTCGACCTCGGTGGCGGGACGTTCGACGTCTCGCTGCTCGAGATCGGTGACGGCGTCGTCGAGGTCCGTGCGACCTCCGGTGACAACCTGCTCGGCGGCGACGACTGGGACCAGCGTGTCGTCGACTGGCTCGTCGAGAAGTTCAAGGCGCAGAACGGCATCGACCTGACCAAGGACAAGATGGCGCTGCAGCGTCTGCGTGAGGCGGCCGAGAAGGCGAAGATCGAACTGTCGTCCGGTCAGAGCACCTCGATCAACCTGCCCTATATCACCGTGGACTCCGAGAAGAACCCGTTGTTCCTCGACGAGCAGCTCTCGCGCAGCGAGTTCCAGAAGATCACCTCGGATCTACTCGAGCGCACCCGTGCGCCGTTCCAGGCCGTGATCAAGGACGCGGGCGTCGCGGTCGGCGACATCGACCACGTCGTGCTCGTCGGTGGTTCCACCCGTATGCCCGCGGTCAGCGAGCTGGTCAAGGAGCTCACCGGTGGACAGGAGCCCAACAAGGGCGTCAACCCCGACGAGGTCGTCGCCGTGGGTGCCGCACTGCAGGCCGGTGTGCTGCGCGGTGAGGTGAAAGACGTTCTGCTGCTCGATGTCACGCCCCTGAGCCTCGGTATCGAGACCAAGGGTGGCGTCATGCACAAGCTGATCGAGCGCAACACCACCATCCCGACCAAGCGGTCCGAGACCTACACCACGGCCGAGGACTCGCAGCCGTCGGTGCAGATCCAGGTGTATCAGGGTGAGCGTGAGATCGCGTCGCACAACAAGCTGCTCGGCTCGTTCGAGCTGGCCGGCATCGCGCCTGCGCCGCAGGGTGTCCCGCAGATCGAGGTGACCTTCGACATCGACGCCAACGGCATCGTGCACGTCACCGCGAAGGACAAGGGCACCGGCAAGGAGAACACCATCCGGATCCAGGACGGCTCGGGCCTCTCGAAGGACGAGATCGACCGCATGATCAAGGATGCCGAGGCGCACGCCGACGAGGATCGCAAGCGCAAGGAAGAGGCCGAGACCCGCAACCAGGCGGAGTCGTTGGTGAACCAGACCGAGAAGTTCCTTAAGGAGAGCGAGGACAAGGTCCCCGCCGACGCGAAGGAGAAGGTCGAAGCGGCCATCGCCGGAGCCAACGAGGCACTCAAGGGCACCGATCTCGCCGCGATCAAGTCCGCGGTCGAGACCCTGTCCACCGAGTCGCAGGCCCTGGGACAGGCGATCTACGCGAACTCCGCGGCCGAGGCCGGCGCCGACGGTGCACCCGGTTCGTCTGACGGGGCCGACGACGTCGTCGACGCCGAGGTCGTGGACGAGCCCACCGACACCGATGCCGGTGAGAAGAAGTGACGGCTGACCAGCCGGGTACACCGCAGGAGGAGCCGGGCGATCCGGTCGACCTCGGGGAGGTGAACCCGGAGGACGTGTCCGCAGCGGCGGAGGCGGCGGCGAACGCCGAACCCGCAGAGGCGGGAGAGGCCGACGGTGCCGCCGCGACCGAGCTCACGCCGGAGGAGGCGCAATCGGCCAAGGAGGCGGAGTTGCTCGCCGACCTGCAGCGACTGCAGGCCGAGTACGCCAACTACCGGCGGCGTGCCGACCGCGAGCGTCAGGGTGCGGTCGAGACCGGAAAGGCGACGCTGATCAGCTCGCTGCTCCCGGTGCTCGACGACCTCGACCGCGCTCGTGCGCACGGCGATCTCGACTCCGGCCCGCTCAAGGGCGTGGCCGACAAGATCGTCGACACGCTGAAGTCGCAGGGGCTCAACACCTTCGGTGCCCAGGGTGATGCGTTCGACCCCGCACTGCACGAGGCCGTGCAGCACGACGGGGACGGTGCGAACCCGGTCATCGGCGATGTGTACCGGCAGGGCTACCGCCTCGGCGAACGGCTGCTGCGGACCGCGATGGTCACCGTGACCGACGCGGCCGATGCGGACGCCGGCGCCTAGGCCCGGCGACCCACCAGGCGGACGCCGCACATCGTCGACGCGAACTGCGACAATGGTTCGTGTCGGCGATGTGCGGTCCGTCGGTAGGGCGAATTCGACTTCGATGACGATGTTTCTCACGTGAGGAGGTGACGCCTGATGGCTCCCCAACGCGAATGGCTCGAACAGGACTTCTACAAGGACCTCGGCGTCGCTTCCGACGCCTCGGCCGACGAGATCAAGAAGGCGTATCGCAAGCTGGCGCGGGAACTGCATCCCGACGCCAACCCCGGTGACGCCGCGGCCGAAGAACGTTTCAAGCGGGTGTCGGAGGCGCACAGCGTGCTGTCCGACACCGCCAAGCGCAAGGAGTACGACGAGACGCGGAGCATGTTCGCGGGCGGTCGTTTCCGAGGCGGCGGCAACGGCGCGGGCGGGGGTTTCCCCTACGGATCGAGTCCCGGTGGATACACCACCGGACGTGGTCCGGCGGGTGGTCAGCAGTTCGACGTCGGCGACCTGTTCGGCAACGGCGGTGGCGCTGCGGACGCAGGTAACTTCGGTGACCTGTTCGGCGGCCTGTTCAACCGCGCCCCGCGCGGAGGGTCACGCCCCAAGCGCGGCAACGACCTCGAGACCGAGACGACACTGGGCTTCCGGGACGCCGCGCTCGGCACGACGGTGTCGCTCTCGCTGACGAGCCCTGCTCCCTGCACCACCTGCCACGGCAGCGGTGCCAAGCCGGGGACCAGCCCCAAGGTGTGCTCGACCTGTAACGGCGCCGGTGTCGTGAGCCGCAACCAGGGCGCGTTCGGGTTCAGCGAGCCGTGCGCCGACTGCCAGGGCACCGGGTCGCGGATCGACGATCCCTGCCCCGACTGCTCGGGCAACGGTGTCACCGTGCGCACCCGCACCATCAACGTGCGCATCCCGGTGGGAGTCGAGGACGGACAACGCATTCGACTCGCCGGTCAGGGTGAGGCCGGGTTGCGCGGCGCGCCGTCGGGAGACCTGTACGTGGTCGTCCACGTCCGCACGGACTCGGTGTTCACGCGCGTCGGCAACGACCTGAAGGTCGAGTTGCCGGTCAGCTTCGGCGAACTCGTGCTCGGCGCGACGGTGTCGGTGCCGACACTCGACGGCAACGTCGGTGTCAAGATCCCGCCGAACACCTCCGACGGCCGGACCCTGCGGGTTCGTGGACGCGGCGTGACGAAGCGGTCCGGTGGATCCGGCGACCTGCTGGTCACGGTGAAGGTGTCGGTGCCGTCGAAGCTCGACGAGACCGCGACCGAGAAGTTGCGTGAGTACGCAGAAGCCGAGCGCGCCAGCGGGTTCGCTCCCCGGGCCGGATGGGGCGGTGCGTGATGGAGGGTCGCGAGGAGATGTTCATGATCTCGGTCGCGGCCGAGCTCGCGGGCATGCACGCACAGACGCTGCGCACCTATGACCGGCTCGGGCTGGTCAGCCCGCAGCGTGCCGCAGGCGGCGGCCGACGCTACTCGTCCCGCGATGTCGAGCTGCTGCGCGAGGTGCAGCGGCTGTCGCAGGACGAGGGCGTCAACCTCGAGGGCATCAAGCGCATCATCGACCTGACCAATCACGTCGACGCGCTCGCCCAGCGGGTGCGTGAACTCGAGAACGAGTTGGTCGCCGAGCGTTCCGCCCGTGGTCGGCGTGGAACCGAGTTGGTGCCTGTGCCCCGCACGAGTGCGCTGGTGGTGTGGCAACCGCGCCGCAAGCGCTCCTGACCCGCCAGTTGGGCACGTGAACCCGCCAGTTGGGCACGTGAACCCGCCAGTTGGGCACGTGAACCCGTCGAGTGGGCGGCTGCGGACCGTGAGTGGGCGGCTGCGGACACTGCTCAGGCGTTGGTCGCCCACTCGACGTCCGTATCTGCCCAACCAACGGCCGTAGCCGGCCACTCGGCGTCCGTAAGTGCCCAACCAACGTCCGTAAGTGCCCAACTGGTGGTCTTACGTGCTCAACCGACGTCCGTAAGTGCCCAACTGGTGGCTTTACGTGCCCAACTGGCGGGTGGGGCGGCTAGCTCGCGCCGGATCCGTAGCCTGCGGCGCGCAACGCCGACATCAGCTCCGAGCGCGAACCGACGCCCAGTCGGCGGCGGATACGGGCCACGTGATGTTCGACCGTCTTGGCCGAGATGTACAGTGCCGCACCGATCTCGCGGTAGGTCAGTCCCAGGACGAGCTGTTCGGCGACCTCGGCCTCGCGGTCGGACAAAGCCGACTGCGTACCGACATCGCCGGCACCCACCGGAGCGGTGGTCGCGGTCGGACCGATCGTGCGAGCGGTCTGCAACAACGCGGTTGCCGATCGGGTGTCGCCGATGCGCAGCGCTCCCTCGGCGGCGAGTCGCGCGCCGTCGAACGCGTGCCCGACCCGTTGCAGGCTTCGCGCCGCGACGTCGATGTCGGCCGCGACGACCGGTGTCGGCGCGTCGTCGCCCTGCAGGACCTTCAACCACACCCGACCCGCCTGCGCGAGAACGGCTGCGTACGAGCTGGCTTCGGAGGCGTCCCCCAGGGCGCGGGCGTGCGGGACGAGCGTCGCGGGATCGTCGGAGAGGATCGCGGCCTGCACGCCGTACCAGTGCCAGGCCGCCGACCACACCGGCGGATCGCCGAGGTCGGTGAGCAGCCGGCCGGCGTCGGCGGCCAGGTGCGCCACCCGCGCGACGTCGCCGCACCGGATCGCGGCCAACCACAACTCGCCGAGCGGGAGCAGTGCGAAGAGGTCGACCTCGGCCTCGGCGACGACCGCCTGGGCGTCGCGCCACGCATTGCTCAGGGCCCCCGAGTCGCCTCGGCGACGGGCGATACCGACCGCGAGCGCGTGGCGCAGGAGTAGATCCCGATGTGACCGGGCGGTCGTCGCGGTGGCGACGGCGGTGGCGTCGGCGAGGTCGCCGGCCATCATGGCGGTCCACGCGCGCAGCAGATCCAGGCGCACCACGTACCCCTGGCCGGTCTCGTGGACGCGGTTGAGCACCGCCTGGGCCCCACCGAGATCTCCGCCGTGCAGGTTCAGCAGGACCGCCAGCGCGGCGGCCGATTCCGGTTCCACCACCGACACCCGGCGCAGCGACATCGACCGGAGAACGGGGCCGAGTGCCGGTGCCGGATCGGCGCCCAGCGAGGCCGCCAACCCGTCGGCGAGCAGACCGGACGAGGCGTTGTCGGCGGTCGGGGGTGCGCTGTGCGACGCCTCGGCGAACGCAGCCGCTCCCTCGCGGTCCCCGGAGGCGATCAGCGCGATGGCGCCGATGGCGGCGTCGGCACCGGCACGGTCGGGACCGAGCCAGCGGAACAGTTGCGCGGCACGGGTGTACGTCCCACGCCGTGACGCGACCGCGGCGGCGATGCGGACACCGGTACGGACGGTGTCGGTCGATTCGGAGGCGAGGGCCGCGTCGGCGATCCGGGACGCGACGTCGAGGTCATCGGCCTCCAATGCGGCCTGGGCCAGGGCGACATCGGTGGTGGCGGGATCGGCACCGGCGGTGCGTGCCGCCGACCACAGAGTGACCGCGCGGTGTCCGGCGGCGGCCCGCGCGAAGTCGCACAGGGCCTGCGCGAGAGCCGGATCGACCATGCCCTCGTCGGCCGCGGCGATGGCGCGGTCGGCGTCGAGGGACCGGTTGGCGATCAGGACCCGGACGAGTTCGGCACGGGTGGAACCGATCTGGTGCGCACCGACCACAGCTACCAGGGAGGCGTCCGCTCCCGGCAGGAAGTGGTCGGAGTCGCCGAGGAAACCCGATCCGCGTGCGCGGTCGATCGCGTCGACCGCGCCGGTCCGCGAGACCGCCGCGGTCTGTGCGACCGTGTCGGGGTCGGGTGACGAACCTGCGGCGGCGATGGTCAACACCGCCAACGCATCCCGATCCAACCGACGGAGCTGACGGTGTTGCCAGGCGGAGATCGCGGTGGCGGCGACGGTGTCCAGGGTGCGTCCGTCGGTGCCCTGACCCTGGATCTCGACGGCGTGCAGCGCGGCGTCGACGGCTGCGCGGTTCCCGCCGGTGGCGCGGGCGATGGCCGCGGCCGGCCCGGCGAGCAGATGGCGGCCGGACCGTTCGACCACCCCGGCGGCCGAGATGGGGCGCAGGAGGACCATCCGTCCGCGTGATCGCAGGGCGGCGCTCAGATCCGCGATCGCCTCGCGGTGATCGCGAGGTTCGCCCGCGACCACGACGGTGAGGTCGGTGCGCACGGCCAGCGTGGCGAGGTGGGCCAGGGTGGCGTCGTCTCGGTCCTGGACGTCGTCGACGAGGACGGCACATCCGGGTTCGGGGTCGACGGGCACGTCATGGGCCACCGATACGCCGAGGCGCCGCAACACATCCGACAACGCGGTGAGGACGGCGCTCTTCCCGCTGCCCGCGACACCGACGACGAATGCGCACAGCGGTCGCCCGGCGCTCGACTCGACGTCGAGCAGCAGTGACTGTGCGTCCGGCATACCGGCGAGCGCACCCGTGGGCGAGGAGAGGTCAGTTGCCACCGAGGATCCCGCCGACGGTGTCGCCGACCCCGCCCAGGATGTTCCCGGGAACCTGCGCGGCACGGCCAGGGATGTTCGGGAGGTTCGGGATGGTGGGGAGAGTCGGGAAGTTCGGACGACCCGGGGTCTCCGGGGGCGCGTTGCCGCCGGTGTCACCACCGGTGCCGGTGTCGCCACCGCCGGTGTTCCCACCGCCGGTGCTGCCACCTCCGGTGCCGCCGGTGTTGCCGGTGCCCGTGTTGCCGCCCCCGGTGTTCCCGCCGGTTCCGCCGCCGGTCGAGCCGTTGGACCCGGACCCGGTGCCGCCGTTGTTCTGTGCGCCCGAACCCGACCCCGAGCCCGAACCTCCACCGGCGCCGGGGGAGCCGGTGGCATTCCCGCCGGTGCCGCCGGTCCCTGCGTTCGGTGCGACCGAGGTGCCGCGGTCCGTGGCGCCCGGGGTGGCCGCCGATGACGGGGTGCGTCCGGCGCTCGCCGATGGGGCGCCTGTGGTCGCCGGTGCCGACTGCGTCGGGGTCGCCGCGGGGGCCTCGTCGCCCGAGAGCGCCGTACCGACCGAGAGTCCGCCCGCGGTGAGCAACGCGATGGCGACCGCGACTCCGCCGATGATGGCGAGGCGCTTGTTGCGACCCATGGGGATCTTCTCGACCACGGTCGTGCGGGGGGCCGGCTCGACCGCGCGGGTCTGCGCGGGTACGAGATCGGCCTCGCGTGCGGCGGCGAGATCGGCCACCGCGGCCGCGGCGTTGGCCGGCATCGAGTCGAGAGCGGCTGCAGCCGAATCGATCTCACCGGCCAGGATGGCGGCACCGAACGCCGAGGTGGTCACGGGGTCGGCGTCGACGATCACGGGGACCCGCAGCATCGACGACATCATCTCGGTGACCAGCGGAACCGCCGATCCGCCACCGGTGAGGACGATCGCGGTGACATCGCTGAGGCTGTGCCCGGTGCCGGCGACGGTCTCGCGCAGCAGGGTGAGCGACGTCGCGATCGGCTCGTGCAGGAGATCCTCGACCTCGGAGCGCACCAGACGCGTCTCGGTCCGCAGATCGGGCAGCTCTACCGACACCGTCGTGTCGGTGTCCGACGACAGCGCCTCCTTGGCCGCGGTGCAACGCCCTCGCAGTGTCGCGAGAGCCTCGACGGTGTCGGGTGCGAACGGGTCGAGGTCGTCGAGCGCCGAGACCGACTCGAGGACGTGGGTGAGGATCAACTGGTCGAACGCATCGCCGCTGATGTCCTCACTGCGGACGGGGCGGCCGATGATCTGCGACGCGTCACCGGTGCGGACCACGGCGATGTCGAGGGCGGACCCGCCGAGGTCGTAGACCACGACGAGGTCGGTGTCGGTGGCCGGTGCCGCGGCATGGGATCCGCCCGAGCGGGGGACGCCGCCGGAGGCGAGTCCCTCGGGGCGCGTGGCCTCGGCCGCGGCGACGGCGGCGATGGCCTCGGGGACGAACGTGACGTCGGACAGGCCCTGGGTCTCGGCGGCGGCCCGCAACGCGTCGACGGTGTACGCCTGCCACCCGTTCGGGCATGCGACGACGACGCTGGACGCATCGGAACCGCTCTCGCGGGCCAGGCAGGCCAGCGCGGTCGCGTACAGCTCCTCGCCGCTGAACCGACGGCCGTCGTCGGCGACGAGGGCGACCGGATCACCCACGCGCTGGGTGAAACCGGCGAGGTCAGACGACGCCGTCGACACACCGCCGGCCGCGGTGAGCACGGGTGCACGACCGGGAACGAGCTCCAGGGCCGTCTGCCGGACCAGCGCGTCGTAGGTGCCCGATCGGGTCGTGGAGACCGCCACCGAGGCGGAACTACCGATCTTCAAACCGAGGCCAGAGGCCATGGGGTCGACTCCTCTATGTACGACGCGGGCGTGCGAAGGCCCATTCACGTGACTTCATTCCATTGTCGATATCAAACCTTGTTCTGTTACCGCACGTCAGGAGATTGCGGGGACATCCCCTATTCCCCCTAATGCACCCCCCGACCCCCTAGTCCGAGCCGGACGCGGACGAGGGGGTTGATCCCCGTTGGGCGGGGGGTCGCAGATGCCTAGCGTTGTGGTCATCGGAGATCCGGGATCTCACGAAGAGCTCAGACCTCCACAACCAGCCACAGGAGCCACCATGCCCACCAACGCAGTCCTCGACTTCATCCTCAACCTGCTGCGCGACGACAAGGCGGCCAGCGCGTACTGCCTGAACCCGCAGGCGGCGCTCGACGCGGCCGGGCTCCCCGAGCTCTGCCACGCCGACATCGTCGGTGCGGCGCCGATGGTCGCCGAGTCCGGTCTGTTCCCCGGTGGTCAGCGCCTCGCGTCGATCGTCAACGCCGGCGCGGTCCCGGTCGCGGCAGGCGGTGTCGGTGGAGTGGGACTCGGCGGGGTGAACGCCGGTCTCGGCAACATCAACCTGGGCGGGGTCAACCTCGGCGGGGTCAACCTGGGCGGCATCGGGCTGGGCGGTCTCGGCGGGATCGCACTCGGCGGCCTCAACTTCGGCAGCATCGACTTCGGCAACCTCGCGCTCGGCGGGATCAACCTCGGCAACGGGATCAACTTCGGGTCCGTGAACTTCGGCGGCCTCGGCAACTTCGACTTCAGCAGCCTCAACCTGGGCGCCCTCGACCTCAGCGCACTCAACTTCGGTGTCGTCTCCATCAGCAACCTCGTGTCCGGCGTCCTCGACCTCGGCGACCTGGCCATCGGAACCCAGCTCGGTGCCGTCCTGGCCGGTTCGCTGGCCGCCGCACTCAGCGTCGGCGGAACCGTCGCGGCCACCTTCGGCGCGGCGTTCGGCGCCTTCATCGACGCGGCCGTCGCTCTCGGCGGCTCGCTGGTCAACGTCATCGACCTCAACGGTGTCCTCGACATCGGCGCCACCATCGCCGGCGTCTTCACCGGAGGCCTCGGCCTGGCCGCCGGTCTCGGCGCACAGCTCGCCGGGACCATCAACGCGGCCGTCGCGGTCGCCGGCGGCATCGCGGGCGCTGCGGTGCTCAACGGCACCGCGACCATCGGTGCCGTCCTCGGCGGCGCACTCGGAGTGGGAGGTGCCCTCGCCGGAAACGTCGGTGCGGCCCTCGGTGCAGCGGTCGGTGGACTGATCGGGGTGGGCGGATCCCTGGCCGCCGATCTGTCCGCCGCACTCGCTGCCGGTGTCGGGGTCAGCGGCTCGCTGGTCGCCGTCCTCGCCGGAGCGCTCGGTGTCGGTGTCGGTGCGGTCGGCGGGGTCGTCGCCCAGCTCAGCGGCGCACTCGGTGCGGCGCTCGGCGTCACCGCCGGACTCGGCGGCACGCTGGCCGGTCTGCTCAACACCACCGTGCTCGCCACCCTCGCGGGCGGCCTCACCACCGCGCTGCAGGGCGCCCTGGTCACCGCGCTCGGCGCCGGTGGCGTCATCGGCGCCGACCTCGGTCTCGCGCTCGGCGCGGTCCTCGGCACGGTCACCGACCTGACCGGGATCCTCGACCTCAACGCTGTCATCGGCGCGGGCGGCACCCTCGCGGGCGCCCTGACCGGGGTGCTCGGACTGGGCGGCGGGATCACCGCCGCATTCGCAGGCGCCCTCGACGCCGCGCTCGCCGCAGCAGGCGGTTTCGACCTCGCCGCGGTGTTGGCGGGCGGCGGCAACCTCGGTCTCGCGCTCGGCACGGCACTGTCCGGTGTCCTCGCCGCGGGCGGCGCCGTGGCAGCCAACCTCGGTCTCGCGCTCGGCGGTGTCCTCGGTGTCGCCCTGGGCGGCGGACTGGGAGTGGCAGGCGCGCTCGGCGCACAGCTCAGCGGCCTGCTCGCGGGCGGAGTCGGCCTCGGCACGGCGCTGGCGACCGTCCTCGGCGGAGCCCTGAACCTCGGCGCGGGCGCAGTGCTCGTCGGTGGCGTCGTCGGCAACGTCTCGGCCGTTCTCGGTGGCGCGCTCAGCGCGGCCCTGGGCGCCGGCGGACTCGTCGCGGGCAACCTCACCGCACTGCTGGCCGGCGGACTGACCGCTGATCTCTCGGCTGCTCTCGGCGCCGTCCTCGGCGCCGGCGGCATCCTCGGCGCCGACCTCGGCCTCGCGATCGGCGGCGTCTTCGGTGCCCTCGCGGGCGTGTCCGGTGCACTCGCACTCGCACCGACCATCGGTCTGGCCCTCGCCGGACAGCTCGGTGCCGCACTGGGCATCGGCGGCCTCGCCGTCGGGCAGCTCGGGGCGTCGCTCGACGCACTCCTCGCCGGCGGTGTCGACCTGGCCGGCGTGCTCGCGGGCACCGCGAACATCGGCGCCGTCCTCGGCACGGCACTCGGCCTCGGCGGGGTCCTGGCCGCCGATTTCGGCGCCACCCTCGGCGCGGTCCTCGGGACCGCGCTGTCCGGTGCGCTGGGCGCACAGCTGGCCGGCCTGCTGGCCGGCGGTGTCGGACTGGGCGCCGCACTGTCCACCGTCCTCGGTGGGGCCCTGGGCCTCGACGTGGTCGCCGGGCTCGCGGCGGGTGTCGCCGCAGACCTGACCGCCACCCTGGGCGGAACCCTCGGCGCGGTCCTCGGTGCCGGCGGCGTCCTCGGCGCCGACCTCAACGCTCTCCTGTCCGGTGGACTCACCGGTCAGCTCTCCGGTGCCCTCGGCACCGCGCTCTCCGCGGGCGGCGCAGTCGCTGCGAACCTCGGTGTGGCACTGGGTGCCGCACTCGCGGGCGTGGTCGGTGTCGGTGGTCTGATCGCCCTCGACCCGACCCTCGCACTCGGCCTCGGCGGAACGCTGGCCACCGCGCTCACCGGCGCACTGGGCCTCGACGGTCTGCTCGTCGGCGGCCTCGGGACCACCCTGGCGGCCGCTCTCGGCGCGGGGGTCGACCTGGCCGCCGTCGTCGCGGGAACCGCCGACCTGTCGGCCATCCTCGGCACCACCCTGGGCGCGGGCGGAGCTGTCGCCGCCGGCCTCGGAGCGTCCCTCGGCGCCGTGCTCGGCACTGCACTCACCGGCGGGATCGGCGCACAGCTCTCCGGCCTGCTTGCCGGCGGCGTCGGCCTCGAAGCCGGACTCTCGACCATCCTCGGCGGCGCCCTCGGTCTCGGAGCTGCCGGTGGTCTCGCGACCACCCTGGGCACCACGCTGACCGCCGCGCTCGGCGCGGGCGGACTGCTCGGCGCCGACGTCAGTGCCCTGCTCGGCGGCGGTCTCACGGCCGGTCTGTCGAGCACCCTGAGCACCGCGCTCGGTGCCGGCGGCGCACTCGGCGCCGACTTCGGTGCCGCACTCGGCGGTGTGCTCGGTGCCGGACTGTCCGGCCTCGGTGCGCTCGACCCCTCGGTGGGTCTCGACCTCGGTGCCGCACTCGCGGGCAACTTCGCCGGCGGCCTCGGGCTCGACGGCGCGGTCGTCGGCCAGCTCGGCGCCGCACTCAACACCGTTCTCGGCGGCTCGGTGGATCTGTCCACCGTGCTCGCCGGTGGCGCCGACCTCGGCACCACCCTGAGTGCCGCGCTCGGCGCGGGCGGCTCGGCCGCGGCGGGTCTCGGGGCATCGCTCGGCGCCGTCCTGGGCACCGCGGTCACCGGTGACCTCGGCACGCAGGTCATCGGCGCACTGGGCGGTGGCGCCGACCTCGGCACCGCGATCAGCACGGGCCTGGGCGGCGCACTCGACCTCGACGGTGGCATCACCAGCAGCCTCGGCACCGCACTCGGCGCCGCGATCACCACCGGCGCCGCGGCAACCGGCGGACTCGACGGACAGCTCGGTGCGCTCGCCGATCCCTCGGCGGCCCTGAGCAGTGGACTCGCGGGTGTCGCCGGACTCGGTGGCGCAGCAGGTCTCGGCGGTGCAGCGGGTCTCGGTGGTGCTGCAGGACTCGACGGTGCTCTCGGTGCGACCGGCGGTCTCGGTGCCGCACTCGGTGCCACCACCGGCCTGACCGGCGCGCTCTCGGGCGCCACCGGCCTCTCCGGTGCCACCCCCGGCCTGCCCGATCTCGGGGCAGGTCTGACGACCGGGCTCGGCCTCACCTCGGGGATCGCAGCCACCGCGACCGGAGCCCTGGACCCCACGCCGGGCACCGGTGCCGGACTCGACGGCGCCGTCGGCGCAGGCGCGGGCGGCGCCGTCGATGCCGGTTCGCACGCGGCGGGCGGTCTGGGTCTGGGCGGTCTCGGGCTCGGCTCGGGTGTCGACTCGGCGCTGCAGGGCGGGGCGACCGGCGACCTGGCGGGTGCGCTGCACTCCACCACCTCGGGCGTCGGCGGCCTCACGTCCGGACTCACCGGTTCGACCGCGGGCGCGGCGACCGGCGACGCCTCGGGTGCGGGCTCGCTGCAGGGTGCGACCCACGGCCTGACCGACACCACCGCGGATCTGACCGGATCCACGGCGAACCACGCTGCGGCCGGCGCCGGCTCCACGTGGTCGGGTCTCGACGCCGACCACACCTTCGCCGGTAGCGGCTCGGGCGCCACCGCGGGCGACGGCGGTCTGCACACCAGCGGACTCACCGACGGCCTGACCGGCGGACTCACCGGTGGCGGCGACTCCGCGGGCCAGACGCACACCGAGGCCACCTCCTCGGAGTCGCACCACCTGGACCTCGGACACGGTCTGCTGCCCTGACCGACCGACGCCGCGCGGCGTCACCGCAGAAGAGCTCGTCAGCGCAGCGCGCGCCGGTTGCCCCGAACTACCGTCCGCGCCTGCCTGGCAGCATCGGCCCCGTACGCTGAATTCCTGGCGTACGGGGTCGTTGCGGTTCTCCGCACACGACGCGTCGTGCGCTCCCACCACACCCGACGACAACCCAGGTGAGGTCGACCACCACCATGCAAGCCACCCCCGACGGCCACGAGGTCGCACAGTCCGATGGCTCGGCGGCACGCCAACTCGGCGACCTGCTCGGTCAGATGGGCGGGGTGGCCTCGCGGGCCGACCGCCACGACCTCGTCCAACGGCTCGAGGGTGCGCGCACCCGTATCACCGACCCGCGGTTGCGGATCGTCATCGTCGGTCAGCTCAAGCAGGGCAAGAGCCAGTTCGTGAACTCGCTCCTCAATCTCGAGGTGTGCTCCGTCGGGGACGACGAGACGACCGCTGTGCCGACCCTCGTGCAGCACGCCGACACCCCGTCGGCCGTACTCGTCCTCGACCAGCCCGGCGCCGAACCCACGCGGGTCCCCATCCCGATCGAACAGATCCGGTCGATCACCCCGACCACCCCTCTCGCGCAGGGGCGCGACATCCTGCGTCTCGAGATCAGCGTCCCCAGTCCGCTGCTCGCCGACGGGCTCGTCGTCATCGACACCCCCGGGGTCGGAGGCCACGGCAACCCGCACGCCGCCAGTACGTTGGGCCTGATCCCGTCCGCCGACGCGGTGTTCGTCGTCTCCGACGCCAGTCAGGAGTTCACCGAACCGGAGGTCGTCTTCCTCCGCCAGGTCACCGCGTTGTGCCCCACCGTCGCCTGTCTGATCACCAAGACCGATCTCTACCCGCACTGGCGGGCCATCGTCGACGCCGACCGGGGACACCTGACACGCGAGGGCATCGACGTCCCGCTGCTGCCGATCTCGTCGATGCTGCGCTCACATGCGTTGCGGCTCAACGACGACGGACTCAACACCGAGTCGGGTTTCGCCGATCTGTATACCTACCTGCGGGAGAAGGTCGTCGCGCACGCGGACCTGGCGACGCGCTCGTCGGTGTCGCTCGACCTGCGCTCGGTGTCCGAGCACCTCGCACTGACCCTCGGCAGCGAACTCGCGGCCCTGCGCGACCCGGAGACCGCGGCCGTCGCCGTCGCCGGTCTGCAACGGGCGCAGACCGCGGCCGGTGAGATGCAGAAGAAATCGGCGCTGTGGCAGCAGACGTTGTCCGACGGTGTCACCGATCTGGCCGCCGACATCGACCACGATCTGCGCGACCGACTCCGCGCCGTCACCCGCGAGGCCGAGAAGGCCGTCGACGAGGGCGATCCCGGCAAGGACTGGCCGCAGATCGGGGAGTGGCTCGAAGACCAGATCGCGACCGCGGTGGGCGACAACTTCGTGTGGGCCCACGAGCAGGCGCTGTGGTTGTCGCAGCAGGTGGCCGAGCACTTCGCCGACGCCGCGCAGACCCATCTGCCCGATCTCGACATCTCCGACATCGACGGCGTCTTCGATCCGGTGACCGACCTCGCCGACCTCGAATCCGGACGGCTCGGCATCGGTGCGAAGGCGCTGATCGGGATGCGCGGGTCCTACGGCGGCGTCCTGATGTTCGGTCTGATGACGACGCTGATCGGCCTGACCCTGATCAACCCGATCTCCGTCGGCGCAGGCATCCTGTTGGGCAGCAAGGCATACCGCGACGAGAAGGGGGTCCGCGTCGATCAACGTCGGGCCAAGGCCAAGCAGGCGATCTTCAAGTACACCGACGACGTAAGCTTCCAGGTGGGCAAGGAGTCGCGGGACCGGTTGCGCCACATCCAGCGATCGCTGCGTGATCACTTCACCGAGGTCGCCGAGCAGGCATCGACGTCGATCAACGAGTCGTTGCGCGCCGCACAGGAGGCCGCCTCCCTCGCGCAGTCCGAGCGTGCCGGGCGGATGGCCGAACTCGAGCGGGAGCTCAAAGCCGTTGCCGCGCTGCGCACCGTCGCCAAGCAACTCGACCCAGGTCCCGAGGCCATCGAGCTCGTCACTCCCGGTGAGCGGATCATCGGCGCGTGAGCACGATCGACCGGGCCCGCGAGCTGATCGCAACGGCACAGGACCTCTGGTCCGACGACGCCCGCATCCACCACGAACTCGTGCAGTGCGGTGAACGTCTCGACGAGCCGCTGCGCATCGCGCTGGCCGGCTCGCTCAAGGCGGGCAAGTCCACGCTGCTCAACGCCCTTGTCGGACAGGACATCGCACCCACCGACGCGACCGAGTGCACGCGCGTCGTCACGTGGTATCGCCGCGGCGTGACGCCCACGGTCACGGCGACCTACGACGGTGACCGGACCACCGAGATCCCGGTGCTGCGACCGGACGGCCGACTCACCTTCGACTTCGGCAAGCTAACCGCCGAACGCGTCGACCGTCTCGACGTCACGTGGCCCGCCCGCACGCTGCGCACCACGACCATCATCGACACCCCCGGTACGGCGTCGCTGTCCCGCGACGTCTCGGCGCTGACCGTCGACATGCTGACCCCCGAGGACGGGGAGTCCGGCGCCGACGCGGTCGTGTACCTGCTGCGCACCCTCACCGGCACCGACACCTCGTTCCTCGCGCGCATCGGCGAGTCCATCGGGCGTGACTCCGGGCCACTCGGGGTGGTCGGTGTGGTGTCACGGGCCGACGAGATCGGCGCGGGCCGGATGGACGCGATGATGTCGGCGAGGGACGTCGCCGCGCGCTTCGCGGGCGAGCTCGAGCGGACCGGGTTGTGCCAGGCGGTGGTCCCGGTGGCGGGTCTGCTGGCCCTCGGCGCGCGGACGCTGCGTGAGGTCGAGTACCGGGCGCTGGTGAAGCTGGCCGCGGTCGCGCCCGACGACCTGGTGGTGGCGATGCTGTCGGTCGACCGGTTCGTCGCACCGACCACCGAACTGCCCGTGGAGCCGGCCCTGCGCGCGACGCTGCTCGACCGGTTCGGCCTCTTCGGGATCCGGCTGGCCATCACCCTGATCCGCCTGGGGACCCCGGACTCGCCGACGCTGGCGTCGGAGCTCGTCGCACGCAGCGGACTCGACGAACTCCGCGACGTGATCGATGTGCAGTTCGGGCAGCGGGCCGATCAGCTCAAGAGTCACACCGCGCTCATCGCTCTGGGTCGCATCCTGGCGCACAGCGATTCGCGGGAGGCCTCGGAGATCCGGCACACGGCCGACCGGATGCTCGCCGACGTCCACGGGTTCGCCGAGCTACGCCTGCTGGGCCGGTTGCGGACCGGCGCGATCCACCTGCCCGAGCACCATCTCGACGAACTCACCCGGGTCGTCGGTGGACACGGCATCGAACCCACGCGGCGGCTCGGTCTGGCCCCCGACGATCCGCTGGAGAAGGTGCGGTCGGCGGCGATGGACGCGGTACGCACGTGGCGGGCCCGGGCGACGCATCCGCTGCTCGATCGGCCCACCGCGTTGGCCTGCAGTGCCGCGGCTCGGAGCGCCGAAGGGGTCCTCGCGGCTCTGCCGCGCTGACGTCAGCGTTTCGGGGCGGCGCGCAGCCACCGGCCCACCGACGGCACGAACATCACCCCGGTGGCGATCGCGGCGAGTGCCGCCACCACGAACGGCGACCAACCGACGACCGGGGACAGCAGATCGCGGGCCGGCTCGACGACGGTCCAGAACGCGATCGCCCCGACGACCGTGACGACGCCGACCGTGGTCAGGGTGGTGCGTCCACCGGGGATGCGGTCGCGGATGCGGATACAGCCGTAGAGCGCCAGCAGGACGATCACCAGGGCGATCGCCCCCGCCGCGATCATGGCGATGTCGACCGCGGTCTTCACCTCGTCGGCCGAGGCGGATGCGTTGTCCGCGGCGAGCGAGCGGGTGAGCTCGGATCGGACCTCGCTCTGGCGGATCGCGACCAGGGCGGACGTCGCCGCCAACGCGATGAGGGTGAGGACCCACGCGAGCACGCCGAGGTCGATGATGCGGGGTCGGTCGTCGCTGACCGGCTCGCGCATCGGCGTCACGGCGATCTGCGGACGCGCCGGTCGGGCCGGTCGTTGCGGCTGGTCGGGGGACATGGCACGAGCCTAACCAGCGGGCAGGGTAACGGAGGGCGGGTACGTCCCGATAGGGTCTCGTACGACGAGCGGCCCAACCGGTCCGTCACGCAGCCAGACGCGAGGTGTCAGACGATGAGTCAGGTACTGGGCGTTTCGGTCACCGATCTGCAGATCGCCTCCGTTGTCATGGAGGTGTCCACCGGCAACGTGCTGGCCCGGAACGTCGTGGATCTGACCGACAGCTCCCCGGACACGGTGTTCGACGCGATCACACAGCTGGTCGAGTCCGCCCCGTTCGCGGTGGATGCGGTCACGGTCGCCTGCGCTCAGCGCAGCATGCAGGTGTCGCTGCACAACACCGTCACGGCCGGAGCCAAGACCGACCCGGACTGGTATTCGCGCACCACCATCACCGACACCCCGTTCGCGTTCGCCAATGTCGCCGCGGCACAGTCGGATCAGCGTGGTGTCATCGTGGTCCTCGACCTCGCCGCGGACGCCGTCCCGTTCAACGAACTGTCCATCGCCGCGGTCGACACCGAGTCGGCGACGGTGGTCGGCGCGGTCCAGCTCCCGACCGGCGGTGCACGTGAACCCGTCACCGACACCCCCGGCGCCCAGGCCGTCGCGGGCGCCTTCGGGCTGCTGCCCTCCACCGACGTCGGACGCAGCGGCGTCTTCGTGGTCGGACCGGGCGCCGAGGTCCCCGGGGTCGCCCCGACGCTGGAGTACGAGACCCAGCTCCCCGTCCAGATCGCGTCGGAACCGACCTACTCCGCCGCCCACGGTGCCGCGCTGCACGGTCGCAACCGTGGCGTCACCGGGAGCAACCGCACACGTTGGCTCGCGCTGGTGGGTGCGGCGGTCGCCGCTGCTGTACTCGCCGCCGTCGTGGTCGGGGTCGTGCTGTTCACCGGAGATGACGACGAGCCGTCTCCCGCCGGGTCGGAGTCCTCGGTGACCACCTCGGCACCGACGACCACCACGACGGCACCGACCACCACGCGGTCACGCCCGCCGTCGACCACCACCACGACCACCGAGGAGCAGACGGAGGAGTTCGTGCCGCCACCTGCGCCGCCGCAGGAGACGGTCACCGTGACCCAGCCTCCGCGTACGGTCACCCGGACGACCACGCCGCCGGCGGCCACCACCACCACCACGACCAGCTCTCCCGCGTCGTCGCCCAAGCCCGAGAATCCGAGCGTGCCTGCCCAGGGCAATGCCGGAGGCGGGGCAGCAAACCCGGGTGGTGCCGGCGGCGGCTAGAGCGGATCGCTCTGGATTCTGCTGGCCGGTACGCCCGCGATGATCAGGGATCGTCGGGTGCTTTCGACCATCTCCGGTGACCCCGCGACGATCGCCTGGTGCTCCGACCAGTCCTGATGTGCGAGCGCGACGTCGACGACGGTCCCGATGCGGTGCTCCATGCCCAGACGCGCGAAATCGATGTCGCGGGTGAGCCACCACGGGTTCGTCGGTTCCTCCGACGCCACGGTCACCGTCAGCCACGGGTTGGTGCCCGCGATCTGGGCGAGCGTGCCGACGTCGTACAGCTCGCCGGGGTAGCGCATGCCGTAGAACAGGTGCGTCGGGCGGGAGTCGACCCGCCGCGACATCTCGATGATCAGCGACCGCAGCGGTGCCAGCCCGGTGCCGCCGGCCAGCAGCAGCACGTCGCGGTCGGGTTCCACGGCGAGCGTCCCGTGGCTCTGTGCGAGCGTCCAGACGTCGCCCACGGCGGTCTCGGTGACGATCGACGTGCTCACCGTGCCCGAGGGCACCGCGCGGACGTGGAACTCCAACTCGCCCGATGGGTTCGGTGGGATCGACGGCGACAGATGACGCCAGACTCGCGGCCACTGGGGGACCTGGACCTCGATGTACTGCCCCGCCAGATAGGTCAGCGGGGTGTCGGTGACCAGCCGCACCACCGCGAGATCGCGCGAGAGTCGGTACTTCTCGACGACCCGTGCCTGCCACGTCGCCGGACCGCGGGCGCTCTCCGCGGCTCCGCGCATGACGCCGGTGGCCAGCAGCAACGCCTGCGCGGTGATCGCCGACGTCGCGGGGTCGAAGTCCTCGCCGAGGGTCGAGCTGATCTCGGCCAGCAGCGACCGGAAGAACACGTCGTAGTGCTCGGGGGCGACGCCGAACTTGCGGTGATCGTGGCCGAGCTGACCCAGGAAGCCGATGAGGTCGGTGTGGCCGGCGGGATCGGGGATGACCTCGAAGATGTGGTCGAGGACGCCGAACAGGGCCGTGCGCTGGTGCGCCATCGTCGCCGGGAAGAGATCACGGAGCTCGGGGCGCACCGAGAAGAGGCGCGTGTAGAAGTCGGAGACGAACCGGTCCGGGTCGCGACCGATCGCGTCGCGCACAGCACCCAGCCCGCTGCGCGTGTGACTTCCCATCGCGAACCGACCTCCTGCACTCGACAACTCGCGCGTACCCCCACGGAGTGTCGGTGCCCACGTTAGTACAGTCTGACCATGGTCTTCGGTGAGTCGTCCTCGGATGCACTGGCCGACGTCATCCCGTCGATCATCGACACACACATCCATCAGTGGGATCCGCTGACCACGCCGCGTGAGGCGAGCTCGGTGGCACGCGTGTACCGGTTCTTCCCCGCCGCGGGTGACCGGCTGTTCCGGCTACGCAATCAGGCCGACCGGGAGTTCGCGCTGACGCCGCGGAACCTGTTGCGTCCCTATCGGCCGAGGGATTACCTCGCCGACATCGTGGCGGTCGAGGGTGCGACCGGTGTCCCGGTCGGGTCGGCGGTGCACATCGAGGCAGGCTGGCACGGTGCCGAGGAGTTGGGGCCGGCGGGCGAGACGCACTGGATCGACGAGCTCCCCTTCGGCGAGGGTCGTTCGCCGTCGCTCGGAGCGATCGTCGGGCACGCCGATCCGCGCGCTCCGCACGTCGCGGACCTACTCGACGCCCACCTCCGCGCCGCGAACCACGCGCCGTTCCGCGGAATCCGCTCGATGGCGGCGCGCCACCCCGACCCGAAGGTGCGCGACTGGACCGACGAGGACCACGCGCTGACCTCGGCGTCGTTCCTGCGGGGATTCGCCGAGGTCGCCGCGCGTGACCTCAGCTTCGAGGCGTGGGTGTACTCGCATCAGATGGTCGACGTCGTGCGGCTGGCGCGGGAGTACCCCGAGGTCACCATCGTGCTCGACCACTACGCCACACCGGTCGGGGTCTTCGGCCCGATGGGCTCGCGGACCGGGCACACCGCGGCCGACCGTGCCGACATCTACGCGCGATGGCGGGACGGGATCGCCGAGGTCGCCTCGTGTCCGAACGTCGTCGCCAAGCACTCCGGTCTGGCGTTCCCGTTCCTCGGCTACGGGCACCAGGCGTCGGGCAACATCGGCAGCCAGGCGACGCTGACCGACATGATGGGCCCTCTCATCGACCACACCACCGACGTCTTCGGCCCGGATCGGGTGATGTTCGGGTCGAACTACCCGATCGACAAACCGAACGCGTCGGTGGCCATGATCGTCGGCACGCTGCTCGACGTGTTGACACCGCGAGGACCCGATCTGCTCCGCAAGGTGTTCCGCGACAACGCGATCCGCGTCTACCGCCTCGACGCCTGACCTCCTCGGAAGGGTTCGCGCCACGCTGGGCGCAACCGTGGCGGGCTGTCCCGACGGTCGCGACAATGAACTCCGAAGTCTGTCTATCGAGGAGTGTCGTGTCGCGTCCCATCCGTTTCAATGCCTTCGACATGAACTGTGTCGCCCACCAGTCGCCCGGGCTGTGGCGCCACCCCGAGGACCGGTCGTGGGACTACAACACCCTCGACTACTGGGTGGAGCTGGCCAAGCTGCTCGAGACCGGCGGGTTCGACGGGTTGTTCATCGCCGACGTGCTGGGCACCTACGACGTCTATGCCGGCACCGACGAGGCCGCCATCCGGCAGGGGGCGCAGACGCCCGTCAACGATCCTTTGTTGCTGGTCTCGGCGATGGCGTACGCGACCGAGCACCTCGGCTTCGGCATCACCACCGGCACCGGATTCGAGCACCCAGTCCCGTTCGCGCGCCGCATGTCGACGCTCGACCATCTGACGAAGGGCCGGATCGGCTGGAACGTGGTCACCGGCTACCTGCCGTCGGCCGCGCGGAACATGGGCGAGACCGACCAGCTCGCCCACGACGCCCGGTACGACCACGCCGATGAGTACCTCGAGGTGCTGTACAAGCTGTGGGAGGGCTCGTGGGAACGGGACGCCGTGCGCCGTGACCGGGAGGCCGGTGTGTTCGCCGACCCCGCGAAGGTGCACCACATCGGCCACCGCGGCGAGCACTTCTCCGTCCCCGGCATCCACGTCTCGGAGCCGTCGCCGCAGGGCTCGCCGGTGATCTACCAGGCCGGGGCGTCGCCGCGCGGACTCGCGTTTGCCGCGGGGAACGCGGAGGCCATCTTCGTCGCCGCGCCCACCAAACCGCTGCTGCGTGAGACCGTCTCCAAGGTCCGTGCCGCGCTCGTCGACGCGGGTCGCAGACCGCACGACGCGCGGATCTACACGTTGCTGACCATCATCACCGACGCCACCGAGGAGGCCGCGCAGGCGAAGGCGGCGGAGTACCGCAGCTACGCCAGTGCCGAGGGGTCAATGGTGTTCATGTCGGGGTGGATGGGCATCGACCTGTCGAGCTACGACCTCGACGAGCCGATCGGCAACGTCGAGTCGAACGCGATCCAGTCGGCGGTCGCGTCGTTCCAACAGGCGTCGGACACCGGCAAGGAGTGGACCGTCGGCGACATCGCCGCGTGGGGCGGCATCGGCGGTATGGGTCCTGTGCTCGTCGGATCCGGTGAGAGCATTGCCGATCAATTGCAGAGCTGGGTCTCCGAGACCGACGTCGACGGGTTCAACCTCGCGTACGCCGTCAGCCCGGGCACGTTCTCCGACGTCATCACCCACGTCATCCCGGCCCTGGAGCGGCGCGGCGCGTATGAGCGCGAGTACATACCGGGAACGTTGCGGCACAAGCTGTTCGGTGAGGGCGACCGGCTGCCGGACCGTCATCGCGCGGCCGGTTACCGCGTCGGCGGGGTCAACTCCACCATCGACGACTCGGTGCGTGACGGGATCGGCGCCGGACGCTAGGAGTTCACCAGTCCGACGGACGGCAGGCTCAGGGTTCGAGGAACGCTGAAGGAGAGTCCTACCGGGCCGCGACCAGTGGTGACGAACTTCGGGGTGGACCTACCGACGGCCGTGGTGCCGGTCGCGCCGTTGGCGAAGTTGATCCATTGCACCGACATGTCGACGGAGTACCCGCACGGGCGGCCGCCCTCCGATGCGCACCGACGGCCGACGGTGAACCGGACAACGCCGGTGCCGTTGGTCGCAGCGTCGATCTCGACCACGGCGGCCCCGAGTGGGATCGGGGTGCCTGCAAACGTGTTCACGCGGAAGTCGTGATGGGTGAAGGCGGGTTGCTGCACCGGTAGGGCGTTCGCAGGACCTGCCCCGATGGCGGCGGCTCCTGCGACGGCGCAACCGACGGTGACCGTCCGGACGAGTGTGGTGCGACGTGATGGCATGGGGACTCCTAGAGGCGAAGTATTTGTACAACCTCACTATCGGTACTCGGCAGTACCGCGTTACGCAAGCCCCGGGCCTAAGCCCGGGAACTTGCTCTGTCCGTGGCGGCGAAAGTCTGCGCTGAGCGGGGCGGCGTCGACGTATGTGCCGTGGTTGGTCGCTCCGTGCAGAGTTTCGCCGCGCGTCGTGGGCAGACGCGATCCGTAGCCTCGGTACCGGACCAGCGGTGGCAACGGTGATTAGGAGTGTCGATGACGGACCCGACGAAGGACCTGTCCCTGGAGGAGAAGACGTCCCTCGGTAGCGGCGCGGATTTCTGGACGACGAAGGCGGTCGGCTCCGTTCCGTCGCTGATGCTGACCGACGGTCCGCACGGCGTGCGCAAGCAGACCGGCGCGAGTGACCACCTGGGTCTGGCGGGAAGCGAGCCTGCGACGTGCTTCCCGCCTGCGGTCGGCCTCGGCCAGTGCTGGGACCCCGACCTGATCCATCGGGTGGGCGATGCCCTCGGCCGTGAGGCCCGGGCGCTGGACGTCGATGTCCTGCTCGGGCCCGGGGTCAACATCAAGCGGGATCCGCGCTGCGGCAGAAACTTCGAGTACCTCTCGGAGGACCCGGTAGTCGCAGGCGTACTCGGTGCCGCGTGGGTAAGGGGTGTGCAGAGCGTCGGGGTCGGGACGTCGCTGAAGCATTTCGCCCTCAACAACGCCGAGACCGATCGGATGCGCTCGAGTTCCGACGTCGCCCCTCGGCCGATGCACGAGATCTACCTGCACGCGTTCGCGCACATCGTCCGCACCGCGCGACCGTGGACGGTGATGTGTTCTTACAACCGCATCAACGGTGTGTACGCCGCCGAGAACCACTGGCTGCTGACCGAACTCCTGCGCGAGACGTGGGGATTCGACGGCGCGGTCGTGAGCGACTGGGGTGCGGTGCGCGACCGGGTCGCCGCGGTCCGCGCGGGTCTCGACCTGGAGATGCCGGGCACGGGTCCCGCGGCCGACACCGAGGTGGTCGACGCCGTCCGCGCCGGCGAGCTGTCGCAGGACGCGGTGGATCGTGCCGCCGCGGCGGTGGCCGAACTGGCGCGCCGGGTAGAGCCCGGACGGGAGAACGCGGCCGACGTTGATCTCGACGCCCATCACCGTCTCGCGCGCGAGGCCGCCGCCCGCAGCATCGTCCTGCTCAAGAACGACACCGACCTGCTGCCGCTGACGCCGGGCACCGCGATCGCAGTCATCGGCGAGTTCGCGCAGTCGCCCCGCTATCAGGGCGGTGGCAGCTCCCACGTGAACCCGACGCGGCTCGACATCCCGCTCGACGAGATCCGCGCGCAGGCCGGTCCCGGCGCGGTGACCTTCGCGCCCGGGTTCACCACCGACGGTTCCGGCGACGCCGCGACCCTGCGCGAGGAAGCGGTGCAGACGGCCGCCGACGCCGAGGCGGCCGTCGTCTTCCTCGGACTCGGTGCCGAACAGGAGTCGGAGGGGTTCGACCGCGACGACATCGAGATCCCCTGGGGACAGCTGGATCTGGTGGCGGCGATCGCGCAGGTGCAGCCGCGGACCGTCGTGGTCCTGTCCCATGGCGGCGTGCTGCGTCTGCAACCGGTCACTGATGCGGTCCCCGCCATCGTGGACGGTGCGCTGCTCGGCCAGGCCGGTGGTGGTGCGATCGCCGACGTCCTGTTCGGCGCGGTCAACCCATCGGGTCGCCTGACCGAGACGGTCCCGATCCGTGTGGAGGACTGCCCGTCGTATCTCGACTTCCCGGGCGAGAACTCTCACGTGCGGTACGGCGAGGGTATTCACGTCGGCTATCGCGGCTACGACGCGCGAGGACTGGAGGTGGCGTTTCCGTTTGGACACGGGTTGTCCTACACGGACTTCGAGTACCGCGATCTCTCGGTGGCCTCCGACGAGACCGGTGTCGACGTCGAGATCACCGTCACGAACACAGGTCAGCGGGCGGGGCGCGAGGTGGTGCAGGTCTACGTGACCAAGACCGGGTCGCGGGTGGTCCGACCACCGCGGGAGCTCAAGGCGTTCGCGACGTCATCCGTCCTCGAACCCGCTGCTTCAGAGACGATCTCGGTACGGATTGCGCGCGCCGACCTCGCCTTCTGGGACGAGCGGCGCGGTGACTGGACCGTCGAGGACGGCGCGTACGTCGTCGGGGTGGGCGCGTCGAGCCGTGACATCCGCGCCACCGACATCGTCGACGTGGCCGGTGACGACGACTCGGTCCCGATCACCTGGCAGTCCACCCTGGCCGAGGCGCTGGCCGATCCGGCCGTCGCGGCGGCCATGGCGGACATGCTGCCCGCGGGTGCGTCCGACGGCGGCGATGCCCTGGGCACCGACATCGTCAAGATCATGGGGTCGATGCCGCTGGACCGGTTGAAGCGGTTCGGTATGGGATCCGACGCGCTGGACGACCTCCTGGCCGACGACTGACGCCGGACGCGTCCATAACCGTCACCGATGCGGCGCCATCTGTGCGCTGAGTCCGGATCGGACCTGAGTGGTGACGGTTGTGGTCCGATCCGACTCGTCAGTTTCGAGAGTCGTTGGCGCGCGCGATGAAATCGATCTGTTCCGGCGTCGGTCCACCGAAGTCCCGCTGGATCTCCTCGGTGTTCTCCTCCTGCATGCGGTACATCCCGTCACGCAGGCCGGGGTCGCCGCCGTGGAACTGCTCGAGCAGACCCATCCACTCGGCCGCGAGCGCGGCGGCTTCCTCGGAGGTCGGATCCATCCCAACGGTGATCGCCGCATCGACCTCCGCTATCAATGACGGCCACCGATTCTCCACCGCGCGGATCTGCTCCTCGCCCAACTCTTCTCGACGAACTGCCAGCGCCGCGAGCTGGTCGGCGTCGAAGTAGTTCTCCACTCGTGCATCCACTGTCATCACCCTTCTGATGAGGTCGAGGAGGTCGGTGTCGGTGGGTCGGTCCGCTCGACGCACCGTCGCGAGGACGGTCGCCATATGGGTCTGCAGCCGCTGCATCGCCGCGAGCTGCGTGTCGACGTGATCGGCGTGTGCGACGAGCATCGCCTCGAGCGATGTCTCGCCGGTGATGGCGCAGGCGATCTGTTCCAACGACAGCCCGAGCTGACGCAGGGCCAGGATCTCGTAGAGTCGCTCGACGTCGACTCCGTTGTAGAGCCGATAGCCCGCACCGCTACGACGCGACGGACTCAACAGTCCGATGTCGTCGTAGTGGTGCAGGGTCCGCACCGTGAGCCCGGTCAGCTCCGCCAGTTGTCCGACGCGATAGAGCTTCTCGGGCTCACTCATGCCGACACCCACTTCCTCTCCGGCCACCCGGTGTGGCCGACGAGATCGACGCTAGAGCCGCACGCTACGTGAGGGTCAACATCAGGGACGGGGAACGTTGCGCAGGTTCGATTTGGCCATCTTCATGGCCTCACCCATCCCGCCGTTGAGCACCACCTTGCTCATCGCGAGCGCGAAGCCCTTCAGCTGGGTACCGGTCAGCTTGGGCGGCACCGACAACGCCAGCGGGTCGGTGACCAACTGGACCAGCGCCGGGCCGTCGTGGGCGAGCGCCTCGGCCATGGCGGCGGAGATGTCGCCGGGCTCGGTGACCCGCCGACCGTGGATCCCGACCGCGTTCGCGATCGCGGCGTAGTCGACCGGCGCTACATCGACGCCGAAGTCCGGCAGCCCGTCGACCAGCATCTCTGCCTTGACCATGCCGAGGGTGGCGTTGTCGAACAGCATGATCTTCACCGGCAGCTTGTACATCGCAACGGTGAGGATCTCCGAGAGGAGCATCGATAACCCGCCGTCGCCAGAGATCGAGATGACCTGTCGCCCGGGCTGTGCCGACTGTGCGCCGATGGCGTGCGGCAGTGCGTTGGCCATCGAGCCGTGCAGCATCGAGGCGATGAACTTCCGTCGACCGGTCGGGTTGATGAAGCGGGCCGTCCACACGTTGCACATACCGGTGTCGGTGGTGAAGACCGCGTCGTCGGCGGCGAGGTCGTCGAGGATCGACGCTGCGTACTCGGGGTGGATGGGGACGAGCTTCTCGGCGTTGCTCGCGTACGCGCCGACGACCTTGTTCATCAACTGGTCGTGCTTGGCCAGCCAGGTGTCGAGGTACCGCCGGTCGGTCTTGCGCTCCACCAGCGGCTCCAGCGCGCGCACCGTCGCCCCGACGTCGCCGTGCACCGGGAACCCCACCGCGGTACGCCGCCCGATCTTCGTCGCGTCGATGTCGATCTGCGCGGTCGTGACCTTGTCGGGCAAGAACTGCGAGTAGGGGAAGTCGGTGCCCAACAGGATCAGCAGGTCGGCGTCGTGGATGCCGGCGTGCGCCGCGCCGTAGCCCAGCAGCCCGGTCATGCCGACGTCGTAGGGGTTGTCGTACTGGATGAACTCCTTGCCGCGCAACGAGTGTCCGATGGGCGCGCCGATCTTCTCGGCCAGTGCGACGACCTCGTCGTGGGCGCCCTTGACGCCGTAGCCGGCGAAGATGGCGACCTTCTCGGCGGCGTTGATGGCATGGGCCAGCTTCTCGATGACCTCGGTGGGCGGGGTGACGATCGGGGTCGCCGGGATCGAGATGGGATCCATTGTCGCGGTGGCCGATTCCTCGGCGATGTCGCCGGGCAGGGTCAGCACGGCCACCCCGTTACCGGTGATGGCCGAGTGGATGGCCGCCCGGAACATCCGCGGCGCCTGATCGGTGGTGAGGATCAGCTCGTTGAACAGCGAGCACTCACCGAACAGGCGGTCGGGGTGCGTCTCCTGGAAGTAGCCCGAGCCGATCTCGCTGCTCGGGATGTGCGACGCGATCGCGAGGACCGGGGCGCCCGAGCGGTGTGCGTCGTAGAGGCCGTTGATGAGGTGCAGGTTGCCCGGCCCGCACGACCCGGCGCACACGGCGAGTTTCCCGGTGGTCTGCGCGTCGGCGGCAGCGGCGAAGGCGGCGGCTTCCTCATGGCGGACGTGGATCCAGTCGATGCCGCCCTTGGCCGCGCCGCCGGAGCGCCGCACGGCGTCGACGACCGGGTTCAGACTGTCGCCGACGATTCCGTAGATCCGGGTGACACCCGCGTCGATGAGACCGCGGATGAGTTGGTCGGCAATGGTTGTCGCCATGGAGAACTCCTCGTGAGAGACGTGGTGATCGGCGGGTCCAGCGGGGTGTCGCCGGCCCGTTGCCACGCTAGTCCTGCGCCCGGTGGGCGCGCGAGACGGGCGCGAGCTTGTCTGCTGTGTCACACCGGGTTCGACAGCTCGATGAGGTTGCCGTCGGGATCGCGAACGTAGACGCTGAGGATGTCGCCGGTCGCGCCCGTTCGCGTCACCGGACCCTCGACGATCGGGACGCCGGCCGCGCCGAGTTGCTCGACGATGTCGGTGACCGGTGTCGCCACGAGAAAGCACAGATCGGCGCTGCCGGGTGTGGGCCGGTCGGCCTTCGGTTCGAACTCGTGTCCGGCCTGGTGCAGGTTGATCTTGCTGTGGCCGAAGAGCAACGCGGTCCGTCCCGAGCCGAAGGTGTGCTCGGTCATCCCGAGGACATCGGTGTAGAACCGCACGGTCGCGGCGGGATCGGCGACGGTGAGGACGAGATGGTCGAGCGATTCGATCTGCATCGTGATTTCTCCGTTCGGTGCTGCCTCAGATGAGGTGCCGATCGCGGGCGGCCTCGGTGAGTTCGGCGCGGTGGTCTGGATGCGCGAGGGCGATCAACGACTGGGCTCGCTGGGTCGAGGACAGTCCCTTGAGATCGACCATGCCGTACTCCGTGGCCACATGGTGGACGTCGTTGCGTGCGGTGGTGACCGGACCCGACAGCCGCGGCACGATCTTGCTGATCGTGCCCTGCTTCGCGGTCGAGGCGAACGCGATGACCGACAGCCCGCCTCGCGAGTTGTAGGCGCCGCGAACGAAGTCGACCTGACCGCCGGCAGCGCTGTACTGATGCCCGTTGATCCACTCGGAGTTGCAGGCGCCGGTGAGGTCCATCTCGATGGTTGAGTTGACCGACACGACGTTGTCGTTGAGTGCGATGACCGCGGGGTCGTTGACGTGGTCGACGGGGTGGCTCTCCACGCCGCGGTTGTCGTCGAGGAACTCATAGAACGCCCTGTCACCCATGGCGAAGGTGAACACCGACGTGCCGCGGTGGATCGCCTTGTACCGGTTGGTGACGACGCCGGATTCGATCAGGCCCGCGAGCGCCGGGGTGAGCACCTCGGAGTGGATGCCCAGATCGGTCCGGTCCGCCAGCGCCTCGCAGACCGCCTGGGGCAGTCCGCCGACGCCGATTTGCAGGCAGGCGTGGTCGGGGACGAGTTCGGCGACCCGTCGGGCGATGGTCCGGTCGACATCACCGATCGGGCGTTGTGGCAGCTCGGGGAGTTGCTCGTCGTGTTCGACGATGGCGTCGACCTCCGACACGTGCAGCGCCGACGCGCCGAACACGCGTGGCATGTGTGCGTTGACCTCCACGATCAATCGCTTCGCCTGCCGGGCAACCGAACTCGTGTAGTCGTTGTTGGTGCCGAAGGTGAAGTAGCCGTTCGCATCCATGGGTGACACCGAGACGAGGAACGTGTCGACCGGGATTCGGTCGGCGAACAGTCGGATGGACTGGCTGAACGCGGTGGGAACGAACGAGACGACCTTGCGTCCGTCGCGGTCGCCCTGTTTGATCAACTCCCGCTCGGCACGCTGCAGGAACATCGAGTGCGGACGCAGCGCCCCCATGAGTTCATAGCGGAGCAGGCTGTCCTGCATCGGCTGTTCGGCGTGGAAGTAGTAGAGCTTGACCTCGTCGATCTCGTGTTCGCGGGCACGGTCGGCGAGGGCACGCATCAGCGCCGGTGGTTGGCCGGCGGCCTGACCGAGGGCGACGGTCGAGTGGCTCTCGATCTGCTCCACCGCGGTGTGCGGGTCGGTGAGCTTGGCTGTGTACTCGCCCGTCGTGCGCCGGGGTGTCGTGATGGTGGTCATCAGTAGTTCGCCTCCTGCTCGGGCGCGTGACCGCGCTTGTAGATCAACATGGTTCGCTCGAAGGTCATCACCACGTCACCGTCCTGGTTGGTGCCGGTGGTCTCGACGGTGACGATGCCCTGGGTGGGCCGGCTCTTCGACTCCCGCGCCGCGAGGATCGTGCTCGACGCGTAGAGGGTGTCTCCGGCGAACACCGGGTGCGTCGCACGGACCTTGTCCCAGCCGAGGTTGGCGACCACCTTCGCGCTCACGGTGCGCACACTCATGCCGGTGAGCATGGCGATGGTGAGCGTCGAGTCGACCAGCATCTTCTTCCACTCCGTGGCCGCGGCATAAGCGGCATCGAAATGAACCGGCTGAGTGTTCATGGTCAGCAACGTCATCCAGATGTTGTCGGTGTCGGTGATGGTCCGACCCGGGCGGTGTTCGAACCTGTCGCCCACCACGAAATCCTCGAAGTAGAGACCGGATGTCTCTCGATAGGTGTGGGGGGCCAACTCCCGATAGGCCGGCAGGATGGGGTCCATCTGCTTCTCCTTCTGTTGTGCTGTAGGGCTTTTGGTGTCAATTCGCTCGGGCGAGTATCCGACGGGCCCGCCGCGCGATGGCCTCGTCGATCATCTGCCCGTTCACGGTGCCCACGCCACGCTCGGCGACCCCGACCACCTCGTCGGCCCAACGGATCTCCTCGCCCGACGGTGTGAAGCCGTCGGCGATGGCGACGATCTGGCGCGGATGGATGGCGGCCTTCGCCGCGAATCCGCTGCGGACCGCGTCGCCGACCGAGTCGGCGAGTCCCCCGGCGTCGTGGATGTCGAAGAACGGGGTGTCGATCACGGGCACGCCGAACGCCGCAGCGGCCTGCAGGATCGAGTTCCGCGCCTGCAGGACCACCGCCGTCCCGGGTTCGGCACCGAGGTCGCCTGCCATGTCCGCGGCGCCGAACATCACCGCGGCAGGAGGTGTACGGCCCTCGCGCAGGATCGCGGTGATCTCGGTGACCGCACGGGCGGACTCGATCATCGCCACGAGGTCGGTCACCACGCCCGCATCGTGCAGCGTGTCTGCGACTAGGTCGACCGTCGCCGCCGATTCGACCTTGGGGACGACCACGTAGGCGGGCGTGAGTCGGTGCTCGGCGACGGCGAGGAGGTCACGGAGTCCGGCGACCGACCCGACCGCGTTCATCCGTACCGCGTACCGGACCGCGGTCGCGCTGTCGCGCAGTGCCGTCAGCTTGTCGACGACCAGGGAGCGTGCGCGGTCTTTGTCGCCGGGGGCGACCGCATCCTCCAGGTCGAGGATGGCGACGCCCGCGCCCGCTCGCTCGGCGGCGTCGAAGTGGTCGGGGTCGGTGCCGGGGGTGAACAGCCACGTGGTGGGAATACCGCCCTGGGGAAGTCGCCTGTTCGATGTCATGCCGATGACGTTACGAGCGGCTAATAGTCGCGTCCATCAATACTTATGCGCGATATGCTTGCACTTGACGCAAATGATCGGGGGTTCGCGATGGAGCTCTATCAACTCCGTTACTTTCACGCGGTCGCCGAGCGCGGCGGCCTCCGGGCGGCGGCCGAGCATCTCGTGGTGTCGCAGTCCGCGGTGAGTCGGGCGATCGCGTCGCTCGAGAGCGAGATCGGGGTCCCGTTGTTCACGCGTCGCGGCCGGGTGAACGAACTCAACCGCTTCGGCGTCGCCTTCCGAGATTCCACACGAGATGTGGCTCGCAGCATCGACATCGGGGTCTCGACGGTGCGCGAGCTCGCCGGCGCGGCGGCCGGCACGGTGTCGGTGGGATTCCTGCACTCACTCGGGGCCACGGTGGTGCCGCGGGCGATCCGCGAACATCGACGCACCCACGAGGCGGTCGAGTTCGAGCTGCATCAGAACTCGGGTCGCGACGTCATCACCCGACTCGCGGGTGGGGTGACGGATCTGTGCATCAGTGTTCCGGGCCTGTTCGCCGAGGTGCTCGACGTGCAGTGGGCGCCGCTGTACACCGAGGAGCTGCTCGTCGTGGTGCCGCTCGGACACCGATTCGCGGCGCGGAAGCGGTTGCGTTTCGCCGACCTGGCCGACGAGCCGTTCGTCGCGATGGACCGCGAGCACACGCTCCGGCACGTCTTCGACAACGCGTGCGTGCAGGCAGGGATGTCACCTCGGATCACCTTCGAGGGGACCGACATCGGCACGCTGCGGGGTCTGGTGGGCGGCGGGCTCGGGGTGGCGCTGCTGCCTGCGGCGCCCGGCCCCCGGGACGACGTGGTGGAGGTGCCGCTGAGCGACGCGGGACTGGTGCGGCAGATAGCGATCGGGTGGGTGCCCGACCGCTATCTGCCCCCGGCGGCCGTCGCCTTCCGGGACACCGTGCTCACCATGGTGGGAAAGGCGCCGGCCGCGCGGCAGTGATCGATCTCGGTCGGGTCAGCCGACGAGCTTGCCGACCTCGGTCGCGCAGTACGCCGGGACCGCGGAACGAACGAAGTTGAGCGCCTTGCCTGCGTCCCCGTCGTACTTGTCCTTCACGCTGTCGGCGGCCTCGGCTGCGGTCTTGCCGCCCTTGAGGTCCTCACAGACGTCCTTGGCCTCGTCGACCATGTCCTTGTCGTCACCGAACTTCAGGCTCGCCGCGGCCAGAACCGCGATGAATCCGGCGTCGCGGGTGTCCGAAGCGGCGTTGCCTGCGGAGTCGGCGGCCTTCGATGCGGCGCTGCCGATGTCGTCGGCCGCGTTGTTGGCGGCGTTCGTCGCCGAGTCGGTGGTGCTCTGGGTGTCGGAGTCCGAACACCCCGCGAGGACCAGCGCACTGGCCGCCAGGACCGCGATCACGAGTTTCTTCATGTTTGCCCCATAAAGATCAGTTCCCGACGTATCTCGTCGGCGGCCATCAGTATCGCCCAGCGGCGTGGCGGCATCCCCGGATGCGACAAACCCGTTACCCGCACGGGCCGCCTGAGAGAGCCTTGCCGAGGGCTTCCTCGCCCCCGACGGTCTCACCGACGTGACGCCCGAGCAACCGGCCCCGAGGGGCGGTCATCAGAGATCCGACTCCTGGGGATGAACCCCCATCTGTGCACAACCCGCACTCGGGCACGGCCGCGTCCTGTGTTGTGGTCGGTACCCGGTGCGAGGTTGGCGTGCATGGGAATCCGCTACTACGCCTATCCAGTCCGCGCCGAACTCGTCGATCACGCACGCTCCGACCCGAGGCTGTTCATCTCCGACGACCCACTGATGGATGCGTGGGGTGATCCGGACGATCGTCCGCCGATGCTCTACCTCGACAAGGCGTGGAGGGCGCTGCAGCAGTTGTTCGCCGGTCGCCCCTGCGCGGCGATGGTGCACGGTCAGGTCACGATGTGTGACAACGGCGTCGAGTATCACCCGTGGTTCGGAGTCCTCGATCCCGACGAGGTCGCCGAGGTTGCGCGCGACATCGTGCTCGTCGATGAGCCGGTGGCCGTACCCGGACGCCGCGAGCGTGTCCTGTTCGAGGCGGATTATGTGAGTCAATACCTCGGGGCCGCGCGGGAATTCGCCTGCGGGCTCTCCGCGGAGGGTGCAGGCCTCGTGTACACGATCGGTTGATGAGCAGATCGGTCAGTTCAGGATGTTGATGGCTCGGGCGAGCACCATCGCCACGGTGGCGAGCGCGATCACCGACTGGATCATCATCGCCAGCTTCGCCCAACGACTCAGCGGCATGGTGTCGGTCGGGCTGAAGGCGGTCGCGTTGGTGAACGACACGTAGAGGTAGTCGGCGAAGCGTGGCTCCCAGTCAGGGTCGGACACATCGGGCGTGGTCATCTGAGGGAACAGGAAATCGGGGTACTGCCGGGTGCCCGCCGCGCGGGTGGCCGGTCCGCCGCGGTCGAGGTCCCAGTACCAGAGCCCGAAGATGATGATGTTCGTCAGATACACCGCGCCGCCGGTGGCGAGCAGGGCCGCAGCCGAGACCTTGTGGTCGCCGGAGATGATGTCGGTGACCAGACGGACCGCCGCGTACGCATTGGCCAGGCTGGCGACGGCGATCAGCGTGAGGCTGGCCGATCGCAGCGGACGCGAGACACGGTTGATGCGCAGCGGGTTCGCGATGACCAGCATCACGAGCAACGCGAGTTCGATCCCCGGCAGCAGGTAGCGCGAGGACAGGTTGAGCCGTTGCGGCAGTGCGAGCTGCAGCGCGATCACGGCGACGATGGCCAGCGCGGCGGCCCATCGGGGTTCGCCCTCGGTGATGCGGCGCCAGGCGGGTAGCGCGTCGTTCTCCAGTCGGCGGCGTCGGGACTCGTCGGGTGTGGCGCGATCGTTCACGTCGCGATTGTGCTCTGAGATCAGATCGTCCGGCGACCGCGGATCGCGGTGTCGAGGAAGCCGAGGGCAGGCGGCGTACTTGCTTGAGTCCATTGAGGACCGTTTCTGTCCGCAATGCCTGCGAGGCTGCGTCCATGACCACCACAGAGATGCAAGGAGCCACCATGGACACCGACTCGACCACCGCCGTCACGACCGACGAGCGCACCGAACTGCTCGCCGAATTGGCGCAGGCGCGCGCCTTCCTCATCGGGACGACCGAAGGTCTCACCGACGAGGAGCTGGGTCTGCGACCCACCGCGAGTTCGCTCTGTCTGGGCGGGTTGATCAAGCACGTCGCCTCGACCGAGGCAGCATGGATGCGCTTCGTCACCGAGGGCACGTCCGGCATGGCGTTGACCCTGCCCGACGGGGTGAGCTGGGACGACCTCATGTCGGGCACCGCACGTACGTATCCGCAGTGGGCGATCGATCGTCAGAACGAGTTCCAGATGTTGCCGGGCGATTCCCGCGAATCCATCCTGTCGGAGTACGCGGCCGTCGCGGCGCGCACCGCGGACGTCATCGCGACAGCCTGCGATCTGTCTCGTTCCACCCCGCTGCCCGAGGCCCCGTGGAACGAACCCGGCGCATCGTGGAGCGTTCGACGGGTGCTGATCCATCTGGTGTCGGAGACCGCGCAGCACGCCGGGCACGCCGAGATCATCCGTGAGAGCATCGACGGCCACACCACCATGTGACCTGCTGGTCTCGTCGTTCAGAAGTGGTCGGGAAGACCAGAACGGACATCGGTGTTGCACGACACCATGACCACCGGACCCGCGCCCACCGAGGAATACGAGCCCGATCCGCGACGGTGGACCGCCCTGACGGTCTGCCTCGCGGTCGGCTTCATGACCCTGCTCGACGTGTCGATCGTCAACGTGGCGCTGCCGTCGATCGAGAAGGGGATCGGCGCGTCGTCGGCCGACCTGTCGTGGGTGGTGTCGGGTTATGCGCTGGCCTTCGGTCTTTTCCTGGTGCCTGCAGGCCGCATCGGTGACGCCCGCGGTCGCAAGACCACCTTCATCATCGGGCTGATCCTGTTCGTCGTCGCCTCGGCCGCGTGCGGGTTGGCGACCGGGCCGCTCACCCTCGTGATCGCCCGTCTCGTCCAGGGTCTCGCCGGCGGCATCCTCAGCCCACAGGTGTCCGGCCTGATCCAGCAGCTCTTCCGTGGAGCCGAGCGCGCAAAGGCGTTCGGTCTGTTCGCCGCGACCATCGGCATCTCGACGGCGGTCGGTCCGCTGCTGGGTGGAGTGCTCATCCAACTCGGTGGCGTCGAGCACGGGTGGCGGTACGTGTTCATGGTGAACGTCCCGATCGGCGCCCTCGCCCTCGTCGCCGCGATAAAGCTGCTGCCATCGCGTGATGCCGACTCGCTCCAGCCGCTGCGCGCATCCTCCTTCGATCCGGTCGGTGTGGTGCTTCTCGGCCTCGGTGTCCTCGCGGTGATGCTGCCGCTGGTGCAGGAACAGCAGTGGACCGGATCGGCCAAGTGGCTGCTGTTCATCCCGGCCGCACTGTTGCTGGCGGCCTTCGTGCTGTGGGAACGGCGCCAGGGCGCGCGTGGGCACCAGCAGCTGGTTGATCTCTCCCTGTTCTCCAACCGGTCGTACACGCTCGGCTGCATCATCGGCACCGTCTATTTCGCCGGGTTCACCACGATCTTCTTCGTCTACACGCTGTACGTGCAGCAGGGACTGGGATATTCGGCCCTGCAGGCCGGTCTCGCCGTCACGCCGTTCGCCATCGGTTCGGCGGTGTCGGCGCGGGTCGGCGGGTCGATCGTCGGGCGCTTCGGTCGCAGTCTCGTCGCGGTGGGCCTGGGCATGGTCGTCGTCGGGATGGTCGGCGCGGTGATCGCGTCGCTGCTCGTCCCCGGTTCCGGGGTCGGCTGGGCGGCGGCGGTGCCCCTGCTCATCGCCGGTGTCGGGTCGGGATTCGTGATCTCGCCGAACGTCACCCTCACTCTCGACGAGGTCCCGGTGAAGCGCGCCGGTATCGCCGGCGGTGTGCTGCAGACCGGCCAACGCATCGGGTCGGCCGCCGGTATCGCGCTGGTCGGCGCGGTGTTCTTCGCCCAGATCGCCGATTCGCGCGGTGATTTCGCCCCGGCATTTCAGCTCGGGCTGACGGTGGCCGCCGCACTCGTCGGCGTCGGATTGCTCATCGCCGTCGTCGATGCCGTCACCGCGAAGCGCACCGAAGACAAGACGGTGGCCCCGGTCTGACACCGACGCACGGGCCGACGGCTCGAGGGACGGTGACGCCGCGGTTGCGCCGTGGCCGACAATGGCGGGCGTGAACAACAACAAGACCGTGTTCCACGGCTGGCTGTACAAGCCGTCGAGGTTCCGCCTGCTGGTCGGGCTCTACCCGCCCCTGCTCGGGGCGGGCGTGCGCGTGTCACACATCGCCGACGACTGGACCTCCGGCGCGATCACGGTCCGCGTCCACCCGTGGACGGCGAACCTGCACGGCGCCGCGTTCGGGGGAGCGTTGTTCTCGGCCACCGACGTCCTGTACGGGATGATGCTCGCCGCGCAGCTCGGTCGCCGGTTCGAGGTGTGGACGAAAGCCGCGAGCATCGACTTCCAGGCCCCGGGTCGCGGTCGCCTCGAACTCCGGGTCGAGCTGCCGCACGACGAGGCCGAGCGCATCCGCGACCAGGCGACCCGCGAGGGCGTCACCCAGGTCGTCCACCACGTCGACATCGTCGACGCCGCGGGCACCGTGGTCGCGGCCGCCGATCACACCATGCGGATAAGGTTGCGCAGCAACGACACCGCGACGCACGCCCCGTCAGGCAAACGGTAACGGCGTACCGCCGCGCGCCGTCAGCAGCGTCACCATCAGGTCCACCTCGTTGCTCTGCTCGTCCTGCATCTGCGTGGCGGTCGCGGTGACCGAGCCGTTGTGACCGTGTTGGCGGAGGTACTGCGCCATGCTGATCCCGCCCTGATGGTGCCGGATCATCAACTGCAGGAACCGGATCTCGTTGTCGACACCGGTCGTCTCGTGCAGAGCGGTGAGCTCGGCATCATCGGCCATGCCCGGCATCATGGCCGAGCCGGCGTGCTCAGCGTGGTCGGATCCCATCCACGCCATCGGCGTGGGCGACTGCTCGGGCTCTCCGGCCGCCTGCAGCCACCCGCGCATCTGCCCGGTCTCGGCGAGTTGGGTGCCGGAGATCTGGTCGGCGACGGCACGGACGTCCGGCGTCGCCTGCGGGGAGAGTTGGCCGACGATGGTGATCGCCTGCTGGTGATGGGCCAGCATGTCCTGGGCGAACCCGACGTCGACGCTGCTCAGAGCCGGTGCGGACTCGGAGCCTGCGTTCCCGATCATCACCCCGACGATCATCGACACCCCGGCGGTGAGCGCTACGATGCACAGCGCCCAGCGTTGACTCACCGCGCCGTTCCTGCGCGCGGATCCATCCGAAGCGCCAGGAAGCCGTTGTCCGAGCAGGTCACGTACAGCAGGTCGCCGCGGAACTGCGGCGGTGACATGCACCAGTCCGCCGTCATGTCGACACCGATCAGTCGGGACCGATCGTTGACGATGCCGGTCAGCGGCGCCTGCCCCTGCAGGATCGCCCGTCCCAGCGCCGCGGCACCGATGATGGGCGGGGCCGCGATGTTCGCCAGTCCCGCGTGGATGGAATTGGTCAGGGTGGTGAAGGTCTTGCCCACCTGCGCGGCGGGGTTGAAGTACCCGATCTCGCGGAAACGGTCGGGGTCGCTGATGTCGAAGACCCGGATGCCGGATTGGATCCACCCGCAGGCCATCCGACGCGGATCGACGGGACGGTCCACCGAGCAGTAGTGCGACTCGTAGGCGAACGGTCCGTTGCCGCCGGCACTGGCCACGGCCCTGGTCTGATTCCTCGGCAGGTTGATGGCCAGCTTGATGACGTTGCGCAGCTTCAAGTTCGACGATCGTGCAGCGTCGAACAGCTTTGCGCCACCCGAGCCCGCCTCGTCCATCGAGAACACGTGCGGCTTACCGCCGTAGGTGACGTAGATGCTGTGCTGAGTGATCTGGCCGTCGGTCCAGAACTTCTGGCCGATGTGCGGCGCGAGCCGGGAGACGATCGTGCGCGGCTTGCGGTTCTGGATCGCGGAGACGTCGATCATGGTGAGCCCGGCGAGGTTCGACAGGTACATGGTCTCACCGTCGGGGGTGAATCCCATGCCGTGGGCGGAGATGCCGGTGACGCCACTCCAGACCACCATCGGCCGGCTCGGGTCGGTCAGGTCGACGGCGCTAACGTATCCCGGGGCGACGCCGGACGCCCAGTACGTCCTGCCGTCGGGGGAGAAATCGCCCTCGTGCGTGGTGATCGGTATCGGCATGTTCAGCCGGCTCCCCGCGCCGCGGTTGAGCAGACGCGGGTGCGCACAGTCGGTGGCGATGTCGTAGACGGAGATGTAGCCGGCTCCCTCGAGGATGCCGACGGCGGTACCCACCAGCAGGCCGCGGGCCTCGTTGACCTTCAACGACTCCCAGGTGCCGCCCAACGCCGCGGGCTCGTTCAGGACGGCCGTGCGCCGCGGCCGGGCGGGGTCGGACGCATCGATCACGTTGACACCGGCGGGTTTCCGGTTGAGCAGGTTGGTCGGGAAGCTGGTCCCGGTATAGGTGCACTGCTTGTAGGACGCGCTGGTGATCCCGGTGCCCTCGTTCTGCAGTTGCCCGACGAGGTCGATGTTGCAGTTGTATCCGCGCCGGCTCCGACCACTCTTGCGATCGGACAGCGACACCTCGCCCTGCACCCCGGTCTCGACCCGATCGCCGGGACGACACTGCGCCTGCGGGACCGAAGTGGGCCAGACATCGGCGAAGTCGTCGTAGCCCGGCGGGGCCTTGGCGACGGCCAGCGTCGCGCTCGATGCGAACACGGCGACCACGATCGCGACGATCGTGGTCGCGCGGCGGATGGATGTGACCTGCACGGCGAGCCTCCCGAATGGCTTCTCATCAGATGTGCGAATCGAGCACCGGTGATCCGGTGACCGACCGCAGCACCCCACCTGTACGGATGTGCGCCGCGTCACACACCCGGAGAGTGTCATTGCACGATGGCAGTGATGTCAACCTTCGGCGTCACGGGGCTCCCCGTTGCCGGGGTCGGATGTGACGTGCGAGCGCGGCGACTACCCGCCCATCAGGGACGGCGCGACGAGGACTGGCTTCGCATAGGGCGCGAGCAGCACCTCAGGGGCGTCTGCCCATGGGTGCGTGGTGGATATCTGTTCGGGATGGATGCGATCGCCCTCCAACATCCCGAGTACCGCTTCGAGGTGGGGCATGACGCTGACGAAGCCCGTCGACAGTGTCATGTCGCGCTGGTACATGTCCCACAGCGGTAGTGAGGCGTTGCCGAAGATCATGGCCACGTTCGACAGATGTCCGCCCGGCGCCACACACCGGATGGCCTCGGCGAGAAGCGTCGGGTGGGGTGACGCGCCGATCACCACGGGAAACCTGTTGTGATGTCGAGCGGCATCGACCGTCGGATGCGCCTCGGCCCCGAGTGATCGGGCCTGTTCGCGCCGCTGCTCGTCCGCGTCGACGAGCGTCACGCTGCCCGCGCCGAGGGCGACAGCGTGCTGCACGGCGAAGGAGCCGAGGCTCGAAAGGCTGTTGACGACGAGAACAGACGTACCTGGCCGGCGGGACAATCCGCGCCACACGGCCACATAGGCGTCGGTGAGGTTGTCCCCGCAGCTCGCGGCCCGAACCGGGTCGACCCCGGGGGGCAGCTTGGTGAGCATCGCGTCGGCGAACGGCACCCGCACGAGATCGGAGAACAAGCCGCCGAAATCGCCTGCTATAGGTGCCCCGTATCCGGACAGTCCGGGGTGGGCGGTGCAGGCCGCGCTCAGCCCCAATCGGCAGTTGTCGCAGGTTCCGCAGTTGATGTGCCAGGGCACGACGCACACGTCACCCGGTGCGACGTTGCCGACGCCTGATCCCACCGAGATCACCTCGGCGACGCACTCGTGTCCGATCGGGTAGCCGGTGCCGAAGTCGACGGCACCGGAGATGATCGCGCGGTCGAGGTCGCAGGTGGTCGCGGCGAGTGGATGCACGATCGCCTCCGTGGGGCCCTCGATCGCCGGGTCGGGGCGGTCGGTCCACCGAAGGGCGTTCTCGCCGATGAAGTGCAGCGCTTTCATGTGGGGTGGTCCTTCGTCCGCGAGGCCCAGGAGGTCTGGATAGCGATATCCTACTCAGCTAGGGTCGACGGATGGAGGAATTCGACCGGAGTCGGTGGAGTGCCGAGAACTGCTCGGTGAAAGCGGCGTTGGGCATCGTCGGAGACCGGTGGACCATGCAGGTGCTGCGCGAGGCCTACTACGGCGCGCGTCGCTTCGAGCAGTTCCACGCCGGGGTCGGCTGTGCGCGAACAGTTCTGACCGACCGCCTCAACACCCTGGTCGACCATGACCTGATGTACCGCGAGCCGTATCGGGAACCTCATGCGCGTCAGCGACACGAGTACCGACTGACCCGGGCGGGTATGGAACTGTTCCCCGCGATGATCGCCCTCATGCAGTGGGGTGACCGATGGCTGGCCGGCGCTGACGGCCCTCCGGTCGAGGTCATTCATCAAGGATGCGGGGCCGGCGTGCGAGCGGAACTGGTGTGCAGCGATGGACACCGCGAACTGACACCTCAGCGCGTGGGTCCCCGCCTCGGTCCGGGGGCGCGACCCGGCAGGTGATGTCCGGCCTCATCTTTGTCGTCAGGCGCGGTGCCGAAGAGCCGCCGGCCGACAACGGCCTATAGTTGAGCGGAACAGACTCAAGTCCTCGTGCGTTGAGGAACTCGACGGGCCTTTCGGCCCGAGACACTTCACGCAAGACCTAGGAAGGTGAGCACATGTCCACTCCCAACTCCGGCGGGTTCAACCCGACGACGAAGACGCAGGCCGCACTCTCGGCCGCGGTGCAGTCGGCCACCGCCGCCGGCAATCCCGATGTCCGACCGGCCCATGTGTTGGTCGAACTCCTCGACCAACCCGAGGGCATCGCATCGCCGCTGCTCAAGGCGGTCGGCGTCGACCCGGCCGCGGTGAAGGCGCAGGCCAAGAACCTGGTGTCGCGGATGCCGACCGCCTCCGGTGCGAGCTCCGCGCCGCAGCTCACCCGCGAGACGATCGCCGCGATCACCGCCGCCCAGCAGCTGGCCGGCGAGCTCGACGACGAGTACGTCTCCACCGAGCACCTCGTGGTCGGTCTGGCCACGGGTGACTCCGAGGTGGCCAAGCTCCTGCACGACGTCGGCGCCACCCCGCAGGCCCTGCGTGAGGCGTTCGTGGCCGTTCGAGGCAGCGCACGCGTCACCTCGCCGGATCCGGAATCGACGTATCAGGCTCTGGAGAAGTACTCCACCGACCTCACCGCGCAGGCCCGGGAGGGCAAGCTCGACCCGGTCATCGGCCGCGACACCGAGATCCGTCGCGTGGTGCAGGTCTTGAGCCGCCGTACCAAGAACAACCCGGTGCTCATCGGTGAACCCGGCGTCGGCAAGACCGCCATCGTCGAGGGGCTGGCCCAGCGCATCATCGCCGGCGACGTTCCGGAGAGCCTGCGCGACAAGACCGTCGTCAGCCTCGACATGTCGTCGATGGTCGCAGGCGCGAAGTACCGGGGCGAGTTCGAGGAGCGGCTCAAGGCCGTCCTCGACGACATCAAGGGCTCGGCGGGCCAGGTCATCACCTTCATCGACGAGCTGCACACCATCGTCGGTGCCGGCGCGACCGGCGACTCCGCGATGGACGCGGGCAACATGATCAAGCCGATGCTCGCCCGCGGCGAACTCCGACTGGTCGGTGCCACCACGCTGGAGGAGTACCGCAAGTACATCGAGAAGGACGCCGCGCTGGAACGCCGGTTCCAGCAGGTCTACGTCGGCGAGCCCTCGGTGGAGGACGCGGTCGGCATCCTGCGCGGACTCAAGGAGCGCTACGAGGTGCACCACGGTGTCCGCATCACCGACTCCGCGCTCGTGGCCGCGGCGACGCTCAGTGACCGCTACATCACGTCACGGTTCCTGCCGGACAAGGCCATCGACCTCGTCGACGAGGCCGCGTCGCGTCTGCGTATGGAGATCGACTCGCGCCCCGTCGAGATCGACGAGGTCGAGCGGATCGTGCGTCGGCTCGAGGTCGAAGAGGTCGCGCTCGACAAGGAGACCGACGAGGCGTCGAAGCAGCGACTCGAGAAGCTGCGGCGTGAGCTCGCCGATCAGCGCGAGAAGCTCAACGAGCTCTCCGCGCGCTGGCAGGGCGAGAAGCAGGCGATCGACGGTGTCCGCGATCTGAAGGAGAAGTTGGAGTCGTTGCGCGGTGAATCCGACCGTGCCGAGCGCGACGGTGATCTCGGACGTGCCGCCGAGCTGCGCTACGGGCAGATCCCGGTGCTGGAGAAAGAGCTCGCAGTCGCGGCCGAGAAGAGCGCGCCCGCAGGCGATTCGGTCATGCTCAAGGAAGAGGTCGGCCCCGACGACGTCGCCGAGGTCGTCTCGGCGTGGACCGGCATCCCCGCCGGCCGCATGCTCGAGGGCGAGGTCACCAAACTCCTGCGCATGGAGGACGAGATCGGCGCCCGCGTGGTCGGGCAGCGTGAGGCGGTCGAGGCCGTGTCCGACGCGGTCCGGCGTTCACGTGCCGGTGTCGCCGACCCGAACCGGCCGCTGGGTTCGTTCATGTTCCTGGGGCCGACCGGTGTCGGCAAGACCGAGCTGGCGAAGGCGTTGGCGGAGTTCCTGTTCGACGACGACCACGCGATGGTTCGTATCGACATGAGCGAGTACGGCGAGAAGCACAGCGTCGCACGGCTCGTCGGTGCTCCTCCGGGATACGTCGGTTACGAGTCGGGTGGTCAGCTCACCGAGGCGGTGCGTCGCCGGCCGTACACGGTCGTGCTGTTCGACGAGATCGAGAAGGCGCACCCCGACGTCTTCGACATCCTGCTGCAGGTGCTCGACGAGGGACGCCTCACCGACGGCCAAGGGCGGACGGTGGACTTCCGCAACACGATCCTGATCCTCACGTCCAACCTGGGCGCGGGGGGAAACAAGGACCAGGTGATGACGGCGGTGCGGTCGGCCTTCAAGCCCGAGTTCATCAACCGGCTCGACGACGTGGTCATCTTCGACGCACTGAACGAGTCCGAACTCGAGTCGATCGTCGAGATCCAGATCGGGTCGCTGGCCGCGCGTCTGGCCCAGCGCCGACTGCAGCTCGAGGTGTCGGCCAACGCCAAGAAGTGGTTGGCGGCGCGCGGTTTCGACCCGCTCTACGGAGCGCGGCCGCTACGGCGACTCGTGCAGAAGTCGATCGGTGACCAACTCGCCCGCGGGTTGCTCGCCGGGGACATCCACGACGGCGACGTGGTGCCGGTCAACACCAGCGCCGACGGCGAGAGCCTGGTCCTGGGCTAGACCCGACCCGACCCGCACGACACAGCGCCCGGTGCGACGTCTCATCCGACGTCGTGCCGGGCGTCGCTGTTTCGGGCGTTCGCGGCCTGCACCTCGGGCACATGCGACTCCGCCCAGGCGCGGACCGCGGCCAGCGGCTCCAGCAGCGATCGTCCGAGGTCGGTCAGCGCGTACTCCACGTGCGGCGGTTGGCCGCCGAAGTCCTTCCGGTCCACCAGTCCGTCGTGGTGCAACGCGCGCAGCGTCTCGGTGAGGACCTTGGGCGTGATGCCCTGGATATGGGTCTTCAACTCGCTGAACCGCATCGGGCCCGGCGCCAGCGCGGTCACGACGAAGACCGTCCACCGGGCGCCGATCCGATGCAGCACGACGCGACTCGGACATGTCGGCGCCATGACGTTGTAGGCCTTCGACATCAGGTGTCCCTCCAGGTGGGCGACGGTTTCGTTGTAGATACCGGTATCAAATACATACCGTTCTCCCTGGAAACAGTACGACATCACAGGAGGAACGGACATGGCACAGACACTGGACGGGCAGACGGTACTGGTGGTCGGCGGTGCGAAGAACCTGGGACTGGCGATCGCGACGCGCGCTGCCGAACTGGGCGCCCACGTCGTCATCGGGGCGCGCGACGGTGACGCCGCGGTGACCGCGGCCGCCGGTCTGGAGAACGCCCGCGGCATCAGCATCGACATCACCGACGAGTCGAGCATCGCGGCGGCCGCCGCCGAGCTAGGCGGCGTCGACCACATCGTCGCCACCGCGGCGGCCCATCACAACGTCCCGGTGACCGCCCTCGACCACGACAAGGTGGTCACCGCGTTCGAGGCGAAGGTGATCGGCCCGCTGATGCTGGCCAAGCACTTCGCTCCCGCGATGCCGGCGACGGGCTCGATCGTCCTGTTCTCCGGTGTCGCGGCGTGGAAGCCGGCGCCGGGCAAAGCGATCATGGGCATCACCAACGGCGCGGTGTCGTTCGCGGTGAGCCACCTCGCGAAGGAGCTCGCACCCATCCGCGTCAACGCGATCTCCCCGGGCATCATCGACTCCGGTACGTGGGACGGTATGCCTGAATCCGACCGGGCCGCCCTCTTCGACGGCGTCGCGGGCAGCATCCCGGCCCGCCGCGTCGGCACGACCGCCGACATCGTCGATGCGGCAACATGGTTGTTGACCGCCGGGTTCGTCAGCGGCGAGACCATTCACGTCGAAGGAGGCGCACGCAGCGCATGAGCACCACCAACACATACGCGGTCAGCGACAGGGTCGTGATCATCACCGGCGCCGGGACCGGCATCGGGCGATCGATCGCCCGGGCGTTCCTCGCCAACGGCGCAAAGGTCGTCGTCTCGGGTCGCCGTCGCGATCCGTTGGAGGAGACGGTCGGCGACGCCGCCGAAGGGCACGCCCTTGTGGTCACCGGTGACGTGTCGACGCGGTCGGACGTCGACGCCCTCGTCGCGGCGACCCTCGACGAGTTCGGCCGCATCGACGTCGTCATCAGCAACGCCGGTGTCCACGATGGCGGCGGCGACATCGTCGACATGTCCGACGACAGCTGGGCACTGCTGCGCGGGGTCAACATCGACGGCTTCGTGCACGTCGCGCAGGCGACGCTGCCGGAACTGGTGAAGACCGGTGGCAACTTCATCGCGGTGTCGTCGGTGTCCGGGATCGGCGGCGACTGGGGGCAGGCGGCCTACAACGCCACCAAGCACGCGGTGAACGGGTTCGTGCGTTCGCTGGCCCTGGATTACGGCGGCCGTGGTGTGCGGGTCAACGCGGTCGGCCCCGCGTTCACGCTCACCGAGATGACCGAGGGGATGGGTCGTGACGAGAAGTCGTTGGCCCCGTTCGTCAATCGCATCGCGCTGGGCCGCCCGGGTGAGCCCGACGACGTCGCGCCCGCGGTGTTGTTCCTGGCGTCCGACGATGCCCGCTACATCACCGGCACGATGCTCACGGTCGACGGCGGTACGAGCGCGTCGACGGGACAACCGCACGTCGAGTAGGTCTGACGAAACACGAAGGGCCGCCCCGTTTTATCGAGGCGGCCCTTCGTTGTTCCCGTGTGTGGGTCAGGCGACGAGCAGGGGGTCGGGTGACTCGTCGGCCAGATCCTGCTTGCGCATCCGGATGGTGAACAGCGCGACCACCAGCGCCACGGCCATGAAGCCCGCGCCGGAGTAGAACGCGACGTCGTAGCTGAAGATGTTCGCCTCCGTCAGGCCCTGCGGGGTGTCGGTGTTCGGCCGTCCGGCGAACACCTGCGCCACGATCGTGCTCAGCAGCGCCAGCCCGATCGAGCCACCGATCTGCTGGGTCGTGTTGACCAGCGCACTGGCCACGCCCGAGTCGTCGGCGTCGACGCGGTGCAGCGCAACCGTCTGCATCGAGACGAACACCAGACCCATACCCGCGGCGATCAGGATCATCGCGGGGAGCACGTTCACCAGCCAGGTCGAGTCGGTGTCGAGCTGGGCCAGGTACAGCAGGCCCGCGGTGGCCAACGCCGATCCGCCCACCAGCAGGGCGCGTGGTCCGAAGCGCGGGAGCAGCGAGCTGGCCAGTCCGGCACCGATCACGATGAAGATCGGGAACGGAAGGAACAGGACGCCGGTGCGAAGCGGGGTCTCACCGAGCGTGTTCTGGAAGTAGTAGCTGAGGAACAGGAACATCGCGAACATGGGGATGGGCACGATGAACGAGATCAGGAACGCGCCGCCGCGGTTGATCTCACCCGGGATCCGCAGCGGCAGCAACGGATTCGACACGCGCATCTCGATGGCGATGAACGCGGCGAGGAGCACGACGCCTGCGATGAGCAGCGACACCGTCGATGCTGCGCCCCAACCGGATTCGGCGGCCTTGGTGAAGCCGTAGACCAGGCTGACCAGAGCTGCGGTTACCGTCACCGCGCCGGGCAGGTCGTAGCCGCCGCGTCGGGTGACGGGCTTGTCGCGGATGACCAGGATCAGTCCGCCGATGGCGGCGATCAGGGCGATCGGGGTGTTGATGAGCAGGGTCCAGCGCCACGAGAAGTACTCGGTCAGTGCACCACCCGCGATCAGGCCGATCGCCGCTCCACCACCGGAGACGCCGGCGTAGACGGCGAGTGCCCGGGCACGTTCCTTCTGCTCGACGAACGTCACGGTGATCAGCGACAGGGCCGCGGGCGCGAGCATCGCGGCGAAGACGCCCTGCAGGGCGCGGCCGGCGAAGAACGACGCCCCGTTCCAGGCGAGTCCCGCTGCGGCCGAGGACAATGCGAAGCCGGCGAGTCCGATGAGGAACATCTTGCGGCGTCCGAGGTAGTCGGCCATGCGACCGCCGAGGAGCAGCAGTCCGCCGAACAGCAGCGTGTAGGCGGTCAGGGCCCATTGGCGGTTGGCGTCGGAGATGCCGAGATCGGTCTGGGCGAACGGCAGCGCGATGGTGATGATGGTGGCGTCGAGGACGACCATCAGCTGCGCCAGGGCGATGATGCCCAGCGCCCACCACTTGCGGTTGCTCTTCGGCTCGGTGGCCGACGTGTCGACCGACCGAGTCGTGTCGAGTTCGGTGTCGTCGAGTTCTGGGGGATTGGTGAGTGCCACGATTCCTCGAATCTGGAGAGGGTGTGCCAGGCGGCGCCCGGCAATAGTGGCAGGGTCAGACACTTGGCGTCAAGTGCCAGAAGGCGGCGAGTGACATTTGACGGTTTGCGGCGCTTGTCTCCCTCGGACGGGTACGATGGGGCTCGTGACGGTGGTGGATACCGAGAAGCCGCAGGCCAGAGCCGGTCTGCGTGAGCGCAAGAAGGTACAGACGCAGGCTCGGTTGATCGATGTCGCCCTCGAACTGTGCGATTCGCAGGGGTTCGACGCGACCACGGTCGAGCAGATCTCCGACGCCGCAGACATCTCGCCGCGCACGTTCAACCGCTACTTCGCGACCAAAGAGGACGTCATCCTCGCCCCCATCGACGACATGGTCGCCGCCGTCGCGGCCGCGATGGACGCTCAGCCACGCACCGGCAACGAGTTCCAGGCTCTGCTCGACGCGCACCTCTCGGTGATGTGTGGCGGATGTCCGGAGATCTCCAGCGTCGACCTCGACCGCTTCGAGGTGATGAACCGCATCGCGCAGTCATCGCCGTCGGTGAGTGGCCGCAGCGCCGAGATGGGTGAGATCAAGTTCCGCCGCCTCAGCGAGAAGATCGCCGAACGCACCGGTGCGAGCACCGACGACACGCAGGTGCGCGTCATCGCGACCGTGTGGTTGTCGCTGATGCACCTGGCCATGGACAAGTTGTGCGGCGCGGGAGCGCAGTCGGGCAGCCAGGCCGCACGCGCCGAGGCGCTGCAGTCGACCTACGACGCTTTCCGCGTCGCGGTCAAAGACATCTGACTCTCAGTACTTCTCGCGGAAGCTGCCGATGACGGTGATCGTGTTGCCGTCGGGGTCGGTGATGGCCGAGAGCTGAACGCCCTTCGTCACGGTCTGGATCTCGCCGGTGACCAATCCCCGCGCCGCCATCTCGGCCACATGCGCGTCGATGTCGTCGACGGCGAGGTTCAGCAGGCCCGATCCGGCTCTTCCGGTGTCGACGCTGACCTGTACCCATCCGTGGTCGGTGACCTGCCACTCGACCAGGCTCGGCATGGGGTTGTTGTCGGCGGGCCGACCGAAGAGCCTCTCGTACCAGCTGTTCGCGGTCGGGAGGTCGGACACGGGCACCACTGCGAGCAGATGCACTATCGACATGGGTCGTCCTTTCGTCTGGGGAGTCCGCACACAGATACCGACCCGCCGAGGCGTCGGAACTCATCGGTCATCGACGACATTGACTTCAAGTGGCGTTGAGGTCCTACCGTCACCACCATGGAAACCCACAACGGCCGAACCCACCGCCCGTCGCTCGACAGCGGCGATCACCGTGACGCGATCACCGACCTCATCGACCACCTGCAGCGTGGTCACGACACCGGCGACGCCGACACCTACGACGGGCTGTTCGCCGGCGACATCCTGTGGGGATCGCCGAAAGGCCAGGTGCTGCAGGGGTTCGCCCCCCTCAACGCGATTCATCGCACCCAGCTGACGGGTGCGCCGGCGTCCCCGGCATCGGTGTTCGAACTCGCCCAGGCGTCGGCACCCACCGACGACGTCGTGATCGCGCAGATCCGCAGGCGTGCCGTCAACGGCGCCTTCTCGGAGATGGCGATGTACGTGCTCGTGCGACGTGACGATCGATGGTGGCTCGCCGGCGGTCAGAACACCCCGATCACCGACGTGCTCCCGGCTGTCGACTGAAGACGGGCGACCGTCGCCTCGGGGTGCGATGATCCCGGGTATGGGATCCAGATGGTTCGGCCTCTGCGCCGCTGTTCTCGTTGTCCTCTCGCTGTCTGCGCCGACCGCGTCGGCAGCGCCTGCGACACCCTCCACCACGAGGGCGCCGAGTGACTTCGTCGCGCTGCGCGATGTCGATCCCACGATCCTGCAGGAGATCCGGTACTTCACCCCGCACAACTTCACCGGCGATCCCGTCGACGGTTATCGCGAACCGATCTGCATCCTCACCCGCGAGGCGGCCGAGGGGCTGCACCGGGCACAACTGCAGTTCCTCCTGCAGGGGTACTCGCTGAAGGTGTACGACTGCTACCGCCCGCAGCGCGCGGTGAACGACTTCGTCGCGTGGGCGAAGAGACTCGATGACCAACGTATGAAGGCCGAGTTCTACACCGGCGTCGACAAGTCGAACCTGTTCCGCGACGGCTACATCGCCGGGCAGTCCGGGCACAGTCGCGGCAGCACGATGGACCTGACCCTCGTCCGGTTGCCGGCGCGGTCGACGCGGCCGTACGTGCGCGGCCAGCGCCTCGTCGACTGCACGGCACCGCAGGCGAAACGCTTCGCAGACAACTCGATCGACATGGGGACCGGCTTCGACTGCTTCAACACCCTCGCGTGGCCACTGGACTCCCGTGTCCAGGGCCTACAGCTACGCAACCGTGTGAGGCTCCTCAACGGACTGGTGCAGCAGGGATTCGCCCCGTATCCCTACGAGTGGTGGCACTTCACGTACAAGCCGGAACGCTTCCCGAACACCTACTTCGACTTCCCGGTCGCCCGGTCGCCCGGTCGTCGCTGCGGAGGTAGCCGTCAGTCGAAGTCGCTGCTGGGCACTTCCCGCTCTCCGCCGGTGATGGCCGACAGGACCCGTTTCGCGACCGCGTCCGGAGCGATCCCCTCGGGCATCTTCGGCGGCTCGCCGGCGATGGCCCGGTCGGCCAGGCCGGTCTCGGTGTGCGGCGGTCGGACGTCGACCACGCGGATCTTGCTGCGTCGTGCCTCTTTCGCCGCCGCGATGTACAGCGCGGACGCGGCTGCCTTCACCGCGGAGTAGGTGGCCATCCCCGCGACGGGCTGTTCGGCCAGCACCGCACTGATCCCGACGATGACGCCGCCCTGCTCGACGACCGGCAGCGCCGCCCGCAGCAGACGCAGCGGTCCGAGGAAGTCGATGAGGACCAGGTCGTCGACGGTGTCGTCGTCGATCTCGGCCACCGGCCCGAAGGCCGCGACCCCGGCTGCGTTCACGACGCCGTCGATCCGACCGTGCTTCTCCTTGGCGGCGTCGATGACCTGCGCCGCCGCGGCCGGTTCACGCAGGTCTGCGGTGACGGTGTGCGCGCCGTCGATACCCAGAGCGTCGAGTTTGTCGGCCGATCGGCCGGAGATCGTCAGTGTGGCGCCGGCGTCGGCGAGCAACGTGGCGATACGGGAACCCAGGGCGCCGGTGGCACCGACGACGACGAACACCTTGCCGGATAGATCAGTCATCACTCCATAGTGCACGTCTACCCGCGAGGTGGGGACGGTGCGGCCCGCCGACCCGGCAGGGTCGGCAGCAGGATCACCAGACCGGTGACGATGTCCCAGCCGATGATCGAGTAGACGGCTCCGCGTTCGACGGCGCCCTCGAGGCCGGTGTCGGCGCCTGCGATGGCGAGCAGCGCGACGAAACTCGCGATGCCCAGCACTCCCGCGACACGGGACGCCACGCAGTACCAGCGCGGTGCCCCGATGTCGGCGAACACCCCGCCGGCGACGATCATCGCCGCGTTGCCGCCCACGATCGCGAGCAACGCGCCGAAGCCGTGCAGAGGACTGGCGCCGGCGTGGAACACCCCGACGAGCACGTTGCCGACGCCGTTGATGACGGTGAGCATGACGAACGCGGTGCGTCCCCGACTCGTCCGACCGATTGCGTGGACGAGGAGGAGACCGCCGGCGGCGAACAGGATGCCGTGGACGATGAACGCACCGAGGTTCATCAGGGCCGCCGACGGCGACGCGTCCGGGACACCGAGGGCGCTGATGTAATCCCGGGCGTAGCTGTAGTCCGGATAGCGGACGGCGGCCAGCGCCTCGGTGACGAAGTAGACGAGCCCGCCGATCAGCCACGCCCACGCCGCGAGTCGAACTCCCGAGGGGCGGTGGGTCATCGGCACGTCAGGCGCGCTCGGCGGCCGCGTCGAAGAACCACGAGACCACCAGTGCACCCGGGTCGACGACCCCGCGTGCCCGGTCGCCGACGTAACTCGCGCGGCCGCGCGACGCCACGAGCTCGCGGGTGGACTCGGCTCCGTCGGCCGACGCGGCGGCGACGTCGGAGAGCGACGAGCCCCCGGCGAGGGCATCGGCCGCGGGCGCCAGCGCGTCGACGAGAGTGTCGTCCCCGACGCTCGCGCCGCCGAGGTCCTGTATCTGACGCAGCGCCTCGCCGACCCCGGAGCGCAGTGCCTCGCTCCGATCGTCCGACTCGTCGAAGGCGCGGGCCAGCTCGGCGAAGAACAATCCGAACAGCGCTCCCGACGTGCCGCCGGCACGCACCAGGAACGATGTGCTCATGGCGCGCAGTACTTCGGCGTCGGTCCCGCGCAGCGGCACGGTGAAATGACGCAGCGCCGCAGCCATGTTCGTGCCGAAGTCGCCGTCGCCCGCCTGACGGTCGAGTTCGGTCAGCTCGTCGATCGACCCCTGGACGCGGCCGACGAACGCGCTCAACCACGGCACCTCGTCGCCGGTGTCGGCGGAGTCGTCGGGCTCGGCGAAGCCCACGTCGACCGGGCGCGACCCGCCGGTGGCCGTCCGCGCGGGCCACCCGGGGGCGCCGGTGGAAGCATCGAACAACTCGACGATCTCCTCGTCGCAGCGCACCAGCGTGATCGAGAACCCGGCCATGTCCAGCGCCGTCACCAGCGTCCCGACGATGTTTCGACGGACCTCGTGCCCGCGACCGGCGAGCTGTCGGACGACCTGGTCGAACACCACGTTGAGCTCGAGTGGATGTGTGGCGCCGAGGCCGTTGACGAACGCGATCAGCGACTCCCCGTCGCCGGGCGACAGGGACGCGAGGATCCGGTCGAGCATGCCGGCGACCAGTTCGTCGGCGGGCTGCTGCGATAGCCGGTCGACCCCGGCCTCGCCGTGGATGCCGACGCCGAACTCCATGTCGCCCGGCGGGAGGTCGAAGCTCGGCCGGCTCGCGCCGGGCACGGTGCACGGCGCGAACGCCACCGAGAAGCTGCGCGACCCGGCCGCGACCCGACGGCCGAGGTCGGCGACGGAGCTCAGATCGTCACCGCGGGCTGCGGCCGCGCCACAGATCTTCTCGACGATCACCGTCGCCCCGGTGCCGCGGCGGCCGGGACCGTCGTGGTCGGACTCGGTGGCCACGTCGTCGTCGATGAGAACGTGATCGGTGTCGACCTCGTCGCGCACCATGTTCCTCGCGACCCGGAAGTTCATCACGTCACCGGTGTAGTTCTTGACGATGTGGAGTACGCCCGCGCCGCGGTCGGCGTGGCGGGTGGCGCCGGCGATCTGCAGTGCGTTGGGGGAGGTGAAGACCAGTCCCGGGCATGCGGCGTCGAGCATGCCCGCCCCGATCATCGCCGCGTGCATGGGTTCGTGGCCGGACCCGCCGCCGGAGACCAGGGCGACCCCGTCGTCGGTGCGGTCGGTGCGGTGCAGGAAGCCGGGGTCGGGCTGCCACTCGATGTGGTCCTGCGCGGCGACGAAGCCGGCGATCGCGTCGGTGAGGAACCGATCGGCGTCGACCGCCACGTAGGTGTGCGCGGGGCGATCGGTGCGGGGGTCGTTGTCAGACAATCGAATCCTTCTCGGTGGTCGAGTCGCCCGCTGCGGTGGAACTGCCCAAAGTGCGCTGTCGGTAGATGCCGATAGCGATGATGATCACCGCCGACGCGAGGGAGAACGAGATGGCCTGCTGCTGGTTCTCATCGAACGCCATCAGCGCCAACACGACGACGATGAACACGATGACCGCCGACGTCGCGTAGGGGAACAGCCACATACGCACCGGGGGCACGTCGCCGCGGGCGCGCATGGTGCGTCCCAGGCGCAGCTGGCTGACCGCGATGGCGAGGTAGATGAACAGTGCGACCGCACCGCTGGTGGCCAGCAGGTAGCCGAAGATCTTGTCGGGCAACACGTAGTTGCCGATCACGGCCAGGAAGCCCAGCGCCATCGACGCGATGACGGCGACCCACGGGACGCCGTTACCGGTCACCTTGCGGACCACCGCGGGCGCGTCACCACGGGCACCGAGCGAGTACAGCATGCGCGATGCGGTGTACAGCGCGGAGTTCAGGCAGGAGGCGACCGCGGTCAGCACGACGACGTCCATGATCCGTGCGGATCCGGGAATGCCGATGGCCTGCAACACCGTCTGATACGAGCCGTCGTCGAGGCGGTCGTAGGGGACCAGGGCCACGACCACGAAGATCGAGCCGATGTAGAACAGGAAGATCCGCCAGATCACGGAGTTGACGGCTTTGCTGATGCCCTTGGCGGGATCGGGCGACTCGGCGGCGGCGATGGTGACGATCTCCGAACCCATGAAGGAGAACATGGTGGTCAGCATCGCGGCGATCACCGCGCCGAACCCGTTGGGCAGGAATCCGTTCGGCTCCCAGAGCTTGCTCACCCCGCTGACGTCGGAGCCGGGGAAGACGCCCACGATGGCCAGGACCCCGATCGCGATGAAGGCGACGATGGCCACGACCTTGATCAGCGCGAACCAGAACTCGAACTCGCCGTAGTTGCCGACGCTGGCGAGGTTGGTGGCCGTCAGCAGCACCGTGACCGCGAGTGCCCACACCCACTGCTCGCTGCCGATCACCCGGCTGAGGATGGATGCGGCGGCGGTGGCCTCGACCGGGATGACGAGCACCCAGAACCACCAGTACAGCCAGCCGACCGAGAACCCGGCCCAGCGGCCCATCGCGCGTTCGGAGTAGACCGAGAACGACCCGGTGTCGGGGTTGGCGGTGGCCATCTCACCGAGCATCCGCATCACGAACACGACGAGCGTCCCGGCGAGCGCGTAGGAGATGATCACCGCCGGCCCGGCGGCCTCGATGGCGGTGGCCGATCCGACGAAGAGGCCGGCACCGATGACCCCCGCGATGGAGATCATGGTGATGTGCCGCGGCTTCAGGCTGGCGCCGAGTGAACCGGGCTCGCTCTTGGTGGTGGTCATGGGCCCCTCATCACGTGGTCGGTGATCGTCTCGGGTTCGCGTCGGCGGTGGTTCCACAGTGCCGCGAGGAATCACTCTGGCACAGTGAGGCGCGTGACGTACCGATTCGACGACCAGGCGCGCGCCCGCGCTCGCACCGCCTACGAGACGCTGGAGCCGTTGCACGTCCTGGCGTACTTCAACTCCGGTCTGCAGCAGGCGCAGCAGGACACCGGGCTCGACGCCTACGCCTGGTACGTCGGTGCCCGTGGCGCCCCGCTGGGCGAGTGCGTGCCGTCCGTGGTCTCGGCGGCGTTCTTCAACTTCAGCCCCTCGGTCATCCACCCCGGGTGGATCGCGTCGAAGGAGTACGGACTCGAGCGGGTCTCCGACCGGCGCTTCCGGATGCTCGACGAGGTGCTGACCATCGCCCTGGGCGACCGGGTCTCCGATCCGGGACTGGCTACCCTCGCCGACCGCTTCTATGACATCGCCGCGTCGGTCCCGTACGCCGGTCGCACACTCGCCTCGGCGTGGGCGGAATCGGCGCCGCCCGAACAACCCCATGTCCGGCTGTGGCACGCGACGGCGATCCTGCGCGAGTGGCGCGGTGACGGCCACATCGCCGCTCTCGTCGACGCCGGATTCGATCGCCTCGAGGCCGTGGTGTTCCACGAGGCCCGCCACCCCGACCCGTCGGTGCGCAAACGCGGTCTCGGCAAGAAGCTGTCGCAGATCACCCGCGGGTGGTCCGACGAGCAGTGGGAGGTCGCCGCGGACGCGCTCGCGAGCCGCGGGCTCGTCGACCGCGACGCCGACGGTGAGATCCTCAGCGCGGGTGGGGCGGAGCGGTACGCCGCGATCGAGGCCGTCACCGACGATGCCGCCGCGGGCGCCTGGGCGGATCTCGACGACTTCGACGACCTCATGGCCGCGGCCAAGACCTACGTCAAACCCGTCATCGACTCCGGCATGCTGCCGGGCACCAAGAAGAAGTAAGCGGCGCGCTGGGCCGGCTGCGATGTCCGACCCCGGTGGCATCCTGCGCCCATGTCGTTCGACACCTGGGAGCATCCCGCGCGGTGGCGGATTCACGAGTGGGCGGAGTACGGACTCGACCAGGGATTGGACGCCACCCTGGCCGAGATCGACGCGCAGTCGTGGAGCGACGGTCGAACCGGGTGCATCGACGAGTCGATGGCCACGTTCAACTCCGATGAAGCCTTGATCGCCCGTGTGCTCGCCGCCGAGGGGCACACCGTCATAGCGCTCCCGCGGTCGCTTCGCGAGGGGGTCGGCGACCCGACCGAGGTCCGTCAGGTGTTCGATTCCAGGGTTCGCGTGTCGGGTCGCGGGCGAATGCGGGGGCTCAAGTTCATCGGCGACGATTTCCACTTCGAATGGGGTTCGTGGAACCGACATCTCTGCGACCCGTCAAGCGACACGGTCGCCCGCGAACCCGGCGCGCAGTCGATTTGTTGCGTTGGCCGCAACGACTCGGCGGCTGCCGTGAAAAGCTTGTCACCTGCGGCGACGTAGCGGTTGTCGCGTTCGCTGTCGCGTGTCATCATCGCCACATGACGGATGAGGTCGGCCAGATCGGTATCGGGATGGTGTGTCCCTTCGACATGGCCCTCGACCGCGAACTCTGGCGGTGGATGCCCGACTCCGTCTCCTTGCACTTCACCCGGACCCCGTATCTGCCGCATCCGGTAGACGTCGAACTCTGCTCGGAACTCGCCGACCTCGCGACCATCGACCAGGCCGTGCGATCGGTGATGGCGGTGCGCCCGTCGGCCGTCGGATACGCATGTGCGTCCGGCAGTTTCGTCCGGGGTATGGCCGGCGCGAGCGCCATCTCGACCTGCATGCGGATGGCCGGTGCGCCGGCGGCCGTCACCACCTCCGAGGCGCTGCTGCGGGCGCTGGATGTGATGAATCTCGGCCGCATCGCGGTGGCGACGCCCTATGTGACGGCGTTGACCGATCTGCTCTGCGACTACCTCGCCGAGTCGGGACGCGCGGTGGTCAACCAGGCCGGGCTCGGTCGCGACCACGACATCTGGACCATCCCGTACGAGGTCACCTGCGATCTGATCCGCGCAGCCGACTCCGACGACGCGGACGCGGTCTTCGTCTCGTGCACCAATCTGCCGACCTACGATGTGTTGTCGATGTTGGAACACGAACTCGGCAAGCCGGTGCTCTCGGCCAACCAGGTCACGGCGTGGGCGACGCTGCAGGACGCAGTCCGCGTCGAGGAACGCTCCACCATCGCAACGGGTTACACGTTCGCCGAGCAGTCGTTGTTCGCCCGGGGTTCAGCCGCCTGATTTGCGTAACGCCTCAGTCGGCGTCCTGGATCCGGCGGAAGGGCTTCGCTGCCTCGAGTTCGAAGGCGACCTCGAGCATCGTGGCCTCGTCGCCGTGGTCGGCGGCGAGTTGCACCCCGATCGGCAGGCCCGTGCTGGTGCGTCCGGTGGGCAGAGAGATGGCCGGCCCACCTGTCGCGTTGTTGAGCGGTGTGAAGCTGACGTAGGCGAGTAACCGAGGAAACAGGACGTCGAATCCGTTGGCCGGAGAGAGATGTCCGATCTCGGGCGTCGTGTGTGCGACGACCGGTGAGACCATCAGGTCGAAGTCGGCAAAGGCCCTGTGGTGTTTGGCCTCGGACTGTCGGAGCCGCCAGATCGCCTGCGGGGTGCGCCAGAAGTGACGGAGGAACATCCTCGACAGCCCCTGCGTGAGCGCATCGGTCTTCGTCGGGTCGAACCCGGGACCCATGACGCGCTTGCCGAACTTCTGGATCCCGAAGCCCATCATTCCCCAGAGGTGCACGAAGTCCCGTCGAAACGCATCGAGGTCCTTCTCGGACAACGGCAGTCCGATCTCGGTGACGTCATGTCCGAGGTCGGCGAGCACTCGTGCGGTCTCGGACACCGCCGCTTGCGTCTCGGTGTCCACCGGGATGTCCGGGAGCGACTGGTTGACGACCCCGATCCTTAGACGCCGCGTGCCCGGTCCCTCGATCAGGCCGACCGGCTGCAGGTGGGTGACCGGGCGGTACCGCTCGATCTGGGCCACGAAGGTGGCGGTGTCGCGCACCGAGCGCGTCACCACTCCGTTCGACACGATGTTGACCGGCAGGTCGGCGGCGTGGTCGTCGATGATCTCGCGGCCGCGGGTCATCTTCAGTCCCACCAATCCGCATGCCGCGGCCGGGATCCGGATCGATCCGCCACCGTCGTTGGCGTGTGCGATCGGCACCACGCCCGCGGCCACCAACGCGGCCGAACCACCCGACGATGCGCCGCTGGAATAGTCCGTGTGCCAGGGGTTCCGGGTCGGGGGCAGCGTCTCGTACTCGGTGCTGGCGTTGAACCCGAACTCCGGCAGTGTCGACTTACCGAGGTTGATCATCCCGGTGGACAGGAATTGATCGGTGAAGCCCGCGTTGCGAGGTGCGGGCGTGGCGTTGATCGACAGCGAGCCCTGGTCGGTCGGCAGTCCCGCGACGTCGGTGTTGTCCTTGACGAAGGTGGGAACGCCGGCGAACACCCCGGCTCCGGGGCTCCGGGCGAATCCGCGGGCCCGGTCGAAGTCGGGGGTCTGGATCGCGTTGAGCCGACCGTTCACGGCCTCGGCGCGAGCGATGGCCGCGTCCACGGCCTCGGACGAGCTGATCTCGCCCGACGCGATCGCGGCCGCGACGCCGGTGGCGTCGAGATCGCCCAGTGCGTCGTCGGTGAACGCGTGGACCCGGCTCGCTTCAGTGGTCATCCGACCGACTCTAGCAACGTGGTACACGGTCGTTCCGGCGGTGATCGGACCGAATATGGATCGAACTGCTGGCACCCGGTACGGTCGCCGGGGTAGATTGTCGACAATCTACCAAGCGGCTTCGTCCTCGCTGTCGAGGATCGTCACCTGTCGTCGCCCGGCGACCGAAGTGCGCATGAGGAGACGCTGTTGTACGAACGAATCGAGGAGACATGAGCGACGGCGTCATGAGCGGCGCGCCGCGGCCGGACACCGACGGTGTCATCTCGGGGGCGACGCGCAAACGCGTACTCGAACCACTGGTCCAGGAGTCGACGCCCGCGATCATCGCGCGCAAGCTGCGGACGGCGATCGCGGCCGGTGACTTCCCGCCGGGTTCGCAGCTGACCGAGGCCGGGCTGGCCGCCGACCTGGGGGTCAGTCGCGGTCCGCTGCGCGAGGCCATGCAGCGCCTGACGCAGGAAGGTCTGCTGGTCAGCCACCGCAACCGCGGACTGTTCGTCATCTCGATGGACGATGCCGACATCAACGACATGTACGTCGCGCGATCGGCGGTGGAGCGTGCCGCGTTGGCGCAGGTCGTCGCACGTCGCGATCCCGACGACATCGCCGTGTTGAACGAGGCCATCGACCGGATGCAGTCGTTCGCCGACGCCCCCAACGGTCCGGAGATAGCGGACTCCGACATGAACTTTCACGCCCTGCTGGTCGAATGTGCCCGCAGCCCTAGGCTTTCACGTATCCACGAGACCATCCTCGTCGAGACGAGAATGTGTTTGGGCGCGATGCGTGGAACGTACGCGTCGGCGCAGGCCCGCATCGACGAGCACACCGACATCGTCGCGGCGATCGTGGACGGGGACGCATCGCGTGCAGATGAACTGATGATCGCGCACATGCGTGACGGGCTCGCGCGGCTGCAACCGGACCAAACTTCGCTCACCGCACCGATCCATCGCACGTAAGTGGAGGTAGGGCGCTTTTCTGTGGTGTCGGATAGGTCATTTCGATCCTGTGAACCATCTCGTTCGGTTCCCATCCACCACACGGACGGTCTACGGTCGAAACAATGTCCACTGCGAAAACACCTGCACAAGCGACAGCTCTTCTGCCATTCCGGGAGGCACGATGACCACGAACACCGCCAAGGGATCGGGGTCCGAGTCGACCGCGCTGCCGGATCCCGAGACGCCGGAGGGGCGCAAACTCCTCCGCAAGGCCATCGGCGCATCCGCCATCGGCAACGCGACCGAGTGGTACGACTACGGCGTCTACGCCGCCACCGCCACGTACCTGACGCAGGCGTTCTTCCCAGGTGATCTTGGCACCATCGGCACGATGCTCGGCTTCGCGGTCTCGTTCGCGCTCCGACCGCTCGGCGGCATGGTGTGGGGACCGATCGGCGACCGGATCGGGCGCAAGGCCGTCCTCGCGATGACCATCCTGCTGATCTCGATCGCGACCGCTCTCATCGGTGTGCTGCCGACCCACGCGGTGGCGGGCGTCTGGGCACCGATCCTGCTCATCGCCCTCCGTGTCGTGCAGGGCTTCTCCACCGGCGGTGAGTACGGCGGCGCGGCCACCTTCATGGCCGAGTACGCCCCCGACAAGAAGCGTGGCAAGTACGGCTCATTCCTCGAGTTCGGCACACTGGCCGGATTCGTGCTGGGTACCGCGTTCGTGCTCTTCCTGGAGCTCGGTCTGTCCGACGACCAGATGCAGACGTGGGGCTGGCGCATCCCGTTCTTCTTCGCGCTCCCGCTCGGCCTGGTCGGGCTGTACCTGCGGAACCAGATGGAGGACACCCCGGTGTTCCGCGAGATGGAGCAGAAGGGGCAGATCGAGGGCACCGCATGGACCCGCTTCGTGGACCTGCTGCGCGACTACCGTCGCCCGATCATGGTCATGTTCGGCATGGTCATCGCGCTGAACGTCGTGAACTACACGCTGCTGGCGTACCTGCCGACCTACCTGCAGAACAACATCGGGATGTCGACGACGACCGGCACCGTCACCATCCTCATTGGTGAGCTGGTGATGATGGCGCTCATCCCGTTCTTCGGGCAGCTCTCCGATCGCACCGGGCGCAAGCCGATGTGGTGGGGATCGCTGATCGGACTCTTCGTCTTCGCGCTACCGCTGTTCTGGTTGATGGGTCAGGGATTCGTCTGGGCCATCATCGGATTCGTCATCCTCGGGGTGCTCTACATCCCGCAGCTGGCGACAATCTCCGCGACGTTCCCGGCCATGTTCCCGACCCAGGTCCGCTACGCAGGTTTCGCGATCTCCTACAACGTCGCCACCGCCGCGTTCGGTGGTACCGCTCCGTTGGTCAACGACGCGGTCACACAGAACGACGGATGGGACCTGTTCCCGGCCGGCTACATGATGATCGCGTGCGCGATCGGCATGATCGCGCTGCCGTTCCTCCGGGAGACCGCGGGTTGCTCGTTGCGCGGCACCGACATCCCCGGCGAGAAGACCGACGCCGAGAAGTCCCTCACCAACGCCTGATCGGTGTGCGTTGGGCCGTCGTTCCCGCGTATTGGGCCGTCGCGGCGGGTCAGCGGGGCCGGTCGAGATCGACGGTGTCGCCGGGCAGGCCCCACTCGATCCGTCCGAGGCGGCTGACCGCCGACAGCTTGCCGTAGTCCGGCAGGCCGTCGTCGGCGACGATGGACGGATCGACCGTCAGAGCGACGACCTCACCCATCACGACCACCGAGTTCCCGACCTCGATCGACCGGTGCAGCCGGCATTCGATGGCGATGGGTGAGTCGGCGACCCGGAGGCAGTTCACCATCGTGGCCGGGGTGGACGGAATGCCGGCCTCGACGAACTCGTCGATGTCGGAGTCGAACCCGGCGGAACTGTCATTCGCCTTGTGCATCAACGACTCCGAGACGATGTTGATGACGAACTCGCCGGTGTCGATGGCGTTGCGGGCGCTGTCCTTCGCGCCGCCCACCGAGGTGAACTGCACAACCGGGGGCTTCGTCGACGACACCGAGAAGAAACTGTACGGCGAGAGGTTGTCGACGCCCTCGGTGCTACGGCTCGACACCCAGGCGATGGGGCGCGGGACGATCGACGCGGTCAGCAGCTTGTAGAAGTCGCCCGAATCGACCGTGGCGGGGTCGTGGACGATCCGGTCAGTGGGTGTGCTCATGCTTCCAGTCTGCCCGAGACCTCGCCGGGCGGTCGGCGCCGTCGACGAGCAGTCGCCCCGTCTCGGACAACCGGTAGAGGACCTCGCGTCCGTGTCGACTGCTCTCGACCAGTCCGTTCGCACCCAGGACCCGCAGATTCTGCGACACCGCACTCGGGGTGACCGAGAAGCGATGTGCCAGTTCCGAGGTCGACGCCGGCTCCGCGAGGGCGCACAGGATGTCCGACTTCGGTCCGCCGACGAGGTCGCACAGTGCACCGTTGCGCTCGACGGCCGGTGTTCCCATCAGTAGTCCCGCCCCGCGCGCGGGATACGACACCCACGGCTGCGTGCTCTCCGCGTAGCGCCAGCTCACCGCCCGTCGGGTGAACACGCTGGGGGTCAACACGACGCCGCTGCCGTTCGCGTGGCTCTCGTCCTCGCGGTCGCACGACATGGTCACCTCGATGGTGCCGTCGTCGAGCCACCGGATCCCTTCGGTGAGCCCGTCGAACAGGCCGGCCACGCCGCGTTGTCCGAATTCACGTCCGCGGAAGGTGATGTCGGATTCCAGGACTCGCGCGATCTTCGGCCAGTAGGGGTCGATCACCACCTCGTGGTACCTGCGCAGGGCATCGGCGACGGACTGACCGGCATGTGTGGGGTCGTCGAGCAGCGCCGCGATCTCCGGGCGGGGCTCGAGGCCGTCGCACACGGCGGTGAGGTCGCGGACGACCTGAGCGGTCGGCGTGCTCGCGATGGTCCGGTACTCGTCGTCGAGACCGGGGCGCGTGGTTCGGAGCGGTGGGTTGATGAAATCGGGCATGCTGAACCCGGAGGGGGAGACCAGTGCCGTCAGCAGGGCGAAGTCGTAGTCGTCGCGGCGGGCCATCGCGTTCTGATGCCATGCGGCGAGGTACGGCCGCCCCATCGGGCCGAGGACCAGGGACCACAGACTCAGCGACGTCTCGCCCATCGGCGAGATCGCGAGTCGCACGCGGGCGAGGTCGTCGGTTCCCAGGTGGTAGGTCAGCATCTCAGCAGTGACGGTAGGTCCGATCCCGCTCCCGCACCAGACTTTTTCGCACGCTGCGTCACCTGCGTCGCGATGACCCCGGTCGGCTCACGTCGCCACCGGGCCGCGAGCCGGTGGACGGTCCGCAGCAGCGGTCCCGGCGAGGTGTGCGCGCGTGGATCGTCGGGATCATGAGGTCGGCGTCGCCGAGCGGAATCGTGCCGGTCGGCGATGTGTGCGTAGGCGACGGCCGTGGTCGGGTCGGTGGCGAGATGGCGGTGGCGTCGGTGATCGTCCATGCGTCCGAGCCAACGCCGACATCGGGCGGCGGAGAATTGATTAAGCGTGCGGCTACATCGTCAGGACGCCGTCAACGAGGGCCCAACACGGTGCGACGAGGGCCCAACACGGGGGCGCTCGACGGGCGGGTCAGCCGAGCATGCGCAGGGCGAGCAGGGCGTACGCCCGTGCGGCGATCAAGAGATCGTCGATGAGTACCGACTCGTCGGGCTGGTGGGCCTGATTGTTGATGTCGCCGGGCCCGAGAACGATGCACGGGATACCCAGGTCACGGTTCACGAACCCACCGTCGCACGCCGCGGTCCATCCACCGATGGCGCTCGAACCGCCCGCGGCGGTCACCGAGTCGACCGCCGACAGCACGAGTCCGTGCCTGCGGTCGGTGCGAAAACCGGGCATCGACATCGTGACCGAGATGTCCACCTCGATGCCGTCGGTGTCGATGCCGTCGGCGGCAACGCGCGCACGCAACCGGGCCGCGATCTCCTCGGCGTCCTCGTCGGGCATCAGCCGACGGTCGATGCCGATCGACGCATTAGGCGCGACAGCCGAGATCCCCTGCCCACCACTGATGGTCCCGATGTTCCACGTCCCCGCACCGAGCAGTGGGTCGAGGTCGGACTGCATCGCGTCGTGATCGGCGCGGATGATCTCGATGATGCGGGCCGCGGCGTTGATCGCGTTGCGGCCGTCGGCGGGTCGGCCGGAATGGGCGGCGCGCCCTCGGATCTCGATCTCGATGTAGGAGGCGCCGCGGCAGGCGATGACGGTGTCGAGGTCGGTGGGCTCGGCCACGACGCACCCGGCGAACTCGCCCGAACGCCCGCGGCCCACGAAGTCGCGGACACCGAGGCCGTGCTCCTCCTCGTCGACCGTGCAGACCAATTGCACCGGGCCGGAGAGGTTCTCGCCGGCCAGTGCGCCCGCGGCCACGATGATCGCCGCGAGGCCGCCCTTCATGTCAGTGGCGCCGCGACCGATTATGCGGTCGGCGACCACCCGGGACACGAACGGGTCAGCGGTCCAGCCGGGACCCGGTGGGACGACGTCGGAGTGGCCCAGGAACATCAGCCCCGGTCCGTCGCCGCCGGGCAGCGTCGCCACCAGGTTCGGACGGTCGGTCGCCACCTCGTGGGTGTCGACGGTGCATCCCGCGTCGGCGGCGGCCCTCGCCAGGACCGCGACGGTCCCGGCCTCGGTGCCGCCCGGGTTCACGCTGGGGACGTCGACGAGTGCGCGGGTCAACGCGACCACCGAATCCGCGGTGATGCGATCCAGAACCGACCGCTCACGTGCGCTCAGCGGGCTGGTGTCCCCCAGCGGCATGCGGTCGGCGGTCTCGGTGGTCTCACTCACGCGATCATCTTCTCAAGGCTGCCCGTCAGCCGCTTGATGCCCTCCTCGATGCGCTCGGGGGTGCTGGAGGCGAAACAGAGACGCAGGGCGTTGCGGAACCGTCCACCGGGCGAGAGGGCAGGCCCGGGGATGAACGCGACACCGTCCGCGAGCGCGACCTCGAACAGCTCGCGGGTGTCGATCCCCTCGAACTCACCGGTGAGCGTCAGCCACAGGAAGAAGCCGCCCTCGGGGTTGGTCGTGGTGACGCGGTCGCCCATGTGCCGGGCGATCGAGTCGAGCATGGCGTCCTTGCGCTCGCGGTAGAGCACGCGGATCGAGGCGAGGTGGTCATCGAGTCCGCCGCGGGCGATGTACTCGGCGACGATGTGCTGGTTGGGCACATTGGTACACGTGTCCATGGCCTGTTTGCCGTTGATGAGCAGCTGGCGGATCGACGGATCGGCGTCGACCCAACCGACACGCCACCCCGGCGCCAGGATCTTGGAGAACGTCCGGACCGAGAACAGCAACGGATCCTGCGGGCTGAGCGTCTGGAAGGTGGGGATGTCGTTGCCGGAGAATCGCAGCAGACCGTACGGGTCGTCGTCGATGATGATCGACCCCCACCGATGAGCCAACTCCAGCAACGCTTTCCGGCGCTCCAGCGACATCGTCACGCCGGACGGGTTCTGGAACGTCGGGATCGTGTAGATCGCCTTGGGCGGTCGGTGATGATGTCCGACGAGGTCCTCGAGCTGGTCGACGAGCATGCCGTCTTCGTCCATCGGGACCTCGAGTAGCTGCGCGCCGTAGGAGAGTGCCGTCGCGCTGCCGTTGGTGTAGGTCGGTGACTCGACCACGACCAGGTCGCCGGGATCGATGAACAGTTTGCACGCGAGGTCGAGCCCCTGCATGCCGCCGGTGGTGATGACCAGACGGTCCTCGCTCGACGGATCGGGGGTGCCGGCAAGGTATTTGACCAGCAGCTCGAGCAGACGCGGCTCACCCTCGGTGGCGCCGTAGGTGAACGACGACGCGTCGAGGATGGTGCCTGCGATCTCGCGGAACTCCTCCGACGGCACGGCCTCGTCGGCGGGGGAGCCCATCGCGAAGCGCACGATGTCGTGGGTCTGTGCGGCGAGCAGCGAGGTCGACGAGTCGATCATCGACCCCACGAGATCCTTTGCGCGCCCGGCCAGGGGGAGGGTGGGGGCTTGATTGGCGATGATGCTCGCGGTCATGTGCTCACTCCATTCGGTTCTCGGTACGGGCGCGCTATTTGCGGATCAGCTCGCGCGGGAAGCTGGTGAACGTCTCGACTCCGGTGGCGCTGACGCGGACCGACTCGGACAACTCGAATCCGTAGCCGTCCATCCACATCCCACAGACGATGTGGAACGTCATGTTCTCCTCGAGGACGGTCTCGTCCTCGGTCCGGATGCTGATGGTGCGCTCACCCCAGTCCGGCGGGTAACCGATCCCGATGGAATAGCCCAGTCGCGAGGGCTTCTCGAGTCCGTACTTGGCCAGTGTCCAGTTCCAGGTCGACGCCAGTTCGCGCGTCGGGACGCCGGGCCGGATCGCGTCGAGCACGTTGTTGAGTCCCTCGGCGGTGGCGCCGGCGACGTAGTCGACGTCCTTGTTGGTCCGGCCCAGAGATACCGTCCGGGCGAGCGGACAGTGATACCGGTTGTGCGCTCCGGTCAGCTCGATGACGACCGCCTCGTCGTCGTTGAACGTGCCCTGATGCCATGTCAGGTGCGGGGTGTCGGCCGCGGCCCCGGTCGGCATCATCGGCACGATCGCCGGATAGTCGCCGCCGAAGTCGTCGGTCCCGGTGATCTGGGCCTGTGAGATCGCCGCCGCGGCATCGCATTGCCGCACGCCGACCTCGATGGTGTCGATGGCCGCGCGCATGGCCTGTGAGCAGACCATCCCCGCCTGCCGCATCAGCTGGATCTCGGCGTCGGACTTCACCGACCGCACCCAGTTGACCAACTCGAAGCTGTCCACCAGCTTCCACTCCGGGATCGCGTTGTACAGCGCGCGATAGGCCTTGGGGGTGAAGAAGTGGGAGTCCATCTCCAGACCGACCGACCCGGTCCGCGACGCGGGCGCGATCTGGTGACGTTGACGCAGCGCCCACGCCACCCAGTCGAACGGGTGCAGGTGCGGACGGTGGACGTAGCTCTCCGGGTAGCCGACGATCTGCTCGGCGGGCAACCACGTCGTGCGGTGTGCCCCATGGGCGTCCATCTCACGCGCGAAGAACACCATTTCGCCCTCGATGGGCACGAACAACATCTGCGGGGTGTAGAACGACCACGCGTTGTAGCCGATCAGATAGAAGATGTTCGCGGGGTCGGTCACGATGACCGCCGACAGTCCCTGCCGCTCCATCAAGACACGGACCTTGCCCAGACGCTCGGTGTACTCGGCGTCGGAGAACAGCTGATGTCCCAGGTACAACTCACACCTCTTTCTCGAGTGCGGACAACCGGTCAGGTACGCGGGATGGCGAGGTACTTCACCTCGAGGAACTCGTCGATGCCGATCCGACCGCCCTCGCGGCCGAGCCCGGACTCCTTGACCCCGCCGAACGGCGCGGCCGGGTTCGACACCAACCCGGTGTTGACCCCGACCATGCCGACCTCGAGGGCCGAGGAGAGCCGCAGGGCGCGGTCGATGTCCTGGGTGAACAGGTATCCCACGAGACCCCACTGGGTGTCGTTGGCCATCGCGATCATCTCGTCCTCGTCCTCGAAGGGGATGACCGGCGCGACGGGACCGAAGATCTCGGTCGACATCAGGTCCGACTCCGGACTGACGTCGGCGAGCACGGTGGGCGGGTAGAAGTGGCCGGGTGTGTCGGGGGCGATGCCGCCGCACATGATGGTCGCGCCGCGGCCGACGGCGTCGGCCACCAGATCGCGCACCTTGTCCAGCGCCTTCGACTCCACCAGCGGACCCACCTGCGTACCGTCCTGCGCGCCGTCACCGACCACGAGCGCACCCATCCGGGCACTGAGCTTCTCGCCGAACTGGTGCGCGACGGAACGATGCACGAACAGCCGGTTGGCGGCCGTGCACGCCTCGCCCATGTTGCGCATCTTCGCCACCATGGCGCCCTCGACGGCCTTGTCGATGTCGGCGTCGGCGCAGACGATGAACGGCGCGTTGCCACCGAGCTCCATCGACGTGCGCATCACGGTCCGAGATGCCTGTTCCAGCAACAGCTTGCCGACCTGTGTGGAACCGGTGAAGCTGATCTTGCGCGCGAGGCCGCTGTCCATCCAGGTGGTGACGACCGGACCGGGGTTGTTCGTGGTGACGATGTTGAGGACGCCATCGGGCAGTCCGGCCTCGGTGAGGATGTCGGCCAGCGCGAGTGCGGTGAGCGGGGTGAGCTCGGCCGGCTTGAACACCATCGTGCATCCCGCGGCCACGGCGGGTCCGATCTTGCGGGTCCCCATGGCGAGGGGGAAGTTCCAGGGGGTGATCAGGACGCACGGACCGACCGGCTCCTTGGTGACGAGGATGCGGTTCGCGCCGTCACCGGTGGTGGTGTGGTCGCCGTTGATGCGGACCGCCTCCTCGGCGAACCAGCGGAAGAACTCGGCACCGTAGGTGACCTCGCCCTTGGCCTCGGCCAGGGGCTTGCCCATCTCGGTGGTCATGATCAGGGCGAGATCGTCGGCACGCTCGAGGATGAGTCGGTGTGCGCGGTAGAGGATCTCGCTGCGTGAGCGGGGCGACGTCGCGGCCCAGGACTTCTGGGTCGCGGCGGCGGTCTCGATGGCGCGCTGCGCGTCGACCGCACCGCCGTCGGCGACGGTGGCGATCTGCTCGCCGGTGGCCGGGTTCTCCACGACGAACGTCGAACCGGACTCGGCCGACGACCATGCGCCCCCGATGAACAGTCCGGTGTTGAGCTTGCCGATCAGTTCGGCAGCACGGTTCGTCATGCGTGGTCTCCTCGTGGTCGCGCGGCGGGGTCGCCGCTGGGGTGCGGATCGAGCAACTGTGCCAGGTGGGTGCCGGTCACGGGGGCGATCCCGTCGTCGACGGCGACGAGCTGTTGGACGGCCATGGCGCAGCTGAAGCCGTCGGTCAGCACCGGCTCGTCGTCGACACGGGCGCGCAGGGCCGGTGCGAGGGCCTGCTCGCCGACGGCCATGCTGACCTCGTAGTGGCCGCGCTCGAAGCCGAAGTTGCCTGCGACACCGCAGCATCCGTCGGCGGTGGTCACCGTCGAGACACCGAGCCGGCGCAACACCGAGGCCTGGGTGGCCGGTCCGAACACGGCGTACTCGTGGCAATGGGTCTGCACGGTGACGGCCTCGGGCATGGTCGGTGGCTGCCACCCATCGTCGAGCATCTCACCGACGTGGGCGGCGAAACTGCGCACCCGCTTGGCCACCCGGCGCGCGGCGTCGGTGTGCACCAACTCGGGCATGTCCTTGTACAGCGCAGCGGCGCAACTCGGTTCCGGGACGACGATCGGGCGGTCGGTGCCGTCGTCGAGAGCCTCGGCGGTCTTGGTCAGCACCTTGCGCGCGTGGTCGAGTTGTCCGGTCGAGATCCAGGTGAGCGCGCAGCAGTTGTCCTTCTCGCAGCTCACTCCCTCGGCGGCGGAACCCAGCACGCGTGCGGCGGCGGCCCCGACCTCGGGTCGGAACGCCTTGGTGAACGAGTCGAGGAACAGCACGGTGCCGGCTGCCGGATCCCGGGTGAGGCCGCGCAGGTGACCCCGGACGTCCTTGCGTCGGGAGAACTGCGGCATGGCCCGACGTGCGTCCAGGCCGGCCAGACGCGCGGCCGCGCCGGACAGCTTCGTCGCGAGCACGGCGTTGATCATCGGCGCCATGGCGGTGGCCGGTCGTAGCCAGGCGGGCATCCACCCGAGGGCGTAGTGCGACATGGGCCGCATGCGCCGACGGTAGTGGTGGTGCAGGAACTCCGACCGGTAGGTGGCCATGTCGACGCCGGTGGGGCAGTCGGTGGAACACGCCTTGCAGGACAGGCACAGGTCCATCGCCTCGCGCACATCCTCCGAGCGCCAGCCCGACTCGACATCGGGGGCGTTGCGGATCATCTCCTGCAGGACCCGGGAACGTCCGCGGGTGGAGTCCTTCTCGTCCTTGGTCGCGCGGTAACTCGGGCACATGACCCCGCCGGAGTGCGAGCGACAGCGGCCGACCCCGATGCACGCCTGGGTGGCGTGCACGAACGGGTCGAGACCGTTCTTCGCCTGCGGGTGATCGGCGCCGGCGCTGTGACCGTGGTCGGCGCCGGGACCGGGGATGCCCAGATCGAAGGCGGTCGACCAGGTCCGGCTGGGGATGTCCGCCAACGCGAGGTTGTCGCCGATGGCGTCCGGCTCGACGATGCTGCCCGGGTTGAGGATCGCGGTGGGGTCCCAGATCCGTTTGAACGCGCCGAACAACCCCATCATCTGCGGCGAGTACATGATCGGCAGGAGCTCTGAGCGGGCCCGGCCGTCGCCGTGCTCCCCCGACAGCGAACCGCCGTGGGCCACCACGAGATGCGCCGCGTCCCGACAGAACGCGAGCATGGTCGCGCGCCCGGCCTCGCTGCGCTGGTCGAACGTGATCCGGACGTGCATGCAGCCGGCGCCGAAGTGTCCGTACATGACACCCGTCAAACCGTGCTGGTCGAGGAGTTCGGTGAACCCCTCGAGGTATTCGGGGAGGTTCTCCGGCGCGACGGCCGAGTCCTCCCAGCCGGGCCACGACTCGTATCCGCTGCCGGCGTCGGGATCGTCGAGATCGACCAGGCGCGAGGACAATCCGGCGCCGTCCTCGCGGACGCGCCACAGCATGGAGCGTTGCGTGGGGTCGGTGACGGTGCGTGCGTCGACGAGTCGTCCCTCGGCGCGCAGCTTCTCGAGCAGGTCGGAGATCGCAGCGGGCACGTCGTCCGCGCTGAACTCGTCGAGTTCCACGTAGATCCAGGCGTGTCCGTCCGGCAGTCCCTCGACCGAGGAGCGGCCGCGGCGGGCACGCATGGTGGCGACGATCCGTTCGTCGATGCCCTCGATGGCCGACGGGGAGAAGCTGAGCATGACCGGGACGTCGCGCGCGGCCTCGACGACGTCGCGGTAGCCCAGGCACAGCAGCTGCGGGTGCTGGGCCACCGGCACGAGGCCGACCACCGCGGACACGACCAGCGCGCAGGTGCCCTCGCTGCCGACGAGTGCCCGGGCGACGTCGAAACCGCGCTCGGGCAACAGATGGGCGAGGTGATACCCGGACACCTGTCGGGGGATCCGCTCGAGTTCGGTGCGCAGCGGGGCGAGGTTGGCGCTCACGAGATCACCGAGCGCGGAGGCGATCTCCTCGGCCCGTCGGATCGCGGCGGGGTCGGCGGGGTCGGTGGCGCGCAACCCGGTTCGGGTCGCGGTGACGCGGACTCCGTCGGCGGTCACCAGGTTGATCTCGACGACGTGGTCGGTGGTGCGGCCGTAGCGGACCGAATGGTTGCCGCACGCGTCGTTGCCGATGGCGCCGCCGAGCGTCGCGCGGGACTGGCTCGACGGGTCGGGCGCGAACGTCAACGCCCCGTCGGTGTCGGTGCGCACGGCCTTCTGTAGCTCGGTCAACACGACGCCGGCCTGGGCCAGCGCCGTGCGGTGCTCGGCGTCGACGGTCACGACGCGGGTCATGTGGCGGGACAGGTCGATGACCACCCCCTCGCCGATGGCGTTGCCGCCCATACCCGTTCCGCCACCACGCGCGATGATCGGGATGTCCGCGGAGTGACAGTGCGCCACGGCCGCGGCCACCTCGGCATCGTCGTGCGGGAAGACCACGCACAGCGGCGTCAGCCGGTAGTTCGACGCGTCGTAGGAGTACTCGGCGCGGCGACGGGAGGAGTCGTCGGCATCGAGGCCCAGTGCCCTCAGATCCGACCCGACCCCCGACCGGTCGCCGACGGAGGTCCGGTCGCCGGTGGGTGCATTCGACATCGTCGGTGGGGTCAGCCCAGCACGGAGGACAGCGCGGCGTCGAAACGCGCCAGCCCCGTGGTCATCTCGTCCTCGGTGACGACGAGCGCGGGGATCAACCGGATCACGTTGCCCAGCGGTCCGCAGGTCAGGGTGAGCAGTCCCTCACCGATACACGCCTGCTGGACCTTGGCCGCCGACGCGGCGTCGGCCACCGGGCTGGACGAGGTCGCGGTGGGATCGATGAACTCGATGCCGGCCATCAGCCCGAGGCCGCGGACGTCGCCGATCTGCGGGAACTTCGCCGCGATCTTCCGCAGGCCGGCCAGCATCTGCTCGCCACGCACACGGGCGTTCTCGACGAGGTTCTCCTCGTGGATGACCGCCAGCGTCGCGACGCCCGCGGCGGCTGCGACCGCGTTGCCGCCGTACGTGCCGCCCTGCGAACCGGGCCACGCCTTGGCCATCAGCTCGGTGGGCGCGGCGATCGCCGAGATGGGGAACCCGGAGGCGAGACCCTTGGCGGTGATGATGATGTCGGGGACCAGGCCGACGGTGTGCTGGTGGCTCCAGAACTTGCCGGTGCGGCCGAACCCGGCCTGCACCTCGTCGGCGATCAGGATGATCCCGTGCCTGTCGGCGCGCTCGCGCAGGCCGGCGAGGAACGCCGGGGGAGCGGGCAGGTAGCCGCCGTCACCGAGAACCGGCTCGATGAGCATCGCGGCGGTGTCGTTGGGGGCCACCCGCGAGGCGAACAGGTAGTCGAGCTCGCGCAGGGCGAACTCCACCGCGGTGTCCTCGTCGAACCCGTAGCGGTAGGCGTAGGGGAACGGCGCCATGTGCACGCCGCTCATCAGCGGGGAGAAGCCGGCCGAGAAGCGGGTGCCCGCGGTGGTCAGGCTGGCCGCGGCCACCGTCCGGCCGTGGAAGCCACCCTGGAACACCACGATGTTGGGTCGGCCGGTGGCCATGCGGGCCAGGCGGATCGACGCCTCGACGGCCTCGGAGCCGGAGTTGGCGTAGAAGATCGAGTCGAGCCCCGTGGGCAGCACCTCACCGAGCTTCTCGGTCAGTTCGAGCAGCGGCTGGTGCATCACCGTCGTGTACTGCGCGTGGATGATCTTCCCGCACTGCTCCTGGGCGGCCGCGACCACGCGGGGATGGCAGTGACCGGTGCTGGTGACGCCGATGCCGGTGGTGAAGTCGAGGTACGACTTCCCGTCGGTGCCGTGGATCCACGAGCCCGTGGCGTGATCGACCACGACGGGGGTCGCCTGCTTGAGCCCGGGACTCAGGGTGGCGCGGTTCCCGGTCGGGGCCGGGGTGGTCCCACCGGTCGCAGAGGTGTTCACATCCGAGGTCAGCGTCGAGGTCATGGGTACACCGTGACGGTGGATGGTCTGATTGTCAACAATTGGACTATCGGGCCGGATCGGCGGTTTCCCGACGCCGTTGCCTACCGTGAACGCGTGACTTCCGAACCCACGCCGCGCCTGACCGTCCTCACCCGCGATGACCTCGATCCGCCACACAACCTGGCCGAGATCGAGAAGCTGGCGCAGGTCCGACTGGTGACCGCCGACGAACTCGCCGACGCGCTCCCGGGCACCGAGGTGCTGATGTTCTGGGACTACTTCTCGGCATCGTTGCGCGACCATTTCGACCGCGCCGACGCGTTGGCTTGGATCCACGTCTGCGCCGCCGGGGTCGACGCCATCATGTTCGACGGCCTGCGCGAGTCCGACGTGACCGTCACCAACGCCCGCGGCGTGTTCGACGGCCCCATCGCCGAGTTCGTCCTCGGATCGATACTCGCCTGGGACAAGCGCCTGCACGAGTCGCGTGCGTTCCAGAACGACAAGCAGTGGGAGTGGCGCGAGACGCGCCGCACCACCGGCTCGAGCGCACTCGTGGTCGGGACCGGGGGCATCGGGCGCGCCGTCGCCCGTCTGCTGCGCGCGGCCGGCCTCGAGGTCACCGGCGCGGGTCGCACCGCGCGTTCCGGTGATCCCGACTTCGGCGACGTCTTCGCCACCGACGACCTCGTCGACCACGTCGGGGCCTTCGACAACGTGGTCATGATCGCGCCGCTGACCGAGCAGACGTCGGGTCTCGTGGACGCGCAGGTGCTGCGGGCGATGAAGACGACGGCCCACCTGATCAACGTCGGACGTGGGCAGCTCGTGGCCGAGGACGATCTGATCGCCGCGTTGCGGGCGGGGACGATCGCCGCCGCGTCGCTCGACGTGGTCGAGACCGAGCCGCTGCCGGAGTCCAGTCCGCTGTGGGAGATGCCGCAGGTGGCCATCTCGCCGCACATGAGCGGCGATGTCGTCGGGTGGCGGGACGAGCTGGCCGACAGGTTCCTGGACCGTCTGCGCGGCTACGTCGCGGGCGAGGAGTTCGAGAACCAGGTCGACAAGTCCCGCGGATACGTCCACTAGAGCCCGACGAGACACCGTTCTCAGGCCGGGTGGTGTCACATTCACAGTCCGTTCTCAGGCTGCGCTCTTAACCTCGGGATCACGTTCGGGGCATCGAGCGGTCGAGAACACGGAGGAGGTCGGTGCAGCCATGAACCGACCACGGTTCCGCAGGGCCGGGCGCGACGGCATGCGATCGGGCACCGCGACCACTCTGCTGTGTATGGCCGGCCTCGTCGTCGCAGGTCTGGGGCTCGCTTACTGCGTGCACCTCGGCGCCGAGCGCGGCGACGACAACGACGGGGAATCCACGTCGGCGGCCGCGCTGAAGTACATCGCCCCCAGTTCCTCGCCCACCGGGATGCCCCACACCGTGGGCGCGGCCCCCGCACCGTCGACGGTCTCGCCGAACGGCGGCCTGGCGGTGACGCGGTCGAAGATGCTGCTGGGCACGGTCGACTCGCTCACCTCATCCGAACTCGGCATCCACATGAGCGACGGCCGACGGCACTCCATCACCGTCACGTCCGACACCCACTTCGAGTCGGCCCACAGTTCGTCCTCGCCCACGGTGCGCATCGGGGACATCGTGGTGGTGCATGTGCTCATCAAGGGCGACGAGATGGTCGCCGACCTCGTGGTGGACGGACGCGTGACGGCGTCGAGTCCGGGTAACTGACTCCGGCGACGACCGGTAACCAGCGATGATCACCATGGGCTACCGGGCCGTCGCGCCCCCGAGTGGATAGGGTGTTCCGTGATGACCGCCGTCTACTTCGTGATCGCCGCGCTGGCACTGATCGGTGCGGCCCTTCTGTTGTGGCTCGACCGCCGCCGAACCGCGGTGGTGCGCCGCGAACGAGCGGTGTGGGGTGACGGCCACGGGTTCCGCTACGCCGCCTCCGAGCGCGACGACGCCTCCGGCCTGCGCGACATGCGCTCCGAGCTGCACCGCGCCACCATGGACCTCGCCGACCACGTCGAGATCTCCGACCTGACCTATGGCCGCTACTACGGCGAGGAAGCGGTCGCGTTCGATCTGACCGACGTCGCGACCGTGGTCGCGATCCGCCGCTCCAGCGCGTCGAGTGTCGTCATCGACGTCCGCCAGGAGAAGGTGCTCGCACCCGCCGAGGAGGACGTCGAGCTGCTCGGGGCCATGGGCCGTCGTGTCATGTTCTCCACCCACCTCGACATCGCTCGCCGTGTCTGCGACCGCCGCATGGTCGCGCTGGCGAGCAACGCACCCGACTACATCGAGGTGCTGTGGAACGAGGGCAACTGGTCGGTGGCGTCGATGCCGCTGACCAACGACCCGGTCCGCCTCGACACCGCACTCGAGACCGTTCGCCGTTTCACCGACCTGCTCCGTGTCCTGCCGCCGGTGCTCGATCCGTCGCGTCCGCCGGATCCGCGTGATCCGTCGTCACCCACCGGCCGTGGCCGTCGGGGGCTCGATGAGCCCAAGACCGAGGCGATCTCGCGCGATCAACTGCGTCCGCAGTCGGGTGACGCGGCGGCGTCGGCGCGGCCCTCGGGCCCGCCGTCGGGTCCGTCGCAATCGGCACGGCAGTCCGGTCCGCATCAGCAGCAGCAACCGTCGGGTTCCGGACCGAAGCCCGCGGCGTCGGACACCGGCCGCCGGATGCAGCCCATGCCGGTGCGACGCAGGACCGAACGTCCCACGCGCCTTGATGATTGAGTACGCGAACACCGCAGCCGAGGAGATCGATCGCGTGAGCAGGGAACGACTGGCCGAACTCGTGGCCGAACTCGCCGTCGTGCACGGCAGGGTCACACTCTCGTCCGGCAAGGAAGCCGACTACTACGTCGATCTGCGCAGGGCCACACTGCATCACGAGGCGTCCGCCCTCATCGGCTCGTTGATGCGCGAGCTCACCGCCGACTGGGACTACGCCGCCGTCGGGGGCCTCACCCTCGGCGCCGACCCGGTCGCGACGTCGATCATGCACGCGTCCGGCCGTGACATCGACGCGTTCGTCGTCCGTAAGGCGGCGAAAGCCCATGGCATGCAACGCCAGATCGAGGGACCCGACATCGTCGGCAAGCGGGTGTTGATCGTCGAGGACACCACGACCACCGGCAACTCGCCGTTGAAGGCCGTCCGGGCGGCTCGCGAGATCGGCGCCGAGGTGGTCGGTGTCGCAACGGTTGTCGATCGCGCGACCGGCGCCGACGAGGTCATCGCCGCCGAGGGCGTCGAATACCGATCATTGCTGGGACTGAATGACATCGGACTCGCCTGAGCCCGGTCCGACCGAGTGGGTGAGCGCCGCTGATCCCGTCGGCCTCGGGCCATGGGTCGTCGAACACGGCCCACCGCTTCCCGACGACGTCCACTACGACCCGGAACTGCTGGCCGACGGCGACCGTCGCAACGTGGTCGACCGCTACCGGTACTGGTCTCGCGAGGCCATCGTCGCCGACCTCGACACCCGGCGCCACCCGTTCCACGTCGCCATCGAGAACTTCGCCCACGACGCCAACATCGGGACCGTGGTCCGGACCGCCAATGCGTTCGGCGCCGCCGCGGTGCACATCGTCGGACGCCGACGCTGGAATCGCCGGGGCGCCATGGTCACCGACCGCTATCAGCACGTCGAGCACCACGCCGACGTCGACACCCTGGTGTCCTGGGCGCACGGTGCCGGTCTGTCGGTGGTGGCCGTGGACAACACCCCCGGCGCGACGCGCCTCGAGACCGCCGAGCTACCCCGTGGCTGCGTCCTGCTGTTCGGTCAGGAGGGGCCGGGCGTCAGCGAGGACGCGCGCGAGCGAGCGGATCTGACGGTGTCGATCGCGCAGTTCGGGTCGACCCGCAGCATCAACGCCGGAGTCGCGGCCGGCATCGCCATGCACACCTGGATCCGTCGGCACGCCGACCTCGACACCGCCTGGTAGCCCACCCGAAATGTGCCCTTTCGGCGACGCCGACCTGGGCTTTCGCCCGCCGAAACCACACATTATCGGGGGTCAGGGGTCGATCTGCGGGACACCGGTGACGTGGACACCCGGGTGCAGGCGCTGCTGGAGATCGGCGAGTGCGGCGTCGTCGAGGACGAGGCCGTAGAGGTCCACCGCCCAGTCGTGCTCGGGCGTCGACCATGTCTGCGCGTCGTCCTGCCACTCTTCCTCCCACGGCAACGACGACCGTCGACGGCGGGCGAGGAGTCCGGAGACCGGTCCCCATCCGAGACGCGCGATGAAGGCCCCGTTGTCGTCGTGCGCGTCGAGGTTGACCAGGTCCAGATCGACCCGCACCGACACCGCGAGGTCGAGTTCGGTGACGTGGCTACGAAACCAGTTGAGCTGTCGGCGTTTTCGCTCCGCATGGCTCGGTGCCGCGGGTGACCGGACGTCGGGTACCTCCCACGGCTCGGGTGTGTGGATGTCGCCGGTCCATGCGAAGGTGGTCGCGTCGATCGGGATGCCTGCGGTGAACTCGATGAAGCCCACCGCGATCCCGAAGCCGTCGTTGCGCTCCTCGAGCACCATTCCGGTCCGCTGGTCGACGACCATCTGCATCGGATGCGGCTTGTGCGCGGGGGGCGCCAGTTCGAACGACCAGCAGGCGCGACCGAGGAACTCGACCTCCTCGATCGCCCCGACGGGCTGGGCGAAGTCGGTGCCGATCCACCGCGATGCGGGGCGGGAGGTGAGCAGTTCGTTCCCCGGCCCGTGGTACCCGAGCTCCTGCGCCGACCCCAGCAGTGGCAGATCCTGTCCGAACGCCCACCGCCACGCGTGTTCGCCATCGGTTCTCGCCAGCGGTGCCCCGTCGACGGTGTCGACCCGGACGTTGGGGCCGTCGCGCCACACGAGCAGGTCGTCGACACCGTCGACGTAGACCGGCGGGATGTCGCCGCCGTAACTCAGGTACGGCTCCACCGGACCGGTGCGCCGGATCGTTCCCTGGATCGGCACCGACGGTGCGTCGACCATCGTGATGAGGACCTCGACCCACGCGACCATGGGCCTACCGTGCCACAGGGGCGTACGTGTGGATCCGCCACCAACGTGCGAACCCGCGTGCTGCAGGTGGCGGGTTCGCCAGTTCAAGGTGGGTTCATGAGTTGAGAAGGCGCGTGAAGACGCGCTGCGCAGGATGGGGATCATGGTCATCCGTTGGACGTGGGACGACCTCGAACACGGGAGGGTGGTTCCAATGGTGCGCGACTGGCTGTGGCGACTGCACCTCGTCGCGGCATGAACCCGCCCGGAACTGACAAACCCGCCTCGTGCACGAGGCGGGTTTGTCAGTTGAGAGCGGGTTCCAGCTACGGAGCGTCGATCTCGACCGGCGGCGGGGGACCGGCGGCCTTGCGGCGCTTGTAGTACTCCCAGAGGATGGGGACGATCGACACCAGCACGATGAGGATGAAGATCGGCTCGATGAGCTTCTGGACGATCTCGAACTGTCCCAGCCAGTACCCCAGCAGCGTGATGCCACAGCCCCAGACGATCGCGCCGAGCACGTTGTAGGCGGTGAACAGGGCCGCGTTCATGCGGGCCGCACCGGCGACGATCGGGGCCAGGGTGCGCACGATGGGCACGAAACGCGCCAGGAAGATGGTGATCGGTCCGCGCTTCTCGAAGAACGCGTGCGCCTCGTCGATGTAGCGCTTCTTGAGGAAGCGGTTGCCCTCGGCGAACATCGCGGTACCGGCGTAACGGCCGATCCAGTAACCGATCTGCCCGCCGATGATGGCCGCGATCGGGATGAACAGCAGCAGCTGCCACAGCGACGCGAACTTGCTGACCTCGGCAGATTCGCCTGCCGCGACCAGACCGGCGACGAACAGGAGCGAGTCACCCGGGAGTACGGGGAACAGCACACCCGACTCGACCAGGATCACCACCAGCAGGCCCACCAGGGCCCAGGTCCCGAAGTATCCGAGCAGCGTGATCGGGTCCAGGAAGCCCGGGAGCAACGCGAGGTTGGTGGTCGTGTGGCTCGCGGCTTCGGCCAGGGCGGTGGAATTCACGGGACCGACAATAGCGGGTCGGTCCTGAGGAAACTCTGTGTGTGGGGTGGTCGTCGGCACCGGAGCGGGACGTAGGCGGTTGTGAGTTGCCATACTGTTCGCGAGCGTCTGCGCCCACGGCCCACCATCGGCCGGGCGGTGGACTGACTCGCGCACTGATTCAGACCTACCCGGTTGGAGGACAACCCGATGCCCATCGCCACCCCCGAGCAGTACGCCAAGATGCTCGACAGCGCCAAGAAGGGCGGCTACGCGTTCCCCGCGATCAACTGCACTTCGTCCGAGTCGATCAACGCGGCCCTCAAGGGCTTCGCCGACGCCGGCAGTGACGGCATCATCCAGTTCTCCACCGGTGGCGCGGAGTTCGGTTCGGGCCTCGGTGTGAAGGACATGGTGACCGGCGCGGTCGCGCTCGCCGAGTTCGCGCACGTGGTCGCGGAGCGCTACGACGTCACCGTCGCACTGCACACCGACCACTGCCCCAAGGACAAGCTCGACACCTACGTCCGTCCGCTGATCGCCATCTCGCAGGAGCGCGTCGACAACGGTCAGAACCCGCTGTTCCAGTCGCACATGTGGGACGGCAGCGCGGTCCCGCTCGACGAGAACCTCGAGATCGCCAAGGATCTGCTGGCCAAGGCGGCGTCGGCCAAGATCATCCTGGAGATCGAGATCGGCGTCGTCGGTGGCGAGGAGGACGGGGTCGAGAACGAGATCAACGACAAGTTGTTCACCACCGCCGACGACTTCGAGAAGACCGTCGACGCGCTCGGCGCCGGCGATGCGGGCAGCCGCTACCTGCTGGCCGCGACGTTCGGCAACGTCCACGGCGTCTACAAGCCGGGCAACGTCAAGCTCAAGCCCGAGGTGCTCAAGCTCGGTCAGGAGGTCGCCGAGAAGAAGCTCGGAGAATCCGCGGGCGAGAAGCCCTTCGACTTCGTCTTCCACGGCGGATCGGGTTCGCTGAAGAGCGAGATCGACGAGGCGCTGGGCTACGGCGTCATCAAGATGAACGTCGACACCGACACCCAGTACGCCTTCACCCGCCCGTTGGCCGGCCACATGCTCGCCAACTACGACGGCGTCCTCAAGATCGACGGCGACGTGGGCAACAAGAAGGTCTACGACCCGCGCAGCTACCTCAAGAAGGCCGAAGCCGGGATGACCGAGCGCGTCGTCGAGGCCTGCAACGACCTCAAGTCGGCCGGGAAGTCCATCAGCGCCTGACCTCCCGCCCGGACGAACACGGCCCCCGATCGCATGCTGCGGTCGGGGGCCGTGTCGTCGGCGGTGTCGGTGCTCAGCCTGCCGTGCAGACCTTCCAGGCGTCGCCGTCCTTGCGGAGGCGCAGGGCGACGTCGGTGGTCTTCTCCGGGGTGCTCGTGTTGAACGCGGTCACCTCGACGACGGCGTCGGACCCGTCGACGACGCGCGCCGCCTTGACCCCGCGGACGCCGACCAGTTCGTTGTTGGCCTTCTGCGTCTCGAACTGCTGACGGAACGCCGCGTCGTCGACAGTGTCGTAGAACTGCTTGCGTTCGCCGCAGGTGATCGAGCGCAGGGTGCTCAGGTCCCCGTTGCTCAACGCCGTCGTGTAGGTGGTCGCGGCGTCGGCGGCCTGGTCGGCATCGGGTTTGGTGGGCTCACCGCGGGTGGCGACCACGGCGATGACGACGGCGGCGATGGCCACCACGATGACCACGATCGACGCAACCCACAGGACGACCTTGCGTGATCGTCCTCCCGGTGTCGCCGACGACGTGGCCGTCGCCGGCGGGATGTACTGCGGGGCAGCGGTGTCGGAGCGCCAGCCGGCGTCGCCGGCAGCTGCCTGCGCTCCGGGCGCGGGCGCGGCGGACGTCTTCTCCAGCGACGGCGCGGGTGAGTCCTCGATCGGCTCGGGCTCCGGCTTCGCGACCACCTCGGGCTCGGGATCGGCGGCGACCTCGGGTTCGGGCTCGTGCTCGGCGGCGACCTCGGTTTCGGCGGCGGGCTCGGCGGTCGGGACCTCATCGTCGGCGGGTTCGTCGACGGGAATCTCTGCGTCGGCCAGTTCAGCCGCGGCGAGTTCGGCCTCGGTCGGTTCGACGTCGACGGACGTCGTCGCCTGCTCATCGACGACCTCATCGCCGGTCTCGGCGGACGGGATCTCGTTCTCGGCGTTCTCCGGGTCGTCGTCGAGGTCGACCGCCGGGGTCACCGCGACGGGTTCGTTTGACGCCTCGGGTTCGGGCTCGGAGGACTCGGTCTCCGCCTCGGGCTCCGACGGCTCATCATCGATCGCCTCGATCCCCTCGGTCGGTTCCGGAGGACTCTCTGCCTCTGAATCGTCCGACGAGTCGTCGTCGTCCGATGCCTCGGCGGAGTCCTCGTGGTCGGTGACCCCGGGGATGTCGGCCGCTGCGGACGGTGTGACGTCCGACGCGTCCTCAGTGGTCGCTCTCGGAGAGGGGGCGACGGACTGGTCGGCGGACGGTGACGGCTCGACGGTCGGCGGGGTGCTCGGTCGGCGCAGACGTCGGATGGCCGAGAGCGCTTTCCCAACCGCTGAGCTGCCCGTGTCGTCCGGATGCGACATCCGTGTCCTCACCTTCGTCGTGTGGTTCGGGGCCTCCGGCCATCGCCGCGCCGCTCCCGTCGACCCCGCGAAGAGCGGAGCATCGGCCCGCAGTCGCTCACCCTATCGAACGTCCGGTGGGCCGTCGCACCATCTGTTCGTGCTGCCGGTGGCGCCGCGTGGACCCGGCGGTGTGCACAATAGGACGGTGACGTCCTTCGGAGATCTTCTCGGTCCACAGCCCACCCTGCTCACCGGTGACGACGACGCCGAATCGGATCTGCTCAACGGAACCGACGCGAAGACCGTCGCCGCCGCGCACCCCACCGCGTCGATCGCGTGGGCGTATCTGGCCGAGGCGGCCTTCGATTCCGGCGAGGTCATCACCGCCTACGCCTACGCCCGCACCGGGTACCACCGCGGCCTCGACCAGTTGCGTCGCCACGGATGGAAGGGCTTCGGAGCCGTCCCGTGGAGCCACGAGCCCAACCGCGGTTTCCTGCGATGCGTCGCCGTACTCGCCCGTGCGGCGCAGTCCATAGGCGAGAACGACGAATACCACCGGTGCCTCGATCTCCTGAACGACAGTGACGAGACCGCCGCGGCGGAACTCGGCCTCGCCTAGAGGTCCGAGTACCCGCGGCGCGTCCGACGACGCGCCGCGCCACGCACTGCAGGCGTTCCTGGCGTCCCTGCGCCGACGACACAACCAGCTCCCACCCGCCGTCCGTACGCGCACCCGCCGCGTGTGGCTGTCGTTGCTGCCCATCGCACAGTGTTCGCTCGCCGCCGGCGCCGCCTGGGCCATCGCGACGCATCTGTTCGGCCACCCCACCCCGTTCTTCGCGCCCATCGCCGCCGTCATCTCCCTCGGACTGTCGCTGGGCCAACGCTGGCGCCGCGCGGTCGAGATGGTCGGCGGTGTCACCGTCGGCATCGGCGTCGGCGACCTCCTGGTCCGATGGATCGGCTCGGGCTGGTGGCAGATCAGCGTCGTGGTCGCGCTCGCGATGATCGTCGCGGTCTCGCTCGATCGCGGACCGCTCGTGCCGATCCAGGCCGCGAGCTCGGCAGTCTTGGTCGCCACGCTCCTGCCGCCCGGCGGGGCGGCCGGGTTCAATCGCATGATCGACGCCCTCATCGGCGGCGTCATCGGGGTGATCATCGTGGCGCTCATCCCCACCCATCCGGTGTTGCGGGCACGACGTGACGCCGCCGCCGTCCTCGCCACGATGGGACTCGTCGTCGACGGCGTCGTCGAGGGGCTGCGGACGTCCGACGCCGATGTCATCTCCCGTGCCCTGAGCCGCGCTCGTGGGACACAGGGTGCGATCGACACCATGCGCGCGGACATGAGTGGCGGCAAGGAGATCAGCCACATATCGCCGCTGTACTGGAACTCGCGGCACCGGTTGTCGCGACTCGCGGCCACCGCCGACCCCATCGACAACGCGGTCCGCAACATCCGGGTGATGGCCCGCCGGGCGCTGTCGGGGATCCAGCACGGCGAGGCGATGCACTCCGACGTCATCGACGTGGTGGCCGAGCTGGTCGCGGCGCTGGAGATCCTCCGGGGGATGCTGCTCGCGGATCCGGGCGACTCGCCGGACGGGGCCGATGCCGCACGCGTGCTGCGCAGCATCGCGCGCAAGGCGAAGCCCGAGCTCGTGGCCGGAAGCGGGCTGTCGGAGACGGTGATCCTCGGTCAGGTGCGGTCGATCATCGTCGACCTGCTGATGGTGGCCGGTCTCAAGCGCGAATCCGCGATCGCCACGCTGCGCTGACCGCCGAGCGGGCCCAAACAACCCGCCGAGCGGGCCCAAACAACCCGCCGAACGTGCCGAAACGACGTGTCGAGCGTGCGGTGGGCGACAGTTCCCCCGTACCCGTTGTCTTATATGCGCAAATCCGCATATATTGGCGGGCATGGGTCACGGACACAGCCACTCCCACGCGCCGTCGGCGGATTCGGTCGGTGACCGTCGCCTCTGGCCGATGGTCGTGGGCATGGGGATCATCGGCACGTTCTTCGTGGTCGAGGTCATCGCCGGCGTCATGGCCGATTCACTGGCGTTGCTCGCCGACGCCGGGCACATGCTCACCGACGTCGTCGCGATGGCGATGGGACTGATCGCGTTGCTGCTGGCGCGTCACGGCGGTTCCGAGGGGGCCAAGACCTTCGGCTGGCACCGCGCCGAGGTGTTCACCGCCGTCGCGAACGCGGTGTTGCTCATCGGCGTAGCGGTGTTCGTCCTCTACGAGGCCGTCGAGCGTCTGGGTACCGATCCGCAGGTCCCCGGTCTGACCCTGATCGTCGTCGCGCTCGTCGGGCTCGCCGCCAACCTGGTGGTGATGCTGTTGCTGCGCGGCGATTCCGAGAAGAGCATCGCCGTGCGCGGTGCGTACATGGAGGTCCTCGCCGACGCGGTCGGCAGCGTGGGCGTCCTCATCGCCGGCATCATCGCGCTGACCACCGGCTGGGGCTACGCCGACATCGTCGTCGCCGTGCTGATCGCGCTGTGGGTCGCCCCGCGGGCCATCCGTCTGGCGCTCGACGCCCTGCGCATCCTGTCGCAGCGGGCGCCCGCACATGTCGACGTCGCCGCCGTGCGCGCCGAACTCGAAGCGCTGCCCCAGGTGCACGACGTCCACGACCTGCACGTCTGGACGCTGACCACCGGTATGGACGTGGCCACCGTGCATCTCGGGAGCGACCAGCCCAACGCCGAGGTCCTGACCGCGGCCCGTGCGGTGCTCGAACGCCACGGCCTCGACCATGCGACCGTCCAGGTCGACCCCATCGAGATCCAACGGGCCTGTCACCGCGACCTCACCTGGTGATCCCGCCGACTGGGCGGCTGCGGACGTCGACTGGGCGCTTACGGACGGGGACTGGGCGCCTGCGGACATCGGCCGGGCCGGACGGGTCCGCCGAAAACTGACTGGCGCGGTCCGAGAACGGTCGGAGAGGATGGGCGGCATGACCGCCGACGCGCTGAACCGACTGCACCGCAAACCTGACCGCGGCGGCGACCGGGCGCTGCTGGACGAGATCCTCGACGAGGTGAAGGTCGGCACGTTGTCGACGGTCGTCGACGGGTTGCCGTGGTCGGTGCCGATGCTCTTCGCCCGTGACGGCGACCGCATCCTGATCCATGGTTCGACCGGCGCGGGTGCGCTCCGGCATGTGGCGACCGGTGCGCCGGTCACCCTCACCGCGTTCGTGCTCGACGGTCTCGTCGTCGCCGACACCCTCTTCGACCACTCCGCCAACTATCGTTCCGCCGTCGTCCGGGGAACGCTGGACGAGGTCGACGTCGATCCGTCCCATGCGCTGGACGTGTTGTCGGACAAGCTGATACCGGGTCGAGTCGACGAGGTGCGTGCACACACCGGCAAGGAGATCGCCGCCACCGTGGTCCTCGCGTTGGCGATCCGGGACGGTCAGTGGATCACCAAGGCCCGCAGCGGGCCGCCCGGCGAACCGTCGGAACCCGTGTGGACCGGAGTCGTGCCGACCCGGATCGTGTACGGCGAGCCCGTCGGGGCCACGGATGGCGAGATCCCTGCGTCGGTGCGCGGCCTCACGACCCGCGACTGACCCCCTCGTGGGCGGGTGACGCCCGATGATGTCGTTACCGTCACTCAGATTTACATTTCGTATGCAATCGGTTTCTACCCTTGCCGCGTGAGTACCGGATGCGTCAGCGCGACGATGATGCGCACCCCGCACACGAACAATCCCGTCCGTAGGGCGGCGGAATGGTTCCGGTGCCGGTTCGGTCCGACGGCGACCGAGATGGGTGCGCAGAGCGTCGACACGCTGACCGGCGCCGTCACCGGTCGCGTCCGCTTCGTGAGTCGCACCGATGCCCCGCTCGCCGTCGGTGTCGGCGCCGCGACCGACGGGACCGTGTTCGTGGAGACCGACGGGACCTACGTCTACGTCCCGATCTCCGCGGCACGACACAAGGTGCGCCAGGCCGGTGGATCCGGGACCGACCGGTTCACGCTCACCGCACGCAACCGCTTCGGCCGGTGCGCGGTGACGGTCCGGGTGCCGGTCGTCCCGACCAACCGTGCTCCGGTGCTCGGGGCGGTGTCGGTCGACGCCCCGGATCGGGTGACCGGCGCGGTGACCGGGTCGGTACGTCCCCTGGACCGGGACGCCGATGCGGTCAGCTGGTCCGCGTCGCGCCCGTACCGCGGTCTGGTGATGATGGCGTGCGACGGGACCTTCGTCTACGTGCCGACCACGGAGGCGCGGGTGGATGCCGCGGCCCGAAGTGGCGCGGTCGCCGCGCAGCGTGATTCTTTCCTGATCGTGGCCAGCGACGGGCACGATGGCGTCGCCGCGACCGAGGTGGTCGTCGCGATCAGTCCCGTGACGACTGCGCCGGCCGGCTGATCTGACCCAGCGCATCGATCCGTCGACGCGCCGCGGTGGCCCCGACGTCGTCGGCCAGACGACGGGCGCGACCGACGGTCGCGTCCGACGGCGACCCGTCCCGTCTGGTCTCGAGAAGAGCCGCGAGATAGGCGGTCTCGGCGTACCACCCCATGAAGCCGCGTCGCTCGTGTTCGGTGAACGCGACGTCGAGGTGGGCGGCGGCCCGCTCGTGCTGATCGAGCGCGATCGACAGCTCGGCCAGATGATGGTCGACGACACCGTAGATCGACGCCCACGTGATGGTGCTCTCGCCGGCGTGCTCGAGGAGGAGGTCGTAGACGATCTGGCAGACCTCGGTGTTCCGCACCTGCGCGGCCACGCGCCCGATGGTGGCCATGGTGGCCAGCCACATGTGGTTGCCGGGGATCTCGTTGATCCGGCGCCGGTCGTACCAGTCGACGAGTTCGATTGCGGCGTCCAATTTTCCGACGTCGGCGTACGCAGTCGCGAGACAGACGCGGTAGGTGTCGACGATGTCGAGGCGTTCGATGATGCCGTCGCCCGCGGCCACGATCTCGCTCATGTCACCCCGTAGCGCCCGCAGGGCGAACAACTGTCCCAGCAGACGGCCGTAGGTGTAGGTGACCGCGGGTGAGGCGGGGATGTCGCGGAGCGCCTCGAACGTCGCCTCGCACCGCGCGAGTCGGCCGGCGGCCAGATCGATCGAGAAATCGATGTTGCGCACCAGCCACGCCAACTCCGGGTCGCGCGACACCCGGGCCGGGGTCAGCGCCGACCTGGTGCGCACGGCCGCCGCGAGATGTCCGTACTCGATCTGGTTGCGCGCGAGCCACGTCGACATCAGGGCGTCGACGCGTCGCGTCGGCGACTCGTCGAGCAGGGTCATCAGTTCCGTGTAGGCCGCGTGACGCATCTCGGTGCACAGCGGCACCCGGAGGGCCACCAGGACGGCCGAGAGGGCGGCGACGAGCGCGTCCTGGTCGCCCGATTCGCGTGCCGCACCGATCGATCGCGTCAGCAGATCGCGGAGCACGCGGGGATCGGCCACCCAGAGGAGCTCGATGGCCAACTGCGCCAACAGACGTGCGGCCGCCGATCCGTCCCCGTGGCCGTCGGCCTCGAGCACGTGGAGCGCGTCGTAGAGGGTGTCGATGCGCTCGTGGTCGGAGTGGATGTGCACGTACAGGGTGCCCGGCTGGTCGTTCGCGAGCGTGGCCGTCACCTGCAGTTCGGTGTCGCCGAGCCGTTTCGCCATGGTGACCGCGTCGAAGAGGGTGGGGCGGAACGCCGGATCGCGTGCCTTGCGCTGTGCGCGACCGAGGTCGACCAGCAGACGACACCGCTGCGCGGAATCGCCACGCGGGACCAGCTGTTCGGCCGCGCTCGCGTAGAACACCACGGCGTCCTCGTAGGCCCCGATCGACATCGCGCTGTCGCCGGCCCTGCGGGAGAACTCGGCGGCGCGAGGACGTTCGGAGTCAAGACCCCGGCTGAAGTGGTAGGCGAGCCGGGAGTAGTCCTCCGCGGCGGTCACCCCGCCGAGGTGCTCCGAGGTCCGTGCCACGCGGGTGTGCAGCTCCGAGCGTCGGCGGCCGGTGATACCGGCGTAGACCGACTCCTGCACCAGGGGGTGGCGGAGCCGGATCTTGGTACCAGTGGGGTTCTCGGTGGCCAGTCGGTTGCGCACCAACTCGTCGAGTGCGTCGGCGAACGCCACGTCGTCGAGATCGTCTGCGACCGAGCGCAACACGAGCCGTTGTGCCACCATGCCGATCACCGAACACAGCTGCAGCAACGCTAGCGCAGCAGGGGACAGCAGTCGCTCCCGCTGGGCGACCGACTCCGCGACAGACGCCGGGAGCGTGCCGCCGGCACCCGGCTCGTACGAGCCGATCAGCGAGGCCACGAACAGTGGGAGCCCGTCGGTGCGCTCGTAGAGGGTGGCCGGGTCCAACGCGGTGTCCGCGGCGTCGACCAGCGCCCCGATCTCGGCAATGCTGAACCCGCCGAGATGCAGACGGTGCACGCCGCTCGACCGTGTCGGCGCCGACAGCGTCGCGCGGATGTCGGCGCCATCGGCGAGTTCGTCGCGGACGGTCGCGACGACACACAGTCGGCTCTGTTCGGATGCGTGGATCAGATAGCGGATGACCGCCAGGGTCGCGGCGGATGCCCAGTGCAGGTCGTCGATCACGAGGACCGTCGGTCCCGACCTGACCGATGACGTCAACCAGTCGAGGACCGCGGTCATGATGACCGCGCGCTCGTCGACCTCGGGCCGCGCGGGGGCCATCTCGCCGAACCGCCGCACGGCGTTGGGCACCAGGCGCAGGATGTCGGTGCCGTTGGTGCGCAACCACTCACGGGCCTCGCTCGTGCCGAGCGCGTCCAGCTCCCGGCCGACGGCCTCGACGAAGGGCTCGAAGGGCACGACGGCCTCGTCGCTGCACCGACCGAACAAGATGTGGGCCCCGGCCGCGTGCGCACGTTTCATGATCTCGAGTGCGATCGTGGTCTTGCCGCTACCCGCCTCCCCGGCGACGACGACGAACTGACCACGTCCCCGATCGGCGCGACCGATGGCCTCGGTGATGGCCAGCAACTCGGCCCCGCGACCGACGAACTCGTCGCCGATGTCGATGGTCGGCGGTGCCACTGCAGAGCCGGGCACCGCGGAGCCGGACTCGTCGGCGCGCAGTATCTGGAGGTAGAGGGCTTCGGTCTCGGCCGACGGCGCAACCCCCAGTTCGTCGTCGAGTATCTGACGGCACCGGGCGGCCACCTGCAGCGCCTGCCCTCGTTCGCCGAGGGCCAGGTATCCGCTCATCACCGTGCGATAGGCGCTCTCGCGCAACGGGTCGATGGCGAGAAGGCCCTCGGCCGAGGCGATCGCGCGCGCGGGCCGGCCGAGGGCCAGGGACCCGCCGGCATCGATCTCGAGAGCCCGGCGGCGCAGGTGCTCGATCTCGGTGCGCACGTCGTCGGCCCATGCCCCCGCGGCGCCGATCAGAGCGGACTCGACGGTGAGATCCAGCGCCCGTCGGGCGTCGGCAACCGCGGTGTCCAGATCGCCACCGGGTGCCGAGCAGTACCGCCGGACGAGCTCGATGTCGGTGACGAACCCGTCGGGCAGCGACAACCGGACATTCCCGCCGCGTGACCGGACACTGCCCGCGGGCATCGTCGCCAACTCCATGGTGTCGCGGACGCGGGACAGGACACCGCGCAGTGCGGCGTACCAGGACTGGGGCCGGTTCTCCGGCCAGAGCAGACCGGCCAGCTCGTCCTGCGGGATCTCGCGATGCCGGTTCACGGCCAGGTAGGCCAGGACCTCGACGCAGCGCGCGCCCCCGACCACCCGTGCGTGGACCACATGTCCCCGGTGCACGACCCGCACCTCGCCGATGAGACGGATCGCGACCGCCTCGTCCAATTCCATTGCACCACCCTAAAGGTGGCCGGAACTCGGCGCGGACAGTGCCGCGTCGAGACGTCGCAGGACCGCGGTCGCGCCGGTGTCGGTCGCGCAGCGGCGCGCTCGGGCGACGAGGTGATCGGCGGCCTCCCCGGTGCGTCGGAGGTCCAGCCGGACCGCCAGAGCAGCGGTCTCGGCGTACCAGCCGCGGAACCCGCGCCGGTCGTGCTCTTGGAGTGCGTGGTCGGTGTGGACTCGGGCCGACTCGAGGTCGTCGAGTGCGATGGCGAGATCAGCGAGATGGTGGTGCACGACCCCGAGGACGATCCCGCCGATCCCTACGGTCTCGTTCGCGAAGGGGACCAGGATGTCGTAGACGTACGCGCAGATGTCGGCGTCGGACACGTGTGCCGCCGCGCGCGCCAGCATCGACATCGAGCACAGCCACAGTGGGTCCAGCGACAGGGCGTCGATGCGCTCGGGGGTGTACCAGTCGACGAGATCGGTGGCCTTGTCGAGCTCGCCGACGTCGGCGTACGCGACCGCAAGACCCATCCGGTAGAAGTCGACGATCTCGAAACGCTCCCGGAGTCCGTCGGCGGCCGCGACGACCTCACCGAGATCTCCCCGCAGGATGCGGAACTTGAAGACCGGGGGCAGCAACCGCCCCCAGGAGTAGGTGTCGGTAGGTGATGCCGGGATCGCACGCAGGGCCTCGAGCCGGTGCTCACAGCGTTCGAGTCGACCCGCGGCGACATCGATCGAGTGCTCGGTGTTGAGCACGAGCCACGCCAGTTCGGCGTCCTGGGCGATCTGGGCAGGCGAGATGAGTGCCACCGTCGCCGCGGCAGCCGGCAGTTCGCCGTACTCGATCTGCGCCCGCGCGATCCAGATCGTCTGTATCGGGTCGACGGTTCGCCTCGGCGACGCGGCCAGCAGCTCGGTGAGTTCGGCATAGGCCTGTTTGCGACGGTCGGCCAGCTGCGGCCCCCGGACGGCGATCATCGTCGAGGTCAGCACGGCGATGAGTGCGTCACGGTCGCCGACCGACCGCGCGGCGGCGGTGGCACGATCGACCATGTCACGTCGGGTGGCGTCGTCGGTGGCCCAGATCAGTTCCACGGCCAACTGCGCCAGCAGCAGCGCGATCGCCGAACCGTCCGGGCGACCGGTGGATTCGAGCGCCGCCACCGCGGCGTACAGACTGGCGATTCGCTCGGTGTCGACGACGATCTGAACCGCGAGAACGCCCTGCTGTTCGTTGGCCAGCGCGGCACCGACCTGTAGATCGACATCGCCGAGGCGCTGGGCCATGTCGGCCGCCCCCAGCAGTGTCGCCCGGTAGCCGGCGTCGCGCGCTCTGCGTTGGGCGCGACCGAGGCTCACCTGCAGGCGACACCGCATCTCGGAATCCCCTGGTGGACGGAGGCGTTCGTCGGCGCTCTGATAAAGAACCACGGCGTCCTCGTAGGCCCCGATGGCCACCGCGCTGTCGCCCGCGCGCCAGTAATAGTCGGTGGCGGCGTCACGACCGGACTCCATGCCCCGGCTGAAATGATAGGCGAGGCGGGCGTATTCGGACGGATCGGTCACCGTGCCCTGCTTCTCGAGGGCCAGGGCCGCTCGGGTGTGCAGCTCGCGTCGGCGGTCCTCGGAGATGTCGGCGTACACGGACTCCTGCACCAGCGGGTGGCGCATGAGCACCTCGTGACCGGATTCCGACTCCGCCACCAGGCGCTGCCGAACGAGGTCGTCGAGCGCGTCAGCGAAGTCGAGGTCGTCGAGATCGGGGGTGGCCGAACGCAGGATCGCCCGCGACGCCGTCATGCCGACCACCGAGCAGAGCTCCATCAGGTCTCGCGCGTCGCCGGTGAGCAGACGGATGCGTTGCGCGACCGAGTCGGCGACCGAGTCGGGCAGTCGGCCCGCGGGATCGATTTGTTGTGACCCCAGCAGTGACATGACGAACAGGGGGAGGCCCTGCGTTCGCTCATGCAGGGTGAGGGGGTCGACGGTGGCCCCGACGGACTCCACGAGTGCGCTGACCTCGGTGACGCTGAAGTTGCGCAGACGCAGCCGATGGACGCCACTCGACCGGGTCGGTGCGAGCAGGGTCGTGCGGATGTCGGGGTGTTCGGTGTATTCCTCGCGCACGGTGGCCACGACGCACAGTCGGGTCTTCTCGGACGCGTGGACGACGTAGCGGATCACGGCGAGGGTGGCCGCGGACGCCCACTGCAGGTCGTCGATGACGAGCAACGTCGCGGATGTCCTCGAGGGCGAGGTCAGCCAGTCGAACACGGCGGTCATCACCTCGGCGCGGTCATCACCGTCGGCCACCGGCGCGGATTCGCCGAACCGTTGCGCTGCGTCCGGGACGAGCCGGAGGATCCTGGTGCCTCTCTCTCGCAACCACTCCCGTGCGCCCGTCGGCCCCAGTGCGTCGAGTTCGTGACCGACGGCTTCGACGAAGGGCTCGAAGGACACCACCGCTTCCTCGCTGCACCGGCCGAACAGGACGTCGACGCCGGCCGCGCGTGCACGTTCCAGGGCCTCCAACGCGATGGACGTCTTCCCGCTGCCCGCCTCGCCACGCAAGACGACGAACTGCCCGGAGCCGCGCCCGGCACGGTCGACGGCGTCGGCGATGGTGCGCAACTCGGCGCGTCGCTCGATGAGGTTGTCGGTAGGCGTCGCCCGGTGTGCGAGAGCCGGTGCGGTCACCTGGCTCGGCGCCGGCTCGGCTCGGACCTCGTTCCGGAGGATGCGCAGGTACAGGTTCTCGGTCTCCTGCGACGGGACCACGGAGAGCTGGTCGGCGAGGACCTGACGGCAGCGTGCAGCGGTCTGCAGCGCCCGACCGTGCTCACCGAGGGCGACGTAGCCGCGCATCAGCACGCGGTACGAGGATTCCTGCAGGGGGTCGAGCGCCACGAGTGTCTCGGCGGAAGAGATCGCACGGTCGAGTTCTCCGAGGGCCAACGAGCCGACGGCATCGGTGTCGAGCGCACGGAGGCGGAGGTGGTTGACCTCGGCGCGGATCTCGTCGGCCCAGTGGCCCACCGATCCGATCAGCACGGGTTCCTCGGTCGAGGCGATGACGTCGCGCGCAGCGGGGACCGCGACAGCAGGGTCCTGCGTGAACAACTGCGCCCACGCACGGACCACCTCGAGGTCGGTCGCGGTGGCGTCGGGAAGGGTGAGTCGGACGTTCCCGCCGCGGGAACGGACCGTGTTCGCAGGCAGCGAGGCGATGTCCATCGTGTCGCGAACCCGCGACAGCACCTGCCGCAGCCCGGCGTACCAGGATTGCGGCCGACGATCAGCCCACACGACGCGGGCGAGCTCCTCGTGCGAGACGTCTCGATGCCGGTGCGCGGCGAGGTAGGCGATGATCTCCGCGCAACGACGGCCACCGACCACCTGGGGGTCGACGTCGTGACCGTCGTGCGAGACGCGGATACCGCCGATCAGGCGTATCGCGACCCCCGCGTCGACGTTCATTTAATCGAGCATAAACAAGTTGCGATATCTAAGGAAATCATTGCCCGTGCGTAGATTTACATTTTTTATGCAAATTGTTCGTAATGTGCCCGCATAGCCCCGGGTGGTTGTGCTCGTCGTCGAATGATCAGTGCAGAAGTCGCTGGTGACACGGTGTGTGATGTCTGTTCCGGGTTGTGCGCGAGGGCGCACCGAAGAAACAGGGATCGATGAGTACTCACCGGGTGAACAATCGTGCGAAGGCCAAGGCTCGTGCTGCGAAAGCGGCCAAGGCGGGTCAGGGGCAACATCGCACTCCGCAGCATCGTGAGGTGCCGACGTGGGTCAAGACCAGTGCTTTGACCGTCGGTCTGGGTGCGGCTTTGATCAGTGGGTCGGGTCTGGCGAACGCCGAGACGGCGACCGGTGGCGGCGCGTCGTCGGGTGGGAGCAGCTCGTCGGACGATTCGTCGTCGACGACCCGGACGGTGTCGCCGGCGTCGTCGCCCTCGACGGCCGCTGATACCGCGAGCGGTTCGTCGACGAGTTCGGCGTCGGGCACCGATACCGGGACCGCGGGGAGTGGTTCGACCTCGACGACCAGCGACACCTCGGGTGCGCTTGGCACGTCGAGCAGTACGGGTATCGGCAGCTCGAACTCGACAACGACCCCGGCGCCGGCGTCCACACCGCAGTCGCCGTCGTCCGAGGGCTCGACTCCGACGTCGACCGGTTCGGGGTCGACGTCGGGTTCGGGCTCGACCGGGACCACGGCTCCCGCTGCGTCGACGCCGCCCGTATCGGAGTCGGGGTCGGGTAGCTCATCGTCCGGTGGGTCGGCGTCGAATGCTCCGACGACCGCGCCGACGACGTCGGCATCGACGTCGTCGGGCACGACCGGTGCGACGTCGGGGACGTCGTCGACGCCGCTGATCCCGTCGTCGAGCCTGCCGGTGGTGGGTTCGGCTCCGGTCGTCACCTCGACCGGTCAGGGTTCGTCAGCGGTGTCGCTGGCCTCGGTGTCGGCGGTCTCGTCGGCGCCGATGGTCGCGCCGGCGTCGCAGGCGGTGGTGACGCCGTTGACGGCGTTGGCCGCTGTTGTTCTCTCGATTTTCGGTCTGAACGCGGGTAATGCGTCGACGACGCCGGTTGCTCCGGTGGCTCCGCCGAACCCGTTGGGCGACTTGGTCGCTGCGGTGTTCCGTCGATTCCAGTCGGTGTTCTCGCCGTACCCGACGGTGCAGGGCCCGCAGATGGTCGATCCTCTGACCGGTGTGGTGACCGGTAGCGCGCAGTTCACGAGCCCGTTCTGGTTGCCGCAGTGGTACACCGTGACCGCGCCGACCAACGGCACCGTCACCATCGACAAGAACGGCCGCTACGTCTACACCCCGTCGAAGACCGCGCCGATCACCGCGACCGTGGATTCGTTCACCGTCACCGCGCGCAACTGGATCTCGAAATCGTCGGTGACTGTGCAGGTTCCGATCACCTCGACTGCGCCGCCGACCCCGAACACCCCTGTGGTCGGCACCCCCGACCCGACGACCGGCGCGATCACCGGAACGGTGTCGGCGGGATCGAGCAACGGCACCCCGGTCAAATACAGCGCGCCGTCGGCGACGAGCACCAAGGGCGGGACGGTCACCGTCACCAGCGGAGGCGCGTACACCTACACGCCGACCGCTGATGCGCGGCACCAGGCGGCGAAGACGGGTGCGCCGGCGTCGGCGACGCAGGACACGTTCACCGTGACCGCGACCGACGGACGTGGCGCGACCACGCAGATCGTGGTCACCGTCCCGCTGACCCCGCTTAACGCGGCCCCCGTCGCTCCCGCCAACCAGCCTGCCGGACAGACCAACCCGACCACGGGCGCGGTCACCGGCACGGTCACGGTCACCGATCGCGACAAGGACCCGGTCAAGTACACCGGCCCGACGACCACAGCCGGCGGCACCGGTTCGGTGAAGTTGAACGCCGACGGCACCTACACCTACACCCCGACCGCGACGGCGCAGCACAACGCAGCGTCCGCGACGGGCGCGAAGAGCGACTCGTTCACCGTGGTTGCCGATGACGGTTTCGGTGGTACGACCCAGGTCGTGGTGACGGTACCCATCGCCCCGGTCAACGCCAATCCCGTTGGTGGCGTCCAGACACCCGGCGCTGCAGGCGTCGGTGGTGTGGTGACCGGGACCGTGACGGCCACCGACGGCGACAACGACCCGGTGAGGTTCACCCCGGCGACGACGACCAGCACGACCGGCACCTTCACGGTGAACGCGGACGGCACCTACACCTACACCCCGACCGCGGCGGCGCAGCACAACGCGGCGTCGGCCACGGGTGCGAAGAGCGACACCTTCACCGTGGTGGCTGATGACGGTTTCGGTGGGAAGACCGAGATCGCGGTGATCGTACCGATCAATCCCGTCAACACAGCGCCGACTGTGGGTGGCGCCCCGACAACGGTGGTGAAAACAGTCGCCGTGGGCAGTGGCCCGAACGGCCTGGCCGTCGGCCCCAACGGCGTGATCTACGTGACCAGCTACAACGAGAGCACGATCACGGTGATCGATCCCGTCACCAAGGAGGTCACGGGGACGATCCAGCTCGACAGCAACCCGACCGGTGTCGGTGTCGGGTCCGACGGATACGTGTACGTGGTCACCAATCAGAACAACCGCGTGACGGTCATCGACCCCGTGACCAGAGCAGTGGTCACCACCTACACGGTCGGATCCACTCCGTTCGGCATCGCCATGGGGCCCAACGGTGTTGTCTACGTGACCAACCAGGGATCGGGGACGGTGTCGGTGATCGACACGACGACCGGCGAGGTGCGTTCGGTCGTGGTGGGTCAACATCCGACGGGTATCGCGGTGTCCGCGTCCGGGCGTGTGTATGTCAGCAACTACTTCAGCGGCACGGTCTCTGTCATCGACCCCGCCGACGACTACTCGGTGACAACGGTTTCAGTGGGAAACGGCGCAGCCGGGGTGGCGGTGGCCCAGAACGGCACGGTGTACGTCGTCTCCCAGTCCGAAAGCAAGGTCTACGCCATCGACCCGGTCACGAACACGGTGACCTCGGTCGTCTCGGTGGGCTCCAGCCCGTTCGGCGTCACGGTGGGGGCCGACGGCTTGGTGTACGTCGGGAACCAGGGAAACAACTCACTCTCGGTCATCGATCCCGCGACCAACGCGGTCATCAGGACAGTGAACGCCGTCGGCGGGGGGCCGTTCGCGCTCGCCACCGGCACGAACGGTGATGTCTACGTGATGAACTTCTATGCGGGCACGGTGTCGATCGTGGCAGGGGGCGGCTACACGACGGCGGCACCCGATCCGCAGAGTGGCGCCGTCGCCGGCACGATCGACGTCACCGACGTCGACGGCGACTCCCCCACCTACAGCGGATCCGGTGTGACGACTTCCGGTGCGGTGGTGGTCGACCCTGCGACGGGCAAGTTCATCTACACCCCGACTGCGGCGGCACAGCACAATGCGGCCTCGGCGAACGGCGCCAAGACCGACACGTTCACCCTCATCGCCGATGACGGTTTCGGTGGAATGACCGAGATCGTGGTGACGGTCCCGATCGTCCCGGTGAACTCCGATCCCGTTGCCGGCATCCCGACTCAGAGCGCTCCGGGAGCCGGCGGTGTGGTGACCGGTTCGGTCTCGACCACCGACGGCGACGGCGATACGCCCACCTACTCCGGTCCGTGGTTCACGGACGGTGGTTCGGGCTACGTGCAGGTCAACACCGACGGCACCTACACCTACACCCCGACCGCGGAGGCGCAGCACAACGCGGCGTCGGCGCTGGGGGCCAAGACGGACACGTTCACAGTGATCGCCGATGACGGTTTCGGTGGAATGACCGAGATCGTGGTGACGGTGCCCATCGCCCCGGTCAACGCGCCGCCGGTGGTGTCGACATCACCGACGGTGTCGACTGTCGGCGTGGGTTATTTCCCGACCGGGGTCCTGGTCGGGCCGGATGGTCGGACCTACGTCGTCAATCTGAGCAGTGATTCGGTGTCGGTGATCGAGAACGGCGTCGTGGTCCAGACCATCGACGTGGGTAGCAGTCCACTCAGCGCCGTCGTCGGCTCGGACGGCAAGATCTACGTCACCAATCAGGGCGGCAACTCGGTGTCGGTGATCAACAACGGTGCGGTGGAGACGACGATCGACCTGGGTGTTCGTCCGGTCGGAGTCGCGGCCGGAGCTGACGGGCTCATCTATGTCGCCACCGGCAACGGCGTGTCGGTGATCAGCAACGGCGCCGTTGTGTCGACGATCTCTGTCGAGGCCGGCCCCGACGGCATCGCGGTCGGGGCGGACGGCCGGGTGTACGTCACGCAGTACACCGGCGGATCGGTCACGGTGATCCGAGACGGCCTCGTGGAGTCCACGATTCCCGTCGGCGACTACCCGGACGGTGTGGTGGTGGGACCGGACGGGACCGTGTATGTGACCAACAGCGGTTCCGGCACGGTGTCGGTGATCAAGAACGGTGCGGTGGTGTCGACGATCGCGGTGGGAGCCACCCCGAATCGTGTTGCGGTGGGGCCGGATGGTCGGGTGTACGTCTCCAACAGCGGTGCCAACACGGTGTCGGTGATCAAGAACGGTGTAGTCGTCTCGACCATCAACGGGTTCGACTTCCCGTTCGGCGTTGCGGTGGGTTCTGACGGCGTCGTCTATGTCACCAACCTGTTCGGCAGCACCACAACGATCATCAAGCCCGCCGACGTCACGGTCGGAGATCCTGACAGCTCGACCGGCGCGGTCTCGGGAACGGTGCGAGGATCGGACGCCGATGGTGACACCCTCATCTACAGCGGTTCCGGGGCAACGACTTCCGGTGCCGTGGTGATCGATCCCGCGACCGGGAAGTTCATCTACACCCCGACCGATGCGGCGCGGCACACCGCGGCGTCGGCAACAGGCGCGAAGACCGACACCTTCACGGTCACGGTGACCGACGGTTTCGGCGGATCGACCCCGGTGACCGTGACGGTCGACATCAGTCCGGTCAACGCGCCGCCGGCGGTCACGACGTCACCGACGGTGTCGACGGTCGGTGTCGGTACCACTCCGACCGGTGTCGCGGTCGGTGCGGATGGTCGGACGTATGTCGTCAATCTGAGCAGCAACTCGGTGTCGGTGATCGAGAACGGCGTCGTGGTCCAGACCATCGGCGTCGGCGGTGGTCCACTGAGTGCAGTGGCCGGTTCCGACGGCAAGATCTACGTCACCAATCAGGATGGCAACTCGGTGTCGGTGATCAGCGACGGCGTGGTGGAGACGACGATCGATCTGGGTGTTCGTCCGGTCGGTATCGCGGCCGGTACGGACGGGCGGGTGTATGTGGCCACCGGCAGCGGGGTTTCGGTGATCAGCAACGGCGTCGTGGAGTCCACGATCCAGGTCGGCGCCGGCCCCGATGGCATCGCAGTCGGTTCGGATGGACGGGTGTACGTCGCGCAGATGGGCGGCAGATCGGTCGCGGTCATCCGGAACGGCGTTGTGGAGTCCACGATCCTGGTGGGTGGTGGGCCAGACGGGATCGCAGCCGGGTCGGACGGCACGGTGTATGTCACCAACAGTCAGTCGAACACGGTGTCGGTGATCAAGAACGGTGTGGTGGTGTCGACGATCGATGTGGGCATCACCCCGAACCGCGTTGCGGTGGGCCCGGACGGCCGGGTGTACGTCAGCAACAGTTCGTCGAACACGGTGTCGGTGATCAACAACGGTGTGGTCGAGTCGACCATCGACGGGTTTGTCTTCCCGTTCGGTGTTGCGGTGGGTTCTGAAGGCGTCGTCTATGTCACCAACCTGGCCGGCGGCAGTGCCACGGTGATCACGCCCGCGGGGACCACCGTCAGCATCCCCAGCGCCTCCACCGGAGCGGTCTCGGGCATTGTCCGAGTCACGGACACCGATGGCGACACCCTCACCTACAGCGGTTCCGGGGCAACGACTTCCGGTGCTGTGGTGATCGATCCGACGACCGGGAAGTTCATCTACACGCCAACCAACGCTGCGCGACATGCTGCGGCGTCGGCCACAGGTGCGAAGACCGACACGTTCACCGTCACGGTGACCGATGGCTTCGGCGGCTCGACCCCGGTGACGGTGACCGTGGACATCGCTCCGTCCAACACAGCGCCCGTCGCCGGCACACAGGCCGCTGGGACGGTCAACGCGACCACGGGCGTCGTGACCGGAACGGTGTCGGCGTCTGACCCCAACGGCGATGTGCTCGTCTACTCCGTCCCGGCGACATCGCTTGGCGGTGGAGCAGTCACGATCAACGGTCAAGGTGGCTACACCTTCACCCCGACAGTGGCTGCGCGAGCGGCTGCGGCGGCGGCGAATGCGCCGGCATCGGCGAAAACGGATTCGTTCGTCGTCACGGTGTCGGACGGCTACGGCGGCAGTGTGCGGATCACCGTGAACGTCACTGTCGCACCGACCGTCGAGTCCGGGGCCACGGGTGTGACGGGTCCCGCGGGTCCCAGCACCGGCCCGACGGGAGTCACCGGTAGTACAGGGGTGACATTTGGCACCATCGGGCAGCTCGGAGGACCCACCGATGCCGCGACCGGTGCGGTGTCCGGGATTCTGATGCCGGCCAACACAAGCGCGGGTCCGTTCTTCTACGCTGCTCCGTCGACGAGTCCGGCAACCGGATCAGTGACCGTCACCTCTGCGGGTATGTGGACCTTCACGCCCACCGCTGCGGCACGGACCGCCGCCGCATCGGGCGGCGCGACAACGGATTCCTTTGTCATCACCGTGTCCAACGCCCAGGGGGCATCCACGCCGGTCACGATCAACGTCGCGATCACTCCGGCTCCCTCCACGGGCTCGGGAACGGCAACGGGTCCGGTGAGGCAATACTGTGACAGCCACACGGTCACGACCTCGAGGCCGACGTCGCTGCCGAGTTCGTTCTTCCCGTCAGGGTTCGGAACGGTGAACACGCCGAACGGGAATCCGGCGTCGTACGTGCCTCCGCCGGCGTTCACCGTGCCGCCGACGTCCACCAACACCGGCACCGTCACGGTGGACTGCGTAGTTCGCTGACGATCGCAGCGACAGATCCGCTCTCAACCAACGAACCCGCGTCATACACGACGCGGGTTCGTTTGTTCGACGCGGGAACTCAGCGCCAGAAGACGACCAGGCTGTAGCCGATGGACGCCAGTGTGGAACTGACGCCGGACAACTCGAAGAACCAGTAGATGACGTCGAAGAAGGCGCGGTTCAGCGGCGGCAGCAACAGCACCAGGAACACGAGCAGGAATCCGTACTGGCCCACCGGGGCTAGCTTGCGACGCGTCTCGAGCGACAGATGCGGCTCGATGGCGCCGTAGCCGTCGAAACCGGGGATCGGGATCAGGTTGAGCACGGCTGCGGTGATCTGCAGCAGCGCCAGCATGCCCAGCGCCGACCAGAGGTTGATCGTCGTGGGATCGATCGAGTCGACCTTCGCGCGGATCACGGCCAGTAGCACCACGCCCACGACGATGTTCGCGAACGGGCCGGCCAACGACACGATCGTCCGCTGCGCCTTGGAGAACCCGGCCTGGTTCACGTACACCGCGCCACCGGGAAAACCGATGCCGCCCAACAGGATGATCACCAGCGGCAACGTGATCGACAGACCCGGGTGCGCATACTTCAGAGGATTCAACGTCAGGTAGCCGCGGTTCTCGGCGTTCTTGTCGCCGAAAGCGAATGCCGTGACCGCGTGGCCGAACTCGTGGAGACACAACGAGATCACCCACCCGCCGATGACGAGCAATAGCGCCCCGACGATGGACGTGGCGTTGCGGCCCGGTGTGGACTGCGCCAGCAACACCCCGCCCGCGACGGCAGCAGCGACCACGCCGAGGAACACCGGGCCCGGTCGGACCGAGCGAGCGATCTGAGTCGCGGTGCTCATGGAGAGACCAGCTTCCAGTCCTCGTGGTGGCGGTAGATCGTGGACCGGTGCACCGGGCGGGGAGCCCGGATACCATCACGCTCGACCACTACGTCGATCCCGCCGGTCTGCACGGCGCGCCCGGCGACCCATTTCTGCCGAAATCGTTTCTGCAGTGCGCCTTCGACACCCGGCTCAGTGCGGGTGGGCCGGATCAGCACTGTCTTGGCCTCGCCGAGGAACAAGCGCTCGCTGTCGACGATGGTCTCGCCGGTGAATGACCCGTTCTCGCCGGTGTGGCTGGCCTCGCCGATGACGACAACGGCGGCGTCGTCGCGGATCAAGGGAACCGACACCGCCGTCCCCGACACCGCCAGCTCGGCGGCCGCGTCGCCGGACGGCAACCCGTAGACCTTCGTGCCCGGCGTCGCCTCTGGTGCTACGTAGGCGACCTCGACCCCCAGCGCCTCGGCGATCATCAGACGCGCCACGACGGCACCGAGGAACGCGTCGGGGTGATCGGGTCCCGCGACCACCACCACGCGGGTCACGGCCGCGTCGGCAACCGCCTTGGCCACGCCGGCCCGCATCGAGTCACGGCTGTTCTCGGCGCGGATCACGACGAGGCCGTCCAAGGCGTCGGGCACGGGTACATCGAGCGCGCAGATAACCGTCGTCGTCACGTCAGCGGAGGCCTCTCTCGGCGGGGCCGAGCCATCACGCGCGGCGGAACGGGGTATCTGTCCGATAAAACCAGTAAAGTTGTCCCACGGCCCGGGTGATCCCGTGCCGGAAGGAGCTTGAGGCGATGCCTGCGATCGTACTGATCGGTGCCCAATGGGGCGATGAAGGTAAAGGAAAAGCCACTGACCTGCTGGGGGAGAAGCTCCAGTGGGTTGTGCGCTACCAAGGCGGAAACAACGCCGGCCACACCGTCGTCCTACCCAACGGCGACAAGTTCGCCCTCCATCTCATCCCGTCGGGCATCCTGACGCCGGGCGTGAAGAACGTGATCGGCAACGGCGTCGTCGTCGACCCGGGCGTGCTGCTCACCGAACTCGGCGGGCTCGAGGACCGTGACGTCGACACCTCCGGGCTGATCCTGTCGGCAGACGCGCACCTGCTGATGCCGTACCACGTGGCCATCGACAAGGTGACCGAGCGGTTCCTGGGCAACAACAAGATCGGCACCACCGGTCGCGGCATCGGTCCCTGCTACCAGGACAAGATCGCCCGCGTCGGGGTCCGCGTCGCCGACGTGCTCGACGAGAAGATCCTGACCCAGAAGGTCGAAGCGGCCCTGGAGATCAAGAACCAGATTCTCACCAAGATCTACAACCGACGCGCGCTCGATCCCGAGCAGGTCGTCGACGAGGTCCTGGCGCAGGCCGAGGGCTTCAAGCACCGCATCGCCGACGCCCGGCTGCTGCTGAACCAGGCACTCGAGCGCGGCGAGACCGTGCTGCTCGAGGGCTCGCAAGGCACCCTGCTCGACGTCGACCACGGCACCTACCCGTACGTGACGTCGTCGAACCCGACCTCCGGTGGCGCTTCGGTGGGCTCGGGTATCGGACCCACTCGGATCACCACGGTGCTCGGAATCCTCAAGGCGTACACCACCCGCGTCGGGTCGGGTCCGTTCCCGACCGAGCTCTTCGACGAGTGGGGCGAGTTCCTGGCCAAGACCGGCGGCGAGGTCGGTGTCACCACCGGTCGCGCCCGTCGCTGTGGCTGGTTCGATGCCGTGATCGCCCGCTACGCAACGCGTGTCAACGGCATCACCGACTACTTCCTCACCAAGCTCGACGTGCTCTCCAGCATCGACACCATCCCCATCTGCGTCGCCTACGAGGTCGACGGCGAGCGGGTGGACGACATGCCCATGACGCAGACCGGTTTCCACCACGCGAAGCCGATCTTCGAGGAGATGCCCGGCTGGTGGGAAGACATCTCGGCATGCCGCACGTTCGAGGACCTGCCGCAGAACGCACAGAACTACGTGCTTCGCCTCGAAGAGCTCGCCGGCGCACACATCTCCTGCATCGGTGTCGGACCGGGTCGGGACGAGACCATCGTCCGCCGCGCGATCATCTGAGCCGGTGACGCCCGGGCAGCGGGGTGACGAGTCGCGTGACGTCGAACCCATCGAGGGTCGTCCGTGGATCTCGCGGATGTCGACACCGTCGAGTCGGGTCAAGCGGATCATCGCGGTCATCGGGGCTCTGGCGATCATCGGGGTCGCCGTCCCGTTGTTCATCTCGCTGTTCACCGGCGGCGGTTCCGATGACGATGTGGCACAGGCGCCGTCGTCGGTGCCGCCGGTGACCTCGGTTGCTCGTTCGGCCGAGCCGATGTACTCGAGTCCCGGTGAGTGTGTGTCGCTCACCGCGACCGACCGGGGGATCACCCCGCAGAAGTCGAGCTGCACCGCAGCAGGTTTCACGTTCATCGTCGCCTCGGCGCTGCAGCAGGCATCGGGAGACTGTGGCGTCGGCCAGTACTCGCAGCTCACCCAGCCGGGCTTCGGAAAACTCTGCATCGTGCCGAACTTTGCGGCGGGCGGATGCTATTCGGTGCCCTCGCCCACCGGCACACTCGTCGACTTCCGTGCCACGCCCTGTGACACCCCCGCGGCTGATCGCGCCCAGGTGATCCGTGTGCGGGGCCGCGTGCCCGCGCCGACCATCGACTGCCCCGGCGGTCAGATCGTGTCGTTCGCGAAGCCCAGCCCTCTCAGCTACTGCCTGGCGTCCGCGACCGGCTGAGTTACTGCCGACGTCGACTGGGCGGTTACGGACGTCGACTGGGCGGCTGCGGACGTCGACTGGGCGGTTACGGACGTCGACTGGGCGGTTACGGACGTCGACTGGGCACTGCCGCCCACTGGTGGTCCGCAACCGCCCACTCGACGTATGAAGGCGGGGCCGGGGTTCACCTCCTGTTCGTTTTCGTGGGCAACGATTCGAGCCATGTCTGTCTCTCGTCGTGCTCTGCTGCGTTCGTCCGCCGCTGCCGGACTGCTGGTCCCCGCGAGCGGATTGCTCACCCCACAGGCCTCTGCGGCGCCGGCGCTCATCCGCGCACGGCCCACGCTGTCGCACGGCATAGCCTCCGGTGACCCACGCACCGACGGCGCGCTGATCTGGGCGCGCTCGGACAGTCCGGCGCGGATGATCGTCGAGACCTCGCTGTTCGAGAACTTCGCGTTCCCGCGCCGCTTCACCGGTCCACTGCTGACCCCGGCCACCGATGGCACCGGACGCGTTCGCGTCACCGGTCATCCCGCGGGCGCCACCATCCACTACCGGGTCACGCTCTTGTCCGACCGCGGCACCCGATCGCAGCCGCTGACCGGCACCTTCCGGACCGCGCCCCTGCTGCCGGGGGCGGTGAAACTCAACTGGTCCGGCGACGTCGTCGGCCAGGGCTGGGGCATCAACGAGGCCATCGGTGGACTGCACGGGTTCTCCACACTGGCCGACCGGAACGCCGACCTGTTCATCCACTCCGGCGACACCGTCTACGCCGACGGACCGTTGAAAGAGACCGTCACGCTCGACGACGGTCGCGTCTGGCGCAACGTGGTCACCGAGGCCAAATCCGATGTGGCCCAGACGCTGGACCAATACCGCGGCAATTACAACTACAACATGACCGACCGCAACTACCGTCGGTTCGCCGCATCGACCACCCAGCTCGTCCAGTGGGACGACCACGAGACGTTCAACAACTGGTTCCCCGGCGAGATCGTCGCCAACCCCGCGTACACGCAGGAGAAGCGGGCCGACGTGCTCTCGGCCCGCGCGCTGCAGGCCTTCCACGAGTGGCAGCCGGTCAGCCGCGTCGACGCCGTCGACGGCCGCGTCTACCGCAAGGTGTCCTACGGTCCGCTGCTCGACATCTTCGTCCTCGACATGCGCAGCTACAAGGACTCGAATTCCAACGCCCGCAAACAGTCCGGACACATTCTCGGCGCGCGGCAGGCGCGTTGGCTGGTCGACGGCCTCAACTCATCCCGCGCGGTGTGGAAGATCGTCGCCAACGACCTACCGCTCGGGATCGTCGTCCCCGACACCACCTACGGCGACAAGGACGGTATCGAGGCGGTCGGCCAGGGCGACAACGGCAAGCCGCTGGGTCGCGAAACCGAACTGGCGCAGATCCTCTCGCGCACCAAGCGTGTCCGCAACGTCGTGTGGCTGACCGCGGACGTCCACTACACCGCGGCCAACCGATACGACCCCTCGCGCGCCGCGTTCACCGACTTCCACCCGTTCTGGGAGTTCGTCTCCGGGCCGTTGCACGCGGGCGCGTTCCCGGCGGGCAAGCTCGACGGCACGTTCGGCATCGACCAGGTCTTCGTCCACGCCCCGACCACCGCGAACGTCTCACCCATCACGACGGAGTTCCAGCACTTCGGCGAGGTGCGCATCGACGGCCTTGGTGGCACGTTCACCGTCGACCTGTGCGACACCAGCGGAAAGTTGCTGCATCGCACGGTGATCCCGCGCGAATGAATCGTCACGGTCGGCGGGGTGGTCACGGCGATCAGCGCCTCGGACCACCGACGAGGTCGACGACGCGTAGGAACTTGCCACCCGGGGTGCGCTGCGGGGCTTCGGATCCCAGTTCGACATCGACGGACCGGAGCCCTGCGGCATCGAGGAAGTCGCGTAGTGCCCTCGTGGCGTCCCGCCCGCTCGCGGCGGGGTCGGCGCCCGGCGTCGTAGACAGCCGCACGGTGATATGGGTGGGCGCGTCGCGGACCACCTGGAGCTGCCAGACGCCGGGTATGTGACTAAGCAGCACCGACAGTGCGAGCGGCGATATCAGGGTGCGCCCAGCAGCGGTGTGGAACGATATGAGCTCACCCGAACGACCGTGGATCTCGAACGCCGTCAGCGCACTCCCACATTCGCACGGGTCGGGCCGCACGAGTATTGCGTCACCCATGGTGTACCGGATGATCGGCTGCACTCGACGGTTCAGGGTGGTCAGCAACGTCGAGTGCGACACCTCGCCCGTCGGAGTCGGTCGACCGTCGGCGTCGATCGGCTCGAGGATGATCCAGTCGGAGTTGAGGTGGTGCCAGCCCGAGCGACATCGCGCCGCGATGAACATGGCCTCGGTGGCGACGTACCGGTCGATGATCTGCGCATCCGGCCATGCCCGGTCCATCAGTGCGCGCACCTCGGGGGTCATCGATTCGGAGATGGGCATGAGGACCGCGGGTTCGGTATGAAGTCGACCGGCAAGCTGTTCTGCCGCGAGCGCACCGAGGATCGACGAGTACCCCCCGATGGTCACCGGATCGAAATCATCAACTGCACGGGCGATCTGAGCGATGGGGTCGAGAACCGAGAGCCGCAACGATCGCGGATTGGGTCCGTTCTGCTGATTGTGGTAGCGAGGCGGGCCCATGTGGTGACCGTCGATGCTCACGATCTCGACTGTGCGCCCATGCTTCCGCACGGCGCGGGCGATGGCCCGCAGAGAGGGTCTCGGAACACGGAATCCGAGTGAGTCGACCACCGCGAGAGCTGCGTCCTCGGTGACGAAACGGCCTGGGATCCCAGTCGTGCCAGATGTTTCGCTGTAGAGAAACTCTCCGAGGAAACGGGTGCCGACGGGTGCGTCTTCGCGGACGAACGCATCGAGGGCGTCGACGGTTATCCGTCGGTCTGTGCACCATCGGTCCAGCTCGGCCATCAGCGACGCCTTGTGAGTGATGGGCAGATCCTCGATGGTGACGCTGTCGGGGTCGATGCCGCGGTAGAGCTCGGCGAACAACGGCGAATCCGACTGCGCGTGCGCCACCAGCCGGCGGAGCCGACGCGACGCGCGAGCGTCTATGTCGTGCAGCGTTCCTGCGGCGGCACGCCGAGCATCACGGCGCAGCCACCGTCCACTCCGGTCCAAGTCGTCGGGTTGTCGACCGCCGCCGTATCCGCGAACCATGAATCACAGCGTGACATACGGTAAACGCTCTGGCGCTGTTGACAGCCCGGTAGATTGCTCGCAGACGCTGCGGGAGTGCCGCAGCGCATGCCGCTGATCAGGGGAGCCATGCGCCTGTTGAACCGCAGGGACGCCGACTACGGCTCGATCCTGTTGGGCTCCACGAAAGACAGTCCGCGCATCCAGCGCATCCGCATCCAGATCCTGCTGACCGGGTCGATCCTGCTGTCCAACGCGATCGGCGCGGTCATGGCGGTCGTGCTGGCGAGCGTCGGCATCCCCGAACCCAGCGTGTTCGACGAGAAGTTCTGGTGGGTCAACTTCATCGCGTTGCCCATCTACATCGGGTGCGCCCTGCTCATCGGTGCGGTGGTCGGCACGACGATCATCGTCCGCCAGCTCCGATGGTCGATCCAGGACCGCATCCCCACCCCGCGCGAGGCCCGCAAGGCGCGGCGAATCCCGTGGAAGCTGACCGCCTTCCAGTCGATCTTCTGGATCGGCGCGGTCATCTTGTTCACCATCTCCTACGGCGTCCTCGACCCCAGCCTCATCCCCAAGGTGTTCCTCGTGGTCGGGCTGAGCGGCACCGTGGTCTGTGCCATCTCCTACCTGCTCAGCGAGTTCTCGCTGCGACCGGTCGCAGCCCAGATCATCACCGCCGACCTCCAGTTGCGCCGCAAGCGCAGTGCGTTGCGGACCCGTGCTCTCATCTCGTGGATGGTCGGATCCGGTATCCCGATCGTCGGCATGTTCTTCGTGGTGACCTTCTCGCTGCTGCGCGATCAGACCTCCAAGACCGATGTGTTCGTCGGCATCACCGTGCTCGTGGCCACCGCCCTGTTCACCGGCTTGCTGCTCACCGTCCTCAACACGTCCCAGGTGGTGGCGCCGGTCCGCAGCGTGCGCAACGGGATGAAGAAGGTCAGCGCGGGAGCCACCGACGTCGACGTGGTCATCTTCGACGGCACCGAGCTCGGTGAGCTGCAGGCCGGGTTCAACTCCATGGTCACCGGACTGCAGGAGCGCGAACGGCTGCAGGACCTGTTCGGTCGACACGTCGGCAAGGACGTCGCCGAGGCCGCACTGAGCCGCGACCCCGAGCTCGGCGGCATGGAACGCACGGTGGCGGTGGTGTTCGTCGACGTCATCGGCTCCACCAAGCTCGCGTCCGATCGGCCGCCGTCGGAGGTCGTCACGATCCTCAACCGGTTCTTCGCGGTCATCGTCCAGGAGGTCGAGGAGCGCAGCGGGCTGGTCAACAAGTTCGAGGGCGACGCCGTGCTCGCGGTGTTCGGAGCGCCCATCGACCTCGCCGACAGCGCCGGTGCGGCCCTGTCGGCGAGCCGGGAGATCTCCCGGCGCCTGGCCGAGGAGATCCCGGAACTGAGTGCCGGCATCGGCGTCAGTTACGGCCCGGTCGTCGCGGGCAACGTCGGTGCGATCCAGCGATTCGAGTACACCGTCATCGGCGACGCCGTGAACGAGTCGGCGCGGTTGTCGGAACTGGCCAAGCGCGACCCGACCCGACCGCTGGCCTCACAGCGCGCGGTGGATGCGGCGGCGGCGGAGAGCGAGCACTGGGAGCGACTGGAGAGCCAGACCCTGCGTGGCCGGTCCGAGGAGACCACGGTGTTCGCGGCCCACACCCCGGTCACCGAGCCTGCCTGAGCCGAGTCCTCAGTCGCGCTTCCTGCCCGACCGGTCCGACAGCCCCTCGGCGAGGTCGAGTTGGCGCAGCACGCCGCGCAACACCTCGTCGTCGATGCGGCCGGCGTCGCGTTCGTTGATGAACACCTCGCGCTGGACCTGCAGCAGCTCGGTACGCATCCGCCCGAACGCCACCGTGGGACTCTCGCCGAGCTCCTCCTCGCCGCGCCCGAGTTCCTCCCACGCGAGGTTCTTCCGCGACCGGATCCAGCGCTGCAGGATCTGCACCTGCTCGTGCATGGCGTCGTTGTCGGGGATCTCCTCGGCCATCTCCTCGAGACGCTTGCCGGCCGCGCGTCCGGCCCGGTCCTGCGCCGCGGCGAGTGCGAGCAGATCGGTCCGCCGTTCGTCGCTGTGGACACCGAGGACCCGGATCAGCAACGGCAGCGTCGTGCCCTGGATCAACAGCGTGCCGACCACCACGACGAACGTCAGGAAGATGATCTCGTCGCGCGCCGGGAACGGCATGTTGTCGTCGGTGGTGAGCGGGATGGCGAACGCGGCGGCGAGGCTGACCACACCGCGCATGCCCGACCACGCGATGACGAAGACCGAGCCCGGGGTCGGCGCCGGCTCGCGGTCGCGTATTCGGCGGGAGAGCAGCCGCGGCAGATACGTCGCCGGGAACATCCACAGGATTCGCACGATGATCACCGTGGCCAGGACCGCGACGCCCGACCAGATGATGACCCCCACCGACCGGCCCTTGAGCCCGTCGAGGACCTCGGGGAGCTGCAGACCGATGAGCAGGAAGACGAAGGACTCGAGCATGACGTCGATGGAGCGCCACACCGCGGTGTCCTGCAGTCGTGTCGCGTAGCCCTCGCGCGCCGAGCGTTGCCCGAGGTAGAGCCCGACCACGACGACGGCGATGACGCCCGAGGCATGCAGTTCCTCGGCGACGAAGTACGTCGCGAAGGGGATCACGATGCCGAGTGCGGTCTCCATCGGCGGATCGGTGAGCCACTGTCGGACCTTGGCGATGACGACACCCGCGACGAGGCCGACCAACACACCACCGATCGCGGCCTCCGCGAAGAGCACGATGCCGCCCCACGCGGTGGTGGTGGCACCCACCGCTGCGCCCAACGCCAACCGGTAGGCGGTCAACGCGGTCGCGTCGTTGAGCAGGCTCTCGCCCCCGAGCAACGTCGTCATCCGCCGCGGCAGACCGAGGCGCCGTCCGATGGCGGTGGCCGACACCGCGTCCGGGGGAGCGACGACCGCGCCGAGGACCAGCGCCGCGGCCAACGGGAGCTGGGGCAGCGACCAGTAGGCCACGAAGCCGACGACCACCGCGCTGACCAGCGGCAGCGCGACCGCGAGGAGGCCGACGGCTCGCATGTTCTTGCGCAGCGCGACGTAGGAACTGTCCTGGGCGGCCGAGTAGAGCAGCGGCGGCAGGATCACGAACAGCACGACGTCGGGGTCGAGTTCGGGGGTCGGGAGACCGGGGATCCAGCACACCCCGAGTCCGCACAGCACCAGGACGAGAGGCGACGCGAACTGATATCGCCGCGACAGTGCGGCGATGGCCAACGACACCACGATCACGACGAGCAGTGCGGAATCCACGAGTGCTGCCTCTCCCTACGGCGACCGCTCGGGCCCGGGGGTCGTCACCGGGTGGCCGAACGCGTCAAAGATACGGGACAATGATCGGGTGCGATCTATCAGACGCTCGGTGATGCACCGACTCATCGGCCCCAGCGATGTCGAACCCGAGGGATGCGACGACCTTCTCGCGACGGCCGCCGATCCCACCGACGACCCGATCACGGGCCCGCAGGACACCTGCCACGGCTGCGCGGAGGAGGGCGTCGAGCACTGGGCGCATCTGCGACGCTGCCTGGGCTGCGGATACATCGGTTGCTGCGATTCGAGCCCGCGGAAGCACGCGACCGCCCACCACAAGTCCACCCACCACCCGGTGATGCGATCGGCGGAACCGGGCGAGACCTGGCGCTGGTGCTACGTGCACGCCCAACTCGGATGACCCAGATCGGATGACCCCCGAAGCCATGAACACTCCCGACGGACCGAAGGCGGGCCCGCCCCGTCCCGCCCCGCAGCCGCCGCGCTCGCCCGTGCGACCCGGACCGCCGCCCGGTCCCGCGCCCACGGGGATCTCGTCACGGATCGGCACGCCGTTGTCGCCGTCGGCGACCCGCGTGATGCTGCTCGGCGCCGGTGAGCTCGGCAAGGAGGTGGTGATCGCGTTCCAGCGTCTGGGCGTCGAGGTGATCGCCGTCGATCGATACCACAACGCGCCCGGCCATCAGGTCGCCCATCACGGCTTCGTCATGGACATGACCGACCCCGATGCGCTGCTCGGACTCATCGAGGACCAGCGTCCCGACTACGTCGTCCCCGAGATCGAGGCGATCGCCACCAGCGCGCTCGTCGAGGCCGAGCGTCGTGGGATCACCGAGGTGATCCCCACTGCGCGGGCGACGTCGTTGACGATGAATCGCGAGGGCATCCGGCGCCTGGCCGACGAGCAGCTCGGGCTGCCGACCTCGGCGTACGCGTTCGCCGATTCCCCCGAGCAGCTGGCGTCGGCCGCCGAGCGCGTGGGCTACCCGTGTCTGGTGAAGCCGACCATGTCGTCGTCGGGCAAGGGGCAGTCGATGCTGCGCGGCCCCGAGGATCTCGACGCGGCGTGGCAGACCGCCGCATCCGGTGCGCGGGTGTCCGGCGGGCGGGTCATCGTCGAGGGGTTCGTCGACTTCGACTACGAGATAACGCTTCTGACCGTGCGCGCCGTCGATCCGGCGACGGGTCGGCTCACGACGCACTTCTGCGCGCCCATCGGTCACCGGCAGGAACGCGGCGACTACGTCGAGAGCTGGCAGCCGCAGGCGATGAGCGCGGCCGCCCACGGCGCGGCGATGTCGATCGCGGCCCGGATCGCGACCGCGTTGGGCGACGGGAAGCTCGGCGGGCGCGGCGTTTTCGGCGTCGAGATGTTCGTCAAGGGCGATGACGTCTACTTCTCCGAGGTCAGCCCGCGTCCGCACGACACCGGTCTGGTCACCCTGGCGACGCAGCGACTCTCCGAGTTCGAGATGCACGCGCGGGCCATTCTCGGCCTGCCCGTCGACGTCACCCTGGCGAGCCCCGGTGCGTCCGCGGTCATCTACGGCGGCCGCGACGAGCCGGGCATCGCGTTCGAGAACGTCGCTGCGGCACTGACGATCCCGGAGACCGACATCCGACTGTTCGGCAAGCCGGAGAGCTACCGGCGACGTCGGATGGGCGTCGTCGTGGCGACCGCCGACGACGTCAAGGGTGCTCGTCGTCGCGCCACCGATGCGGCCGGGTTGGTGCGCCCGATCAGCGGGGTCCGTCCGTCCGCGCCTGCTCCGGCGGGGGCGACCGAGGCGATCGCCGCCACGAATCGGCCGCCGCCCGCCCAGAACCCGGTGCAGCAGCCCCCGGTGCAGCCGACCCCGGCCACCGACCGGATCTCGGTCGAGTCGATCGCCCGGCGGGCCCAGGCCGGTGACCCGCCCCTGGTCGATCCTCCGGAGGACTCGTCCGATGAGGCCGCTGTGCCCGCCGAGCGGGAGGACCGTCCCGCCGACCGCGCCGATCAGCCCACGGAACGTTCCGAACTGCCGCGATGGGATGACGACGAGGACGCGTCGACCGAACCTACCGACACCGACGAGGACATCTCGTCGGGGCGCATCAGCGTGGAGAAGTAGTCGATGTCGGCGGTCGGTGAGCTGCTGATCGCCCTGGTGATCGTGATCGGCCTGGTGGGGACCATCGTCCCGATGCTGCCGGGGCCGTCGCTGGTGCTGGCGGCCATCGTCATCTGGGCGCTCTTCGTCGGGGGCTGGGCGTGGGCCGTCGTCGCGGGCGCTGCCGTACTCATCGTCGGGGCCGCGGTGCTCAAGTATCTCGTCGCCGGACGATCGATGAAGCGGTCCGGTATCTCCAACCGCACGGTGCTCATCGGTGGTCTGGCGGGCATCGTCGGGTTCTTCGTCATCCCGGTGATCGGCCTGCCGATCGGGTTCCTGGCGGGTGCGTTCGTCGCCGAGTGGGCTCGCGATCAAGACGTCCGAGCGGGCTGGCGGGGTGCGATCGCGGCGCTGCGAGCCGCGGGGGTGGCGATCCTGATCGAGCTGACGGCATCACTGTTCGCCGCCGCCGGGTGGCTCACCGGCGCCATCGCCATCTGACGCCAGTTGGGCACGTACGCCCACCACTTGGGCACGTAATGACGTCGAGTGGGCGGATACGGACCGCGATTGGGCGGATACGGATACCCGCCCGCCGCAACCGCCCAGTGAACGTCCGCAACCGCCCACTCGACGGGTGTACGTGCCCAACTGGCGTGTTTACGTGCCCAACTGGCGGATTGGGTCAGCGACCGGAGCGGCCCACGGGGACGATCAGCGGCCCACCCGACACCGGGTCGGTGAGGACCATCGACTGCAGACCGAACGCGGCCTCGAGCAGTACGGGGGTGATGACATCGATGGGGGCACCCTCGCGGATGATCGCCCCGTCGCGCATCACCACGAGTGAATCGCTGTACCGCGCAGCCAGGTTCAGGTCGTGCAGCACCATCACGACGGTCTTGCCGTGGTCGGAGCTGAGGTCGTTGACCAGGTCGAGCACGTCGACGGCGTGGGCGAGATCGAGGAACGTCGTCGGCTCGTCGAGCATCACCAGGTCGGTCTCCTGCGCCAGGGTCAACGCGATCCACACCCGCTGCCGTTGACCCCCCGACAGGGAGTCGACCGCGCGGTCGGCCAACTCGGTGGTCGACGTCAGATTCAGGGCGTGCGCGACGGCCTTCTCGTCGTCACGCGACCACTGCCGGTACCAGGACTGGTGCGGGTGGCGTCCGCGGGAGACGAGGTCGATGACCGTGAGTCCCTGCGGCGCAACGGGATTCTGCGGCAGCAACCCGAGCGTGCGGGCGACGTCCTTCGATTTACGGGAGGCGATGTCGGCGCCATCGAGGACGACCGTCCCGGCGCGTGGGGTCAGCAGTCGGCCCAGGGTGCGCAGCAGCGTCGACTTGCCACAGCCGTTCGGGCCGATGACGGTGGTGACCCGACCGGTCGGGATGGTCACGTCGAGGTCGGTGATCACCGGGTCGGCGGCATACCCGACGGTCAGTCCCGACGCGGAGAGGCGGTCGGCCGGTGCCGATGTGCCGTGCGTGTCGACGGTGCTCATGCGGAGGCCTTTCGCGATACGGCGATCATCAGATAGATCAGGAACGGTCCGCCCACGCCCGCGGTCACGACACCGACGGGGATGCCGTCGGGCAGCCAGTGCCGGCACAGCAGATCGCCACCGACGACGAGGACCGCGCCGATGAGGCCGCTCACGAGAGGTGGTGGCGTGGCGACACGGGCGATGCGCATCGCGATCTGCGGTGCGAGCAGGGCGACGAACGCGATCGGACCGGCGGCCGAGACGCAGATCGCGGCCATGGCCACCGCGACGACGAGACCCAGCGCGGAGATGGGGTCCGCCCGGACACCGAGTCCCTGGGCCATGTCGCGCCCCAGGCTCAGCGTGGACATCGCGCGGTTGACGAACCCCAGCACGACCGCCGCCACGGCGAGCGTGATCGCCACCGGCACCACCGACGACCACGACGCATCCGACACCGACCCGACCAGCCAGCGTTGGGCGCGCCCGACGTCGTTGATCGCCGCGCGGGTCAGGGCGTAACCGGTCAGGGCCTGGAACACCCAGGTCAGGGCGACACCGATCAGCACGAGCCGGAACGCGTCGATCCCGCCGCGCCACGCCAACAGGTACATCAGCGCCGCGGCCAGCGCACCGCCGACGAGCGCGGCCGCCGGGACGCCGATGTCGGCGAACCACGACCCCCAGCTCGACCCGAACGCGATGGCGGCCACCGCCGCGGTGCTGGCGCCCGCGGTGATACCGAGGACATCCGGTGTGGCCAAGGGGTTTCGGGCGATGGTCTGGGTCAGGGCACCGGATGCGCCGAACCCGATGCCGACGAGGACGGAGATCAGCGCGCGCGGGAGGGCGACGTCGAAGACGACGACGTTCTCCACCCGGGTGCCGCCGCCGAGCAGGATGCGTCCCACGTCGACGGGACTGAGCGGGTAGTCGCCGGTGCCGACACTCAGCGCGAACAACACCAGAGTGATGACGGTGGTCACGACACCGACCACGACGACCCGTGGTCGGACGAGGAACGATGCGGGCCCGACGCGGAGCACGTGACGTCGCACCGCGCTCTTCACCTCGGTGACCGGGGGTGGGGCCGACGTCCGGTCGGCCGCGGTCGTGCTCACACCGCCACCAGACGTCGGGCCCGGACGAGCTTGATGAGGAACGGCGCCCCGAGCACGGCCAACACCACACCGGCCTGGATCTCACCGGGTCGCGCGATGACGCGGCCGATGACGTCGGAGACGAGCAGCATGATGGCGCCGAGCAGCGCCGAGTACGGGACCACCCAGCGGTAGTCGGGGCCGACGATGAACCGCGCGAGGTGCGGTACGACGAGACCGAGGAACACGATCGGGCCGCACGCCGCGGTGGCGGCGCCGGCCAACAGGGTGATCGCCGCGATGCCGACGATGCGCACCACCGCGATCCGCGATCCGAGCGATCGGCTCATGTCGTCGCCGAGACTGAGCACGTTGAGGAAGAATCCGCTGCCCAGGGCGAGGACCAGGCCGATCGCGATGAACGGGGCGGAGGCGTAGAGGACGTCGGTGCCGCGACCGGTCACCGACCCCACGTTCCAGAACCGCCACGCGTCCAGCGAGGCGGTGTCGGTGAGAACGATCGCCGAGGTGATGGCCAGCAACATCGCTGACAGTCCGGTGCCCGCGAGCACCAGGGTGATCGGCGAGGCCCCGCGGGTCAGCGCCGCGGCACCGAAGACCAGACCCGCGGCCACGACCGCCCCGAGAAGTCCGAAGCCCATGTACTCGATCGGGGTGCTGATGCCGAGCAGGTAGACGCCGGCGACCACGGCGCAGGCCGCACCGGCGTTGACCCCGAGCAGTCCGGGGTCGGCAAGCGGATTGCGTGTGTGCGCCTGCGTCAACGCGCCGGCGGCGCCGATGGCCAGGCCGACGACCACGCCGAGCGCGGTCCGGGGGATGCGCAGGTCACGTACGATGCCGACGACGTCACGGGCGGCGTCCTGCGGAGCGAACAACGCGTCCCACACCTCGCCGAGGCCCAGTGCGCGCGACCCGATCGCGACGGATGCGACGACGAGTGCGAGCAGCACGACCACGAGTCCGACGACACCGGTGGCGCGTCGGCGGGGGACCGCTGAGGACAATCTGCTGCTCACTTTCACGCCCCGTCCGGGGTCTCAGCAAGGGTACCCTAAGTAACAATTTGACGATCATTGGTAACCGATTTGCTCGTTTCGCCGATGCAATCGGTAGCCGTGCATTGCACTTGAGACGTAGCGGATTGGCCGTGACGTCGATACGGGCGGCTGATTCGACCAACGACGGCTGATGGAGAAGGTGGGACACCAATGAAGATGAACGTGCACAACCTCAAGCGAGTCGCTGCTGCGACCCTGGCGACGGCAGCGGTCGGCACCGCCGGGATCATCGGCGCGGCTCCGGCCAACGCCGTGGCTCCGCCGGAGCTGCGTCTGACCGGCGTCGTGTACTGCGACCGCACCGAGTTCGTGGGGACGCTGGTCCGCTCCATGACCGCGACCAACGTCGGCGGCGTGACCATGCGCAACACCACGCTGCAGGAGTTCAACGGTCAGCGTCGTTTCTCCGCCGCACTCAAGCCGGGCGAGAGGCTCAACATCACGACCAAGCAGCGTGGCTGCTTCCCGTCGTCGATCAGCGGCTACACGATCTCCGACATCCGCGAGAACGTCTTCGACAACATCGGCTACTACCGCAACTGATCTCGCCGCGAGGCGAGAACGACAACGGCGGCGGTCCCCGAGGGGGATCGCCGCCGTTGTCGTCGGCATCGAAGCGTGCTCCAGGGGCCTGATTCGGTGATCAGCCCGCCGCGATCGCATCGCGGCTGGCCTCGGCCAGGATCTCGTCGAGTACCGCCACCAGCAGGTAATCCTTGTAGTCGAAATACCAGTAGGCGGTGTTGGTGGTGACCCCTGCGTCGGCGACGGCGTCTTAAAAATACTTGATCTGCGTTCAAGAAAGCGCCGAACCTACGGTACCGTAGGTTCATGGAGATCGCTCTCGCCAACGCTGATGAGGTGTACGCCTTCTACGGCACCCACCGCCAACCGGTCCTGAGGGCGCGGGCGGCGTACGCCTATCTCGCGGCGAGATACCGCCCGGTCATCGGATACGACGATGACGCGCGTGATCGCATCACGGCGTTACGACGACGCGAGGTCAGGTTCGTCGTGTGCGCCAACCATCTGTCCGACAAAGACCAATTCGTCCTCGCTGCAACGGCATTCCGTACGCCGCTTCGGCGCCTGATCGGCCACATCCGAGTCCTGGCCAAGGACGAGTTGTTCGATGACGCCAAGCAGCGGGCCCAGATCGACGTGATGGGAGGGATTCCGGTCTTTCGACCGAAGGACCACCAGATGCGCGCCGCGGTCGCGGCCGGCCGACAGATGATCGATGTCTGTGTCGATCGGGCGACGCGATACGGCGACAGCATCGCTGTGTTCCCCGAAGGCACCTGCAACGTCACCGACCCGTCGACGCTGCTGCCGATCGCCAGCGGTATCGGCCACATCGCGCACGGGATCGCCGGCAACGTCGAGGTCGCACTGCTGCCGATCGGCATCGCCTACCCCGATGACACGCGTGTGGGCGCGCGTGTGGTGCTCGGCGTCCCGGAGTTGATCGATGCGGATGACACCCCGGCGGCGATCACCCGTCAGGTCCGCACGCGATTGCAGGACAGCGTGAGCAGGGCGCGCGCACTCATGGCCGACATGTAGCAATCCGGCGGCAGGCATGCGAAGGTATGCCTTGACTGCAAATCAAGATATAGGGGTTGTGATGTCGATTTCGGGAAGAACGGCCGTGGTCACGGGTGCGTCCGCGGGGATCGGTGCGGCCTTCGCTCGGCACCTGGCTCAACGAGGGGTGGGCCTGGTGCTCGTCGCGCGGAGAGAAGATCGACTGTTGGCGCTCGCCAAAGACCTCACCGCCGACTACGGCGTGCGGTGTGACGTCATCACCGCGGATCTTACCGATCCTGCTGCCCCGCAGGCGATCATGGCGCGTGTCACCGAGCTCGGCCTCGACGTCGACATCCTGATCAACAACGCAGGGCTCTCGGGCAGTGGTGCGTTCGCCGACACCCCGTTCGTGGAGTTGGCGAACGAGATCCAGGTGATGATGACTGCGGTCACCGAACTCGCCCATCTCGCGGTCCCCGGGATGAAGGAACGGGGGTTCGGTCGGATCGTGAACGTGTCGTCGCTGGCGGCGTTGATGCCGCCGGCGGCCAGCCTGCTCTACACCGCCATCAAGTCGTACGTGCTCAACCTGTCCCAGGCGCTGGACATGGAACTCAAACCCCACGGTGTCCACGTGACCGCTCTGTGTCCTGGCTTCACGCACAGCGAGTTCCACGACGTCATGGGGACCCGTGACGCTTCGAACAAACTCCCCGCGTTCCTGTGGCAGGAGGCAGACGCCGTGGTCCGCGAGGGATGGAACGCGGTCGACAAGGGGGCGCCGGTCTGTGTGCCGGGCGTGGTGAACAAGGTGACTGCCGCGGCGGTCAAACCGGTACCGCTGTGGGTCGGCTATCGGCTCGGTAAATCGCTCAATCCGTTCAAGAACTGACCGCGGCCGCGGACGCCTGTGGCGGGGTCGTCGAGGGTATCTTGAGCGGCGATCAAGGCGCTGCTAAGTTTCTTGAATGACGATGAACGATCCCGCTGCACCTGAGGGCGCCGGGTCCCGACGAACGTACGTTCGCGACGATGTCACCTTTGCCTCCGAGGGTGTCGAGTGCGCGGCCTGGCTCTACCGCCCCGACGGGGTCGCCAACCCGCCGATCGTCGTGCTGGCCCACGGGTTCGGTGCGTTTCGCGAGCTCCGTCTCGACGCTTACGCGTCCCGGTTCGCCGAGGCGGGGTACGCAGCGTTGGTCTTCGACTACCGGTTCTGGGGGGCCAGTGCCGGCGAGCCGCGTCGCTTGCTCGACATCGCCGCCCAGCAAGCCGACTGGCGCACCGCGATCGCGTACGCGCGCGGCCTGGCCGGTGTCGACGCAACCCGGGTGGTGGCGTGGGGTTCATCGTTCGGCGGCGGCCATGTCCTGGATCTTGCCGCCCACGATCACGCGTTGTCCGCGGTGATCGCCCAGGTGCCGCACGTCAGCGGACCTGCGTCGTCGTTCTCGCAAGCTCCGGCACACGTTGCCCGGCTGGCGTGGGCCGGCGTGCGCGATCAGGTGGGGGCGTGGTTTGGCCGTGCGCCTCACCGCGTCAAGTCGGTCGGGACGCCGGGCGAGCTCGCCATGATGACCTCGCCCGGCGCCTACGACCTGGTGATGGCGATGGCCGGCGACAAGCGCGACGAACTCCTGGTGGAGAACGACGTCCCGGCTCGAGTTGTTCTCCGGGTGCCGCTGTACTCGCCGGGCCGACATCTCGACAGGATCCTCGCACCCACGCTGGTGCAGCTGGCCACCGGTGACGACGTCACCCCGTACGCGAAAGCGAAACGGATCGTGAACCGCATCCCCAACGGCGAAGTGCTGTCGTACGACATCTCGCACTTCGAGCCCTATCTGGATCCGCATTTCGAGGGAATCGTGACCGACCAGATCGCCTTCCTGGACCACCACGTCAGAAAGAACCGATGACCCCGTCGTGGCGGGACAACACCTACCCCGTGTGCGTGTGCACCGCGGGTCAGGGCTCTGGATGGAGACCGGCGTCGGCGTGATCGCTGCGCCATGACGTGAAGTGAACGGTCAGTTCGGCGTTCAGCGGCGCACAGCAGTACGGCCCCGCTGTCACTTCGGCGTCTGGGGTCAAAGGGGCGACTCGAACGAGTTGCCAGGGATCGTCGTCGACACGGGCGCGGACGGTGAGCGCGTTGCCGGACCGGCTGCCCCGGATGGTCACCAGATGCCCGGTCCATTCGACCACCGGGCGCAGCGACCAGTCCGAGGTGCCCTGGGTGACAACGGCACCTAGGCTGGCCTCTCCATCGGCGACCTCGATGCCGGCCTTGATCCAGGATGTGTCGTCGGTCTTGACGAAGATGCCGGCCTGGTCGAATTGGTGGACGAAGTCGAGGCGAAATTGCACTTCGACCGCGGACTCGAGCGGCAATGGGGCCAGCAGTGCGTGCTCCGAGGCGTGGACGAATTCGTAAGACGTGATGCGCCATGCGTCGCTGCCCTCGCGGGCGGTGACACGCATCCCGTCATCGTCGACCGCGACGGCGGCGGGTTCATGTGTCCAGGTCCCTTCGGGCCAGGCGATCGTGCGGGGCATGACGTCCCTTTCGTGGAAACCGGCGTGCTGGGGGCCATGCGTTCTCAGGCTGTTCCTGATTGCCGCTGGTCGAATGCGTCACGGTGGTGTCGGATCTCCTCGGTGTGTTCTGACGCCCACATCGCCATGCCCAGTACGTGTTCGAGGAGTGAGACACCGAGGTGAGTCAAGGCGTAGTCGACGCGCGGCGGTACCTCGGGGTAGACGGTGCGCGTCACGAGACCGTCGCGCTCGAGGTGGCGCAGGGTGAGGGTGAGCATCCGCTGGGATATGCCAGGGACGCTGCGGTGCAACTGTTTGTATCGCATCGGTGTGTCACGGAGAACGGCGATCACGAGAATGCCCCACTTGTCTCCGACACGGTCGAGGATGCTGCGGATCAACGGGGCATCGTCGCCCCACCCCTCGCACGGACCGGGCAGGGTGGCGTCGATTGCGACCGTTGCGTTCTCACTGGTGGACATAGCGCTCCTCACGAACACGAATGTGCCTTCTTGTGCCGACGGTGAAACACACAGACCATGTGGTTGCACACAAACAGTAACCATTCAGGGGTGAGAACGTGTCGTTGATTGTCATAGTCGGTGCCGGGCCAGGGATGGGCTTGGAGATCGCCCGCGTGTTCGGTCGGAACGGTTTCACCGTCGCGCTCGTCGCCCGTGATCAGGCAAAGCTGGATTCCCTCACCGACGTGCTCAACGGCGAGGGGATCGCGGCGACTGCCTTCACCGCCGATCTGCTCGACGCGGAATCGATCACCGCGGCGTTCGCCCAGATCCGTGAAACCCTGGGAACCGTCGACGTTCTCGAGGTCTCGGCGGCCGACACCAGTTTGCCCGTTGCCGGCGTCCTGGAGGTCACGCCGGCCAATCTTCAACCGCAGCTCGACTTCTACTTCAGTGCGATACATGTGGTGAAACAGGTCGTCGACGACATGATCGCCGCCAGAACCGGCACCATCATCATCACCGCCGGAGGCGGATCGGTGGAGCCGTCACCGGCCATGGCGAACATCAACATCGCCTCAGCCGGTTTGCGCAACTGGGTTCTCAACCTGCACAACGTGCTCTCTGAACACGGCGTGTACGCAGCGCATCTCGCGATCAGCGTGTGGATCGGATCCGGACAACCCGGCACATCGGCAGCCGAAATCGCTCCCACGTACTTCGACCTGTACGAGGCACGCTCCGACGCCGACCCCCGCTACCCCGCGCTGACCTGACGGCTCCGCCGGGTGTCGAGGTTCACCGGTGCGCGGGGGCTCCGCCGGTCAGCCGGGGTACGAGACTGAAGGCGTTGTCGTGCATGACCTTCGCGAGCATTGCGGGACGAGTCGCAAAGTACTCGTCGACGTTGTCGGTGAACCAGCCGGCGGTGCGCGGGTTGGCGGCGGGGAAGTCGGTGCCGAACAGAATGTGGCTCGGGTCGACGAAGTTCTCGAGCGCCACCAGATTCGTCTCGAATCCTGACAGGGCGGTCTCGTAGTAAAACGTCCGGAAGTCGGCGATGATCTGGTCTGCAGTCAGTTCGCAGTCGAGATGGAACGCGCACAGAGCGGCGACGCGGGCAGCCAGATAGGGCGTGCTGCCCCCTGAATGGGCGAGGATGATCCGCACGTTCGGATACTGCCGTTTGCGTCCGCTGGTCACCAGATCGGCTGCGCCTTTGTAGGTCTCGTTCGGAGTCTCACTGATCGGGGTGGGTAAGAACCTGCTCGGGGCCCGATTGCTGCCCGGCGTCTGCTCGCCGTGCAGGAACACCAGCGCGTTGCGGCGATCGAGTTCAGCCCACAGTGGCTCGAAGATCGGGTCGCCCAGGGATCGGGCCTGATCGCCGGTGCCGTAGACGTTGGTCAGGGTGACGCCGTCGGCCCCGAGCACGTCGAATGCATAGGTCAGTTCCTCGAGTGCGGCGTCGGTGTCGGTCGGGGTCGGTAGGTGCGCGAACAGCCCGAAGCGCCCCGGGTGGTCGTCCGCCGCCTGACGGGACAAGGTGTTCACCTCGCGAGCGAAGTGATGCCGCTTGTTCTCCGGCAGTCGCGATTCCACATCGTTGGGTACGGACAGGATCGCGGTGTCGATCTGCAGGCGATCCATGAAGTCCACACTGACCTGCGGTGACCACGCGTCCTCGTCGCGGAATTTCCAGCCGGTGGTGTCGCCGAACAAACCTGAGGTGAGCATGGCGGTCGGCATGAAGTGGTGGTGAAAATCGATCCGGCCCGGTGTGGTGGCGCTGTCTTCAGTCATACCCATACCCAACCTGCAATAGTTGACGCATGTCAATAATAATCGAATGTTAGATTTCTCCCATGGCTGACACCGACGCCCCCGAGCTGCAGTTGCTCGATGCGCTCTACCGACTGAACAAGTTGGTCGTGGCCGACGCCCGGGTGCACGTCGCAGCCGCCGCACACCTGGACCTCGTGGATTTCTTGGTGCTGCGCACGGTCAAGTTGGGCGTCGACAGTCCGGGTGATCTCGTGAGCGACCTCGGTCTCAACCCGTCCGTTCTCAGCAGGGCACTGTCCAAGCTTGCCGACTCGGGCCTGGTGACTCGGGAGATCGATCTCGCGGACTCGCGCCGGTCACGGATCCGACTGACCGATCACGGTGTGCAGACGACCGATGACATCGGGGCGCGGATCACACCTGTTCTGGGTCGGCGACTCCGCCTTCTGAGCCCCGACAGGATTCGGCTCGTGGTGGAGAGCCTGGACGTTCTGTGCGGGGACACGGTCGACTGAAACCGGGCGACGCCCTCACCGGAACGGTGCGGCAGCCGTCAGGCGATGCTGGGCGCCTCCTCGCGCTCGTCGACAGGGACGTCCACCGGTGTCGAGCTCCGGAAATGGGCGGCGACCGAAAGAGTTACGCCGCCGAGGATCCAGGCGATCAGGACGAGCCACTCGTGCAGGGTTGATGCATCGGGGAAGTAGTTGACCTCACGGAAGAGGCTCTGCGAGGCGCCGGGGACGAAGTACTGGCCGATCTCGCCCCAGGGGCCGGTGATGAACTGGTGCGGCGTGGCCCCACCTGAGATCGGGTTCGCGAGCAGCATGGTGATGGCGGCGCCCACGCCGGTACCCGCGGCACCGAGCAGCGCGTTGAGGCCCACAACAGTCGAGGCGGTGCCGAGCATCGCGACCCCGAGGACCAGGGCGTCGGCCCAGAAAGAGCCCGCGACGATGCCGAGCACGGGTCCGGTCACCACGGCGGCCAGGAGGCCGGCGGCGACGCCGTACACGCCGAGGGCGAGGAGTCTGCGCCTCAGGCCGGTGACGAGCGACGAGACCAGGACGCCGCCGACGATGCCGCCCAGGACCAGCGGGAACCCCATTGCGCCGAGACCGGTGCCGGTCGGATCGCCAGAGGCGAGCGGGACCACGTCGGTGACGGTCGGGGTCTTTCCCTGGGTGGCGGTCAGCTGGGCACCGACCTTCTCGATGACCGCGGTGCCTGACGCCAAACCGGCCCCGGCGATCAACACCTCCGGCGCGGCCTGGTCGAGTATGTAGGCGCCGGACACCTGTCGCTCCTTGATGGCCTGGACTGCGTCGGCGCGGGTGTTGTAGGACGTGGCGTCAACAGGCAGCTCGACCCCCTGCGGAAGCGCCCCGCCGACGACGCCCACCGGGAGGTCGCGCGGCTCAGAGGTGGCAATGGGCCAGAGGAAGGCCAGGACCACGAGCGCGACGACGAGTCCGGCGACCAGTCCGAAACCGATGGCGGCAGTGGGACGGGTGCGATCGATGGTGGTGCTACTCATGGTGGTGCTCCCTAAACAGAATGACGGTTCTGTTTGGAGAGTAGCCTAGGTTAGGCTTTGTCGTATGCCTCGAGTGAGTGACGCGTATCGCCAGGCACGTCGGGATGAGATCGTCGCTGCCGCCCTGCGCGTGTTGCGTCGGCGAGCGCTGAACGACCTGACGATGGCCGACATCATCGAGGAGGCCGGCCTGTCCGCCGGCTCGGTCTACTCTCACTTCGCGCGTAAGGACGAGCTCATCGAGCTGGTCGCGGCCGAGGTGATCGGGAAGCGGCTCAGCCTGCTCGCCATGCCGGACGACGAGCCGGCCCGTTCGCCGCGCGAAGTCGTCCGGCGGTGGCTGGTCGGCCTGGAGCAGGCCGGCATCCCGTTCGCGACCGTGGTGCAGTTCTGGGGCGAGGCGGCCTTTGACCCCACGATGCGGGAGATCGTGCAGCGGCGGATGAGCGACATCGAGCGTGCGTTCGCCGCCGCCGCCGAGCGCTGGCTCATCGCCGAGGGGCGAGAGCCCGCCACTGCGCCGACCACGGCGCTGGCGATGCTCACCTTCTGTCAGGGCTACATCGTCCGCAGCGCGGTGCTGGGCGCGCAGGACGTGGATGCGTCGCTCGCGGCCATCGACTTGTCGCGAGGGTGAGGACTGGGCTCGCCGGGTCGGTGTCGAAGGCTTTCTGCGGTGGCACAGCGCAATCTATGACGCGCTCAGTCGGTTGATCGATCGCGGCGTTCCCCGGGACGGGTATCGATGCCGAAGCGCGAAGTGCTACATTGCTTTCCGCCATTCAGGGTGAACTGTTGCTGGAGTACGCAGGCCCTGGCGACTGCGCTGGACACAACGCTCGACGCGCTCGGGCGGGCCTCGGCATCTTGATGGGCCATCGGTGCAGCCCGTCTGAACTCTGGTCAAAATGGTCAGCCCGGGTCAGCGGACTCCGGCTGGGGACGAAAGGCTGCGCGGGTGCGGGGGGCTTCCTACCGAGTGGACTTTGCGAGCCCGGCGACGCTGGTGATCACACCGCCGGCGTTGATCACCGCCCATGCCCAGTTGCCTGGCTTGTTCGTCCGCACGGCCGCGGCGGCATGGTTGGCGCTGAACAGTGCGGACAGCACTGCGAGTCCGCGCAGCTGGGCGCGTACGGGATCGTCATGTCCGGCAACGATCACGCCACCGGCGACCAGGGTGCCGAGGTTCCAGATCGCGATCTCGCGCTGCCACCCTTCGTTGTAGTCCCACGCTGTGCTCGCTGCGAATCGCTGCGGGAAGACTCCCTGTACAACGAGTGCGGCTGCGGTACCGGCAAGCCATGAGGCGGCGGCGGCGCGGGCGGTTGGTCGATACATGAATTCTCCTCAGTAACGCGCGACGCGGCTGACTCTACGACAACGTGCCCTTGTAGAAGGTGTCGAGGACCTCGACTGCCTCCTGCACGTACGCCGGTTCGTCGTACATCTCGTAGTGACCCGCACCCTCGACGACGTGGAAGCCTTTGGCGTTCGGCGCCTTCTCCCACAGGGCGAGGCCGTCCGCATACGAGAAGGTGGTGCCGAGACGACCTCCGACGATGACCTGCAGTGGCTGAGTGAGGAGTTCGTCGGCGAGGTGGAATGCGTCGTAGCCGAGCATCATGGCGTCGCTGGTGAAGTGGCGGCGGTTGGTGGAGTTCTCGTTATAGCCGCGAGGGGTGCGATAGAAGCGGACCGCTTGCAGTGTGTCGACGTCGTTGATCCCCAGGGCTTTTGCCTGCTCCTCGGTGTCGGGGATCCACATGCCGGGATCGATTGATTCGCCGGCGGCCGCGGCGGTGCGGCTGTCACCGACTCTCTCGATCATGGCGATCGCGGAACGTTTCGATGAGGTGTCGGCCTGGCGGAAGGCCCGGCCGACGTTCACGGGCACAACGGTTCCCACGGCCTTGATCCGATGGTCGGTCATCGCGGCCGTGACTGTGTACCCACCACCGGCGCAGATACCGAGGGCGCCGATCCTGCCGTTGTCCACGTAATCGAGGGTCGTCAGGTGGTCGACTGCACATCGAATGTCGTCGACGCGTGCGGCGGGGTTCTCGAGGTCACGCGGCTGTCCCCCGCTCTGCCCTTGAAAGCCAGGGTCGAATGCGAGGACGGTGTAACCGCGGTCTGCCAGAGTGCGTCCGTAGTTCGCTCCGATCTGCTCCTTGACGCTGCTCCCAGGGGTGGAGATGACGATGGCCGGATACGTCGACCCCTCGTCGAGATCCTCGGGAACATGTAACTGCCCAGCGAGGTCGAAGGTGGTGTTGGAAAACGTGGTGTTCTGTGTTTTCGACATGGGATGTAGATCCTTTCCAGGGGACAGCCCTGGGTAACATGTTCCGTACTTGATCTTGTTCGAAACTCAGATTGTTCATTTCTGAACTAGTACGAAACTGTAGCACCTGTCAGGAGGTCCTGTGCCTGCGTCGAACGCCGCCCGAATCTGGTCGCTCAATCATCAGGTCCTCACGCGCGTCATGAACGAGTGCGCACCCGACATCGAGGCTGTGGGGTTGGAGGCGAAGGAGTTTTTCGTCCTCGGCGAAATCGACGACTGTCGGTATCCGGCCGAGCTGGCGCTCCGGCTCGCGCTGCCGAAGCCGAGTGTGACGGTCTACCTCAGGAACCTCGAGGCAAAGGGGTTTGTCCGCCGCGAGATCGACCCGGACGATCTCCGTCGACATCGCTTGGTCGTGACGCCATCCGGCATCGACACCCTGGAGAAAGCGCTGAAGATCCTCTCGGCGAGATTCGACGAGTGGCTTGCACGTCTCGACACCAGTGAGCAGGCGGAACTCCAGAGACTCCTGGCGAAACTGCTCAACTGATTCGACGCAGCTCGACCGGTCCGCTCGGCGATCTTCGGACGCGATCGCCGGCATCAACGAAGATTGCGGCCGAGTGGTTCGCTCCTCGGGGGCTGTTGGGTGGTGCCGAGCAGTTCGTCGATGACGACCGCGAGGCTGTCGGCCAGCCGTAGGGAATCCAGGCGGGCTGCCTCTGGTCCGTCGCCCCGGGCTACCGCGGCGACGACCTCCATACGCTGAGTCACGCTGCGGCGGAGTCGATCCTGGTTGTCGCGGGCCAGATTCCGTAGACGCGCGGTGTGGACCGAGAGTTCCTTCAGCAGTCGACTCAGGTAGGCGTTGTTGCACGCTGCTCGAACGGCGGCATCGAACTCGCCGGAGAGGGCGTAGACGTCCTCGGCGGCGATCTCCGTGGATTCTGCGAGCTGCCGATACCTGTCCACGTATTCCGAGAACGTGTCGTGGACTCTCGTCTGGGCGACGAGCATGAGGGCGTACGACTCGAGGGCTTCACGGGCCTGGTAGAGCTCGACCGCGGTCTCCGCCGACACCGCGGCGACCGCCGCCGACCGGCCTGCGGACTGCGTTACCAACCCGTCGCGACGAAGTCGGGCAAGTGCTTCGCGGATCGGCGTGCGAGACACCGACAGCTGATCGGCCAGCTCGATTTCGCTCAACACTGCGCCGGGTGGGAGATCCCAACTGACGATGCGTTCGAGGAGCGTGTCGTAGACGCCTGGTGCTCGGTCGGTGGGCGGCATGAGTCAACTTTAACGTGTATACCGAATGTATACACATTGCATACAGAGTCTCCGAGAAAGGCGCACTCATGTCGAAGCCAGGTCCCTACTCCACTCAGGTCTCGGTGCCGCTACCCACGGACGGCGACATCCGATCGATCGTCGGCGACGGATATGACCCCGATTCAGTTCTCAACGTGGTGAAGATGTTCGCCGGAACGGAGGACATGTATCCGGCCCTGATAGGGATGGTGCGTGCGGTGTTCGCGACCCCGGGCATCGATGCGCGGCACCGGGAGGTGATCATCTTGCGCGCGGCGTGTGTGCTGCATGCGCCGTACGAGTGGCAGGCCAATGAGCAGATGGCCCGCAACGCCGGGCTCAGTACAGACGAGATCGAGGCCATCTCTGCCGACGGTGCGGTGACGGGCATCGCCGACGACTACGTGCTTCTCTGCCGCGCGGCCGACGAGATGTACTCGTCGGCAGCATCGTTGACCGATTCCACGCTCTCTGCGCTTCTCGCCACCTTCGGTGACGTCGTGACTCGCAAATACATAGCGACGATCGCGTGGTTCAGTCTGCTCAGCCTGTTTCTCAACTCCACTCGAGTTCCGCTGGAGACAACGGACAAGATCGGCGACAGGACCTCGCCACTCGGGTGACGCACGAGCGCTGCGCTGAGATCAAGGGCAGCAGCGGACCTCGTGTTTCTGAGCGGCCCATTTTCTGATCGACGAGGCAGGTTGCCGCTCGAAGCTTTGCCACGTTCTGCTTGCCGGCGCCACGCGGACATCGCGATGCCAAGGAACTGACCGTTGGGCCTCCACGTGTCCGGAGTCTTCCTTCTGCGGACTGGCGGCGAATCGAAGCGACTCCGGAAACGAGGAAGCCCCGACCGGGTTTCCCTGGTCAGGGCCTCTTCTGTGTCTCAACCAACACGTCGGGGTGGCGGGATTCGAACCCACGACCTCTTCGTCCCGAACGAGCGCACCTGGGAGTTTGGTGTTGTTGACGCAGTTGAGAATTCACTGTTTCTGCTGGTGAGCGCCGTTGTGGGTGTTTGTCGGTGATGGCCCCTTTCGGTGCTGCTGCGGACTGTCTGCGGACTGACGATGTTTGGCCAGGTCGTGCTCAGTGGTCGTTCGAACATGCTCTCAAACAACCGTATTCGATCGATGTCTCGTGGCGCACCCCGTCCGAACGAGGACCGCCATCGGGTGGTGTTTACCGCGGTAAACCCCGACGCCGCGAGGCGCCGGGTGACAGGTAGTTCACGAATGGATCGGAGAGGTGGAGAGCATGGGTGTGCACGTGGTGATGAATCAAAAGGGCGGGGTGGGCAAGTCGACGTTGGCGATGAACCTCGCCGCGGTGAAGGCCGACGTCCTCACCGACCCGGCAGGGGAGCGAGGCGTGTCGCCGGTGTTGGCGGTGTCGATTGACCCGCAGGGATCGGCGGTGTGGTGGGCCGATCGGGTCGCGGATCTGCCGTTCCGGATCGCCCAAGCCCACGACGACGTCGGCATGTTGGGTCGGCTTCGGAATCTGCCGGGTGTCGATCACGTCATCGTCGACACACCTGGGTGGATCGGTGACACCCCGGGCGCGACGGACAACGGTGGCACCGGTTACGCGTTGGATGCGGTGTTGGGGTCGGCGGATTTGGTGATCGTGCCGATCGTTCCGGAGCCGTTGGCGTTCGATCCGACGGCGCGGACGATCACGAAGGTGATCGAACCGTTGGGCATCCCGTATGTGGTGGTGATCAACGACTGGGACCCACGAGACGGTCGCTCTGATCTCGAGCAGACCCAAGCGTTCGTCCGCTCGCGCGGATGGCCGCTGGCCCGCAGCGTGGTCCGCCACTACAAGGTGCACGCCCGCGCCGCAGCCGAAGGGCGGGTCGTTACCGAATACGGCTCCAGCCGGGTCGCGCTGCAAGCGCGTGAAGACGTGCAGCGGCTGTGCCTCGAACTCGAAGTGGGGGCTAAGTAGTGGTCGGCGGGCGGGGTGGGCGTGTCGACCTCGCGGACCTAGCCGGGTCGGTGGGGGACAGCTCGACCGTCGATGCACCGACAAACTCGGATGGGGTGTTTCGGGCGAACGTGCCCCTCGGACAGTTGGTGGCGAACCCGCGTAACCCGCGTGCCGAGGTGGGCAACCTCGAGGACCTCGCCACCATCGCCGAACGGCAACTCCAACCAGGCACCGTCGTGACGCGTGCGGCGTGGCTAGCTCTGTGGCCCGAGGATGCGGCCCAGCTGGGCGCCGCGCGTTGGGTCGTGGTCAACGGATGCCGGCGCCTCGCCGCCTGCCACCACTACCAACGCGCCGGCATGGACGTCGTCATCCGCGACACCATCGCCACCAACCGGGAATCAGTCCTGTGGGCGGCGATCGTGGAGAACATCGACCGCCAAGACTTCGACGTCCTCGAAGAAGCCCACGCCGTCGAACTCCTTGTTGCCGAAACCGGCAGCGCCACAGTTGCGGCCGAGCGACTTGGTCGAAGTTCGGGCTGGATTTCTCAACGCCGTGCGCTGCTCAAGCTGGCACCCGAACTTCAGCAGGCACTCCGTGAAGGCGAGCTGGCAGTCCGCGTCGCAAGATCGTTGGCTCGGGTACCTCTCGCGCAGCAAGTCGCTGCGTGGCGACGAGCGCAGGATCGGTGCGATGAGCCGAGAGGCAGCGACACGGGTTCGCGACAAACGTTCCCGGTCGAAGCAGTCGCACGGCTATTGCGACGAACCAAAGCCAACCCGGATCAAATCGCTGCAGCACTGCGCGAAACCTACGACGAATCCCAGCTCGCCGAACTTGCTTCGTTACTACTGCTGCCCGGCTAGCCCCCGACAGCGCTGCTGGGTGCGATTTCTCGCGGTAGTGCCGGGGCCACAATTCATTCACTGCTTAGCGCTCTTCCGCGAGGCGGCGCACCGGATGTCGGTCGGAGACTCAGAGTGTGTGCGGGCAACAATCTCCATTGCTCGAAGACCGCGTTGTGAGGACGACTCGCGGGCGGTTGATGGCTCGTCGTACTGATTTCGATCAATAGTGGAGGCGACCTCGCCCCGGTTAAATGGCTCCGGTGCGTCCGTTTGAGTGGGATAGCGGTCGGTCGCACGGGTGAGGGCGATTACCGTACGTCCGGTAATGGCTACTCGCCGTCGTCCATCCGCTGTAGCCGATTACGTACTCCATCGAATGCCATGATCTGCTCCGTGAAAATGTAGAAGCGGTCGTTGCGGATGGCATCGGCGACCATCGCACCGCACTCGCGTGGCTCGATACCGTTGGCCATCACGTCGTCGATGAGCTTTAGTACCGCGCGTCGCGTCGGGGTATCGAGCGACGCGGGAACATCGGCAGGTCTGTTTCGTTCTGCCTCGACCATTCGCGTTCTGACGTTGGCCGGCGCCAGCAATGAGACACCCACCGGTACCCCGGCCGTTTGCAGCTCGGCGGCAAGCGATTCCGTCAGGCCGACTACGGCGAACTTTGACGCGATGTATGGAGCCATCGTGGGAACGCTGCTGTTGAACCCTGCGATCGACGCCGTATTCACAATGTGCCCCTCGTGTTGCTGCCGCAGCAGCGGCAGAAAGACCTGGCACCCGTGGATGACACCCAGCACGTTCACATCCAGTACCCATCGCCATGCCTCGGGGGGCACCTCCTCGAACAGGCCGCCGTATTCGACTCCGGCGTTGTTGCACAACACGTGGACCGCACCAAAGGTGTCCATCGTCGCTGCCGCGAGAGTCTCGATCGCGCGGCGGTCGGTCACGTCCGTCACGACACCGATCGCTTCGACGCCGGACTCTGTCAGCCTGGCGACGGCCTCGTCGAGGGGCTTTTTCTCGATGTCGGCGAGCACAACCCGCATACCTGCGGCCGCGAACTCCTCGACCATTCCCAGCCCGATACCGCTGGCGGCTCCGGTGACGACGGCTACGCGGTTGTTCAGATCTTTCATTTCAAGTCTCTAGAGGATGAGTAAGTTCATTGGCCTGTTTCGATTGCTGCGTGGCGGGCACGCTCGCCACGCACCCGTGGTGATGTCCATTAACGTCGACCCCCTCCTGCCGTGCTCTCACGTGCGTGATGTGGCTATCAGCCGAATCCATGAGCGGGTCTGATGGCGCGCATGATCTAGCCCTGCAGCAGTGCGCGTGACATCACGACCCGCTGGATCTGGTTGGTGCCCCCGTAGATCTGGGTGATCTTCGCGTCGCGCATCATGCGCTCGACGGGGAAGTCGCGGGTGTAGCCGGCGCCACCGAACAGCTGGACCGCGTCGGTGGTGACCTTCATGGCGACGTCAGAGGCGAAACACTTCGAGGCCGACGAGATGAACCCGAGGTTCTTCTCGCCGCGCTCGGCGCGTGCCGCGGAGGTGTAGACCATCAGCCGGGCCGCCTCGATGTTCATCGCCATGTCGGCGATCATGAACTCCACGCCCTGGAACTGCGAGATGGTCTTGCCGAACTGCTTGCGGTCCTTGATGTACTCGATGGTCTTGTCCAGCGCACCCTGCGCGATACCGACGGCCTGCGCCCCGATGGTGGGACGGGTGTGGTCGAGGGTCTGCAGGGCGGTCTTGAAGCCGGTACCGGGCTCGCCGATGATGCGGTCGGCGGGGATCTCACAGTTCTCGAAATACAACTCCGCGGTCGGCGAGCCCTTGATGCCGAGCTTGCGCTCGTAGCCGCCGGTGGAGAAGCCGGGATCGTCCTTGTGGACCATGAACGCGGAGATGCCGTTGGCGCCCTTGTCGGGGTCGGTAACCGCCATCACGGTGTACCAGGTCGACCTGCCGCCGTTGGTGATCCAGGCCTTGGCGCCGTTGAGCACCCACCCGTCGGCGGTCTCCTTCGCACGGGTACGCATCGCGGCCGCGTCCGAACCGGCCTCCCGCTCCGACAGTCCGTACGAGGCCATTGCCGAACCTCCGGCGATTTCGGGCAGCACCTGCTTCTTGAGTTCGTCGGAGCCGTTGAGGATCAGGCCCATGGTGCCAAGCTTGTTGACCGCCGGGATCAACGACGCCGACGCGTCGGCCCGTGCGACCTCCTCGATCACGATGCAGGCCGCGACCGAGTCCGCGCCCTGACCCTCGAACTCCTCGGGCACGTGGATCGCGTTGAAACCCGACGCATTCAGGGCGTCGAGCGCCTCCTGCGGGAAGCGCGAGTTCTCGTCGACGTCGGCCGCGTACGGCTCGATCTCCTTCTCCGTGAGCGCGCGGATGGCCTCACGCAGCGCGTCGTGCTCCTCGGGCAGGGCGAACAGGTCGAAATCCGGGGCGCTCATCGGCCTCTTTTCTTGGTCGGTGGTTCGTGCCCGCGCGTCGCGGGACAGGCAGATAGTGAGACCGGAGAGCTAACCGGTCAGGATGCGGGGCTGGTCGCGGGCAGTTGGCGACGCAGGGCGGGTTTGTCGATCTTGCCGACGGGATTTTTCGGGACCTCGTCGGTGATGGTGATCGTCACTGGGCGCTTGTATTTGGCCAGGTTGTCGGCGAGGTGCGTCTGAATGTCGTCGGCTGTGATCGTGGTGCCTGGGTTCAGAGACGCGAACATCACCGGTTCCTCACCCCGAACCGGATGTGGCTGTCCCACAACGGCGACTTCGCGTACACCGTCGAGCTGGTATGCGGCGTTTTCGATTTCCTTGGGGTAGATGTTCTCCCCGTTTCGGATGATCATGTCTTTGGCACGATCAACCAACGTCAGGTACCCATCGATGTCGAGTTGGCCGATATCGCCGGTGTGCAACCAGCCGTCGACGACGGTTGTGGCGGTTTCCTCCGGTCGTCCGAGATACCCCCGCATGACATTGGGTCCCTTGACGAGGATCTCGCCGGGACGCCCGTCAGCGATTGCGGCGCCCTGCTCGTCAACGACAATGACGGTCTGCCCCGGCAGCGCCGGCCCGACGGTGCCCGGTTTACGGACACCGTTCAGCGGGTTGACCGTTGACGCGCAGGTTGCTTCCGATAGCCCGTACCCCTCGACCACGGGAATACCGAAACGCTGCTCAAATCTCTCTAAAAGTTCCGCGCTGGCCGGCGCCGCTCCACAGACGGCGAACTGCACCGACGAGGTATCCGGGCGCACTGACTCCGGAAGGTTCGCGAGCATTGTGAAGATTGTGGGCACACCCGAGAAGTAGGTCGGCCGAACTGCCTCGATCCGCTCAAAGAACAGCCGGGGATCAAACCTGCCCAGAATGGTCACAGAGCCGCCCGCAGCCAGTGGCGCCAGCACACTGATGACAATCCCGTTGACGTGAAACAGCGGCAAGATCAGCAAACTGCGCGATGCCTCGTTGTGCGAGAACGCTTCGATCGCCATCGAACTCATCGCGTCGAGGTTGGCGTGATCGAGAATGACTCCCTTTGGGCGTCCAGTGGTGCCGCTGGTGTAGATCAACAGGGCCACGTCGTCGGCTGACCGGTGCAGCTGTTCGGTCACCACCCCATTTTCTGAGTGTTGCTGCTCGAGGATCTCCGTCACCGTCGACACGTCGTCAGGTATTTTCTCGAGGAACGACGAGCCGGTGACGATGATCGCCGCCGAACAGTCCGCAATCTGAAATCCGATCTCGCGTGGGCCCAATGCTGGGTTGACCGGCGTGACCGTCGCCCCGAGTCGCCAGGCCGCGAACAGCGTCACCACGAAATCGACTGCGTTGGGCAGCATCACCGCCACGACGTCGCCGGCACCGATACCTCTCGACCGCAGCACGGCAGCTGCCTGTCCCACTGCGTCGTCGAACTGTCGGTTCGACAGCGATCGGACGTCGTCGGACACCGCGGGTGCGTCCGGTGCGGCGGCGGCCCGCGAGGCGGTCACGGTGGCGAAATGCATCAACAACCCTTCGAATGATGTGAACACTTTGCTGGGACGCACAACGACTTCAGACGTGACCGAGCACGGGCCGTCCTGGTCAGTCGCGACACGCTCAGGCGTCGACGGTCTGCCGCGTCAGAATCGGGCGAAGGAACGCCGCGATGCCCTCTCGGATCTCCATGGATCTCGGAATTGCCCCTGACATCGAGAACGCCGTGTGCGGAAGCCCGTCGAACCGCCGGCACATCGTCGTGACACCCGCAGAAGTCAAGGCCCGGCCGTATTCCTCGCCCTCGTCACGTAGGGGGTCGATACCCATGGTGGCGATGAAGGTGGGCGGTAGCCCCGATAAATCCTCTGCACGCAGCGGCGAGATGTACGGCGAGGTCACATCGGTTGCGTCGCCGGCGTACAGCTGCACCATCCGGGCGCCGACCGCGGTTGAGAGGAACGGCCCGGTGGCGTATCGGATGCGGGACTCGGTGTCGGCGTGAGCGTCGACGCTGGGGGCCACCAGTACCTGCGCGCAGAGCGGTGGGCCGCCGTGATCACGGATACGCAGAGCCGTGACGGTTGCGAGGTTCGCGCCGGCGCTCTCCCCGCCGATCGCGACCTGGGATGGATCGCCACCGTGGTCCTCGACGTGCGACTGCACCCAGTCCAACACCCGCAGGATGTCTTCGGACGCAGCGGGGAACGGGTTCTCCGGGGCGAGTCGATAGTCCGGTGACACCACGACGACTCCGAGCCGGTCGGCCAGATCAGCGCAGGGCTCGTCGAATGCGTCGAGGCCACCGCCGATCCATCCGCCACCGTGGAGCATCACGAGTACCGGCAGTCGGCCATCGCTCGCGGGTCGGTAGATGCGCAGTGCGCGCTGCTCACCGTCGGTCGTGAACTGCGCCTCGGCGATGTGAACGCCGGCGGCGACTGGTGCCTGGAATGCGACGAACCCGTTCATCGCTGCCCGCGCCTCATCGAGGTCTTGCTCCTCGAGCGACTTCAGCCCCATGTTCAGCATCCCGGCGAGCAGAAACACCGCAGCGCCATCGAGATTGACGAGATTCGAGACGGGACGGGCCGCACCGGCGAAGGCGAATCCCGCGTAGTTGTCTGCTTGGACCTCCGCGACGATGGCCCGGAACATCGGCGCACCGGTGAACAGCGACACGGGCGTCCGAGGCTTGCCCGCGATGTTGTCGCCCATGTACCAGGACTGTGACGTCGGTATCAGTGTCGAGTCGGCCACTTCGGTGACCATGGCGTTGTACCGCTCCTCGGCCTCTGCGGTTGCCTCGACGGCCTTGCGTCCCGACGTTGTCATCTCGTGGATGAGCCCGCTGACGAAGTCGACACTGTCCTCGATGGCCAGCGGGTTGTTGAACACTGCGGCCGCGCTCTGCGGCCCGTTGATGTGGAAGAGGTTCGGAAAGCCATGCGTGGCGGTACCGAGATAGCACCGTTGTCCGTTGGCCCAGTGCGCGGTGAGCTTTCGTCCTCCCCGGCCGATGACGCCCATTTTGGTCAATGCGCCGGCGCCTACGTCGAAGCCTGTCGCCAGGATGATCACATCGAACTCGTAGTGCTCGTCTGATGTCGCGATACCTGTCGGGGTGATCGACGAGATCGGGGTCGAACGGGCGTCGACCAGCTGCACGTGGGGGAGGTTGAAGGCCTCGTAGTACTTCGTCTCGAACGGGGTGCGCTTCGCGCCGTAGGCGTGGTTGTCGGGGCAGAGCAACTCGGCGGTCACCGGGTCGGTGACACGTTCGCGGATCTTGGCCCGGATGTAGTCGGCCACGGTCTCATTGGCGCGGGGATCGAAGAGTAGGTCGAAGTAGGTCGAGGCGAGCATGCGGAAACCGCCGCCGTTGTAGTACGTGTCGTAGGTGTGTTCCCGTTCCCCGGGGCTGTCTGCCATCGCGGGCCGCACGGCCCGCGGATATGGCGCCCCGGCGATGCTGTTCCGTGCTTGTACGCGTCGCTCGCGAAAGTTCGCCGCCGCCGCCGCGAACTCGTCGTCCTCGAGCGGCTTGTTCCCGAGCGGGCACGCGTAGTTCGCGGTGCGCTGGAACACCGTCAACTCGGCGACGGTGCTCGCGATGGTCTGGATCACCTGGATACCGGTGGAGCCGGTTCCGACGACCGCCACGCGCTTACCCGCGAGGTCCAACCCCTCGGCAGGCCACTGGCTGGTGTGTACGACGGTTCCGCCGAACACGTCTTCGCCGGCGAAGTCCGACTTCTTCGTCACCCCGAACGCGCCCGCTGCGTTGATGAAATAGCGGGCCTTGGTGATCGACCCATCGTCTGGGGAGACGACCCATTCGGCGGCCGAGTCATCCCAGACCGCGCTCACCACCCGGGTGTCGAAGCGGTAGCTACGCCGGAGATCGAATCGGTCGGCGACGTGGCTCAAATAGGCTCGGATCTCCGGCTGCGCTGCGTAGCGCTCTTTCCAACGCCACTCCCGGGCCAGCGCCTCATCGAACGTGTACGAGTAGTGCAGACTCTCGAAGTCGCAGCGGGCACCCGGGTAGTTGTTCCAATACCAGACGCCACCCGGGTCGGAGCCGGCCTCGAAGGACTGAACGGCCAGCCCGTCCACATTACGGAGGCGATGCGTCGCGTACAGCCCGGAGAACCCGGCGCCGACGATGACGGCGTCTACATGCGTGTGATCCATGCCACTGATGTTCCGCCGGTGAACCGGCGCGCATAAGCGTAGGAATACCTGCCTGCATACCTGTTTCTGATGACCGCGCTCGCGTCGTCACGGTGTCGAGATGTCGCCGTTGCGGGCGAGCCAACCGGCCACCTGGTGGCGTGAGGTCAGGTCGAGTTTCGCCAGTATCCGTTCGACGTGGCCGTCAGCGGTGCGCTTGGAGATCGTCAACCTCGCGGCTATGTCGCGGTTCGACAACCCGTCCGTCACCAGCGCCGCCACCTCGGCTTCTCGCTTGGTCAGTATTTGGGTGATCGACGACGACGAGACTGCGCGCGCCCGTGTTCGCATCACCTGAGCCAGACCTTCGGACGGATGCTGCTGGGAAGCTCCGACCGGTGCTGCGACAACGGGTGCGTCAGGTGTGTGCTGACGCGGGATGCGTTCACGCAAGAGGTCTGCCAGAGGTGCTCCGAACGCCTCCAGCGACGTTCCGAGCGCCGACCACGTCCGGTCGGCGACACGGGACAACTCATCCGCCCGATCAACGTCGCCGCGATCGAAAGCGATGCACGCCAACAGGTGCATGCACAACGCGGTGCAGATGCTGTCGAGGAGCTCGGCCTGGATTGCCAACGCGGCGTCCACTGACCGTTGTGCGTCGTCGAGAGACCCCGCCTGCCATTGGGCCAGGCCCCGTACCCACAATGCGTAGCTTCTGGCCGATCCCTCCCCGGTCGCCTCACTCAGGCGTATGACCTGTTCGCTCGCCTCCAGGGCGCGACGAGGATCGCCGGTGAGCACATGTGCTGAGGCGAGAAGGTAGCCGGCGGTGAGTTGCATGTACCGCTCTGAGATCGACGCATAACGCTGGGCGGCCTGCTCAAATCCCTCGATCGCGCCGGAGATGTCGCCCGTGAAGAGGGCGAGCATGGCGTTGCCCTGCACGACATCGACGGCAATGCGAGGGTCGGCAAGACGCTCGGCAACCGACGACAGGTCGGCGAGGTAGGTGGCGCTCGCGCCAGGGTCGCCCTGAATGAGCGCGATCCACACGTTCGCGAACAGACACTGGGCACGATCGATACCCGGTTCGGAGACACGGGCGAGGGCGGCGTCCGATCGGATGCGACCCTCGGCGAGAAGACCGCCCGACAACCAGTGCCATCGAAGGCGCGCGACCAGCCGCAGGCCTGCTGCCTGCTCGCCGGGAGTGGTCAGACTCCACTCGATCGCAGCAACGTATCCGGGATGGTCCATACGCATCTGCCGGAGCAGGGTTCGTTGTCGATCACTGCACCAACCGTGAAACGCCTGCTCCGCCCGTCGGCTCAAGGCCTCTCTGTGATCGCGGGTAAAGGTCGCGATCTCACCGCTACTCTCGGCCAGTTCCAACCCGTAGTCGCGAAGCGGAGCCGGCAGCCGATATCGCATCTCACCACCGTCCCGCTCGGTCAGAAGGATCGACTGTGAGACCAGGCTCTCGACAAGGCCCAACAGATCGGGTGGTTCGACGTCGGCGGCCGCCATGGACTCGATCAGCTCGATGTCGACGTCGCTCGTGCACACCGAGATGCGGCGCCACAGTGCCTGGGTCTCGGGCGTACACAGGCGATAGCTCCAGTCGACCATCGCTCGCAGCGAACGATGCCGTGAGTCCGTTGTGGCACCGGGCGGCGCCTCCAGTGCCGTGAGGTGGAACCCGAATCGCCTCACGACCTGATCGATTCCGAGAACCCGAAGCTTGACCGCTGCGAGTTCCAGGGCCAGAGGTATGCCGTCGAGAAGTCGGCAGAGTGTGACGAAATCGGATTTGTTGTCCTCGGTTAGTTCGATTGACGAGTCGATGGCGCGAGCGCGGTCGAGAAGCAGGGCAACCGACGGGTTCGCGTTCAGCTGCGGGACCGTCAGGCCTGACTCCGGAACGTCCAGGGGCGCAACGTGGTGCAGTGTTTCACCTGCCACCCCGAGGGATTCGCGACTCGTGGCGATGATCTTCACTCCGGGTGCCTCGCGAAGAACCTCCGGAATCAGGACTCGCAACGTCGGCATCAAGTGCTCGCAGTTGTCCAACAGGATCAGGGAGGTCTGGGCGCGAAGCCCCAACAGCAATTTGCCGCGTGGGCTGGTTGCCGACATGTCCGGGATGTCCAGAGCAGCGATCAACGCCGACTCGACACTCTCGGGTGCCGCCCCGGTCTCGATGTCGGACAGCCTGACCATCCACACGCCATCCGGGAAGTCGTGTGCGCGGCGAGCGAACTCGAGGGCCAGTCGCGTCTTCCCCACGCCCCCGACGCCGGTCAAGGTCAGCAGTCTCGATCCGGTGAGAGCCCCCGCAACCGAGGCGAGGTCGCGTCGCCGGGCGATGAATCGGGTGAGGCTCGGACTTGTGTTCGTCCCGAGCCGTCCTGTCGTACCGCCTGCGCTGGCCATGACGTGATGGTAGGCGGCCATCACGGAGGTCCGATCAGAGCTGGGGCAAGCTCACCCTGAACATGCCCTCCTGCCGACGACACGCTTCTCGAACCTTGGACGCGGTCGGGATCTGCACCGGCGTCGGCCAGGCGCTGGCCTTGGTTACGGGGAAAACGGCGGCCACCGGCCGATGATGTGAGGAGCATTCCGATTACTCCGCGAGCGCCATTGCTGACCTGTGTTCTGTCCAGTTGTTATTGCCGTCCAACTGCGGTGGGTCGTACCTCTGTACCGAAGACCTCTCCGGTGTGTCCGAGGGCATGCATCCTGCCGTACTGGGCGACGGTTTCCCAGGCCACCTCGATCGAGGTGGCTATCCGGTCCCTGAGTGCGAGACGCAGGGTTCTGTCTGCGGCGGCGCTGGATGGATCGTCGGAGAGGTTCGCGCGCAGTTGCCGAAGGTTTTCGGACGCGTTGCACGCCGCCGTCTCCACCGCGATCCAACACCTCTGCGGTGCGTCACGCTGCTGCGGTTCATCACCCAACAGGTCGAGGAAGTAGAAACGTCCCTGCAGGCCGTACATGTCCAGACAGTCCACCATCGGTACGAGAATTGGATCCTCGGTAGCTGCGTCCATTAGCTGGATTAGATAGATGTTCCCGCCCGTACGCTTCCGTAGCTCGCGCCAGACTTTCTCGTGCATGTTCTTCACCCCGTGGCCGTGTCCTCGCATCACGCTCACGGGTGGCCAGCGGCCGTTGTCGTCCAAAGCGGCCAGTCCGAGTGCGAGTTTGTAGAGCTTTTCGAGGCCGATGGACAGCACGGTCAGTATCGGGTCGCGGATGTTGTCGATCAGCGCATCGGTGCGGAGTGCACGCAGCCCATACGCCAACAGATTTCGGGTCGAATCGATTTCGGCAATTAAGGCCAGTTGTTGCCGCTCGTCCAGACCCTCAATTCCCATACGCCGGATAGTAGCCAGCGGATAAGACAAATCGTGGCCGTCCTGCTGTCGATATCTGACCTCTTAGTTGAGCGAAAACCAGTCATTTTTGGCTCGGGACGAGACGGTCCGGTCTGGCCGTTGACCTGCGGGTTCGTGATCGCCAGGCGAATTTGACCTCTTCGTTGGGCACAAACAGTCAATGCAACATTGGGTCGCGGACGCTTGCCTGATCAATGTTGCTCAACGCTGGTCCAACGCGATCAACTGCTCGCGACCGGCGCAGTCCGGCCTGAAATGGGCCCGGATTCTTTCTCCTGCGGACTGTGTGCGGACGCGAGCGAGACCCCGCAGGACCGAGAAACGAGGAAGCCCTGACCGGGTTTTCCCCTGGTCAGGGCCTCTTCTGTGTCTCAACCAACACGTCGGGGTGGCGGGATTCGAACCCACGACCTCTTCGTCCCGAACGAGCGCACCTGCGAGTTTGGTGTTGTTGACGCAGTTGAGGATTCACTGTTTCTGCTGGTGAGCGGCGTTGTGGGTGTTGGTAGGTGATGGTGCCTTTCGGTGCTGCTGCGGACTGTCTGCGGACTGGGCGTATTTCCCCAGCTCGTGATTGCTCGCGATTCGAACCTGCTCCTAAGCAACCGTATTCGATCGACGTCTCCTCGTGCACAGCGTCTGCCCGAGGTCCGCCGAGCGGCCTGGTTTACCGCGGTAAACACCAGCGCCGCACGGCGCGGGATGACAGGCATTTACGGACGGATCGGAGAGGTGGAGAACATGGGTGTGCATGTGGTGATGAATCAAAAGGGTGGGGTCGGTAAGTCGACGTTGGCGATGAACCTCGCCGCGGTCAAGGCTGACGTCCTCGTCGACCCGGCGGGGGAGCGAGGGGTGTCGCCGGTGTTGGCGGTGTCGATCGATCCGCAGGGTTCGGCGGTGTGGTGGGCCGATCGGGTCGCGGATCTGCCGTTCCGGATAGCCCAGGCCCACGACGACGTTGGGATGCTCGGGAGGCTTCGGCATCTGCCGGGTGTCGATCACGTCATCGTCGACACTCCGGGATGGATCGGCGACACCCCGGGTGCGACGGGCAATGGTGGCACCGGCTACGCGTTGGATGCGGTGTTGGGGTCGGCGGATCTGGTGATCGTGCCGATAGTTCCCGAGCCGTTGGCGTTCGACCCGACCGCACGCACGATCACGAAAGTGATCGAACCGTTGGGCATCCCCTATGTGGTGGTGGTCAACGACTGGGACCCACGCGACGGACGCTCCGACCTCGAACAAACGCAAGCGTTCGTCCGCTCACGGGGATGGCCCCTGGCCCGCACCGTGGTCCGCCACTACAAGGTGCACGCCCGCGCCGCAGCCGAAGGTCGGGTCGTCACCGAATATGGATCGAGCAGGGTGGCGCTCCAAGCTCGCGAAGACGTTCAGCGGTTGTGCCTCGAACTCGAAGTCGGAGCGCACTGATGGCCGGCCGCGGTGGACGCGTCGATCTCTCGGACCTGGCCGGCTCGGTCGGTGACCGCTCCACCGTCGACGCGTCCACAAACTCGGATGGCGTGTTCCGGGCGAACGTGCCCCTCACGCAGCTGGTCGCCAACCCACGTAACCCGCGCGCCGAAGTCGGCAACCTCGAGGACCTCGCCACCATCGCCAAGCGACAGCTGCAACCCGGAACCGTAGTGAGTCGCTCGGCCTGGTTGGCGCTGTGGCCCGATGACGCGTCGCAGTTGGGCGCCGCACGGTGGGTCGTGGTCAACGGCTGCCGACGCCTCGCCGCCTGCCACCACTACCAACGGACAGGCATGGACGTCGTCATCCGTGACTCCATCGCTGGCTCGAAAGACACTGTGCTGTGGGCGGCAATTGTGGAGAACATCGACCGCCAGGACTTCGACGTCCTCGAGGAGGCCCACGCCGTCGAACTACTCGTCACCGAAACCGGCAGCGCCACAATCGCGGCCGAGCGACTCGGCCGCAGCCCGGGCTGGGTCTCCCAGCGCCGCGGCCTACTCAAACTGGCACCCGAACTCCAGCACTCGCTGCGCCAGGGTGAACTCGCCGTACGCCTTGCTCGTTCATTGGCGCAGGTACCCATGGCGCAGCAGGTCGAAGCTTGGAGGCGTGCGCAGAGACGTTCCGGCGAGTCGAAAGGCGAGCGATCGGAAGACCGGGGGGCGCAGCTGGTCCCGATCTCCGCAGTTGTACTTCGTGCGATTCAGAGATCGAAAGCTGCACCGACGGACGTAGTTACAGCCATGTGTGAGCTCTACACCGAGCCCCAGATCGACGAGATAATTGCCCTCATTAAGTACCGGCGTCTCGCAACCTAGACCATGCAATGCCGAACGGCCGCGGTTGGTGCGGTGTTTTTCCGGGCCCGCGCGAGGCGTCGGCCATCGCCGGGTCAATCGACGCCATGTGGGGCCGGCGCCGTTTCAGCTCGATTCGCTACTTCAGGGTTTGCGCATGTCGCTACACGCTTAGAGGCGTTCAGGCCCCTTAGATGGCGGGGTGGGCCAGCTTTTTGACTTCCCCTTCTCCCCCGACGTCTGGGGCACTGCCGCAGCCTGGGTGGGTTCTGTCGGCTCCAGTGCCGCCTTCTTGTTAGCCGCGCAGGTATACCGACGCGACGCAAAATTGCGACAGTTCGAACAGGCGATCATGCTTAGATTCGAAGAAGTAAGCCCAGCGCCGCTGGGCATCCTCGCCTTGAACCCCCAGCCGTTAGAACTAGAGCTACATAACACATCTGATCGATATCTGTACTCCGCAACTGCATATCTATCACCGTTGCCGTTATACAAGATTGTAGCGGGATTTGTCTTACTGGGTCCGAGCCGTGACCGGCGCAAGCCGACAGAGGACGACCTGCAACGCGGGCTGGCTGATTACCGAAAAGCATGTGACAGTATGTGGCAGGACGCGAGGGTTGACCGAATTGGGCCGAACTCCTCTGTACGGCTGAAGTTGACCGTGCCCTATTCGCCAACGAGGCGTCTAGTTATCCAGTTCACTGATTCCATGAACCAGCAGTGGGAAATTTCGACAAGTCGGGAAGATATATTCACCGGTAAGCCGCCGAGGTTACGCTACGTCGGTCGCCGACAAATGCGTTTCATGCCCACAATCAAAATAAGCTCGCACATATTTACCCCACCGCAAGTGACGTTGCGCTACTATGCCGACAACATTAAGCTCCGACTGTGGGCTGCTAGGAATAGGCAGTGGGGTCCTGGGGTGGATGGATGGACCCAAAAGTCGTATGACTTCTCGCGAACAGCGGGCCTTGTAAAACACGAGCCAGGCGATCCCCTTTTCTTGGATCTTGTCGATTTGGACTATGAAAACAATGACCCACGGAATGAGGTCCAATAATTGCGCTCACAGTGCGGCCTTGATGCGAAAGGCTGCTGTAAGAGCAGCGCTCGGCGTTGCGAGATCCAGCCTTGGGCATTCCGCGCCCATAGCATTCCGTTATGTCGGTGCCTCGGCCCCCGGGACAGTACGTGAAAGACGACACCGGTCGCGTTAGATTCCCTAGCAAGCGACTTTATAGGGTGGTGTGTCCGGTGAGCAGGGCGCGATCACGAGGGGTGGTTCCGCCCCAGACGCCGTGCGGCTCATGATGGCGCATGGCGTGGGTGTGACAGGCAACTCGGACCGGGCACTGTCTGCAGATTTGTTTTGCGGCGGCTTCGTGGCGTTCGCGAATTTTCCCGCGTGTGGTCGTCGCTGGATAGAAGAGGTCGGTGTCTAGACCGCGACAGTTGGCGTTCAGTTGCCAGTCGTAGTTGCCGGTGATTGGTGGCGGAGGGGTCGCGGGTTGGCCCTTGTACCGGTTTGTCAGCCTGTCGTTGATGGGACCGGTCACAGCGCGGCGTCCTTTCTGCTGCGTGAGTGCGGAACGTTTGAGGCAGGGTTGGTTCCGGGCCGAAATTTCTGGGGGTACGCCCGAGATATGCAGTGTTGTATCGGGTTACCCGGTGACGCGTGGCTTCCACGCGGGGCGTTGCTGCTCGTAGGCGGTGATGTCGTCGGTGTGGTGCAAGGTGATGTCGATGTCATCGAGTCCGGCGAGGAGTTTGTCGCGGCTGTGGTCGTCGATCTCGAAGTCGATAGTCGTGGCTCCGGCGGCGATTGTGCGGTTGTGCAGATCGACCTGGATGTGGTCGTTAGGGTGGTTCTCGGCGGCGGCCCACAAGTGTTCGATGCCGGCCTTGTCGACCTGTGCGGCGAGCAGCCCCGCTTTGAGGGCATTCGAGCGAAAGATGTCAGCGAATCGTGGGGACACGACGGCACGGAATCCGTAGTCCCACAACGCCCACACTGCGTGCTCACGAGACGAGCCGATGCCGAAGTCGGCGCCGGCGAGCAGGATGGTCCCGTCGCTATACGGGGTGGTGTTGAGGATGAATTGCTCGTCGGTGCGCCACGTCGCGAACAATGCGTCGTCGTAGCCGGTGCGGGTGATGCGTTTCATGTACCGCGACGGGCAGATCTGGTCGGTGTCGACACCGCTGCGTCGCAGTGGCACCGCGATACCGGAGACGGTGGTGAACGGCTGCATCGCGGGGTTCCTCTCGCTCGACAGTCGGCATGGTGCGTCCCCCGGGAAGGCGGGGCGGTCGCCGTCCGGGGGCGGGTGGTGCGCTAGGTCGCCACCGACGGGTAGGGCTTGTCGCGCCAGTGCTGCAGGCGTGCACCGAATTCACGCTGAAACGACAGCGGTCCTTTTTCGAGGGTCCAGGTTTCGTCGTAGATGGCGATAAACAGGGTGAGGTTGAGGAAGAAGTGGGCGCCCATCTCGAACAGTGCGACGTAGTCGTGGTTAATCAGGGCGGCGCGTTCGTCGTCGGTCAGCGCGTTGACGGTGCTGGTTTCGCTGTCGCTGAGTTTGGGCCCGATCTCTTCTTCCCAGTGGTCAACGAATTTCTTGGGGTCTTTGGTGTAGGCGTCGAGGTAGTCGGGGTCGCGGTCGACGGTGAACAGAAATTTGTTGACGTAGTACTTGCTCATGCCGGCGCTCCGTTCGGGTACCAGGTGAAGTAGGCCTCCATCGTGTGATAAAGGTCGAAATTATCGACGTAGGCGGCCTTTTCGGGTCCGGCAATTCCCATCATGAGGATGAGGTCCATGAATCCGTGGGTGGCGTTGCCGTGTCCGGCGAGGGTCTCGAGGGTGACGTTGTCGAGGATGGCCTCGATGTCGCCGTTGGCGAGCCACTCGATGGCGTTGGCGTCGAATTCGGGGTCGGGGCCGTGTTCACCGAACTGTCGGGGCCCACCGAGCTCGAGGGACAGGTGCCCGCTGCCGATGGCGGCGATCCGCTTGTCGGAGGGGTATTCGTCGATGACTTCGCGGATGGCGCGGCCGAGGTCCCAGAACCGTTTCGGCGACGGCAGCGGCGGGGCGAAGATGTTGGTGTAGATCGGCACCACCGGCAGGTCGGCCTCGGGGCGGGTGGTGATGATCGGGCAGATGATGGAGTGGTCGATCTTGAGTTCGTTGCTGAACGAGAAGTCGAACCCGCGGTCCATGAGCCCCTGGAGCAGGTAGCCCGAGAGGTCCTCGTGGCCGTCGAGAACATAGGTGGGGATGCCGAATTCGCGCTGTTCGTTGTAGAACGTGGCGTCGTAGCGGGGGGCTTTCCCGATCAGGAAGGTGGGGTAGTTGTCGAGGAAGAACTGGTGGAAGTGATCAGCCCCGACCATGACGAGGATGTCGGGTTGCGCGGCGGTCAGCGTTTCGCGATATGCCTCGACTTTGCGTTGCCATTCGTCGGCGAACGGTGGCCGGTCATCGCCGGTGGCGGTGGAGGCTTTGTAATAGAACGGGTGGTGGGTGGTGCCTAGAACGGCGGCGAGCGGTGCCATGCGATCTCCTGTGATGCGTGCCGGCGTGCGGGGCCGGGGTGGCGATTATGTTGCGGGCAGGTCGGGTTCGACGTAGTAGGCGTTGCGGTCGACGCTCATGTAGATCTGGTTGGCGATAGGTGCGCGATGTTCCTCGGCGAGTTGCCCGAGGAGTCCCGCGCAGCGGGCCAACAGCGCGAATCCGCGGAGCAGTTCGACCGGCAGGTCGATGTCGGCCAACGCGGCGCCACACACCCCGGCACCGTTGAGGGGCAGTTTGCGTCCGACACCGCGTTCACTCATCCGGCCGATTGCCTCGAACAGCCGCAGATGCGGGCCCTTGACGCCGGCGTCTTCGGCGATGCCGATGAGCACCGGGGTGCGGGGGTCGCCGTCTTTGTGGTTGGGATGGCCCAGGCCGGGAACGTGTTTGCCGGTCTGCTTCTGCCGGGCGATCGCGTCGAGGGCCATCTCATCCCAGTCGGCGTCGGTGGTGGGCAGCGCGTTTCCGTTCGCGGTGTGATCGGTGATCGCCGCGTGCAGGAACTGTCCGCAGTCCTCGGTCACGCCGAGGAACCGGGATCCGCCACCGAGCAGTCCTGCGGCGAGCGCGCCCTGCAGCGAGTCCGGGGCGCTGAGGTAGGTGACGCGGGCGGCGATCGCGGTGGGGGTGAACCCGTGATCGGCCAGAGCAACGAGGACCGCTTCGAAGACACGCAGCTGTCCGGGGGTGGGGCGGCGGGTCGCGACGAGCCAGTAGGCGAGTTCACCGAAGCTGATCTTGCCCATCAGTTCCCCGGCGAGGTCGTGGCCGAGGAGGTTGATCTCGGTGGCCGTCGAGGTCCCCAACGATGTCGGATACGTCGGCACAGCACCGTTCGGGTCGGTCATTTCTGGTCTCCTCGGGTGGCGGGGGTGGACAGCCAGTCGCGGACGGCGTCGCTGTCTGCGCCCAGGGCCGGCGGGGCGAGGTCGTAGCGGGGGGTGAAGGTGGAGAACGTGATCGGGTTACGCACCCCGGGCACAGCGTCGTCACCGACCTGCACGACCGGGTTGAGCCCCAGCTTCTCGGCGTATTGCACACCTTCGGCGATGGTGTTGATCGGTCCGTTGGGCACGCCGACGGCGTTGAGTTTGTCGAACCAGTACGCCGCGGGTTGGGTGGCGAGGCGTTCGACGAGCAGCGGCCGCAGCTCCTCGCGGCGCTCGGTGCGGCCCTCGTTGCGGGCGAAGCGTTCGTCGTCGGCGAGTTCGGGGACCCCGAGGACCTCGACGAGTTTGCGGAACTGGTTGTCGTTGCCCGCGGTGATGATCAGGTCGTTGTCTGCGGTGGGCAGCGGTTCGTAGGGGAACAGGCTCGGATGCGCGTTGCCCATCCGGGTCGGTGTCACCCCGCCGGCGACGTAGGCCGAGGTCTGGTTGACCAGACCGCTCATCGCCGAGGCCATCAGGCTGGTCTCGATGTGCTGGCCTCGCCCGGTCTCCGAGCGCAACCGCAGGGCGGCGAGAATCCCTATGGTGGAGTGCAACCCGGCCATGACGTCGAACACGCTGATCCCGGCGCGGTAGGCGGGGCCATCGCTGTCGCCGGTCAAGCTCATCAGACCGGACATGGCTTGCACGATGAGGTCGTAGCCCGGCAGCGATGCCCCTTCGGCGGTGCCGAATCCGCTGATCGAGCAGTAGACGACCGGGTCGTTGCGGTCACGCACGGAGTCGTAGTCGAGGCCGAACCGTTTGAGGCCACCGGGTTTGAAGTTTTCGACCACGACGTCGGCGTGGGCGGTCAATGCCTGGGCGACGGCGAGGTCGTCGTCGTTTTTGAAATCCAGGACGATCGACTTCTTGTTGCGATTGATCGCTGCGTAGTAGGTCGAGACCCCGTCCTCGCGGACCGGTGGCACCCAGGATCGGGTGTCGTCGCCGCCGGGGCTTTCGACCTTAATGACCTCAGCGCCCATGTCGGCGAGCAGCATGGTGGCGTACGGGCCGGCCAGCACCCGCGACAGATCAGCGATCACGATCCCGTCAAGTGGCCGGGCCGGTGTGGAGGAGGAGTCGGTCATGAGGGGTGGTCCTTTCCGGACAGCGAAGCAGAAGAGGGTTCAGCCGTCGACGAGGTCGAAGCTGAACAGTCGATCGCGGGACTGTTCAGCGTGGCGGCGGATGGCGGTGGTGTCGACCCCGGTGAGGCGGCCGGCCCATTTGCGGATGGCGCCGGCGACGAAGACGGTGTCGATGTTGCCGGGGTGCCCGGCGCCGACGATGGAGGCGGCGACGTCGTTGCAGGGCAACAGGTTCGCATCATCGAGGCGCACCATGATCAGGTCGGCGTCTTTGCCGGGGGTGATGCTCCCGGTCTTGTGGGCCAGGCCCGAGGCGCGTGCACCTTCGATGGTGGCCATCGCCAACAGGTCGGCGGGGGTGAACTGCGGCAGCGACTCATACGACGCGGGATCAATGCTGACCCCGGCGTTCTGGGCGAGCAGGGCGGCGCGCATCACGTTGAACATGTCGCCGGCGACCGAGGCCTCGGTGTCGATGCTCAGGCTGGGGCGGATGCCATGGGCCAGGAGCCGTCCGGTGGCCGGGGCGCCGAGCCCGGGCAGTACTGCCTCGACTGCCGCGGACACCGATGCGTGGGCGCCGCTGTCGGCGAGCATCTTCAACTCGTCGTCGCCGCTGGTGCAGCAGTGGATGAACAGCAGGTCCTCGGCGAGCAGACCGGCCTCGCCGAGGGATCCGATGCCCCGGAACTCCGGGCCCCAGGGCCCGTTTCCGACGTGCATGCTCGAGCGGATTCCCAGATCGCGGGCCATCTGCAGGTCCTTGGTGGTGACCTCCAGGGTCGACAGTTCCGGTCCGCGCAGCATCGCCTGCAGGGTGACCAGTGCGTTGTCGTCGGCGAGGAGATCGGCGCGGACCCGGCGGATGTCTTCGGGGTGGGTTGCCTCCCCACGCAGCATCCACTTGTTGGAGTCGATCGAGGGCCACCCGAATGCGAACACCCCGCGGATCCCGGAGTCCCGCAACGCCGAGATCGCGGAATTGGTGTGCTCGGGGCTGTTCTGGATGTGCGATTCGTCGCGCAGCGTGGTGATGCCGGCATCGAGGGCGCCCAGGGCGCCGACGAGGTTGCCGATGTAGACGTCGTCGGGGGTGAACTGCGGGCCCCATGTCACCTGGATGTGTTGGCGGTACTTCGGGAAGTCCCAGCCGGTGCCGACCTGACGGATCGCGCCCTGCCAGGTGTGGCGGTGGGTGTCGATGAACCCGGGCAACACGGCGCGGTCGGTGCCGTCGATGACGGTGGCGCCGGTGGCGTCGAGACCCGGCCCGACCTCGACGATGCGGCCGTCGTCGATCAGGACGTCACCGGTGATGTCTCCGATGGCGTCGTCCTGGGTGAGCAGGTGCGCGCCCTGGATCAGGATGCGCCCGGCGGGGACGGGGGTGTCGGCGGTGCTCATCGTCATCGCTCCTTGGAGGTTGTGAGCCGATCGGCGAACCAGTCGGCGGTGGTGGTGTGTTTGTCGTGTGAGTGGTTGTAGATGCAGTGATCGCCGTCGGGGAACTCGGTGAACGTCTTGTCCGAGGCGCCGGCCCAGTCATATATCGCGCGGGCGTTGTTGATCAGGAAAATCTGATCGGGGGTGCCGTGCATGACGTGCACCGGGCAGCGCAGCGACGCCAGATCCGTCTCGGTCAGCTGGTAGTCGTTCATGGCCGTGCGGGCGTCGTCGGGATCGTCGATGCCCAGCAGCGGTTGGACTTTGCTGATGAACCGTCGGAACCGGTCGAGGATCTCGGCCGGGCGGATGGTGCCGCCGTTGACCATGCACGCCGCGATCCGGCCGTCGCGCGCGGCGGTCAGGGCGGCGAGGTAGCCGCCCATGCTGTTGCCCCAGATACCGACGGTGTCACTCAACCTTTCGTCGGCGACGAGGTAATCGACCATCGCCGAGAACGCGGTGTGCACCTCGGCAGTCATGTGCAGCCCACCGAACAGCCGGGTCTCGCCCTGGCCGGGCCCGTCGACGAGCAGGACCGCGATACCGCGTGCCAGCAGATATGTCGCGCCGACGTGGTATTCCTCGCGCCACCCGTCGAACCCGCCCATCAGGATCACCGTGGGCGGGTTGTCGACCCCGGCCGGGCGCAGCAGCCACCCGTAGAGGTAGCCGCCGCGGTGACCGATCGCGATGTGTTCGGTGCGTGGGTCGTCGAGATCACCTGCGGCGCAGTAGAAATCGATCAGCTTGCGATACATCGGCCGTTTACGGGGGTCGTCGTCGGGCAGGACGACCTGCCCGACGCGGTAGCAGGCGCTGGCATACCGGAAGTAGCTGCGTGCGGTGTCGACGTGCCCGGCGGCCAATGCTGCGGAGGCTTTGTCTGCGGCGACGTCACCGACGCGGGCACCGGCATCGGCCCACGGGGTGCCGGCGTCAGCGAGGGCATAGATCTCGACGACGTCGGCGTAGTCCATGCCGTTGCCGAGCAGCCGCTGCAGCGGCATCGCCCGTTTGTGGGCATCGACCTCCGCCTGCCACGGCGGCGCAGCCTGGTCGGTGTCGGTCACGCTCACACCGACGCCGTGGCGACCGCGTCAGGCTGCGGCACCCGCGCCGGGGCCGGGAAACGCCCGGCCAGACCATCGGCCAGCGAGTCGAGCAGCGCACCGCTCTCGCTGGCGTCGGCGACGCCACCGAAGACCCAGAAGTCAGGGCGCAGCAAGACAGTCTGCGCGCCGATCGAGTCGAGCCATGCGGCGTAGGTGCCCTCGGCGTCGATGATCGGCGCCCCCGACCCGTCCGGGCCGACGTGGGCGATCGTGATCCCGAGGCGGTCGACGAGATCGGTCTGGGCGGCACTGAGTGCGGTGGTGGTCTCGGCCGAGCGGGTCAACAGCACCCACCCGCCGCCGACGACGTCGTCGAACAGTCCGGTCGTGCCGTCGACGGTGACGACTCCCTGGTGGCCGATGCCGCCGGCCATGGGGTCTTCGGCCCGAACGAACGCGGTCGGGCCGGGGATCTCGGGCAGCGGCGGGATCAGCGAGGGATCTGTGAGTGCGGCCTTCATGCCCTGATCGCGCATCGCCGCGATCTCGGGATCGGTGATCACACACGGCAACCCGATCTCGCGGGACAGGTTCATCCAGCCGATGAAGTTGGGTTTGCGGTCCGCGGTGTAGCTCTCGAGGATCTGCGGGGAGGCCTGTCCCTTGAGGATCAGATCCAGACGCCACACCAGCGCCGAGGCGTCGCGGATGCCGTTGCACATTCCCTCACCGGCGAACGGCCACAACACGTGCGCGGCGTCGCCGGCGAGCAGCACGCGCCGGTCCTGCCAGTGCTCGGCGACGACCTCACGGAACCGGTAGACCGGTCGGCGCAGGATCTCCACGTCGTCGGGCCCCACCCACGGCTTGAGTAGCTCCCAGACCCGCTCCTCGGTGAAGTCCTCGGGGGTTTCGTGGGGCAGCAGCGTCCACTCCCAGCGGTGGTGGTGCGCGCCGAGCTGGAACAGACACCCCGGGCGGCTGGCGTCGGCGAACTGGCCGTTGTCGAAGTCGAAGTTGAGCTTGTGCTTTTCCTTGCAGTCGACGACGAGCTGCTCGTAGTCGCAGTTGCCGACCCAGGTCTTGATGCCCAGGGCCTCGCGGATCGGGCTGTTCGCGCCGTCGGCGGCGATCAGGTACTTCGCGCGGACGTCGAACTGCTTGCCGGTGTCGCGGTTTTCCAGGGTGACGGTGACACCGTCATCGTCCTGGGTGAACGACAGCGCTCGGGTGGACATGGTGACCGTGACGTTGCCGGTCTCCATCACCTGACGGTGCATCGCCAGCTCGAGGAAGTTTTGGTAGAAGATCCAGTGCCCGCGGTGACCGTGCGGCCCGATCTGCGACCAGTCCAGGCGCAACAGCAGCTCACCGTCGAACGCCTTGGTGCGCATGTCGTAGTTCTCCCACGCCACCGCATCGCTCTTGAACTCGTCGGCAGCACCGATCTTCTGCAGCGTGCGCACGATCTCGTCGTCCATGTGCCCGGCCCGCGACATGCCATAGAGCTTCGGGTGGGCCTCGAACGCGGCAACCGAATGCCCCGCCTGACCCAGTTGAGCGCTGGCCATCTGACCGACCGGTCCGAAACCAATAACTACGACGTCGTAGGTATCCATGTGCAGGTCCTTTCATGACTTCCATCGAATCGGGCGTCACGGGACCATCCGTAACCGCTCCGTGGCGCTGCCAAGAACTTTGACCACCACACCCGGCGTGTCCGCCTGGCGGACACCCGTCCGTTCCTGTAGCGTCCAGAGTGCAACCTGCAGCGGCATGTGTCAAGCGTCATAGTCGACCGCGGCTCGTGCCCGGGGTCACCGCGCAGGTGAGAGCAGCGGTGGGCGAATAATGGGCAGGGCACTACGCAGCAGGAGGAAAGATGGCGCAACGAGGCAGCGGGCCCGATTTCATCGAGGCACTCGCCCGGGGACTGCATGTGCTCCGGTCGTTTTCCCCCGCCCAGCCCACGATGCGGCTCAGCGACGTCGCCACCGCAGCTGACCTGGCGCGACCGACCGCCCGACGGATCCTGCTGACCCTCGAGGAGCTGGGCTACGTCCGCTCCGACGACGCCGGCGCCTACACGCTGACCCCCCGAGTTCTCGAACTCGGCATGGCCTACGTCGGATCACTGGGGCTGTGGGACATCGCCCGCCCGCACCTGCACGACCTGGTCGCCCGCACCGGTGAATCGTCGTCGATGTCGCAGCTCGACGGATCTGACATCGTCTACGTCTCCCGGGTGGCCGTGCCCAAGCTGATCGCGCTACGGGTGGAGATCGGCACCCGATTCCCGGCCATGGTCACCTCCCAGGGCAAAGTCCTCCTCGCCGCCCTGGACTTCGACGAGGTCCTCACCGCGCTGTCTGAGCGGACTCGCTCAGGACTGCCGGCACCGGCGATCACTGAACCCGACCTCGCCGCGACCCTCGCCGAGGTCCGCGATCAAGGGTGGGCGGTGGCCGACAACGAACTCGCCCCCGGCGTCCGGTCGATTGCCGTTCCCGTCGCCGACGGCGGCGGAGTCGTGCGCGCCGCGATGAACGTCACCGTGCACTCGGCGGAGACCTCGCTGGAAACCCTGACCGGCAGGTATCTGCCACTGCTGCAGGAGACCGCGGCACAGATCAGCGCCGATTGGGCGCAGTGGCAGTCACGGCCGATCGAGCGCGTGCAACCGCACCGTTCCACCGCCTGACCCTCACCGACCCCGCCCACCACCGGCAGTCGTGCGTTTCAAACACCCGCTCCCGGTGGGGTTTCCCCGCCGATAAGGGCGAGCGCGGTATCGCCGCCGATGCGGCGCTCTGGCCACGCTCGTCGTGACCGACCCAACCCCGGCTGTCGTCCGCCAGTCCCCCGTTGGGGGCGGTCGCCCGCGAGCCAATCCATCAAGTGGCCTACTGCGGTTGATCAGGTAGGGCTGACGAAGTATCCCGCGATACTGCCCATAGGTGCCATAGGTGCCAGACAGCGCGCATGGAGGTCGCCCGGGCATCTAAGACCCGTCGCGGCCGGGGGTTGGACGGTGTTGCGGGCCAGCGCAGGCACAGCACGTCTACTCGTAGTGACGAGGTTGAAACTTGGACCACACTGTAGGACTGCGGGTCTTTGGTCAGAGGATGCCGCTTGCGTGCGGTCCTTCGACGCTAGGTGACCTCTTAGGTGGACGCGAAGAATGCACAGCAGTCACGGGTCTGTATGCACACGCCGTCAATGCTGTTCAACACGGGGCCAACCCGACCAACCGCTCGCTGCGCGTAGAGATGGCGCTGAAATGCGGCCGGAGCTTTCTCCTGCGGACTGTGCGGACTGGCGACAACTCGACACGACCCCGGAAACGAGGAAGCCCTGACCGGGTTTCCCCTGGTCAGGGCCTCTTCTGTGTCTCAACCAACACGTCGGGGTGGCGGGATTCGAACCCACGACCTCTTCGTCCCGAACGAGCGCACCTGGGAGTTTGTTGTTGTTGACGCAGTTGAGGATTCACTGTTTCCGCTGGTGAGCGGCGTTGTGGGTGTTTGCCAGTGAGAGCTGGTTTCGGTGCTGCTGCGGACTGTCTGCGGACTGGCGGGGTTTCCCCACCTCGAGCTGGCAGGCTGTCCAAATGCTCCACACATCAACCGTATTCGATCGATGTCTGGTCGTGCGCGATGTCCGCCCGAGGCCCGCCGGACGGCGCGGTTTACCGCGGTAAACACCGGCGCCTCACGCGTCGGGATTGGCAAACACTGACGGACGCTACGAAGGGCGGTTGGCATGGGTGTGCATGTGGTGATGAATCAAAAGGGTGGGGTGGGCAAGTCGACGTTGGCGATGAACCTCGCCGCGGTGAAGGCCGACGTTCTCACCGACCCGGCAGGGGAGCGAGGCGTGTCGCCGGTGTTGGCGGTGTCGATTGACCCGCAGGGATCTGCGGTGTGGTGGGCCGATCGGGTTGCCGATCTACCGTTCCGGATCGCCCAAGCCCACGACGATGTCGGGATGTTGGGCCGGCTCCGGCACTTGCCGGGTATCGATCACGTCATCGTCGACACCCCCGGATGGATTGGTGACACCCCGGGTGCGACGGACAACGGTGGCACCGGCTACGCCCTCGATGCCGTCCTGGGGTCGGCGGATTTGGTGATCGTGCCGATCGTTCCGGAGCCGTTGGCGTTCGATCCGACCGCACGCACGATCACTAAGGTCATCGAACCGTTGGGCATCCCATACGTCGTTGTCATCAACGACTGGGATCCACGAGACGGGCGCTCAGATCTTGAACAGACGCAGGCGTTCGTCCGGTCGCGTGGATGGCCGTTGGCGCGCACCGTGGTCCGCCACTACAAAGTCCATGCCCGCGCCGCAGCCGAAGGGCGCGTCGTCACCGAATACGGCTCCAGCCGGGTCGCGCTGCAAGCGCGTGAAGACGTGCAGCGGCTGTGCCTCGAACTCGAAGTGGGGGCTAAGTAGTGGTCGGCGGGCGGGGTGGGCGTGTCGACCTCGCGGACCTAGCCGGGTCGGTGGGGGACAGCTCGACCGTCGATGCACCCACAAACTCGGATGGGGTGTTTCGGGCGAACGTGCCCCTCGGACAGTTGGTGGCGAACCCGCGTAACCCGCGCGGCGAGGTGGGCAACCTCGAGGACCTCGCCACCATCGCCGAACGGCAACTCCAACCAGGCACCGTCGTGACGCGTGCGGCGTGGCTAGCTCTGTGGCCCGAGGATGCGGCGCAGTTGGGTGCCGCACGGTGGGTGGTCGTCAACGGCTGCCGCCGCCTCGCAGCGTGCCACCACTACCAACGGGCTGGAATGGATGTCGTCATCCGCGACTCCCTCGCACACGACAGGCAGTCAATTCTGTGGGCGGCGATCGTGGAGAACATCGACCGCCAAGACTTCGACGTCCTGGAGGAAGCTCACGCCGTCGAACTCCTTGTCGCTGAGACCGGCAGCGCCACGGCGGCGGCTGAACGACTCGGTCGCAGTTCAGGTTGGATCTCCCAACGACGTGCGCTGCTCAAGCTCGCGCCCGAGCTGCAGCAGGCGTTGCGCAATGGCGAGCTCGCCGTGCGCCTCGCCCGCTCACTCGCTCAGGTACCACTGGCCCAGCAGGTTGACGCGTGGCGTAAGGCGCAAGACCGCCGAGGAGCGGGCCGAGAAGTCCCTAGGGCCGCTGACGTCGCGGCGGAGCCGGTGACACCCGCGACGGTGATGTCCCGGGCATTTCGCAGAGTGAAGGCCCAACCAACGGATGTAGTGGTTGCCGTCTGTGAGATCTATGACGAGACCCAGATCAACGAGCTGATCGTCCTGCTGTCCCGAAACCGGCGGCTGTCGCCAAAGACGTAGTCAACCGGGTGAGCCCGCCCGGCAGGGGATGTCTATCGATCGAACGGCGCCTTGACCGAATGCGCGTCCGCGTTGAAGGTGGGTGAGAGTCAAATCGGAAAGAAGTCGTTCCCCGACTGCCGCCATCGTCGGCCGATCTCTTACACCCAACGAGTCGTCGCCCCTGAAATCGGCGTACCAACATAGCCCGACACTTAGCGGTCTCGCGGACGCGTTCGCGGCCTAGACGCCGGACAGCGAGCCGCCGCCCCAGCTGCTGGCGGGTGTGAAAGACTCCTGGAGAATCGAACGAGTGCGTCGCATGGCGGGGCGTACTAGGCGATGAGGGAGAACTATGTCGGCCAAGGCTTTCGAAGGACGAGGTGGAAGTGTCTTCCTCGGCTTGAGTCAAGATTACGCAGGCCCCGCACTCTTTCACGCAATGTCAGTGATCTTGCTGGCAAGCCTGTTCGCCACCTGTCTCGGGATGACAAATTTTGCAGCTCGGTATCTGCAGCATCTCGCCGGTGACAAGCTCATGCCGTCGGGCTTCGCTACCCTTGCCCAGAACGGCTCGCCGACGCGGGCCGTCGTCGCTCAGATTGCACTCGTATTGCTGGGAGTGGGGGGCGCGGGCCTCCTAGGATCTGATCCATACTTAGACACTGGTGCAGTGCTTTTCGGCGTCGGGGCGGTCTCAGTTGTTCTTCTCCAGCTGATCGCTGCCATTGCCATCGTGAGATTCCTGCACGCGCATAGGCCCGCCAGGCGCTCACAGTGGTGGTCTCGGAGGATCGCACCTCTGCTCGGCCTCGCGGGACTCGCAGCCGCGGTCGTCATCATCATGAGCAGCTTCTCCACGATCACCGGGAAATCGGGGATCTTCTACGAGGTCCTCCCCTGGCTGTCGGTAGTAGCCGTCGTCGCGGGCGGAGTGCGCGGATATCTGCTTGATCGCAGGTTCGACGCGGCTGGCGATGACACCGTAGCGGGTAAGTACACGTGAAGATTCTTCCCGCAACGAGAAATGAGAACCCGATGAAATTCAACGACGAGTACCACCTGTACGACCTGAGAGTCGAGGTCGTCTCCGCGGGTGACGGCCGTCCAATGGTGTGCCGCCACAACGAGGGTGACTTCTTCTCAGTCACCGACGATGACCTCTTGACCTTCCCCGCTGGAGTTTCCTTCCCGATGTACCCACTGGCGGCACTGATCCCAATCCTGTCGGCCAAGACGCGGGAACTCGATCCAAACGACTGGATGTTCACCGACACCGATATCGCGTGTCCGGATCCGAACTGTGGTGGTTTGTTCCACATATCGCGAGGTGAACGAAGGACCTACCGGAACAGTGAGCAGACGACGCCGCGAGAGAACGCGAACCGGAAAGTAGGCTGAATATGGTAAAGGATAGCGAGCACGGCCTCGAGGTCGGTCTCGGTTGGGCCGGCGCTATGAGACCTGGAGAGTACGGGCCGCTGGCCGCCTATGCGGAGAAGGCCGGCGTAGATTCGCTGATTGTTTACAGCGACCTAATGTTTCAACCGCCGCTTGGGCCCTTGCTTGAGATGGCGAACGCCACGAAGTCGGTATCGCTGACACTCGGATGTCTAACGCCGTTCACGGTTCACCCCGTGGAGATCGCCGGTCAACTAGCGTACTTGGACGCGGCGTCCGATGGCCGAGCGACGCTTGGTCTGGTACGCGGCGCGTGGCTCGAGAAGCTCGGGCTCGATCAACGGCGGACTATCACCGCGATCCGCGAGACTTGCGAGATTGTGACCCGCCTGCTCTCGGGTGACCGTTCGGGTTTTGACGGCAAGGTGTTCACGCTCGGAGAGGGACTCGGGCTCCAGTACTCGCCCCGACGTACCGAGGTTCCGCTGACAATCGGTACGTGGAGTCCCAAATTAGCCTCTCTCGCCGGTGAATTGGCAGACGAAGTGGAGGTCGGTGGTACTGCTAATCCCGATATGGTCGAGGTGATTCGCCGCATGACGATGGTCGGAACGGAGATGGCCGGTCGGCCATCCGATGCGCTCGAGATCTCTTTCAATCCCATGCTCGTAATCGATGACGACGGTGAGAAGGCAGAGGCTCTCGCCCGGACGATGGGAGCCATGTACGTAGCCGTAGTGGGTGCTCACGATCCGACCGTCGAGCTCGATCCTGAGATGGTGGGGAAGATGAACGCGCTGATAGCGGACGACGACCACGAGGGCGCCGGGCGGTTGATCAGTCCCGGGTTGCTCCGCAAGTTCCTTATCTGCGGGACCCCGTCGGACGCAATCGACCACCTGCTCGAACTCGAGGAGGCTGGCGTCGATCGCGTGTATCTCGGGAACCCGTTCGGTTTGGACGAGGACACCGGGTTGCGACTGTTGGCCGAGAAGGTGCTGCCGGGTCTGCGCTCCCGCGGATCCCGAGAGGCTTGACCTGCTCCTTTGTCGTCAGCCAACGTGTGGTTCTCACTTACTTCGGAGGTGGCGTGGTTGCGGATACGGCGGTAGATGAACGCCGACCGCGATTGTGGGAGCGCTTACCGGGCCGGGCCGGGCGGCTATAGGCCTCGGCCCCAGGGTGCTTGAAGCGTTCGGCGTCGCCGCTGATTTATGCGCAGTCCGGCCTGGTGAAGCGGCGTTTGCGTCCCCTCCGGGGCTGTGCCGCCTACTAGGGATTGGGCCTCGTCCATAGCACCAGCGCGGCCGGTTGGTCGGAAGGAATACGATACCTAGCCAACGAGATGTCCTAGTGCTCGACGTAGATCCCACATTGGTGGGTTCCGCCACTGTGGGTAGCTCGGCTCTCGGTCGGCCGATTGTGGACGTTGATTAACCTACTTTCCTAGTATGCCCGCTTCAGATACGACCTGACGGTCAACCATAAGGTGAGTAGGGTTGTCGAGACCCTCAGTGGTCCCGTCACATCTCAGTTCAGAAGATTGGGTAGGAGGTGAGTCTGTCGGCAACGAATCAGCCCAGGCCGTTTTTCGAACGCATCAACGTTGAGGCGGACTCGAAGTTTTCGGTGAACCCGTCCGGTAGTGGAGCGGTGAAGACATTCTCGGTGCGAGTACGCGCGATGAGCCAGTGTCCGTCGATGCGGGTGAAGGTGTTGTTCAAGCGGCTGGATCGAAGTAGTGCTGTGCCGTCGGCAAACAGCCAGGGCTGCATATGGATCCACTGTCCCGAGGCGCGGTTGCCCTGAACGTGGATTTGCTCCGACGTCAGATAATGAGCGTTGAGCACCAGAGCGGGGTCACGCTTTTCGCCCCAGAACCGTTGGAAGTGAGCAGATATCGCGGCCTTGCCATCTGCGCGGCCGAACTGGCCCTCGTAGTGGGTGCCGACACCCTCCCATACGGCGTCCTCGGTGTAGAGGGCGAGTATCGCGTCGATGCGGTCTTTGTCGTTGGTGATACCGAATTCGGGACACGGGGTGTCGCACAAGAACATGTATCGCGCCTGGATCCGTCTGATATCGGCCTCGGCTTCTAGTGTCTCGATTCGTGTAGTGAGATCGGCGATAGTATCTGCGGAGATGATCATTTGGTCGTCCAATTCCTGTTGAAATGGGATTTGAGGCACGGTGTCTATTGTCGCGGGGCGATCTCTGCCCGCAGCGCCGGGTGTTGGGTCCACGGGGTGTATGTGGCCACCCCGCCGCGGATTCGGTGGGTCATCACTGCCACTTCTGCCGGAACCGGTGCGGGTGGTCGGAACATCGGATCCCCGAAGACGGTCACCAATTCAAATCCCGTCTCCCCAGCGAACGAGGCGATCGCCCGATGGTCTGCCGGGACCACAGAACCAGCCGGCCGATGCCCACCTCGGCGCCGCGGTTATCAGCACGGAACCAATGACCGGAGAATAGGGAGAACCCGCCGACTCAGCAGGTCGATTCCCCCGGCGGAGTTCAGGCCGAACGGCGAGTCGAACTCGACTCTGCCCGCGCCTGCGTCGTAGCAGGCCGCCGCATGTTCGGCCACCTGTTCGGGTGTCCCGCAGAACGTGAAGTGGTCGAGGATGTCGTCAGGGATGAGGCGGCCCGCGGCCTCGTGGTCATGCTCGTGGAGCAAGGTGCCCATTCGGTCGAGCAACTCGGGATCGCACTCGATCGTTCGGTCGAGTGCGGCTATGGCATGTAAGGGCAGCGCGGCTTCTGTCCGGGCGCGCGTTCGAGCGGCGTTCCCGTCCTCGTCGACGACGGTAACGGCGGTCAAGACGATACGGACATCGTCGAGAGACCGGTCCGCGGCGGCGATTCCACGATTCGCCCAGGCCCTGATGTGCCCGATCATCGCCGGGTTTGCGCAGCCACCCACCTGAATCTCGTCGGCGCGTGCACCGGCGAACTCGGCGAGACGTGGGCTCCACGTACCAATCATCAGTGGCACCGACGGCCGAAAGACGGGGTAGTAGGGCGCGGTCTGAGGGGCGAGCGAATAGACCGTGCCGGTGTACCCGTCGGCGGAGCCGGACAGGACCGCCTGCACGACACCGAGGGTGTCGGTGATGGCGGGCATGGCAGTCGAGGTGTCGATACCCAGCTGATCGAGCCACGAACCCCGGACCAGCCCGAGGAATGCCCTCCCTCCGGAGAGGTGATCCAAATACGCGATCTGACCGGCAATCTCGACCGGGTGGTGGGTCCATGGTGTGTAGCAACCGACCCCGAGTCTCATCGTCGAGGTGGCACGCGCCATGTCCGCGAGGACCATCGCCGGGGGTTGCATCATCAGGTCCCCGAACGCTGTGGCGACGTGGAACCCGGATTCCTCGAGATGTGCTGCCAAGGGGCCATATTCGCCGGGCGACAGAAGGCCACCAAACCCGACGCCGTATTCGACGGGGGTCGTCACGTGAGGTCCTCGGTGCGCATCGTCACCTCACCGACTCGGTCGACGCGCATGATCAGACCCTCCTCGGGGTCCGGACAGCACACGAGCGAGTCCTGTTCGAGCCAATCCGAGTCGGGGAGACGACGCATCTTGGCCGGGAGTAGCGGCAGAACAGACTGAATTGCCCAGTAGCAGAACGCCTGTCCCGCAGGCAGGGTCAGCTGATCACTGTTGCGGACCTCGAAGTAGTCGCCCACCTTCATCCCGCAGACCGACCGCCCTCTGATCTCGCTGACGGTGACGCGTAGATCGTACAGGGTCATTTCGTCGTCGGACACGATGTGTACCTCTCAGAGGATGTGGGCTTCGGGAAAGCTTGTCTGCTCGAGTGGTTTCTCGACGGTGACGATGTCGGGCAGCACATGGTGACGCACCTTGCCGTGATAGACGCCCCATCCGGCACAGACGATCACGAGGACAATCGCGGTGTAGACGCCGTACCGTGATTCGTCGGCCGGAATGGGGACCACCGAGCCGATGACACCCGCGCCGACCGTTGCGCCGGCGAGAACCACAGCGATCCAACCCACGGGGTGCCAGGCCTTGCGTATCAACAGCGCGGCCGCCGCCACGATCAACACGAGATATGCCGTCATCACCAGCAGTCCGCCCAGCGTCGCCCCGATGGAGAACCCGGTGTAAGGGTCCATACCCGTGGCGGACGACGCGACCGCGACGATGGCGATGCAGACGACCGAGACCACGGAGAAGATCGCGATTCCGACGATGGGGGTCTGCCAGCGGGTGACGGAGCCGACCCGGGGCGGCAACAACTTTCCGCGAGAGAGTGCGAATAGGCCCCGCGACGATGCGACCATGAAGCCGATCGCGACCGCGACCATGTCGAGCACAAGGCCCAGCTGCGCGAATGGTGCGATCCAGTGGCCGACGTAGGTTTCACCCATAGTTGACAACCCCAGAGGGTCGGAAGCCCACTGGCCCGCCGCGTTCGGCAGGCCGAATCCGATTGTCCCGGCATACTGCATGAGGAGGCAGAAGCCGCCGACGATGAGGATGGTGGCGATGACCGCGCGTGGCACAGATCGGCGTGCATCCTTGGCCTCCTCGCCGAGCGAGGCAGCGGATTCGACACCGACGAAGAGCAACGCGCAGAACATGAAGGTGGGGAGGAAGTCTCCGGCCGTCGATGCGGTGGGGTCGAGCACTGCGGTGGTGTTACCGGCTGCGCCGCCCTTGGAGATGACCGCGATGGCGATGATCAGGTACGGCACCACCGAGAGGACGAAGATGGTCAGCTGAGCACGGACCGACAGGTCCACGCCGCGGATGTTTAGCGCGGCGACGATCAGCAGGACGCCGAGGCTGATCAACCAGAACGGGACGTCCAAGTCGAGGTAGCGGTTGAAGAGGTCGCGCCCCAGAACACCTGCGCCGATGAGCATCGTGGGCCCACCGAGAATTATGTAGGCCAGGTAGTAGAAACCTGAGGTGGCGATACCGGCGGTCGGCCCGAGGGTTCGTCCGACGTATTCGTACATCACGCCGGCGTGGGTGTAGCGGCGGGCGAACATGACGAGGATGGCCCCGAGACCGAGCACGCCGATCAGGACGATCACCAGGTAGAGCGGACCGGCGCTTCCTCCCTTCGCGGCGACGATGCCGCCCAGTAACGCGGCTGAGGTGATGGGTCCGACCGCCAGTGATTGCGCGACGAGGTCGGTGGTACCCAATTTGTTCTGGGCCAAGCCGGTGGCGACTGTCGGGGGTGACGTCGTGTCCGGTGTCGTGGGTTGTCTGCTCATCTGATTGTCCTCGCTCTATGTGGTGAGTGATCGATGGTGCGCCGACAGCTCGCCGATGAGCTTTCGTGCCGTGACGATCCCGGATTCGATCGCCCCGTCGACAACGACGCCGTTCCATCCCTTGGCGAAGTCGGCGCCGGCGAATCGGAGCCGGGTGTCAGTGGTGTAAAAGGCGCTCCAGCCCTCGAAGAACTGGCCGGACTTCAGGGTCGCCCAGGTTTGCCCGGACCATTTGTCGGCAACCCAGTCGTGCCCGCCGCAGTCGAGAACGGTGAGGTCGCCGCGCCAGACGTCGAGCGCTTTCTGCGCAGACGCCACGTCGTCCAGGTCGATGGCAGTGTGGTCGGAACCGAAGCCAACCAGGATGGTGGCATTCTCGTCATCGAGAAAGTATTCGCTGCGCAGCAACGAGATCGGGTGCTCGCCGGGGGCCCCGGCGATGACCGAGTGGTGGCCCGCGACCTTGATCCAGATCTTGAATCCGGACGAGTTCGTCTTCTCCGTGACCAGTTTCTGTTGGGGCGCGGTCATCGGCGGATCGAACTCGATGTGTTCGAGTGCGCCGATCGGTGCCGTGAGCACGACTGCGTCTGCGTGGTGCGTTGTGCCGTCGGCCAGCGTGAGCTCGACGCCCGTGGCGGTGTGCACGATGCGCGCAACCGCGGTGTCCAAGGCGATGGGGCCGCGGATGTCGGCGGCGATCGAGTCGTAGAGTCCCCGCATCCCGTGGGTCAGCTTGAACCGCAACGTCTGCTCGTCCATCAACGAGCTGCGGTGATCGCTGAGCGCCCCCCAGTGTTTGGCCATGAGAGGAGACGCCGTTGCTGTCGGTCCCTGATAGCCGGCCGACCAGTAGGAATCAGCGAGGTCGATGTCCTCCTGGGTGAAATCGCCGTCGCGGAGACAGTCGAGGACACTTCCGTTGTCTGCAGACCGGAAGCGCGCCAGCAGCTCTGGATCGGTGGTCGGATCGTCGACCACGCGCATCGGGTCGTGCGGGTAAGGGAAGAAGTCGCGCGAGTTCTCGAGGATTTTCTCCTGCACCCGGCTCAGCGCGACATCGAGATCGTGCTCGGTGCCGCGGCGCACGGTGTCACCGCTCACCCAGTAGGCGTCCTCGATGTCCGGGCTCGGGTAGATTTCCTGGCCGTAGCGGGTGATCTCGGTCCACACGAACGGCTGCATCCAGTGCACCCAGGTGGCGCCCATCTCCAGAACGTGACCGCCGAGACGTTCATCGGTCCAAGCGCGCCCGCCGATCCGGTCGCGCGCTTCGTACACGCAGACGTCGATGCCGGCCGACTCGAGCTCACGAGCGGCTACGAGGCCGGAGAACCCGGCGCCGACAACGAAGACCGAGGGCGTTTTTTGAGCAGTAGACATGAGATGTTTCCTTGCCGGTGAGAGTGGGGCGGGTTCGAGAACGAGAGCTCAGCGAATGGTGGTAGATGTCGATGCATGGCGGTTGCGCTTGGCCTCGAGGATCCGGCCCGCGACCATTGCGGCGGCGAAGGTGGCCGCGATGGCGGCGAGAAACACATACGCCAGGGTCCGGGAGCCGCCGATGAGGGTGGTGAAGTTCCCGATCACCAGAATGGTGATGCCCACGAGACCGAGGCCACCCAGGACGGGCGCGATCCTCGTGTGCCACAGGCGCTTGTCGGTGCCGGGGCGGGTGAAGTACACGACGATCGCGATGCTGGTGAGGACCATCACCGCCAGGATGGCCACGATGGCGACGCCGGCCATCCACGTGAACAGCTGCAGCACCGGGTCGGCTCCTGCCAGTGCGAAGACCGCGACCAGCACGAAAGCTGACGCCGTCTGGAGCATCGAGCCCTGATGGGGAGATCCGTGCTTCGGGTGCACGGCCATCAGGCGGCGGGGTGCGAAGCCGCCGCGCGACAGGGCAAAGGTGTAGCGGGAGATGGCGTTGTGAAAGGCGAGCAGTGCCGCGAACAGACTCGTTACCAGCATCACCATCATCACGTCCGAGGCCGCGCCGCCGAGGAACTTCGTGGCTGCGACGAAGGTGAGGCCGGAGGAGTTCTGCTGCGCTGCGGACTGCACCTGGTCGCTGCCGTACGCAAGGACGACGGCCCAGCTGCCGAGCGCGTAGAGCACCCCGATGGTGATAACCGCGACGTAGGTGGCGATGGGCACTGACCGCTTCGGGTTCGACGTCTCCTCGCCGTAGATCGCGGTGGCCTCGAAACCAACGAACGAGCCGATTGCGAACATCAGGGCGATACCGGGCGAGCCGGACAGGAACGCCGATGGCGTGAAGGATTGGACGTCGACGCCGTGGGCGCCGCCTTTGATCAAGACGCCCACGGAGAGCGCGACGATGAGGGCAATCTCGGCGACGAGCAGGATCCCAAGGACTCTCGCCCCGAGGTCGATGCTGCGATAACCAAGCACGGCGACGATCGCCATCAATGTGAACGCCCACACCCACCAGGGCAGATGGGGTCCGCCGAACTTCTCGACTACCCCGTCCAGCGTTGATGCGGCGAGTCCGTAGATCGCGGCCTGGATCGTGGTGTAGGCGAGAACGGCGAGTGCCGCGGCGCCGAGGCCAGGTGATCGCCCCAGCCCATGCGTCACGTAGGCGTAGAAGGCGCCGGTGTCGGTCACGGCCGAACTCATCCCGGCGTAACCGACGCTGAACACCAGGAGGACAACGGCGGCGATCAGGTAGGCCATCGGGGCGCCGGATCCGTCGCCCAGGGCGATCATCACGGGTAACGATCCCGCAATCGCGGTGAGCGGGGCCGCCGCGGCGATGACAAGGAACACGATCCCGCCGATGCCGATCGACCCGCGTAGCCTCGAACCCGCCTGGGCCACATCTTTCTGAGTGGACTGTCCGATCATGATGAAACCTATTTCCCGAGTCGTGCGCCGAGCCTGATGGGTGGGATCAGCGTTGGTCGTCAGCACCGTTTTGGATCTACATCTGTAGAATCATGAGCTGTGGTGAACGCTACAACGAGCGGCCGTTGGGCGTGAGGTGAACAAGATCGGGAAAACCTTTACGACGAGGAGAGCAGTGCCGAAGCTGGTCGATCACGAGGAACGACGACGCGCGATCATCGCCGCGGCATGGCAGATCATCGCCGACCGCGGGATCGACGGGATCAACATGCGCGACCTCGCGGCTGAGGCGGGATACACCAATGGCGCTCTCACGCATTACTTCTCGGGCAAGGATGAGATTCTTCAGACTGCCTTCGAGCACGTCATATACTCGACCAATCTTCGGATCGCCGCCGGCGTCGGACGACGGCGAGGACACGCGGCGTTGCGCAAGCTGTGCTTCGAACTCATGCCGCTCACCGAGGAGTCCACCCTGGAGGCCCGCATCGCGGTGTCGCTGTGGCAGCGGGCGATGACCGACCCGGTAATGGTGCGGGTCAACAACCTGGCGGTAGCCGACTGGAGAACCCGGATCGCCGGGTACTGGCAGGAGGCGGTGGATGTCGGTGAGCTGCCTGCGGTGAATGTCGAGCGGGGGGTGGATCTGCTCATGACTGCGGTGATCGGGTTGCAGGTCACCGCAGCGCTGGATCCGGGATCGCTATCCCGGAAGAGCCAGCTGGCCATGCTGGATGCGGCTCTGAGCCGGTGAGCCGGTGAGCCGGTGGTGTCGGCGATGGGTGACGGATGTTTCTCACGCCGCCCATCGCCGAGGTCTCACAAGACGATGGTGACCGTCTTGGGTTCGGTGTACGACAGAATCCCTTCATAGCCGAGTTCGCGACCGATACCGCTGGCTTTCATGCCACCCCAGGGGAGCTGGGGGGCCAGTGGTGACCAACCGTTGACGCCGATGGCACCGGCGTCGATCCGTCCGGCGATGGTGTGCGCCCGGGACACATCGGTTGTCCACACAGTCGCCGACAATCCGTACTGATTGTCGTTCGCGATGGCGATGGCCTCGTCGTCGGTGTCGAATGGGATGACGATCCCGACCGGTCCGAAGATCTCCTCCTGTGCGACGGCCATGTCGTTGCGCCCGGCGAACACGGTCGGCTCGACGAAGTAACCCGGCCGGTCCGGCGCCGAACCCCCGGCGACAACGTCGGCGCCTTCGCTGGCTCCGCGCTCGAGGTAGCTCAGCACCCGGTCGCGCTGGGCGGCGTTGACCAGCGGGCCCATCGTGGTGGCGGCATCGAACGGATCTCCGAGGACCTGTCCCTGCGCCGCGGCCTTGAGGCCGTCGATGACCGAGTCGTAGACCCTGCGGTGCGCCAGGATTCGGGTACCTGCGGCGCAGACCTCGCCCTGGTTGAAGAACAACCCCATGGCACTGCCGCCGATCGCGGCGTCGAGGTTTGCGTCCTCGAAGATGATCTGCGGTGCTTTGCCGCCCAGCTCGAGCGCAGTTCGCTTGAAGTTGGTCGCGGAGTTGCGCAGGATGGCCCGGCCGGTCTCTGTCGATCCGGTGAACGAGATCTTGGCGATTCCCGGGTGGCGCGCGAGTGCCTCGCCGGTCACCTTGCCGACGCCGGTCAGGACGTTGACCGTGCCTGCCGGGAAGCCGGCCTGCGCGATCAGGTCGGCCAGTCGGAGGATCGACAGGGAGGCGTCCTCGGCGGGTTTGATGATGACGGTGTTGCCGCACGCCAGGGCAGGTGCCAACTTCCATCCCAGGATCATCAGGGGCGCGTTCCACGGGACGATGGCCGCCACGACGCCGAGCGGATCACGTCGTGTGTAGGCGTGCGTTGGGGTCGGTCCGCCCATGTACCCGTCGCTCGCGATGAGTTCGCCGTTGATCTTGTCGGCCCACCCGGCGTAGTAGCGCAGTGTTGCAACCAGGTTCGGGATCATCATGGCGACGCTCATGCCGAAGGGCCGGCCCATGTCGGCGCTCTCGAGTTCGGCGAGACGCTCGGAGTCCGCTTCGACGAGATCGGCAAGCTTGTTGAGCAACATCCCCTTTCGCGAGGGAGCAAGTGATCCCCAGTCGCCTCGGAAGGCGGCGGTGGCCGCAGCGACGGCAGCGTCGACATCGTCAGTTCCCGCGGCGGCGAGTTTCGCGAGGCCCGTTCCGGTGGTGGGGTTCATCGTTGTGAATGTCTCGGTTGCCGCTCGCCATTCGCCGCCGATGAACAGCTCTGTCGTGATGTCGGACAAGTCGACCATTCGAATACTCCTTAGTGGTGCCGGCGGGTTGGCTCACGCTAACCACCAGGCGTCGGGCGGCGCCACTGGTGCTTGCCAACGACGGACTACGGGATTCTTTAGGGTGCCAGCTGAATTGGCGCTGCAACTGACCGGTCGGCCAGCGGTAGTCCGACCCGAACAGCGGTACCGTTCGGCGTGTTCGGCAGATAATCGATGGTTCCGCCGTGGCGCTCCACGATGTGCTCGGAGATGATGAGTCCGATGCCCGATCCTTCTTGCTTGGAACTGAAGGCTCCCGACGCGAGACGGTCCGACGGCACGACGGTCATCCCACGCCCCTGGTCGCGGATCCACACGAACGCCTCACCGTTCTCGGCGCCGGTCTCCAGAGACAGTTCCTTGATCTCCGTAGTGGGTTGAGCGATCTCGTCGATCGCGTTGACACACAAATTGATGATGACCTGACCGATGAGGACGCTCTCGCCCTCGATCTGCAGGGTCCGCTCGGGGATCTGCGCGTAGACACGGATCCCGCGTTCGGCAGCCCTGAGCCGCACGAAGTAAAGGCTCTCCTCGACCGTGGCGTTCAGGTCGATCAACGCCACCGTGCTCTCGATCCGCCGGACGTGCCGCTTGACCGAGGACACGATGTCGGCCGCTCTGCGGAGTTGCTTCTCAATCTGGTCGATTCCGTAGGTGAGGCTTCGCGAGTCCACCGACTCCGACAGCAGTCGGGCCTTCAGTCCGCTGAGATAGTTCGTCGACGCCGCTAGTGGCTGCCCTAGCTCGTGCGCCAGGATCATCGCCATGTCACCCATCGCGTTGTAGCGGCTCAGGTACTGGAGGTTGGCCTCCTGGTAAGCATTCCGACGTTCCCATTCGACTCGCTCGGTGACGTCTCGGATCGTGAGGAGGCGGGATCGGATCCCGTCGTGCGCAACGATCTCGAGATCGCCGGCCAGCCAGGTCGTCGATCCATCGCACTTGGTCACCTCCTGCTGAATGCTCACCGATCCGTGTGGATCATCGAGCCGGCCGACCACGAGCTCGTCGTCCAACTTCGGCTCACATCGACCGAGATCCTCAAGATGAACGTCGCTGAGCTCGGTCGGTGTCCGACCGAACAGAGCCGCGGCATGCGGTGAGATGTCGAGGATGCAGTTGTCCTCGTCGAGGACGACAATGCCCGCCGAGGTATGGGTCATAATGCGTTGCAACGACTCCGAGACCCGTGTCAGCTCTTCTTGGAGCTCGACCTCTTCGGCGATGCTGCGGAACTCGACCATCACCACCGGTCCGTCCTCGCACTGCACCAGTGTCGCCCGCGCATCGGTGAGGAAGTCGACGCCGTCCTTCGACCGGTACTTCCACTGTTTGCGGCTCGAGCCGTGCACCACCGCCGACTGCAGCCATGCCACGCCCACCTCGCGGCGGTACTGTTCCTCTTGCCCGCTCATGTGATGCGCCTTGAGAGGCTTGAGCTCTTCGAGTGTGAGCCCGAACATTCGGCACGCGGCCGGGTTCGCCCACAGGATGTTCTTCGACGCGGCCTCGTGGATGAGAATTCCGGTTCCGGTGTTGAGGATCATCTGTTCGAAATCGCGACGTTCGGGGAACATCTGCCTCACCTCGCTTCCGATGGCCCAGCCTGCGGCGCCTTTCCCGGCACGGCAAGTAAAGGATCACTTAGCTGCGCCGCAGAAAATCCCGATACCGGGCTGATCGGCCCGCTCCTAATGTAGCGCCGGAGAGCAACAAACTTTGCTCGAACTCGAACGGAGACAGCGATGACCGTGCACAGCGTGACGGATCGAGTGGTTGCCGAACCGGCAGGGGCGGCCCGTGCTGCGGCGTTCGACCACGCCCTGGACGTACTGCGGGACCGGCGTGACGAGTTCAACGCTGCGCGTTTCGTCCCCCGTGACTTCATCGCGCTGCTCAAGCGGTCAGGCATGTACCGGGCGTCGACACCCAATCGGTTCGGTGGCGAGCCGATGGCGCCTGCCGACTTCATGAAGATGGTGGAGCGGATCTCGGCGGTCGACCCGGCCACCGGGTGGGTCTCGAGCTTCGGCTCGTCGCTCGTCTACTTCGCGGCACTTCCGGTCGAGTCGCAGGCCATGATCTACGCTGACGGCCCGGACGTGGCGTACGCCGGCGGCCTGTTCCCGATGCAGGAGGCGGAGAAGGTGCCCGGTGGGTACCTCTGCTCCGGGGTGTGGCAGTTCGCGAGCGGTTGCCGCGGCGCCGACATCATCGGCATCGGCCTCGCCGGCGGCCCCGACACTGGCGGCAAGCCCCTCACCGCGCTGGTGCGCCCCGAGGACGTCGAGATCATCGAGAACTGGGCTGTGGCGGGCATGAAGGCAACCGGTTCGCACGCGGTTCGCGCCGATCGCGTGTTCGTACCCGAGGCGATGACGTTCGTCCGCGGTGGTCCCCCTCAGATTGACGAGCCGCTGACCCGATACCCGTCGCTGGCGTATGCCGCCCAGGTGCTCTCCGTGGTCACCCTCGGTGCCGCACGCGGCGCACTGGACTATGTGGTCGAGGTCGGTGCCGCTCGATCGTCGATCACCGGCGGATCCAGCAAGGGCAACCGGCCCGCCTACAAGAACGGTGTCGCGCGGGCCGAGGCCGAACTGCGCTCTGCGCGTGCCTTCTTTTATGAAACGACCGAGTCGGTGTGGCGACAGGCGGTTCTCGGCGAAACCATCTCGGCCGAAGACAGGGCCCTGCTACGCCTCAGCGCGACGCACGCCGCGCACGTGGGCCGCTCGGTCGTCCTGGCGGCCTTCGACCTGGCGGGGACAGGTGCCATCTACGAAACCCATCCGCTGCAGCGTTTTCTCCAAGATGCTCTCGTACCCGCCCAGCACGCGATGTTGCAGACGAACACCTTCGAGGCTGCAGGCGCCGTGCTCCTTGGACTCGACGCCGGCATCCCCAGCTTTCCCTGAACCGACATGCGTCTCGCCCGAACACAGACCCACGAGGAGACTCTCATGGCCACCGAGCCACTGCGCACATTGTTCTGCATCGGAAACAACCAGAACTTCTTCGATCTGCCCAAGGCTGATATCGGTGAGGTGTGGGTTGCCATCTCTTCGATGCTGTCGGCAATCAAGAACATGGACGGCATCGAAGTCATCGGAACGTTCGACGACGACGCCCACATGGTCGGCCCCTCCGACGGGTGGCCTTGGACGTGCTACGTCCTCGCCGACGTCGCCGACCAGCAGACAGTACGCGACGCCTGCAACCTATTGCGCACCACGATGATCGGCGAATACGCGCTGTGGAAGTTCTTCAAGATCGAGGCCCGGATGGGCCGCGAGCTGATCATTCGCGACGACGTCGCCGTCTGACCTCCTCCTGGCCGCCAACCCGGTGTCACAACGAATCCCCGACTTCCCAACAGATCAGGAACACACTGCTATGACCAGCATCGAGACAGCAGCGCCCCGCTTCGGGGACCTGGCCGCCGGCGATCGTGTCGCCGGTCAGCTCTACACCGACCCGGAGATCTTCGCCGAGGAGATGAAGAAGATCTTCTATCGCACCTGGGTGTGGGTCGCGCACGAGAGCGAGATCCCGGAGGCGGGCTCGTTCAAGACCACACAGGTCGGTGACCAGCCGGTGATCGTGACCCGCGACCGGAAGAACACCTTCAACACCCTGCTCAACCGGTGCAGGCATCGCGGCGCGACGGTCTGCGACCAGCGCACCGGCAAGGCCAACGGCTTCACGTGCCCGTACCACAACTGGTCCTACACACTTGATGGCCGCCTGCGGGGCATCCCCTACCCCGACGGGTACGAGGGTGTTGTCGACAAGAATGACTACCCGCTGCAGAAGCTGCGGACCGAGAGCTACCTCGGGATGATCTGGGCGACCTTCAACGCCGACGCGGAACCCCTCGAGGACTTCCTCGGCGACGCCAAGCTCTGGATGGAGCGCTTCCTCAAGCAATCCAACGGGCATCCGACGAAAGTCCTGGGGAGCCACAAGTTTCGGTTCAGGGGCAATTGGAAGATTCAGCTGGAGAACACCACCGACGGGTACCACTTCCCGATGGTCCACAAATCCTGGATGGCGTCGGTCGACGCCGAGACCGCGAACATGATGTCGTTCATGGACGACCCGGCCGCCGAGACCCACGCACTGGGCAACGGACACAGTGTGGCCATCATGGCAGCATCTCACGCCGACCTCGACATCGACGACGGCACTGAGGAGATCCAACCGCGATTCCAACACCTGGTCGACGAGTTGGTCGCGGCCGGTGAACCGATGGATCGCGTTCGTCGCTACATGCGGTCGATGCACGGATGTGGGTTCAACCTCAACATGTTCCCGAACGTCGCGATGTCATCCTCGTTTTTCCGCATCCTCGTGCCGATCAGCGTCGACGTGACCGAGGTGTGGCACATGGCGATCGGAATGGACGGTGGACCGGAAAGCATCAACCGTGAGCGCCTACGTATCCACGAGCACTTTCAGGGACCGTTCGGATTCGGCAGCCCCGATGACGCCGAGGGGTGGGATCGCGTGCAAATCGGCGCCGGCGGTAACCCCACGATGCCTATCCTGGTCAATCGAGGCGAGGGGCGGGAGCGGATCAGCGATGAGGGCTGGCCCACAGCGCATGTCACCGATGAGACGGGAATGCGCGAGTCCTACAGCATGTGGAAGAAGATGATGAGCGATGTCTGACACTCTCACCCTGGGCCTGACCGACACCCGTGTGCTCCGAGCCATCGAGCTGGTGTGGACAGAGGCCACATTGCTCGACGCCAAGGACTATCTCGGATGGGAAGCGCTGTACACCGACGACGCGATGTACGTCATCCCGATCGATCCGAACACCAACGATCACGAGACGTCGCTGAATATGGTCTACGACGACAAACGGATGCGTCGACTCCGGGTGGAACGGATGACGCAGGGCTACGCGCCGTCCGCGGTCGCCGCGGCACGCACGGTGCGTATCGTGTCCCGTTTCACCGTCGCTGAGGTCAGCGACACAGTCGTGACGCTGCGGTCGGCGCAGATCCTGAATTCGTTCAAGCGCAACGCCTTCGCGACGGTGGGTGCCGAGCTCACGCATCGGATCGAGTTGTCGCCCGAGGGTGACAAGATTGCGCTGAAAGTCGCCCGCCTCATCGACAGCGAGGATGCTGTCAGCGCCTCGGGATTCCTGGTCTGAGGTCCGCGCCATGACGACCGAACGAACAGGATCGACCGCCGGCGACCCGACGGCCGGGATCGCCGTGGTCACCGGCGCCGCTGGCGGGATGGGAAGCCACATCGCCCGACGTCTGCATGCCGACGGCCACCGCGTAGTACTCACCGACATCGACGTCGAGGCGGCCATGCAGATCGCGTCGGGGTTGTCGCCAGACGGGTCAACGGCCCAGGCGATAAAACTCGATGTCGCCCATCGCGAGAACTTCGTCGTGGCACTCGCGGAATGCCGTGACATCTGGGGGACACCGAGCATCCTCGTCAACAACGCAGCACTCACCCAGGCCGCCGATCTCATGACCCTGGGCGAGGACGACTTCACACGAGTGCTGTCGACCAACACCAACAGCATCTTCTTCGGATGCCAGGTGTTCGGCGCCGCGATGGCGGATGCGGGATACGGCCGCATCGTCAACATGGCCTCGCTGGCCGGCCAGAACGGCGGCACCGCCACCGGTGCTCACTACGCCACCTCCAAAGGAGCGATCCTCACCGCAACCAAGATCTTCGCCCGCGAGCTGGCCTCGGTGGGCGTCACTGTGAACGCCATCGCGCCCGGCCCACACGACCTCCCGATCGTGAAGAAGACCGTGCCTGCGGACCGCCTGGAGGGCGTCATCGCGGGCATCCCGGTCGGCCGTCTCGGAAGTGCCGATTTCATCGCTGACGTGGTGGGGCTTCTCACTGCACCCAACGCCTTCTTCGTCACCGGCGCGTGCTGGGACGTCAACGGCGGACTCTACGTTCGCTGATCATCGAGCTCATCGCCAGACTCAGGAGACCACCATGCCCCTCGTCGACGTGATCGTGACGGACATCGTCCAGGAGACGCCGACCGTGAAGACGCTGTATCTGTCAAATGCCGACGGTACGTCGATGGGGGCCTACTCGCCTGGTGCGCACATTGATGTGGTCGGCCCGACGTCGATCACCCGGCAGTACTCGCTCTGCAGCCGACCCGACGGCACCGAGACCTACGCGGTCGCGGTGAAGCGGGAGGACAATTCACGCGGCGGGTCGGTCGCCCTGCACGAGTTGAAGGTGGGCGACACCCTGCGTATCAGTGAGCCCCGGAACCTGCTTGGGATCGCGGTCGACGCGACAAAGCACGTTCTGGTCGCTGCCGGCATCGGAATCACTCCGATGTTGAGCATGGCTCGTCACATGCACGTCAACGACATCGATTTCGAGTTGCACTATTTCTCCCGCAGCGAGCAGGAGGCGGCGTTCCTGCCGCTTCTGCGCGACCGGTGTCCCGAGCGGTTGCACGCGCACGTCGGGGTGGCCCGCGATGATCAGGCCGCGCTGATCGGTGCGGCGCTTGCGGGCGCCGCTACGGGAACACACCTCTATGTCTGCGGTCCGGACGGGTTCATGATCAAGGTCGCGGAACTGGCCGGTCAGCATCTGCCGCCGGAATCGGTGCACATCGAAAACTTCCACGCCACCGAGCAGCCCGTGGCAGGGTCGAACACGGCGTTCGAGGTGGAGCTCGACGGGGAGACGTTCCACGTGCCCGCCGACAGGTCCATCGCACAGGTGCTCATCGACGGTGGGGGTGACGTCGACACATCGTGTCAGGAAGGCATCTGTGGGACCTGCATCATGACCGTGCTCGCCGGAGATCCGGAGCATCGAGACAGTGTGCTGAGCACCTCCGAGCGCGAATCAGGCGAGGTCATGGCCGTATGCGTCTCGCGCACCCGTGGTGAGCGACTCGTTCTCGACTACTACTGAGCGGACTAAGGGGCGGTGTCGACGGGGACCTCAACGTCGAAGCGGAGCACATCGCGAACGAGCGTGCTGATGCTGTCCGCATCGGTCTTGGCCTTGATCCGTGCCCGGTGCACGTCAACGGTTTTCACGCTCATGCCAAGTTTTCGAGCAATGTTTTGGCTGGGCAGGCCCTCGACGACCAGCGAGAGGATCTGGCGTTCTCGCGGCGTCAAGAGGGACACCTTGGACGCGATGGTCGCCCGGGCCGTGTGCGCCGAGAACCGTTCGCCGGCGAGATCGACACCTCGCTGCACGGCTTCGAGCAGGCGCTGTGGGGCGTATGGCTTTTCGAGGAAGTCCAGAGCGCCGGCCTGCAGTGTCGACACCGACATCCGGATGTCGCCGTGGGCAGAGACAAAGATTATTGTGACGTGCGGCGCGAACTCGTTGAGCTTCTCCTGGAGTCGGGTACCGCTCATCTGCGGCATGCGGACGTCGAGGACGATGCAGGCCGGGTGTTCGCCGTTGTACACCGACAGGAACTCGTCGGCGCTGTGACAGATCGTGGGGGACATCCCGATGCTGCCGAGCAGCCAGTCGACCGACTCGCACAACTCGGGATCGTCGTCGACGACGTAGACGGTCGCCGGCTGCGGTGCGCTCACGCCTACGACGCTCACGCCGACCGACCGCTGTCGGTCAGCTCATCAGCCCAGGCCGCGTCGGCCGTCCAGTAGTTCATCCCCGCCGCGCTGACGCGATGTTGCCACGGCGAGGTTCGAGCGAGCCACGGCTCCTCCTCACGGACCGATGCGTCGGCAGCGTCCGGGCCGTCCGCCTCCACCGTCCAGTGCACCCAGTTGACCTCGCGGTCGTATTCGTCGTGGACGAACAGATCGACGTGGTGCCACCCGTAGTTGAACGTGTCCTCGTAGCTGGTCAGGAACATCCGGTGGTGTCGGACGGGACGCGGCGGCAGTGTCATGGTGTGTTTCCTTCTCCGATTGGCACAGTAGTCATGCCGGCTGCGGCGGCAGTAAGCGAATGGCGGATTCGATCGCGATGGCGGCGTCGAAGAGAACACTCTCGTGTCCGGGCAGCCCGATCACCTGGAGACCGAGAGGGAGCCCGGACGACGTCCGACCACCGGGAACGGTGATCACGGGCAGGCCCAACAACTGCCACGGGCGGCTCAGGACCGGAGAACCCGTCGCGGACAGACCGGCCGGGGCCGGCCCGAGCGCGCCCGGCCCCACGATGACGGTGCCTCCGTCGAGCATATTCTCGAGGAGAGCGCGCGATCGGTCGCGCCGCAGCAGTGCGTGGGTGTGGTCGTGATCTGATGTCGCGCGACCGGCGGCCACGAGATCGCGGAGCTGCGGACTCAACGACTCGTGACTGGTGTCGTGCAGGACGTTCAGAGTGTCGGCGGCCTCGTGCGCCATGACCACGAGATGGTCGGCGGACAGCGTCTGCACGTGGTCATCCCACTCCAGTTGCGCGCAACCCAGACCGGCGCGCGCAATCAGTTGCGGCACCTCGTCGAGCAGGCGACGCATGTCCGGCTCCACCTCGCCGAGGTCGCTGCCGGACCAGGTCAACGCCATGGGCCGCGTCCGACGTGCGAGAGGTTCGTAACGGGTACCGGTGAACGCTTCGACGACGTACCGCAGGTCAGTCACCGACCGAGTGAGCATCCCCAGCGAGTCCAACGTGGGACTCAGACCAGTCACACCGGCCAAGCTTGTGGTGCCCGCTGCGAAGACCATCCCGGCCGCGCCACAGAACGACGCCGGACGGGTCAACGATCCGGCCGTTTGTGTCCCGAGCGCGAGTGGGATGGTCCCGGCGCCGACGGCCGAGGCCGACCCGCTCGAGGATCCACCCGGGGTGTGTCCATGCGCGTGGGGGTTGTGGGTCGGGCCCGGTGAGAAGTATCCGAATTCGGTGGTGACGGTCTTGCCCTGGACGATCGCCCCCAGATCCCGGAGGCGAGCCACACAGGCGGCGTCGGACCCGGCCGGCTCCCGGCTGGTCACCGACGACCCTGCGCGAGTGGGCATACCAGCGACGTCGATGAGGTCCTTGACGCCGACCGATACACCCCGCAACGGAAGCGATCCCGGTGTCACGTCCAGACGCCGGGCGTCGGACAGCGCGGCGCCGGACAAAGAGACCCAGGCGTGCAGGTGCTCCTCGTGCTGTGTCACCTCGTTGCGAATCTGCGTGGAGAGTGTCTCCGCGGTGACGGCCCCACGATCGATGGCAGCCACCTGATCCTCGATGGGTACTGCCCACCAGGCTTCGGTCATCGATGTTCCTCCGGTCATCTGCACCAGTGTGCCCGCCGCGAGACACCCGCGGTAGTAAAGAAATCCTTGCCCCGTACCCACGCTTTCGGGTGCGCGGTAAAGGATTCCCGTCTGTATCGGATCTCGGCGCGCCCATAGGTTTACGACAACAGCCGAGATCGTCAGAACAGCAGGAGGCATCGCGATGGTGGACACCGCACCCGCGCCGATCGACGCGCAGTTGTTCCGGGAGGTGATGGGTCACTATCCCACCGGGGTCGTGATCGTGACCGGCACGACCGCGAGCGGCGACATCCTCGCAATGGTCGTCGGATCTTTCAACTCGGTGTCGCTCGACCCACCTCTGGTGTCGTTCATGCCGATGAAGACGTCGCGAACCTACGCGGCGATGCAAGAGTGCTCGTCGCTGTGCATCAACATCCTTGGCAGCGATCAGGAGGAGCTCGTCCTGACGATCGCCCAGCGGTGGGAGAACAAGCTCGACGGCATCGACTGGCATGAATCCCCCTCCGGCGATCCCGTTCTCGCGAGATCGGTTGCTTGGGTGGACGTCGCCATCGAGAACACCGTCGAAGCGGGCGACCACTGGATCGTGCTGTGTGCGATCCGCCAGTTGGCGGTGACCAACCCGGTGTCACCGTTGATCTTTTTTCAGGGCGGTTACGGCAGCTTCGTGTGCACGTCACTCATGGCGAGGATGGATCACGACACCCTCCCCGCGATCACCGTGGCCCACGGCGCACGTGAGGCGCTCGAGGCGCTCGCAGCCGAAATCGGCTGTGAAGTAACCGTTTTCACGACCGTCAGTGAGGAGGAAGTCGCCACCGTTTTCTCAGCAACCGGTCCCGGGATCGACAGGGTTGGTGATTTCGGCCGACGGATTCCGATGGTTCCCCCTGTCGGTGACACCTACTACTTCGACAAGGCCCCTGACTGCCAACAGAGATGGCTTGACCGACTTCGTGGAGCCGACGAGGAGGCGATGGAACGGTTCCGCGCACGGCTCTCGTTCCTCGATCGTCACGGCTACTCCTACTCCATCCTCCCCGACGATGCCGGCAGGGACGCCTATGGTGCGGTCCGTGAGGCCACCGAACTGTACTCGAACGGACGGATAACGCCGGCGCAATGGCGGCTGATCCGCGACTCGATGGTCAACTCGGCGGTGGATTATCGGGTCTCCGATCTCGATGATACGCAAAGCTATTCGCTCGGCTCGCTTGTACTCCCGGTGCGTGATCAGGCGGGGGTCCACACCATGACGCTGCGGTTGGCCATGCTGCCCCCGTCGGTGACCCGCGCCCGGATCGAGGGTTGGTTGGATCGTGCGAAAACTGTCGTCGCCGCGCTGGAAGCCGATGACCGTCAGCAAGACCCAATGACCAACCGGGCAAGGGCTGGCTGGAAGGAGAACCGATGAAGATCACCCGGATCGACGCCATTCCGTACCGGATCGGCTACCGGAAACCGCTTCGGTTCGCCAGCGGTGAGGTGCACGCGGCCGAACACGTCCTGGTGCGTGTGCACACCGACGACGGGGTCGTGGGTGTGGCCGACGCGCCGCCGCGACCGTTCACCTATGGCGAGACCCAGCGGGGTCTGGTCGCGGTGATCGAGACAATCTTCGCGCCGCAGATCGTCGGACTAACCTTGGTCGAGCGGGAGGTCGTCCATGCTCGTCTCGGTCGTACCGTGGGTAACCCGGTGGCCAAGGCCGCCATCGACATGGCCATCTGGGACGCACTGGGTCGGACGTTGGATCTGCCGGTCGGCGATCTTCTCGGCGGATACACCGACCGTATGCGGGTCTGTCACATGCTCGGCTTCGACACCCCCGCGGCGATGGTCGACGAGGCCACCCGCATGCGGGATGTCCACGGCATCAGCGTGTTCAAGGTGAAGGTGGGGCGCCATCCGGTCGGCCTCGACACCGCCGTCGTCCGCGCACTGCGCGAGGGTCTCGGCGATGACGTCGAGCTCTACGTCGACGGCAACCGCGGGTGGACGGCCTCGGAGTCGGCGCGGGCGATGGCCGAGATGTCGGATCTGGGTCTGACCCTGGCCGAGGAACTGTGTCCGGCCGATGACGTCCTGGGTCGTAAGTGGCTCGTCGGGCAGCTCGACATCCCCTTCGTCGCAGACGAATCCGCGACGACACCGGCCGAGGTCACCCGAGAGGTCCTGTCCGGTGCCGCGACCGCGATCAGCATCAAGACCGCGCGCACCGGTTTCACCGGGTCGCTGCGCACGCACCATCTCTGCGAGGGCCTCGGCCTCGAGGTGGTCATGGGAAACCAGATCGACGGCCAGCTGGGCACCGCGTGCACGGTGGCGTTCGGCGCCGCGTTCGCGCTCACCTCACGTCGCGCGGGCGAACTGTCGAACTTCCTGGACATGTCCGACGACCTGCTCACCGAGTCGCTGACGATCGCCGACGGTGAACTGGTGGTCCCGTCCGGAGCCGGTATCGGCGTCGAGATCGACGACGACAAGCTGGCCGCGTATCGCATCGACGGTTGACCCCGCCCCACGACTTCTCCATCCAACAGCCCACGAAGAACAAGGAGATCCACCATGAGCGTCGACCAGACGATCACCGCCACTGCCGCAGCGTCCGGTGCCAACGCGACGCAGCGTTTCACCACCGACAAGATCGGTGGCGCGCAGACGCCGCCGGAACGGGTCAGTGAACTCGCGCGCGAGGTCCTCGCATCTGTGCACAAGACGATCCGCGATCACAACGTCACCTACGACGAGTACAACGCGTTGAAGTCGTGGCTGATCATGGTCGGTCAGGACGGTGAGTGGCCGCTGTTCCTCGACGTGTGGGTCGAGCACGTCGTGGAGGAGGTCGCCGCGCAAAGTCGTGAGGGCAGCAAGGGGACCATCGAGGGGCCGTACTACGTGCCCGACGCACCCGAACTCGGCTTCGAGTCAACACTTCCCACCCGTGATAACGAGGCCGGCACCCCGCTGCTGTTCCAGGGGCAGGTCCGCGGGGTCGACGGGACGCCGCTCCCCGAAGCGGTGCTGGAGATCTGGCACGCCGACGCCGACGGTTTCTACTCTCAGTTCGCCCCGGGCATCCCGGAGTGGAACCTGCGCGGCACCGTCACCGCGGACACCGAGGGCCGCTTCCACATCCACACCGTCAAGCCGGCGCCCTACCAGATCCCGACCGACGGGGCCTGCGGCAAGCTGATCTCGGCTGCGGGCTGGCATCCGTGGCGTCCGGCGCATCTGCACCTCAAGGTTGCCGCTGCCGGACATCAGCAGGTCACCACCCAGCTCTACTTCCCGGGCGATTCGCACAACGATGACGACGTCGCCAACGCGGTGAAGCCCGAGCTGATCCTCGCGCCCACCGAGGTCGACGGTGGACAACAGGTGACCTACGACTTCGTGCTCGACCCAGACGTCGACGACAAGTCCTGAAGGGAGTTGCAGAGCAATGCTTTTCGCGGTGACCATGGAAGTAGCGCTCCCGCAGGACATGGAGCCCGACCTCCGTGCCGACACCCTCGCACGGGAGAAGGCGTACTCGCAGGACCTGCAGCGCGCGGGGGAGTGGGTGAGCATCTGGCGATGCGTCGGGCAGTACTCGAACCTGAGCATCTTCGATGTCCGGGACAACGAACGGCTGCACGAGATCCTCTGGAATCTCCCGTTGTTCCCGTTCATGACCATTCAGGTCACCCCACTCGCGCAACACCCCTCCGACATCGCCGCGGGTGAGAATCCGTGACGGTGCCTGATATCGCCCTGACGAGGTTCTCCGAACCGTCAGCCAAGCCAATGCTCGTGCTCGGTCCGTCGCTGGGAACCTCCGTGACGGCTCTGTGGGGGGGCAGTGCGGAGCGTTTGGTTCACCGCTTTGACGTTGTCGGGTGGGATCTTCCCGGTCACGGAGCGAGCATCCCCGCAGCGAAGAGTTTCGACATCGCCGAGCTCGCCGGGGGCGTGATCGCGGCGGTCGAGTGTCTCCTGGCTTTGTCGGGGCGTGACAGGTTCTTCTATGCCGGGGTCTCTGTGGGCGGCGCTGTCGGCTTACAGTTGCTTCTAGATAGCCCCGAGTTGGTGAAAGTTGCCGTAGTGATGTGCACAGGGGCGAAGATCGGTGAGGCGCACGGATGGCGCGATCGTGCGTCAACCGTTCGACAGGCCGGGACGGCCTCGATGGTCGCGGGATCGATCGAGAGGTGGTTCCGGCCGGGGTTGGTCGAACGGCGGCCACGAGAGGCGACCTCGGTGCTGCAGTCGTTACGTGACACCGACGATGAATCGTACGCGCTCGTTTGCGAGTCTCTCGGCGGCTTCGACGTCCGGTCCCGTCTTGCGACCATCAACACACCGGTACACGCGGTGGCCGGTGCCCACGACGCGGTTACCCCGGTGGCATGTTTGACCGAAATTGCCGATGGTGTCCGTCACGGGACGCTGACAGTTCTCGATCATGTTGCGCATCTCGCGCCGCTCGAGAACCCTGCCGAGGCGGCCCGCCTCATCGGGATCCACTGCTCGAACGCATGATGTAGAGATAGCCGCTGCGATGGCCGTTCTTCACCTCGATTCTGGGGGCCGAGGCGGCTAGAGGTTGCAGCCGTGTCTGGCCGACAACCGTGACGCTGTCCGCGCGGATGATCGTCGCCCCCCGACACACCAGGTGCACCTCGGGCCGGCTGGCGTCAATGGGTAGAGCGGGCGCTGGTTGTCGTCCTCCTTGACGGGGGCCTGATGTGCCGCATAAACCGCCGGTCCGGCTGTCCTGCTGGGACGCTAATCGTCATGCTCGCAACTGTCTCGCCAGGACGGACCATCTAGCGGATTTGCGGCCGGTCATCTGATCTGATCCAGCGCGGACGGACCGGCGGTGAGGTGGTCTGAGAAGTGTTGCGACATCAACTCACCCCAATTGCGCAAAACTGCGAATGCTCGCCGCGAATCCTTACCGGCTCGACACCGCGGTCGTCGCGTGCGCCGTCACCGTTGCGTCGCCGCGGCGGGAGCGACCGCTCGATTGCCTCGCCACCCCGTTCGTCTGCAGTGCATTCGGACACGCGGTGATCGGCGCGCAGCTCGATCTGGCAAGAACCGAGTATGTCCGGTTTCGATGCGAGGGGAATCCGCCGCGGTGAAAAGACTTCGTCGCCTGAGCAACGAGATCCTCGCCGGCCCATCGACCGACAGCATGGCCTCGGTCTCGACCCCCGGTACTGGTCATGGCCGGCAGGCCAGAGTCCTCGGTGGCGCGGGAATCGGTGCGTCACCTCGGTACGGTCGCCCCGCGATCGGAAACGCGCATCATCGACGGACCGCGCCACCTGTGCCCGATCCGGCAGCCGCCGTCGTTCGTGTCCGAGTGCGTGCGCTGGATGAAGTCGTCCCGGCAATTGGACTGACTCGATTGGGGTTAGGGGGTTGGAGGCGGTGTGACGCTGAGCCAGTGCAGCGCGGCGCGGAACTGGCTGCGGGCGAAGGTCCACGCATGTTAGCCGGGTTTGACGACGGTGGTCGCCACCTGGCGAGTTCGCCCCAAGGCTGAGGACACCATCTGCACGGTCTGGACCTCTTTGGAACGTCCGGGCGGCGTTCCGCGCCGATAGCTCGCGGCGAGGAAGCCCGCCACGCTGCCGGCAGGCATCGCGGTAGCCAGGGTGACAATGCTGTGCTGCTGAAGTGCGTCGCGCCGACCGGCGAACAACTCGCGTGTGGTGGCAGAGGGCCCGCCGACGACGGATGGCCGCGGGTCTCCGGAGATGCTGATGAATCGCGGAAAAAGTTGGCGGTGACGCGCTGCGAGGGTCATGGCGCATGTCCCGCCCATGGACCACCCCGCCACGACGAGGTCGCGGGGACGGCCGTCGGCCAATGCGCTGTCGAGGCGTCGGACCATCTCCGTCGTCAGATGCGTCTCGGCCCGGCCCCGCGGTCCGTTGACGCATTCGGTGTCGTTGGACAACGCGCCCGACGGGTCGGCGAACACCAGGATTGGTGCTCGCCCGGAATGTCGGCGAGCCCAGTCTTGGGCGCTGTCAATGGCACCGCCGCTGACGATCCAGTCGCGTGGGGTGTTGATGACCCCGGGGATTAACACCACGACGTCGAAACTGTGGTCGCCGTGATCGAACCAGGCCGGCGGCAGCCACACGTATTCTGTGCGCGCCCGGAAGCTGTCGCCCGCCGACCGGGGGAGGACAAACGCGCGTCCGCCCTGCGGAATCTGCCCTCGAAGACGGCTCGCTCGGATCGCGGCGATACCGCCGAGAGGGACGGGTTCGCGACCCGTTGCGGCGTCCACGAGCGCACCAACGGTCGGATAGTAGCCAATCCAGTTGTTGACACCCAGCATCGACGTGGTGATTCCTATCAAGACGCCGACGACCGCGACGCCCCGCATCGCCCACGACGTCCGCCCCCAGCCGAGCGCCAGGGCCACCGTCAGCGCGACCATGACCGCGAGTGCCATCCAGACGGCGATAGGTGCGGTCGACGTGTCGAATCCCTCGTGACCGGCCCATCTGCGAGCGGCGGCCGCAGCAAGGACACCGCCGGTGCCCATCGCCGAGGCCAGCACTAACCTCCGCTGGGCTGAGCGGGCCGCGGAGCGGACGACCACCACAGCGATCCCAGCGGGCACGAGCGTCATCCCGGCGGTCACGGCGGTGCTCAGCAGACTCAGCTGCTGTACCAACGACCACAGGGGGAATTGCATGTCCCCACCGTCTCGAAAGTGACGCGGCGGGCGCATCGGTCATTCGGATGCTGCGTCCCGCCACCTGGCTGGAGCTGCCCGTCGAGCGCACCGGAGGCATGTATCCGGGTCCTAGACTCCGCGCATGGCCAATTTTCCCGTCGATTCGTCGATCCGCGTGATGGTGATCGACGACGAGGCGCTAGTTGTACCCGGACATCAGGTTGGTGACAGGCGGCTGATGGGTGGGTGTCCGCCGAGTGCGCTGTGACGGCGGTCAGTGTTGTAGTTCTCGAGCCAGGGTGCAAGGGCTGCGGTGCGCTCGGCGTTGCTGGTGTAGGGGTGTCGGTAGGCCCACTCGGTGGCCAGGGTGCGGTTGAGTCGTTCGACTTTCCCGTTCTGCCAGGGGCAATGAGGCTTGATGAACTTTTGCGTGATCGCGTGGTCGGCACACACAGCTCGCAGGGAGTGTTGGTACGCCCAGGCGTTGTCGGTCATCAATCGCTCGATCCGATCGATACCGTGGTCGGCGAAGTACGCGATGGCGCGGGTGAGGAAACCAGCGCAGGTCACGCCTTTTTCGTCGGCCAGGATTTCTGAGTACGCCAGCCTCGAGTGATCATCGACCATCGAGTGCACATAGTCGAATCCAACAGGGACAGAACGATTTCGAGCCGACGAGCCCGCGGCGCGGCCTCGCGCTTTCCAGCCACCGCCGGCGGGGATACGGCCGAGCTTTTTGACGTCCATGTGGACCAACTCACCCGGCCGGTCGCGTTCGTAGCGGGTCGCGGTGGTTTTCGACGCCCGGATCACCGCCCCGGTGAGTGGATCGAGCTCACACAGATACGGCATGGCGTGCCGGCGCAGCACCCGTGGGACGGTGCGAGCGGGCACACCGAGTTCTGGTCCGATCCAGTCCGGGCCACGCCGCTGCTCACGTCGTAGCGCAACGATACGGTCCTCAACCGCACTACTGGTCCGCGTCGGCATCCTGTGCGGGCGTGAGGATCTGTCCACAAGACCGGCCTCACCCTCGGCGGCGTGGCGATCGATCCAGGTCTTGATGCATTTGCGTGAGACGCCCATCGCTGCAGCGATATGCGATTGCGGCCACCCAGCTCGGTGGCGCTCGACGATCAGCCTTCGGCCATGGACGGTGGTGCGGGCATTACGGTGGGACACGAGAACCTCCGGAGTGGTGATGGGCCTTCGACAAGCCACACCCCACCCGGAGGTTCTCCCTACTTCAACCCGACACGCCTGCTACCAACGTCCTGTCCGGGTACAGCTAGTAGGTCGCATGCGAAACCAACGGCAATGGTCAGGACTGTGCGTGCCGCGGGGAATCAGCCCGGGCTGCTCTTGCCGTACCGCCAATATCCGCCGAAGGTGATATCGGACTTAGGTATTCCTCGATCGTTGACCAGATGCCGGCGCAGTCCTGTCGGCAACGTGTGTTCGCCGGCAACCCAGGTATAGAACTTTCCTCGAGGCAGGGTCGCGCCCCTCATCTCCCGCAGCAGCCGGGTCCCGGGCACCTCGGTCGGTTCATCACGGACGACCCAGTGAATCTGTGCGGACTCCGGGGCCGACACCTTCTCCGGGATGTCGGAGGCCGTGGGCACTTCGAGGAACACCTCGACACGCAGATCATCGGGAACGCACTCGAGGATCGACAGGACTGCCGGCACCGCACTTTCCTCCCCGGCCAGCAGATGCCATTGGGCATCTGACGGCGGTAGGTAGGTGATGCCTTCGTCGAAGATCCCCACCGGATCGCCCGGCCGCGCATGCTCGGCCCACCCCGATGCCGGGCCGGCGTCTCCGTGGCGCACGAAGTCGATGTCGATCTCGAGGTCGTCGGGCCTGAACTGTCGGATGGTGTAGTTGCGCACCCACGGCCGCCGCGACTTGGACTGAAGCAGGAACTGCCCCAACCAGGCATCGTTCGACACCGTCGGCATCCGCAACTCGCGCTGTCCGTCCCTGGGGAAGAACAGGCGAACACTCTGGTCGAAGCCCATGTGGTCCAGATCGACCAGACCCTCGCCGCCCACGGTGACTCGTCGAAAGCTAGGGCTGATCTCGACGTTGTCGATGACCGTCAACGCGGTCATCCGCCGACTCTTTGGGCGTTGCACTTTTGGGATCACACCCATCGAACACGACCTCCACAACTTGAGCGATGTTCAAATGAACAGTGTTCAAGTTAGGCTACACTTAGTATTGAGTCAAGGTGTGTGTCGAGGCGATCAGCCGCAAGCGAAGGAGAGCGGTGTGCAACTGCGACGAAACGATGTCCTTAGGGGCGCAATCGAATTACTCGATGCCAAAGGCCTCGACGGGCTGACGATGCGCAAGCTGGGGGCGCACCTGGGCGTCCAGCAGGGCGGCCTCTACTGGCACTTCACGAACAAGCTGGCACTACTCGAAGCGGTCGCGGGCGCCCTGGTGGAGGGCGTCGGCGACGATTTACCCCCGGCGCCATGGGCCGAGCAACTCGACATCCTGGCCCACCGCCTGCGTTCAGCGCTCATGGCCCATCGCGACGGTGCCCGGGTCATGGCTGGGACCTACACGACCGACCAAAACACCCTGGCCATCGCCAGAGCCGGTATCGACGCACTGTGCCGAGCAGGCTTCGACCGATCCGAAGCGGCAGCCGCCCTGACCATCATCGGACACTACGTACTCGGTCACACCATCGAAGAACAAGCTATGTTCGGCGTCGACGGACCCGAACATCGGCGCCCCGAACCACCCGATGGGGATGACGATGACCTCGATCGACTGTTTTACGACACCTTCACCAGCGACCCGGCCACCAGATTCGCCTACGGCATACGCACCATCATCAACGGACTCGAGCGTCAGCTATCGCCCTAAACCCGGTTATGTCAGATCAGCACCAAAACCAATACTGCACAGCATATTCGGCAGGCCGATAACATTACGATGTGTCAGGTTGAGGCAATACTGCTGATCACAGAGGCGTGTGGGGTGCCTTCTGGGCTGTCTGGGTCCGGGTTCCGCACGCCGCTTGCCTCGTAGGAGGTCTTAGGTTGCTGATTGGCGGTGGTGTCAGTTCTCTGGCCGGGTGCCGCCGCCGGTGCAGGTAGCGCAGATGTATCGGTTGTCGATTTTGGTGGCGGTAGCGCCAGCAGCGATATGGCCGCTGCAGTAGTCGCAGAGTGACGAAAATGCGGTCCGGAAGACGAATTCAGGCTGGTTCGCGCGATGCGCCGACTTAGGAGGGGTTCGGCCCGCAGGTGTGGGTGGTTGAGCTGATGTCATGATCCACGCACCGGGCGGGCTGACCCCAGCATACGGGTGTGTTGTGGCAGGGCTGGGGGCATCTCGTGCTTGCCTCCCTGAGTTTTGTCGGCTGGTGACTTGGCGCGGGGCCGGTTTGTGTGCATGGGTTATTGACTCACCCGGGTAGACACCGCTGCCTTTGATGTTGCGGCGGTGCCTACCGGGCTTATTGTCACGCTCGCGAGCGGCGTGACGTCCCTGCAGCGTGGGCGATGATCAGCACGAGGCCGATGGTGATCAGGTATCCGCCGATGCGCATGTTCGGGATGGCGTCGTAGAACCCTCCCCAGCTGAGCGGGCCTTTGACCGCGAAGACTGTCACGACGAGTGCGACTAGGGCGATGACGCCCTCTGCGGCGGCGAGCAGTCTTATCCGCGTCACGATCGCCGCTGCCGCGGCCGCAATTGTGACGATCACTAGCGTCCACCCGAGCCACCCGAAGTAGGAGGACTGGACAGTCGACGGGCTACTTGCGGTGATGTCGCCGAGTGTCGCGAAGTCCAGCGACATTTCGGGAACACCGGCCGCGGGCTGGGCGGGGCTGAACAACCACGTCGGCCCGATGAGGCTGATGATCGACAGTATCGACCCAGCGCCGGCGAGTACTGCGAAACCTCCCAGGGTGCGGATGGATGAGCGGGTGGCGGTGGTAGTACTCACGACTGGGCCTCAGCTGAGTTTCGTTCGACGAAGGGGGCGAAGAAGTTCATTCGAATGTCCTCGGGCCGCAACTTCTCGAGGTCGAACCCTGCGTACACGGCGTCGTCTTTGGTGCGTTTGCCCATCGCCGGTTCGGGCAGCGGTACCGGGTAGACGGGGACCTCGAACTCGACGGTGTTGTCGACCAGCGAGTGGCGGTACAGGATCTTCCAGATCCCCTCGCGTCGCTCGAAAATGTCGATGTACCGGCATTCGACCAACTGATGCAGGTAGGGCTTGTCGGGGTTCTGTCCGGGAACTGCCATTTCGTGCAGTACGTGCACGTGGCTCTCCACGAACGCGCGGTCGCCGGCGAACTCGATGATCTCGTTGGTGAGGGAGTGGACGGTGGTGTGGGCGTGGGGGAGTACCTCAGCCACGACCCACTCGGCGAACGGCTGGGCTGGGCCGTTGGCGAACCAGTGGGTGTCGTAGGCGTCGTCGTGGTAGCAGGCTTTGAGGACCTCTGCGTCGAGCCGATCGACTCCGCGGCAGTAGCGGTGCAGGACGTCGCGGATGGCTTCGCGGCTGCGCAGATCGTCGAGGTCGCGTTCGAGTGCGGCGAGACGAGTTTCGGTGTCGGACATGTGTTGTGACTCCTTTGTTTCAAGCTCGGGTTGGCGATGTCCGTTTGGATACCGCCGGCCGTTGCTGTGTCGTGATCGAAGTGGTGTTTTCGATCAGGCTTGTTGGATGAATGCGGTGAACGCGGTGAGCCATTCGTCGCGGGCTTCGATGATGGGCAGGTGGCGTACACCGTCGATCCAGTTGTGTACTACCCGTCCACCCCGCTGCTCGTATTCGCCAAGGACGTTGCGGATCTGGGTGACCATGGGCTGGGTGGGGCAGGTGTCGGCCCCGGGCCAACCCGGTATGAGGCCGGCCGCTCCGAGTACCGCGGCGTCCCAGGTCGATGCGTCGGAAATGATCGAGTCCTCGCCGCCGTGGCTCCATAGAATCGGCGGCTTGTCCTGCAGGTCGACGATCTCGTTCCAGTGCAGATATTTGGGTGAGAGGGCATTCAAGATGCCGCGTGTTCCGGGTGCGGTCCCGGGCCAGTTGTCGGATGCGGCGATGTCGCCGGGGAAGTTGTTCTCGTCGATCCAGGTGGTGAACGTTTCCTCGAGTAACAGGGCCGACAGGTCTGAGGGGTCGGCGGGGTCGCCGCCCCAGAATGTGGGCGGCATGACGTTGCGCGGGGAGAATGGGCTGTCGGTTGATCGGTCTCCGGCTGTGAGGTGTTCGAGGAAGGTGGGGTTGACCATTCCGGCGCCGCTGCCGGCGTAGTCGTCGTACCAGGGCGACCCGTCGAGTCCGACCCCGCCGAATCCGAAGGGCGCTACCGGATCGATCAGGGTCAGCGACGCGGCCGCGTGGCCCTCGATGACAAAGCGGGCGATCGCGCCGCCGCCTGTGGACCATCCGACGAGGTGCGGGGGCTCGGTGATGTCGAGGGCGTCGAGCAGCGCGACGATGTCATCGGCCCAGTCGGAGAGCCCGCGAGTCGCGTCGATCGGTGCGCGTTCGGTCCGGCCGAACCCACGCATGTCTGGTGCGATGACCCGGTAGTGCGAGGGGATGTCGGTCATCACGTGCTCGTAGAACCGGCCGGTCGAGAGATTGCCGTGAATCAGCAGGACCGGTTGTCCGTCGGTGGCCCCTGACTCGATGTAGTGCACGCGCAGACGCGAGGTGTCGACGGTTGCGGACCGCACTCCAGGTAGTAGATCCATGGCGTGAGGCGCCTCCTTCTGTGGGTGGATGCCCGGCGTCGAGCGCGGACGGTGGCGTTAAGGCTGGGACGAAACTGGCCTTGTCGGTGTGACAAAAACAATCATCTGCGATCGATGTGACCCATGTCATTGGCGTCGAATCCAACGTCTACCCGGCGCGGGTGGACTCGTGAACAACTGAATCGGCTGGCTAATTGGCGCCGAATCGTGGTGGGTAGTGCGAGAACCCGGGCAGGCCCGCTGACTGCGTTTTGAGTTCTCTCGCGCCGACCTGGTTCTTGAGCACCCCGATCCCGGTGGCTTCGAGTTCGATGACGTCGCCGGGTTGGATCCACCGGTCGAGCTCGATTCCGCAGCCGCCGCCGACGGTGCCGGTGCCGATGAATTCTCCGGGCACTGTGTCTTCGCCGTAGCTGGCCCAGGCGAGTACCTCTTCGAACGAGTAGGACTGATCTACTGCGGACCCCTGGGCCCACTTTTCGCCGTTGATGCGTGCGGTGACCTGTAGGTCATCGAGATCGACTTCGTCGTAGGTCAAGACGGCGGGGCCGATCACGTTGGCGAAGTTTTTTCCCTTCGCCGGACCCACTTGGGCGGACATCTCGAACGATTGGATGTCTCGTGCGCTGACGTCGTTGAAGATGGTGATGCCGGCGATGTATGACGGAGCGTCGGCAACGGAGATGTCGCGTCCTGCGCGGGAAACGAAGAAGCCCAGTTCGAGTTCGAAGTCGAGTTGGTCACTGTATGCCGGCCACGGAATGTCGTCGCCGGGACCGAGGATCGCTTCGTGGTTGCCGTTGTAGCTGATCGGAAACTGCTGCAGCGGCGCGGGAGGTTCGATGCCGAACGATCGCCGGTAATGCTCGAGGTGGGTGAGGAAATCGCGCATACGCCGAGGTCGGGGGACCGGTGACAGCAGTCGCACATCGTCTCTGCCGGTCAGTATGGGGCGGCCGTTTCCGCCGACGAGCTCGGCGCCTTCGGCCAGCGCCGCATCTACAAGTGCCGCGCCGTTATCGAGGCCTCGGGATCCAGTTTCGAAGAAGGCGATCATGGACTGGAAGTCGGCGCTTGGCATTTGTGGCCGCAGGACGCTGCGCGCTGCCTCGAGGTCGACAACGGTGTCTTTAGACACCGCTCCAAGACACTGCGTGTCATCGCGCATGAAGGTCACTAGCAGCATTTTTGAACACTCCTTGGGTCGCGACGTCGGGAACTCGCTGTTCATCCGATCCGAGTCGCCTGGCTACGTCAACGTCCACCGGGACAACGCCGAGGCAGCGCGGTCGTGCCCGTGAACAACCTGGCGACATCGTCGAATCGGTCGCTTAACCGGCATTGTCGGTGCCAACGCCACGTCGGGTCCGGTTGTCTGCTGATACGAAACCCCCGCCGGTCTGTTGGTTCGCAGGACGTGGTGGTCGGTCATGTCGCCAAACAGAATTACTAGTACCTGCGCAGTCGCGTGACGCGCAGCCTGATGGAAGGTGGCGCAGTAGTGGCGAATCGGGTGTGGGTTGCAGGGGTGGGTATGACGCCGTTCGGCATCCACCGTGAGCACTCGAACTACGAGTTGGCGCGATGGTCGGTGCGCGAGGTACTGAGCGACTCTGGTCGAGGTGTCGGGCCCCAGGCGGTGGACGTCGCGTTCTTCGCGTCGACGACGAATGGCATCTTGCACGATCAGGGCATGATCTCGGGAGAGATTGCGCTGCGGGAGATGGGAATCCAAGGCGTTCCTATCTATAACGTGGAAAACGCCTGCGCCACTGGCGCCACCGCGTTCAACCTCGCTGCGACGTTCATCCGCGCCGGCGACGCCGATGTGGCGTTGGCGGTCGGTACGGAAAAGATGCACATCGGCGACGCGCCCCGAACGATGGCGCTGTTCAACCAGGGTTACGACGTATCGCGACCCGAACTGCTGCAGGACACGCTGCACCAGCTCGGCGGCTCGGACGACGACGCGGGCGATGGCAATCGGTCCATTTTCATGGACATCTATGCCGCGATGGCACGCCAACACATGCGCTTGTACGGCACGACCGCAGAGCAGATCGCCGCCGTGGCGGCCAAAAACCACCGACACGCCGTCGACAACGAGCGGGCGCATTACCGCAAAGCGATGACGACCGACGAGGTTCTCTCGGCACGCAAGTTGTCCTATCCGCTCACAGTCCCGATGTGCGCACCGGTCACCGATGGGGCCGCCGCGGTGGTGCTGTGCAGTGATGAAGGACTCCGCAAGCTACGCACCGCTCATCCCGTCGAGGTCCTCGCATCGGTGATCGGGACCGGAACTGACCGCGACATAACCACATTCGACGGACACATCAGCCAGATGGTTTCCACGGCAGCCTACGAGCGTGCAGGTGTGGCCCCGGCCGACATCGATGTCGCCGAGGTCCACGACGCAGCTGCTTTCGCCGAAGTCCTGCAAAGCGAGATGCTCGGTTTGGTGCCCCCAGGGGAGGGTGGCCCGGCTGCGGCGCGCGGCGACACAGAACTCGGCGGCCGAATCCCGATCAACACCTCCGGTGGCCTGGAGTCCAAGGGCCATCCGATCGGGGCCAGCGGACTCGGTCAGGTATTCGAGCTGACCGAGCAACTGCGCGGCAGGTGCGGGTCCCGACAGGTCGACGGCGCACGGTTGGCGTTGGCGGAGAACGGCGGAGGGTTTCATCGCGGCGAGGAAGCAGTGACCTCGATCATTATTCTCAGAAAGCAGTGACGACGTGGCCGTGATCGACTTCTTCGACAAAGGGTGGGCTTCGGTACCGTCTGCCATCGCCTACCGCACAGCCGATGAGGCCTGGACCTACGACGCTGCCGGACGCATGTCGTGCCGCATCGCGCACGGCCTGCGTGCAGCCGGGATCGCTCGACAAACACCAGTGGCGGTGCTGTCCCCGAACGCACCCCTGGCCTGGATCTGTGTTTTGGGAATCTGGCGATCTGGCGCGGCGTGGGTGCCGCTGAACCCGGGAAGCCCCGCGACCGACAACGCCGCACTGATCGACCGATTCGACGTGGAACTGGTGTTCTTCGACCCGTCGTTGGCGACAGCCATGGCAGCCATCGCAGACGCGTGCCCGCAGATCCAGGCGGTCGCCCTCGCCGCCGGCACCGACACCATCACCCTCGATGAGTGGCTGGGCGACGCACCCGAGACGTCACCGGACCTCGACTACGACATGGACGACGTTGTGGCCCTGATGCCCACCGGCGGAACGACAGGACTGCCCAAAGGCGTCATGAACACCCACCGAAGTCTGTCGGTCATGGTGGTTCATCAGATGCTCGCGATGTCCTATGACGAAGGCGAGGCAATCGTCAATCTCGTCGCCGCACCCATGACCCACACCGCCGGTCTACTGACTCTGCAAACCACAGCCCGCGGCGGGACGGTCGCGATAATTCCGCGCGCCACACCCGATCTGGTACTCAACGCCATTGCCGCGTTCGGGGTGACCGACCTGTTCCTCCCCCCAACGGTCGTCTACCGCCTCCTCGAGGTGCTCGACCGGTGCGACGTAGACACCTCGTCGCTGAAATACCTTCTCTATGGTGCGGCTCCGATGTCGGTGGAAAAGCTTCGGATCGGTGTGCAGCGACTGGGGTCGGTGTTCCTTCAGCTCTACGGCCAAGTCGAAGCCCCAGCGGCCATCGCGTTTCTGCGCCCATCCGAACACATCGTGAACGGCGAGCTCGCAGGAGACGATCGGTTGTCCTCCTGTGGTCGTCCCTACCCGCTGGTTTCAGTGCGGGTGGTCAACCCAGACACCGATACGCCGGCCGCGGTCGGCGTGACCGGGGAAATCTGTGTGCGTGGCGACCTGGTCATGAAGGGCTACTACAAAGATCCCCAACGCACCGCGGACACCATTCGCGACGGGTGGCTGCACACCGGGGACATGGGTCACCTCGACGACCACGGATATCTGCACCTCACCGACCGCAAAAAGGACCTCATCATCTCCGGCGGCTTCAACGTCTACCCCAACGAGGTCGAGCAGGTGATCTGGTCGCATCCCGCAGTCCAGGACTGCGCTGTGGTCGGCGCACCCGACGACGACTGGGGAGAAAGGGTCACCGCGGTCGTCGAACTGAATCCCGAGCAGACGGTAGATGCTCACGAGCTGATCGCTCTGTGCCGGGAACAGCTCGGCGGGGTCCGCACCCCCAAAGAAGTGATCTTCGTCGACAGCCTCCCGCGCAGCGTCAACGGGAAGGTACTGAAGAAGGACATACGTGCCCAGTTCTGGGCTGACGCGGGACGACTCATCTGACACCAAGCCCCCATGCCGTCGTTGTGCCGGTGTACAACAGAAACGACAACCATGGAGGCCGGTGAGGTGATCGGGTCAGGCGACGGCAACGGCGGGCACGAGTCCGCCGACGTGCTGGCGCGTCTGATGGCCGACGTCCCCATATTGATCACCCGGACCGAGCACCAGGTCCGCGAGCTGAGCACCTACGACGCACTGTCTGATGCGGAACTGGCCGAGGCCATCCGCAGAAACGTCGACGACGCCGTCACCAGCCTCGAGGCCAATGCCATACCGCCGCACGTTCAACTGTCGGAGCTGGCAGAAAGAGTCGTGCGTCGCCGCGTCGAGCAAGGAATCCCGGTCGAGGACATGATGCGGACCTACCGAGTAAGCCTGGCCGTGATCAATGACCGGTTCATCGAATTGGCCGTCGATGCCGACGTCAGCTCCCGCGAGTCCTTGCGGTGCTCGAGGTTGCTGTGGTCGCTGAGCGACGCGTTCATGACCTGTGTCGCCCAGGAATATCAACGGTTGAGCGTCGAATCGGCGCTACTCGACGACCAGGCCAAAGCAGACCTGGTCCAAGGACTGCTGTTCGGCACTGGCAACCACTCCGAGATGGTCCGCGCCTGCGAGACCCGCGGGTTGGACCCGTCAGCGTCATTTCACGCAATCCGCGCACGGGTCACCGAGCCCGCCGCGTTGGCGGCGGTATGCCGGGAGCTGCAACGAAGCGGGGCAGAGCGCGGCGGCGCGGCGATCGTGTCACCCTTCCGCGGCGACGCGATCGGTCTCACGACGCGCCCGCCCCACCCCATCACCGGCACGGTCGTGGCCCTCGGGCCACCACTGCCGCTGACCGAGCTGGAGGCGTCGTTCACCAGCGCCGGCCGAGTCCTCGACGCCGCGGTACTTCTGGACTACACCGGAGTCGTCAGCGTGGCAGATGTCAGTTGGCGGGTCGCCGCGATCAACGACACCGAAGTCTCCCGACTGCTCCACGACCGATACATAGCCCCTCTGCGCGAGCGCGGCGAGTTCGGAGAACAACTGCTGCAGTCGGTCCGGCACTTCCTCGCCTGCGACCGCAACGTCGCCGCTGCCGCCGAATCAATGTTTCTGCACAAGAACACGCTGCGCTACCGACTCCGAAAATTCGAAGAACTCGCCTCAGCGTCCCTGGAGGCAACCGACGTGATCGTCGAACTAGCGTGGGCCCTCGAAATCGACGCTGCCGCAGGACACCGCCCGGACACCAACCGAACGGCATAGCAAACCCATCAGATCAGCCCCGTTGTACCCCAGCACCATGGCGTCGATACTGCCTTGACGTTGCGCACGTAGATCATCGACGGTGTCCGCCCCTAGGTTCGAATAGACAGCTCGCGTTCACGAGCCACCACAGTTCTCTAGGAGTTTCGCCGATGTCGGGTAACCCGGATTTCGACCTGTTCGCACTGCCCGAGGAACACGACGCGCTGCGCGAGGCCATCCGCGCGCTCACGGAGAAGGAGATCGAGCCGTACGCGGCCGACGTGGACGAGAACTCGCGGTTCCCGCAGGAGGCGCTCGACGCCCTGAACGCGTCGGGTTTCAACGCGATCCACGTCCCCGAGGAGTTCGAGGGTCAGGGCGCGGACTCGGTCGCGGCGTGCATCGTCATCGAGGAGGTCGCGCGCGCCGACGCATCGGCGTCGCTGATCCCCGCGGTCAACAAGCTCGGCACGATGGGCCTGATCCTCAACGGCTCCGACGAACTCAAGAAGCAGGTCCTGCCCGACCTCGCGACCGGTGGGGCGCTGGCCTCCTACGGATTGTCCGAGCGGGAGGCCGGTTCGGATGCGGCCGCGATGCGCACGCGCGCCAAGAAGACCGCCGACGGCTGGGTGCTCAACGGCGCGAAGGCGTGGATCACCAACGGCGGCAAGTCGACCTGGTACACCGTCATGGCGGTGACCGACCCCGACAAGGGGGCCAACGGCATCTCGGCGTTCATGGTCCACAAGGACGATCCCGGTTTCTCGACCGGCGGCTACGAGCGCAAGCTCGGCATCAAGGGGTCGCCGACGGCGGAGTTGTATTTCGAGAACTGTGAGATCCCGGTCGATCGCATGATCGGCGAGCCCGGGACCGGTTTCAAGACCGCCCTGCAGACACTCGACCACACCCGCCCCACGATCGGCGCCCAGGCCGTCGGTATCGCGCAGGGCGCGCTGGACAAGACCATCGAGTACATCAAGGACCGCAAGCAGTTCGGCAAGACGATCTCGCAGTTCCAGGGCGTGGAGTTCATGATCGCCGACATGGCGATGAACATCGAGGCGGCTCGACTGATGGTCTACACCTCTGCGGCACGCGCCGAGCGCGGCGAGAAGAACCTCGGTTTCATCTCGTCGGCCTCGAAGTGTTTCGCGTCCGACGTCGCGATGAAGGTCACCACCGATGCGGTGCAGCTCTTCGGCGGCGCCGGCTACACCCGCGACTTCCCGGTCGAGCGGATGATGCGTGACGCCAAGATCACCCAGATCTACGAGGGCACCAACCAGATTCAGCGGGTCGTGATGTCACGCGCATTGCTGCGCTGAGTCCCTTTGTCTGCACCAAATGGGGCGACACACTCACCGCAATCATCCGAACCCCACACCGAGTCTCATCGTGAAGCGCACAACGCGTGCGAAGGCAGGAGCCCAGACATGACCGACACAGAGACCGCAGTACGCGGCCGCGCAAGAATGGAGATGGCCGAGCGTCCGGCTCGTGAATCGCGCCATGGAGGGCGCGTCATGTCCAGCGTTGCGGAAGACCATAGGGACCGGAGCGTCGAGTGACCGACCGTTCTGTCATCGTCGGCGGCGCCCGGACCCCCTTCGGTCGGTTGATGGGCTCATTGGCGGGCCTCTCGGGGGCCGACCTGGGAGGCTGGGCGATCAAGGCGACCCTCGCGCGCGCTGGCGTCGCGCCCGAACAGGTGCAGTACGTGATCATGGGACAGGTCCTCACCGCGGGTGCAGGGCAAATCCCCGCCCGCCAGGCCGCCGTCGCCGCGGGGATCCCCATGAGCGTGCCCGCCGTGACCATCAACAAGGTGTGTCTGTCCGGTATCAACGCGATTGCTCTGGCGGACCAACTGATTCGAGCCGGTGAATTCGACGTAGTGGTTGCGGGTGGTCAGGAGTCCATGACGCAGGCGCCGCACATGCTGGAGAACTCTCGCCAGGGTTTTAAGTACGGCGACGTGACGATGGCTGACCACCTCGGCTACGACGGGCTGTTCGACGTGTTCACCGATCAAGCCATGGGCGCCCTCACCGAAGCCCGCAACACCGGAGCCGTCGTCGTCACCCGCCAGGAGCAGGACGCGTTCGCCGCATCGTCGCACCAAAAGGCCGCACAGGCATGGAAAAACGGCCTCTTCTGCGACGAGGTGGTGCCCGTCGAGATCCCACAACGCAAGGGCGAACCCCTCGTGCTGCGCGAGGACGAAGGGATCCGCGCCGACACAACCCTCGATTCGCTGTCTCGTCTGAGCCCATCGTTCGACCGCGACGGCACCATCACGGCGGGATCGGCATCTCAGATCTCCGATGGGGCCGCCGCAGTCGTGGTGATGAGCAAAGCGAAAGCACAAACGCTGGGCCTAGATTGGCTCGCCGAGATCGGCGCGCACGGCGTCGTCGCCGGACCGGACTCGTCGCTGCAGAGCCAACCCGCCAATGCCATCTTCGCGGCATGCACGAAGGAGGGCTTCGACCCGTCCTCACTCGATGTGGTCGAGATCAACGAGGCGTTCGCCGCCGTCGGAATCGCCTCCACCCGCCAGCTGGGGCTCGATCCCGAGAAGGTGAACGTCAACGGCGGTGCCATCGCGATCGGCCATCCGCTAGGGGCATCCGGGGCACGCATCACCCTGCATCTCGCCCTGGAGTTGAAGCGACGCGGCGGCGGTACCGGTGCCGCCTCACTGTGCGGCGGCGGCGGCCAGGGCGACGCTTTAATCCTGCACGTTTGACCAACCGTTCGGGCGGTTGGTTCTAGCGTGACAACGCACTGGTTCCTAACGTCGTTGTGACTGAACCTGATTCGAGCCGATAACATGGACTATGTCAGGTGGAAGGTCGACGGTAGCTGGTAGACAACATATTTTGCCTGGGGCGCTAGCTCTTCTTCTTGGAGTTGGCGTCGTCGGCGACTTTGCGGGCGGGTGCACACAGGTCGGAGATGTACTGGCGAGCGCGACTGTTAAAAACACCGAACACAAATAGGGCGCCGGCGATTACGGCGATGAGTATTGCGACAAGAAACTCTGGCGTCATGTTGGGGCCCTTGGTCGGCGCTGCCTCTAACGGTTCTACTTAGACTGACCGATCCTCCGCGCGTCCGCGACCGGATTGTCGATGAGCCCGTCGCAGCCGGCGCCCCGGGTACGGTGTCCGGATGACTGAACGTAAGTGCGGGTCGCTCTTCGGTGGCGGTTTGCTGGCCGCGGTGGCGTTTACGGCGTGCGGCGCCGAACCTGGCGAGTCGCCGTCTGGACGAAGCGAAGTTACCGTCACGACAGAATCGTCACAGGTTGAAGCGACGTTCTACCAGGTCTCGACCGACAATCCCCTCAACACCCAAGCGCTGATATCACCAGACTTTGAGCAAGATCTCGTTAACGCAATCTCCCGTTGCGACCCAGGCGGGGCGGACAGCCTCAAACGGCGAATGACATTGTCCAAGACGGGAGACTTACCCCCAGAAGTGACCCTGTCCATCGTCGTGGCCCCGGGAGCCAATGCTGGCTCTTGTGCAAACCAGGCTGCCGACACGACCGTGCAACTGCTTTCGAATGCTAAGTCGCTGACATCCATCCGCGAGATACTGAATCCGCTCGAGTTGAGGTTGACGGGAACCGTCTCGAAACGACCCTGAGTCGTCAGGGAGACATGGCCAAAGCGCCTCCAGCGCAGCATATTCTGCGCTCCGATAATTCGCGATTTGTCGGCCGTGGGATGCCCCTCGGTGGCCCGGGTTGGATCGCGTCGGTTTCGTATCGCGGTACACGTCTTACGAACGGTGTGGCTGTGGAGCTCGTCATGGGCCGTTCGTTGAGGAACGTCCGAGGTGTATGGGTAGCGCCGCCCATCTATGGAGCACGCGGGTGTCTCGTCGAATGCGTAGCCACGACGTAGATCTCTTTAGCACCGTATAGTTAGAACTCGGTTTCCGAACCGCTCAGTTGGTCCGCGCTCGACCTGCCGATGGGTTCCAGGAAAGAACACCGAACTGACCCGGGTTCGACCAGCTCGTCGAACCCGGATCGGACCTCGGACAGCGCGGTGCTGTTGTCACGCCACGCGATCCACTCACCCCAGTCACCTACTTCGATGAGTTCGATGAACTCGAAGCCGACACCACCGCCTTCCGCATCCCCCAGGATTCTGAACGCATGAAAGCGCGCGACTTCTTTTTGGTCGGCCAAGGTGGGCTGATCGACCTCTGAAGAGAACTTCACGAATTCCTCGGGTGACACTCCCTCACGCAAGCGAAAAATGTTGACGGCTAGAGCGGTTCCTGCTGTATTTATCATCGAACCAATTTCCTTCCAGGTATTGATCTTCTCGTGCGAATGGTACGCGTACAAGGGGCTGACTTAAAGCTCAAAGCGGACCCGGTACATTGTTGAACCGGTTTGAATGGAACCAGTCTGCCCCGAGCCAGATTCGGAGCCGCAAACCTGTCGCATTTCAAAGTGCAAGAATGCCCCTGGCCCGGCGATTTGAGCAAATGGAACCGCGCATTTAGAGAAATTGACACTCCTGTCTGACAAACAGTTGTGGCGTGGCCATTACCGGGTGATTCCGTGCCGACTTGCGTGGAAGCCCTACATCGATATTCGACGGACTAAGATGCTACGTCAGTCGATGGCGCTTGCCATCGGTAATTCTACGTATTAAATCTTCGGCAGTAGGCGTATAGAACCGTCATTAATGCTCCAAAGCACCCGCAGACGTCGTGAAAGCGAGGACGCTGCTCAGATTCGATCGGCCAGGCCGGGGGAGTGAGATCGCTTCCGACCTTGCTCTTGGCTCGAAGGCACGCGGGGCTACTCGACCGAATTCATCGACACCTGCCGCACTCGATTGACTCACAGTGCACCAGCGTTCCGTGCTGGACGGAGGTGGGTTGCAGGCGACGACCTGGAGGCGCCACGAGACGGAGCGGCACTCTGCGTCAACGGAGGGCGAGAGTACGAATCTGCGGCTCAGTCCGACACCGTCGTGGCAATGAGATGCGCTGCGGCACGGGACGATTTTCTCCCCAAGGTCGCCACAGCGTCGTTTCGGTCGGTGACAGCCGATAGGTAATAGGGCGGACTCGTGATTGGTTTCAGCGCTACGAAAACCGACTGTCGCTGCGAGGCGCCCCGCGATCCGGTAGCGATGTCAAGCAGCGGTCGACACGTGGTGTAGGCCAGCGATGGGACCGGTAGTCTCCGGCGGTTTATGTAGCGCCTGTGTGCACGCTGATGAGTTGGGTGCCGGATGCCGATGTCCGATCACAACAGGTTCAGGATGGATCGGTCTTAGGGTTTGATCCGGGCTTAACCGGACCTAGATTAGTGGTAACGAGACGCGTTGAGGTGGGAAGGGTTCGGGTCGGATTGGTGCAGTTTCTGGCTTGAACACTTTGGTCGGTAGAACGATTGATAGAAGTTCCGGCGCCGCGTCTTTCTATTGCCAGCCACGCTCGCCGGCTTGGGCCGCGGCGGCGGCAATCTGGAGTCCCACCGCTTTCGCGGCGTATGTCGCTGAGTGATGGGCGTGGTCGAACATATGGGCCACCGCGCATAACTGCCCGGACGCGCGGGCGGCAGCCAACGCGAGCGCTGAGCCCGCACTACGCGGCGTCGCGAGCCGCGGCGTGCGCTGCGAACGCCTCTGTCCGGCAGGTAGTCACCGGCAATCCGCCAAGCTTGGTCCAGGTCGAGTGCGGTGAGTCACCGGGGTCGAACTGCACTGATCGCGTCGAAGACTGCCGGGTCGACCAGGGTGGAGGTGTCACCGAGGTCGCGGCCCTCGGCCACGTCGCGGAGCAGGCGGCGCATGATCTTGCCCGAGCGCGTCTTGGGAAGCTCCGGCACGACTGTGATCTGACGCGGCTTGGCGATCGGGGAGATCTCCTTGGACACCTGAGCCTTGAGCTCCGCGATTAGAGCGTCGCCGGTGTTCTCGACCCCGCCGCGCAGGATGACGAAGGCGACGATGCCCTGACCGGTGGTCTCGTCCGCCGCGCCTACGACGGCCGCCTCGGCGACACCGGGGTGGCTCACCAGAGCCGACTCGACCTCGGCGGTGGAGATGCGGTGGCCGGAGATGTTCATGACGTCGTCGACGCGTCCAAGGACCCACAGGTCGCCGTCGTCGTCGAAGCGCGCACCGTCACCGGCGAAGTACCAGCCCTCGTTGGCGTACCGCGACCAGTAGGTGTCCTTGTAGCGCTCCATGTCGCCCCAGATGCCGCGCAGCATCGACGGCCACGGCTCCTCGAGTACGAGGTAGCCAGTGCCACCGGGCCCGAGTTTTTTCCCGTTGTCGTCCACGATGGCGGCCGAGATACCGGGCAGCGGCGTCTGCGCCGACCCCGGCTTGGTGGCGATGACGCCGGGGAGCGGGGAGACCATGATCGCGCCGGTCTCGGTCTGCCACCAGGTGTCCACGATCGGCGCGCTGCCGGCGCCGATGACGTCGCGAAACCAGCGCCACGCCTCCGGATTGATGGGTTCGCCGACACTGCCGAGCACGCGGATCGAGGAGAGATCGTGCGCGTCGGGGATCTGTCGTCCCCACTTCATGAACGTCCGCACCAGCGTGGGCGCTGTGTAGTAGATGGTGACGCCGTACTTCTCGACGATGTTCCAGTGCCGATGCTCGTCGGGTGAGTTGGGCGTCCCCTCGTAGACCACCTGTGAGGCGCCGTTGGCCAGTGGGCCGTAGACGATGTAGCTGTGCCCGGTGACCCAGCCGATGTCGGCCGTGCACCAATAGACGTCCTTGCCCCGCTTGTGGTCGAAGACGTAGTGGTGGGTGTACGCGGTCTGCGTCAGGTAGCCGCCGGCGGTGTGGATGATGCCCTTCGGTGTACCCGTGGTTCCCGAGGTGTAGAGGATGAAGAGCGGGTGCTCGGAGTCGAATGCCTGCGCCTCGTGCTCGGGGGAGGCGGACCCGACGGTGTCGTGCCACCAGTGGTCGCGGCCCTCGGTCCACTGCACGTCATTGTCGGTGCGTTTGACCACGAGGACATGCTCGATCGACGTGGCGCCCTTCACCGCCTCGTCAACCGACTCCTTGAGTGGCGCGGCGCTGCCGCGACGCCACTGGCCGTCGGTGGTGACGATCAGCTTGGCCCCGGCGTCGTCGATGCGCGACCGCAGTGCCGAGGAAGAGAAGCCGGCGAAGACGACACTGTGGGTCAGTCCAAGGCGGGCGCACGCGAGCATCGAGACGATGGCCTCAGGGACCATGGGCATGTAGATGGCCACGCGATCGCCGGAGACAAGTCCGAGCTCGGTGAACGTGTTGGCGGCGCGGCTGACCTCGGCGAGGAGATCGGAGTAGGTGAGGTCGCGGCTGTCGCCGGGCTCGCCCTCCCAGTGGATCGCCACCTGATCGCCGCGGCCCTCCGCGACGTGCCGGTCGACGCAGTTGTAGGCGACGTTGAGCTCGCCGCCGACGAACCACTTCGCGACGGGAGCGTCGGACCAGTCGAGGACCTGCTGGAAAGGGGTGTGCCAGTGCAGACGCTTGGCCTGCTCTGCCCAGAACGCAAGTCGGTCGTCCTTCGCCGCAGCGTAAAGCTCGGCCCCGGCGTTGGCCTGCGCGACGAAGTCGTCACTGGGAGAAAAGGGAGGGGTCTCGGTCATTGAAGCTACCGCTCACGCAAACACATGATTGCCCTGCACGCTGGGTAGATCCGGGAACGCATCCGCGACACCGGGGCACACGATCCTGCCGTCGCGGGTGTTGACGCCCAGCGCCAGCGCAGGATTGGCGGCAAGTGCGGCTTCGACGCCGCGATCAGCCATGTGGCGCAGATAGGCCAACGTGGCGTTGGTGAGTGCCTTCGTCGACGTCTGCGGCACCCCGCCGGGCATGTTGGCCACGCAATAGTGACGGATGCCGTCGACGGTGAACATCGGCGATTCGTAGGTGGTGGGGCGGGAGGTCTCGAATGCGCCACCCTGGTCGATGGCGACGTCGATGAGCAACGCATTCGGCTTGAGCAGCGCAAGCTGCGCACGCGATACGACTTTCGGCGCTGTTCTTCCGGGGACGAGAACTGCGCCCACAACTGCGTCCGCCTGCGCGAGTTCGGTTTCCAAGGTGTGGGCGTCGGAAACCAGTGTTCGTGCCCGGCCACCGAACAGGATGTCGAGTTCGCGGATCCGCTTGCCCGAGGTGTCCAGGATGGTGACCTCGGCCTGCATGCCGAGAGCCAATAGTGCGGCCTGCGTGCCGACGACTCCGCCGCCGATGACGAGGACACGGCAGGGGGCCACACCCGGTGATCCGCCGAGCAGCATGCCGGGACCACCGGCCGGCATGGTCAGATGAGTGGCGGCCGCGTGCGCGGCCAAACGACCGGCGAGTTCGCTCATGGGGGTCAGCAATGGCAGGCCGGTGCTGTCCTGCACGGTTTCGTATGCGATGCCGAGCGTCCCTGCGGCCAACAGCGCCTCGGTCAGCGGACGGTCAGCGGCGAGATGCAGGTAGGTGAACAGGGTCAGGTCCTTGCGCAGGAATTTGTACTCCGCTGCGACTGGCTCCTTGACTTTCACCAGAAGCTCGGCTCGCTCCCATGCGTCGGACTGAGAGGTGAGATGGGCTCCGACCACGGTGTATTCGTCGTCGCTGAACCCCGCGCCGACACCGGCGCCCCGTTCGACGAGGACGGTGTGGCCACTACGAACCAGGTCGGCGGCGCCGCCGGGGGTCAGCCCGACGCGGGCCTCTTGTGGCTTGATCTCTTTGACAACGGAAATATGCATGGCGGAGGTACTTTCGTTCTAGGGATGTGTGAATGGATGGGACGATCAGGCGCTGGGGCGGCGGGCGATGTTGTAGAAGCGCACGTTCTGGTACTCCTCGAGGCCTTCGGCACTGCCCTCACGACCGAGACCAGACTGTTTGAGGCCGCCGAAGGGAGCTGCGGCATTCGACGGCACGCCTTGATTGATTCCGACCAGGCCTGTTTCGAGTCGGTCGGCGACGTTCAACGCCCGGTCCAAGTTCTCGGTGAACACGTAACCAGCGAGGCCGAACTCCGTGTCATTGGCGCGCGCGATCACCTCGTCTTCGGTGTCGAATCGCTGCACCGCGGCAATCGGACCGAATATTTCCGATACCGCCACATCGGCCGACGCGGGAACGTGGTCGAGCAGGGTCGGCGCAAAAAAGTTTCCGGGTGAGTCGAATTCGACCCCGCCCGTGCGCAATTGCGCGCCCCGCCTGATGGCATCTCGGGTCAGCTCGGCCATCTTTGTGGCGGCGCGCCTGTCGATCATCGGTCCGAGGGCGGTGCCGTCGCCGAGTCCGTGGCCTACGTCGACGGCGGCGAGACGATCGGTCAATGCGTCCACGAAGTCGTCGGCGATCCCGCTTTGTACATAGATGCGGTTGGCGGCGATGCACGACTGTCCACCATTGCGAAGTTTGGCGGCGAACACTCCGTCGACGGCACGCTCGAGGTCGGCGTCGTCGAACACCAACGCAGGGGCATTGCCACCGAGCTCCATCGAGCTGCGTAGCACCCCACCGGAGGCAATGGCCATCAACTGCCGACCGACGCCGGTCGAGCCGGTGAACGAGACTTTCCGCACGCGTTCGTCACGCAGCACCGCGTTGCTGAAGTCAGCAGGCTTCTCGGTGGTGATGACGTTGATCAGCCCCTCAGGTACACCGGCCTGGCGAGCCAGCTCAACGACGTAGAACGTGGTGAACGGGGTGAGATTGGCGGGCTTGATGACGACCGCGCATCCAGCCGCCAGTGCGGGCGCGATCTTGCGGGTGGCCATTGCGAGCGGGAAGTTCCACGGGGTGATCAGTACGGCGAGACCGACAGGGCCGCGGCGGACCACAATGTTGGCGCCGCCGTCTGGCGCCTCGCGGAAATCGCCGCCCGGGCGCACAGCCTCCTCGGCGTACCAGCGCACGAAGTCGCTGCCGTACTTGACCTCACCACGCGCCTCGGCCAGGGGCTTGCCCATCTCACGAGTGATGAGGTGGGCGATTTCCTCGGTGTGGGCAACGAGGGTGTCGTACCAGGCGTGCAAGACGTTGGCGCGTTCGCGCGGAGTGGTTCGCGCCCACGCGCGGCCGGCGTTGTCGGCGACGCCGACCGCTTCGAGAGCACCCGCGACGTCGACGTCAGGGATGTACCCGATGTGCTCGCCTGTGGCGGGATCGTTCACCGAAGTGCCACTGGTCGGTAAGCCGATCGAGTTTATTACGTCGTTCGCGTAGTTCATTCGGTCAGCCCGGGCAGATACCAGGGTGCGCGTGTCGACGGTGGCGGAGGTCAACGGTTCACCCGTTCTGTGATCGCGGTGTCGATGGCGGCGATATAGCCCTCCAGTTCATCGTCAGTGACGATGAACGGCGGACTGATCTGCAGCGAGTTGCCGCGCAGCGGACGCGAGATGTAACCGAGGTCGATCAGGTCGTCGGCGATCGATTCGGCGGAAAGGTTGTCGGACAGAGTAATGCCACCGAGTAGGCCGCTCACACGTACGTCGACGACTTCGCCCTGCCGGGCGCTCAGGCCCTGCAGTGCGTCTCGAAGTACGACCTCGAGCTCGTTGACGCGCTCGACGAGCCCGTCACGTTCGAGGATGTCGAGGTGCGCGAGTGCGACCGCCGATGCGGTGGCGTGTCCGGCGTAGGTGGCGCCGTGGCGGAAGATCGGGGTGTCCGGGGAGTCCACGTAGAACGGTTCCCAGATGCGTGGGCTGACCAGCACTCCGCCGAGTGGCGCGTAGCCGGACGTGACGCCCTTCGCGAAGGTCATCAAATCCGGTGTGACACCAAATCGTTGCGCGGCAAACATCTTTCCGGTGCGACCGAAACCGGTAATCACCTCGTCGAGAATGAGCAGGATGTCGTTGTCACGACACACCTTCTCGACTGTTTCCAGATATCCGGGGCTGGGCGGATTGACCCCACCGGTGCCTTGCACTGGTTCGGTGACGATGGCAGCGATGTTGTCCGCACCGATCTCGGCGACCATCGCCGTGATGGCGTCGGCGTCGTGCAATGGGAAGCGGGCAGTATCGGGCACCAGGGACTCGGTACCGTAGCCGTCGCGGTTGAACTGGAGGCCCGCGATGCTGGTGCCGAAAGCATGCAAGCCGTGGTAGGCGAACTCGCGAGACAGGATCATGGTCTTGGTGGCTCGGCCTTCGCGCTGCCAGTGTCTACGGGCCAACTTGCACGCCACATCGATGGAGTCCGAGCCGCCCGAGTTGAGAATCACCTTGGACCGCTGAATGGGCGACATGGCTGCCAGCCGCTCACCCAGAGCCAGAGCTTTGTCATTGGTGAATCGGGCGAAGATGTGATAAGTCTCCAGCTTACGCATCTGCTGAAACGCGACCTCCGCCAACTCGGGATGGGCGTGGCCGATGTTGGCGTGCCAGAGGCCGGCGGTCCCATCGAAGAGCTTCTGGCCATCGGTGGTGAAGACGTACGATCCGACGCCGCGGTCGATGATGAGCTGACGCCCCAGCACCGATGGGAGGTGTGCCTGCGCGGGCCAGAGCGCAGGCCCGTCGAGGATTGACCTTGCCGAATTGCCTGCGGCCACATGGTCGGTGAGCGTCATGGGTCCCTCCTTCGAGGTAGTCGATGTGGCCGTCGCGTGTGCCGGCATCAGGATCGAGGACTGACGGCACCTACGGTAGGTCCAACCGCATGCAAGAAAAAGCGACTACTTTCGAACGTTCCTTGTAAGTTCTGCTTACATATCCTGGTGGGCGGCAAGGACGTAGCAGTCAGAGTCCGAATTCCCGCAGTGCGTTCATCACGGCTACCCGCAGAGCAACGGTGGCGGGGTGGCCGTCGGAACCCTCGCGCACGAGAAGGTGGATGCTGCGATGCTGGTCGGTCGGAAGCCACTCGCTGGGGACCAGGCCGCTGCTGAATTCCCGGACGGCCAGATCGGGCAGGAATGCACCAGCGAGGCCGCGCTCGACCATGCGGACGTGAAACAGCAGGTCCGTCGACTCGTGAGCGATCAGCGGTTCGAAACCGCGTTCGCGACAGACGCGCACGGCCCACTGCGTCGAGGCCGCCGACGACGGTTCCATCGTCCACCGGACGTTGCGAACCTTCTCGATATCCCCGTCGAGGGACGAATCCGGCAAGTACCCCCGCACCGGGTCGGTGCCGAGAGTGGTGACGTGCACACCGCCCGATGAGAATTGCGCGATACCCGGATATGCATCGGTGAGTACCGCGTCGACCTGCCGTGAAGTGAGCAGCACCGCCGCTGATTCCGGGGCGGCGAGTCGGAGCCGGATTTCGATGCCGGGGTGGGTTCGCGCCAACTCGACCAATGCCGTCGGCAGCACTGTGCGGCTGATGGTGGCGAATGCAGCCACCCGCAGTATGCCGCGGGGGTGTCGGTGCGAGGTCGCCAGATCGGATTCCGCCCGCTCCACCGCAGCCATGATCGCATGGGTATTGCGGACCAATTCCTCACCGGCGGCAGTCAGTTGAACACCACGGCCCACCCGCTCGAGCAGCACGACACCGGTCTCATGCTCCAACTGCGCGAGCTGTTGGGATATTGCCGAGTGGCTGTACGACAGCTCGCGAGCCGCCGCCGTCATGCTGCCCCGCAGCTGTACTTCACGAAGGAGCATCAGACGGTGAAGATCGAGCACCCCCAGATACTAATGGCGCGGAGGGTGGAGGACGTGTCCTGTTCAACACTGGACGCAGTGTCGACGGCGCCGTGGTTACGGCGGCCGTGGGTCAGTGCGTGCCAACGCCGTGGTGTGGGGCCCTGGGTACCGGAGACCGTCGACTTCTGTGGCTCGCTCATCCAGCAGCAATCCGGACGATCGGTAAAAGTACCGATTGTTGGTGGTCCACGTGCTGGCTACCTTGGGTTCACCAAGGTTCTGTGTCTGTCGTCACTGCCGTCGACCGCGGGACAGGTGCTTGTGGCTTCACTTGCCCGGCCGGTTTCCGAACTGCATCTAGCGCGGAGTCCCGTCACTCACGGAAGGTAAAAATCATGAATGAACGTCCAGACAGGGGCAATTACGCCAACGCCGAACTCGAACGGCTGGGCTACGACCCCGAGTTGAAGCGGGCGATGAGTCTGGCCGACGTGATCATCTTCGGCCTGATCTACATGGTGCCGATCGCTCCGATCGCCGTGTTCGGCTTGGTGTATAACTTCTCTGCCGGCGCGGTCGGCCTGGTGTATATCGTGGCCGCGACCGCCATGGTGTTCAGTGCGATCAGCTACCGGGAGATGGCGCAGACCTTCCCGATCGCCGGCTCGGTCTACTCCTACGTCCGGTACGGCATCAACCAGTTCGTCGGATTCCTGTCCGGCTGGGCGATCCTGCTGGACTATCTCCTGATGCCGGCACTGCTGTCCTGCCTCGCGGCCTCGGCCATGGTTTCGCTCGTGCCGAGCGTGCCGGCCTGGATTTGGGTCGTCGGCTTCGTCATCATCACCGCCGGCATCAACCTGCGCGGCATCACGTTCACCGCGCGGATGAACAAGATCTTCCTCGTCATCCAGCTCGTCGTCCTTGCGGTGTTCTGCGTGTGGGCGCTGGTGGCCGTGGCGCAGGGCAAGGGCCACTTCTCCTTCGATCCGATCTTCAGCTCCGAGTCGTTCAGCTGGTCGGTCGTCTTCGGTGCCATTCCGCTCGCGGCACTGAGCTTCGTCGGTTTCGACGGCATCTCGACGCTCAACGAGGAAGCCAAGGGGGGCGGCAAGACCGTCGCACGGGCCACCATGATCATCCTGTGGATCTGTACCGCCCTGTTCGTGCTCCAGGTCTACCTCGCAGCGATCTTCGTACCGAACGGCACGGTGTTCGCGGACGGCGATGACACCAACAACGCCTTCTACAACATCACTGGCGAGGTCATGGCGAACTGGTTCCAGATCGTCCTCACCCTGACGACAGCGCTCATCGCGCTGTTCGCCAACATCCTTGCCTCCAACGGCATCTCGTCGCGACTGGTGTTCAGCATGGCCCGCGACCGTCAGCTCCCGGCATTCCTGTCGAAGGTGCACCCGAAGACCCAGGTCCCGGCAAACGCGATGATCTTCATCATGGCGGTGTCACTCGTCGTCGGAGTCCTCGGGGTCGAGAACCTGGCACTGCTCACCAGCCTGGTCACCTTCGGCGCTCTGACCGCGTACATCATGCTTCACTTCAGTGTTCTGGTGCACTTCGGGTACAAGATGAGGAGCCGAAAGCTGTTCGCCCACTACATCTCTCCCGTTCTCGGCGCAGGCGTACTGATCTACGCGCTGTGGAGCGGCAGCTTCAACGCCAAGGTCTCCGGGCTGATCTGGTTGGCCATCGGAGTCCTGATCGCCCTGTACTTCCGCAAGACGGGCCGGTCCTTGGTGCAATCGGAGATCGACGCCCCCGAGGCCGCGCCGACTGCAGCGGCCGACGGGCTTCACCCCTCACCCACCGTCACCACCCAGAAGGCGCGCTGAGATGACCACCGGTACCCCCCGCAAAGTATCCAACCGCACCGAAGAGCTGGCGCACATCCACGCCCGGCGGACCCTTGAGCGGGTCACCTCCGAATACGATGAGGTCGTCGCCGCCGAACTGGATGCCAACCCGTTCGGGCCGCACACCGATCGCACGGCGCGGGTCCTCCGATATCTGCGCAGTCTGCCCATCGCCGGCAAGGAAGTCCTCTTCGCCCCGGGCGATGGCGCGTGGACGATCGGGAAGATCGTCATCGGTGCACCAGGAAACATGATCGTCGAGGACGACGTCTTCGACGACTACACAGCGGCCGCGCGCACGGTATTGCGCCGTCGCCTAGCCCTCTTCGTCGATACCGCTGAATAGGTAGGTCCTCTCATGAAGCACGATTCCACCGCGATCTTCGGCTACACCGATCGCCTCTCTGCCCGCCCCGGTGAGACGCTCACCTTTCACGTCAGTAGTGACGAGCCGACCCGATACGACGCATCGCTGGTCCGGCTGAGTCACGGGTTCACCGGATCCGCCGGTCCCGGATTCGTCGAGTACGACGTGCCCGGCGCAGGTTTCGCGGGCAGCTACGCCGGCGAACACCACATCTGCCAGCCAGGGTCGTTCGTCGAAATCGACGACCCGAGCTCGATCCTGGCCGACCCGACCGACGTGACGATCAGCGTCTATGTCTACGCGACGCTCCCTCTGTCCGAACGCGCCGACAGCATCGGCGCCTATCACGTCACGCAGAACTCCATCAGCCTGACCAACAAACGTCAGACAATATGTGGCACCTGGGAAGAAGACACTGCAACCGGCTACGCGCTGGTGCTCGACGACGGGGTGCCCACCGTGCTGTGGGGGCACGACGGACAGCCGCGAGCCCTCTCCACCGCGAGCGTCCTGCAGGCAAACCACTGGTACCGACTCGATCTGCACTTCGGAAGCGGCGCGGGCGAAGTCCAGCTGACGCAGACACCCATCGCCAACTGCATGAACCAATTCTCCGATCAAGCAGAGCCCATCGACGTCGATGAGGCGACGGCGTCACTGGGTCACGACACCCCAGCCCCAAGTGCTCATCCATTCCGGATAGCAGCGCTCGCCCGCCGTGACGGCGACCGCTGGCTGGCCGTCGCCCCGTTCAACGGCAAGATCGGCGGACTCACCGTCACCCGAGGCGGAGATCGGCTAGGCGGCGGCGGTGAACTTCTCGCACGCTGGCACTTCGGTCGCTCCTCCTCCGACGACGGGCTCTTGCTGTGGGATGTTGTCGATCTCTCGGACAACCAACTGCGTGGCCGGTGCTTCAATGCGCCGATACGGGCCGTGACCGGTCCGTCCTATGCGGGTCTCTCGGAGGACTTTCGCGATGCACCCGATGAGTTCGACGCGATCCACTTCCACGACGACGACATCGCCGACGCCGACTGGCCCGCCGCGTTCACCTTCGACGTCCCCGACGACCTCCCCAGCGGCGTGTACGCGGCACGCCTCGAGGCGCTCGACAAAGCGCACTACATCCCGTTCATCGTGGGGCCCGGTCGCCGGAAGAACGAGGTGGCACTGTTGCTTCCGACCGCCACCTATCTCGCCTACGCCAATGATCGGACCCCGTTCGAAGCCGACGGCGCCGAGGTCATCGTGTCGCACACACCGATCCTCAACCAGAATGACATCGAACTCCAGAACCATCCTGAATTCGGACGGTCCTGCTACGAGATCCACAACGACGGCAGCGGTGTCGTCTTCTCGAGCGCCCGCAAGCCGATCATCACACTCCAGCCCAAGCACCGGGCCTGGTACGGGGCGAACGGCGTCTGGGGCCTGCCCGCAGATCTGTGCATCGTGCACTGGCTCGACACGCTCGACTGCGAGTTCGACATCATCACCGACGAGGACCTGGACGCAGGCGGCTACGAGCTGCTGGCCGACTACCGGGTTGTCATCTCCGGTGCGCACCCCGAATACGTCACCCGCCGCGAGATAGATGCGCTCGACCTGTTCACCGCACGTGGCGGTCGGCTGATGTACCTGGGCGGCAACGGTTTCTTCGCGACAGCGTCATTCGTGCCGGATCAGCCGTACGTCATGGAACTCCGTCGATCCGCCGGGGGCACCCGACCTCACCAGTCGAACTACGGCGAACGACGGCACGCCACGTCCGGAGAGATGGCGGGGCTGTGGCGGCACAAGGGCAAAGCGCCTCAGCGATTGACCGGCGTCGGCTTTGCCGCGCAGGGATTCGACCGGTCGACCCACTACGAGCGGCTCGAAGACAGCCGTGACCCGCACGCCGCGTTCGTGTTCGAGGGAATCGGGGACGACGAGATCATCGGTGACTTCGGCATCATGGGAGGTGGGGCGGCGGGAGCCGAAATCGATTGTTACGACCCGGCCCTCGGCTCTCCCCCGGGCACACTCGTCCTCGCGACCTCCGGTCAGTTGACCGACGCATTCCTGGTGGTCATCGAAGAGGTGTACGAGAACCTGCCCGGACAGGGCGGCAGTGAACACCCCTACGTCCGGTCCGACATCGTTCTCGGGGCACTCGACGGCGGCGGGGGGTTCTTCTCGGTCGGATCGATTGCTTGGACCGCTGCGCTGTCGCACAACGGATACGACAACAACGTCGCGAGAATCACCGGCAACGTCCTCAAGCGCTTCGTGAACAAGGAACCCCTGGATCAGATCATCGACTGAGCGGGTGCTGGAGCTCGCCCGTGAGCCGAGATTCATCGTGACAAAAGAGATTTGAGGAGAACGCAATGAGTAGCTATACCGTCACCGACCCGGGTTCCGGGGAGGAGCTGAGGTCGTACCCCGTCCACACCGACGCCGAGATCGATTCGACGTTGGACGCCGCGTACGACGCGTACAGGACATGGGCTCATCAGACGATCGATGAGCGGGTGACCCTGTTGCGGCGCCTCGCCGATCTTCACGAGGAGCGTCAGGACGCCCTTGCCGAGATCGCTCGGAGGGAGATGGGGAAGTCTCGCGAGGACGCCCTCGGTGAGATCGGGGTGTGCGTGTCGATCTATCGGTACTACGCCGACAACGCCGCCGCATTCCTGGCCGACGAGACGATCGACGTCACGAGTGGGCCGGGCACCGCTATCGTCCAAAGGCGGCCTGTGGGGATACTTCTCGGCATCATGCCGTGGAACTTCCCCTACTACCAGGTGGCGCGATTCGTCGGACCAAACCTTGCTCTGGGAAACACGATCCTTCTCAAGCCGGCACCACAATGCCCGGAATCCGGCCTCGCCTTGCAGAGCCTGTTCGACGATGCGGGATTCCCAGCGGGAACCTATAACAACATCTTTGCCACCAATGAGCAGGTCGAACGCATTATTGCGGACCCTCGCGTGCAAGGAGTCTCGGTCACCGGCTCGGAACGAGCGGGGGCCGCCGTCGCGGAGATCGCCGGACGCAACCTCAAGAAGGTCGTTCTCGAGCTCGGCGGGTCGGATCCATTCATCGTTCTCGGCGTCAGCGACATGGACGAGGCAGTGGACGCGGCCATCGAGGCGCGTATGGAGAACACCGGACAGTCCTGCAATGCCGGCAAGCGCGTCATCGTTCTCGACGAGCTCTACGACGACTTCGTCGCGCGATACACCGCGAAGATGCTGGCGCGACCGGCGTCGCCGGTGTCCTCGCTCGTGGCCGCAGAGCGACTGAGCGATCAGGTCGACCGTGCCGTGGCCTCCGGAGCGACGCTGGAGACCAGCGGCGAGCGTGACGGTGCTTGGTTCCCTCCGGGCGTGCTCACCGGTGTCCAGCCCGGCGGTGACGTGTTCTATGAGGAGTTCTTCGGTCCGGTGGCGATGGTCTTCCGCGCCCGGGACGAGGCGGAGGCGATCAGGATTGCCAACGACACCGCCTTCGGACTCGGCTCCTACCTGTTCAGTACCGATCCCGAGCAGGTCAGTCGCGTTTCCGAGCAACTCGAGGCGGGAATGGTCTACGTCAACGGGTTCGGTGGGGAGGGTGCGGAGTTGCCCTTCGGTGGCGTCAAGCGCTCGGGCTTCGGGCGTGAACTCGGGCGTCACGGGATCGATGAGTTCGCCAACAAGAAGCTGATACGCACCCTGCGGCAACCCTGAGGTCCCGGGGCAGAGGCGCTCCCGATACCCGGGAGCGCCTCTGCCCGGCCACAGCGTCGGTCTCGTTCACCACACGGAAGTCCACTGATCCTTCGGCCGGCGCCTTGGGCACCTGCGCTGTCACCTCGGTCATGTCTCCGATGATCATCTGCAGGACGGGATGTGATTGACCTAGGGCGATTCCGACGAATACTGCAGTACAACAGACGTATTGCCGACTAGGTTGGACCGGGCCGGTACCAATGAGGGGAGATTTTCCGGTGACCACAGCGCAGACCACGACCGAGGGCACGATGCCCAACGGTTTCGATCCCGCGAACGTGGAAGCTCTGGAGCCCACGCTGCGTTCATTGGTTGAACGCCGACAGAGCGTCATCGCCCCGAGCAACCGTCTGTTCTACAGCACACCAGTCGACGTGGAGCGCGCCACAGGCGTCCATTTGTACGATGCGCAGGGCAACGAATACCTCGACGCATACAACAACGTCCCTGCCGTCGGTCACTGTAATCCGCATGTTGTGGAGGCAATTTCACGACAGGCCGCAACCTTGAACAGTAATACTCGATATCTCACGACCACGTTGATCGACTACAGCGAACGACTGCTCGCCACTCATGACCCGGCCATCGACCAACTGCTGTACACCTGCTCGGGCAGTGAGGCCAATGATCTGGCCATTCGATTGGCCCGCTATGAAACGGGCGGCGACGCCGTCATCGTGACGTCCCACGCCTATCACGGGCTCACAGCGTCCATCGCCGAGATGTCGCCGACCCTGGGTCCGAACGTCCCCCTCGGGGCAAAGACGGTCACCATAGAGGCGCCGGATTACGCCAACGTTGATGATGCCGAAACAGTCGGAGCAGCGATGGCGTCTCGCGTGTCGGAGGCCATCGCGCACCTCGAGCGGCATGGGATGCGGCTAGCGGCCCTCCTCGTCGACACAGTGTTCTCGAGCGACGGACTCATCACGAGCCCTCCTGGTTTCCTGGCGCCTGTTGTCGACGTGGTCCACGCCGCCGGTGGGTTCTTCATCGCCGACGAGGTGCAGGCAGGCTTCGGCCGAACCGGCGATGCCATGTGGGGATACCAACGACATGGCGTCACACCTGATCTGGTGACCATGGGCAAACCGATGGCGAACGGTCTGCCTCTCGGAGCGGTGGCGACGCAGAGTCGGCATGCCCTCAGATTCGGGCGCGACATCCGGTACTTCAACACCGCTGCGGGCAATACGGTCTGCATCAGCGCGGCCAACGCGCTCCTGGACGTCTTCGAGACCGATGGAATCCTCGAGAACGTCCGCGACGTGGGAAGGCGAATGCTCGAAGGCCTCACCGAACTGACGTACCGGTACGCCTGCGTGACGAGCGCGCGGGGAGCAGGACTGTTCGTCGCCGTAGATCTGGTTGATCCGGACACTCAGGAGCCTGCACCGACACTGGCGGCGTCGGTCGTGAACGGACTGCGTCAACGACGTGTATTGGTGAGCAACACCGGGCGCTACGAGAACGTCCTGAAAGTTCGGCCACCGCTGGTCTTCTCGGACGAGGATGCGCAATACTTCCTGGGCCGGCTCGACGAGGTCCTTGCGATGGCCATGTCCTGAACCACCTCGGCCAGCTAGACGGCTGTGTCGGTGTGGGTGTCGGTTGTCGCCACCCGGGCGCAGCTCGCGGCCCCTTGGACTCGGACATGCGGCCGGCTCACCGAACCTGCTCAGACGCCGACCAGGTTGGACAGCTGCGCGGCACTCCATTCGATGTTGCGCGACAGATACTCGGCGTTGTCGGGCATCGCTTCGCTGAGATGCAGTGCCAGAAGAAGTCGCTGGGTTATGCGCATCGACACCAGACCATGGATCAATTCGGACTCGGCGTCGCTCATGGCGCACACCTCGCGGTACCCATCGATCATGTGACGGGGTCGATCCCACGGGTCGCCGTCGACGGCAACCTGGGAAGCCAATCCGCTGGCCAGATCGGCGGCGCGCCACGAGCGCATGACATCGCCCCAATCCAGCATCCCCTGAACGAAGGCATCCGATGCGGGGTCGACCAGAATGTTGTCCAGACTGAAATCGCCGTGCACCACCTGAGTTGGCAGCTCGACGGCCGCGGGCATGAAAGTGGATTTGTACCACTCGAATACCCGACCCACGGCGGGTATCGCAGTCAGTGGTCGCATGGCGTCGAGTTCGTGGAAGTTCTGCAGGTCGTATATCAGGTGGCGATCTGCTGCGTCGTGGTGAAAATCGCTCAGGGACTTGGACAATCTGGCCAAGACCCGGCCGCACTGGCGCAGCTGGTCGGGCAAAGGGTGAACGGATCGCAGCGCTCGGCCGGGCAGAAAAGTCGTGACCCGCACGATGCGTCTCTGACCGTCGTGCATCAGCACACGGGGCAGTTGCTCCCCATCGGCTGAAGAGATGACGCGCTCGAGCGGCAGAAGGGCATCCCGTCGACTGGCGTGCAGCAGTGCCGCAGTCTGCAGATCGATGACACGTGGATGGTCACCCGGGTGGGCGATCTTGACCACATAGCTGTCGCCGAGGCGCGTGGTGGCACGAAACGTGTCGTCGCGTTCGGTCGGCAACCGCACCGGATTCTCGGCGGCCTCGATCCCGTACACCGACTTGATCAATATCCGTACCTGTTCGGCGGTCAAACGCTCGAACGATGTGGTGAAAGATGAAGTCACTCATGTAGTTTAGTCGTCAGAGACAATAGCAGTATGTGGTTGACGATTCCTGTCCATCGGAGGTGTGAGACGAGCAGGGCGGTTGTGAAACATTCGTACCGAGACGGCCGCCCCATTGCCTTCACCGGGGGAGGCAGCGCAGGGCACGTCCTGCCTGCTTTGGCCGTCGCTCGCGCTGTACGGGAGGCGTCCGGCTCGCCGTTGATCTTCTACGGTCGAGCCGGCAGTGTCGAGGAAAGATTGGCCCGCGATGCGGACATGGGGTTCCGTGCGGTCCCGGCAGCAGGCTTACGTCGTTACTTCTCGATGAAGAGCGGGTTGATGCCGTTCGTGGTGATTCACGGCATCGTTCGAGCCGTCGTCCTACTGCGTCACGACTCTCCCCGTGTCGTCTTCTCGAAGGGGTCTTTCGTCTCGGTCCCTGTGGTGTGTGCTGCCTGGCTCCTTCGCATCCCGATCGTGATTCATGAGTCCGACCACTCGATGGGGTTGGCCAACAGGTTCGCGGGCCGACTTGCAGCCAGAGTTCTGCTCTCCCATCCGGATACGCAGATGCCCCGCTCGTTTCGCAGGAGGTCACGCGTCGTAGGGGAGATCGTCCGGCCGGACCTGGCAGACGGCGACGCTGAGCGGTTCCGGGACGCGCATGACATCGCCGCCGACCGCCCCGTCGTCCTCGTCTACGGCGGGGGCGGTGGTTCGGGTCGGATCAACGCGGCGGTTCGGCGCGGGTTGGATCGGCTGTTGGAACAAGCCACGGTCGTCCACGTCTTCGGTCCCGGCAACATCGAACAAGACCTCGTCGGCCGGCGTGGATATCACCAGTTCGACTTCATCGCTGCCGGAATGACAGACGCCCTGCGGCTGGCCGACATCGTGGTGGCCCGAGCCGGCGCCAACACGGTGGCCGAACTGGCAGCTCTTGGCAGACACGCGATTCTCGTGCCTCTACCAGTCAGCGTGAGCAGGGGAGACCAGATCGTCAATGCCCGACATTTCGTCGAGCGTAACGGTGGCGTCGTGTTGAGAGACCAGGATGTCGGCGAGTCACTGTGCTCGCTCATCATGATTGAGCTACGGAAGGGCCGAGAACGCGGCCGCCCGACGACGGTTCCGGATCAAGCCATCACGCCCTGCCAGGCAGTCGCGCGGATGATCCTGGAATTCGGAGGGGATGCACACGTGTGAAGACCCCGGGCGAGCGACGGGTCGCCGCCGGAGCGCCACCGAAGCCACCGAGTTGCGCCCACACCGCTTTGGTAGCAGGCGTGCGGCCCCGGTGGGCGAGCCTCATGCGTGTTCTAGAACGCCTGCCAGTCTGCCCATGGCGAGATCGGGGCTCGAGAAGGTCGGTGTGGTCAGACCTTCACCGGAGACCATGGCGGCGACACGTGCCATGGATGCCTGGGCGAGCACGATGGAATCGACCGACGTGGCGACATCACGTAGCGCCTCGGCAATGATTGCGTCGTGGCCCGCCGTGTCTCCAGAAGCATTGGCGGCAAACGCATCTGTGAGAAGTCGGACATCGAGTTCCGGTTCCATCGATGCGTTCCGAGCTCGGCGGTGAATCAACTCCACGGTGGGCGCGAGAGTGGACTCGGCGGTGGCCAGCACCGCGATCCGGGGCGCGCGCTCCGTGCCGGCGGCTGTTTTCGCGGATTCGATCGCAGCATCGACCATCGGCACGTCCACTCGCAGTACGGGGACATCCACGAGCTGTGCGGCCAGTTCGACGGCGGGTCCGATGGACGAGCACGTGGCCATCACGGCCACTGCGCCACTGTCGACAGCGGATACGACGTGGTCGACCACGCGGCGCGAGATAGCCGCTGTCAGGGCGCCGTTGGCGAGTGCGTCGGCGAGCAACGACTCATCGACGATGTTGGACACCTTGACATCGGCGGGGAATCTCTTGCCGAGCTCACCGAACACGGGGAGGAGCCCGCTGACGGTGTGAAGTAGTACAACGCGACGGGTCATGACGGATCTCTTTCTTGGAGTCGGACCAACAGCTGTTCGCGGGACTGGCAGATGTGGTCGTCGAGACGCGACACGGCGAGTTCGACATCGCCGGACTCGATGGCTTCGATGACCGGCCGGTGGGAGTCGGGCTCGGCCTTCGCATCCGAATCGAGCACCTTCGTCAGGATGATGACCCGCCGAGTCTCCATCTGAATGGACTTGAGATGGTCCAGTAGTAGGTCTTCTCGACAGGTGGAGGCGATCACGTAATGCAGTTCGATGTCGGCATCGACGACCGCGAACAGGTCGCGGCGGCGGTAGGCATCCTCGAGCTCGGCGAAGGCGGCCCGAATGGTTCCCAGGGCAGCCTCGTCGACGTGGCCCCGTGTCATCGCAGTACGCAGCGCATAGCATTCCAGCAGTGCGCGGAGATTGAACACCTCGCGGACCCGCTTCTCGCCGATGCTCTGGACGAAGGCACCGCGGTGTGGGTGGATCTCCACCAGACCCCGATCCTGCAGGGCACGCAACGCTTCTCGCACCGTCCCCCGGGCGGTATTGAGCTCCGCGGCGAGGGTGACCTCGGGCAGCTGTGAACCCGGCGGATACTCCCCGCGGATTACGGCCTCGGCAATGTGATCGATAACGGCATGGGTGAGCGTCTTGGGCCGCGCCAGTCCGCGCGGCCGCGTACGCGAGCCGTCGGAATCGGCTTGGACCCCATCAGGGCCTAACGAAGTCGGACTCATGTGAAACCACCTCCAGGCTTTCGTGGATGGTGCCGGCCAGCTTCGCCAGTTCCTCGTCGGTGATGGTGAATGCGGGCGACACCTGCAACGCAACGTCTCCGAGGTTACGGGTGATCACGCCGCGCTTGCGGGCTTCGCGAACAACTTTGGCCAGCACGGCGGGATTCGCCTCCTTGACCTTCGGATCGATGTTGACGGCTCCGAGCAAACCCACGCCGGCGCGTACCTCGTCGACCAACGGGTGATCGGCCAGCGGGGCCAGATGCGATGCCATCACGGATTCGTATTCGGCCACTCGGTCTACGAGGCTTTCCTTTTCGAGTATGTCCAGGTTGGCGTTGCCGACCGCGGTGGCCATCGCGTGTCCGGAATACGTGTAACCGTGCCGGAACACGGCGGTCGAGCCGTCCTTCCAGAACACGTCTGATACGCGCGGCGCGATCGCGACCGCGCCGAGCGGTGCGTAACCGGACGTCAAGCCCTTGGCCATGGTGATCATGTCGGGCTGAATTCCGTAGCGGCCGGAGGAGAACCAGTCGCCACCGCGGCCGAACGCGGAGACCACCTCGTCGATCACGAGCAGCACGTTGTTCTCGCGGCAGATCTTCTCGATCTCGGGGAGGTAACCCTGCGGTGGGTGAAGCACTCCGCCTGCGCCAACGATCGGCTCGCAGAAGAATGCCGCTACGTTGTCGGCGCCCAGTTCGGTGATCTTGGTCCGAAGGGCTTCGGCATCGTTCCACGGCACCTGCGCCACCGACTCGACCATTGGTCCGAGACCGGCGAGGTTGGCGGGGAGGCCGGCGAGCGAGGTCCCGTAGGCGTTCATGCCGTGGTAGGCCCGGGTGCGGCTGATGATCATCTTCTTGCTGGGTTGTTCGACGACCGACCAATACAGGCGGGCCAGCTTGGCCGCCGTGTCGACTGCCTCCGAGCCACCGCCGGCGGTGAAGAAGATCTTGCCGTCGGGGAAGGGAAGGTAGTCAGCGATTCGCGAGGCGAAGAGCTCGGTGTTCGGAGTGGTGAACACGTCGAAGGTTTGGAACGCCGCGAGATCGATTGCTTGCTGACGGGCAACGTCCGCGATCTCGGTGCGACCCAACCCGACATTGCAGTACCACAAGCCGGCAAGGGAATCGAGGTAGCTGTTGCCCTCTGCGTCCCACACCGTGCGACCTTCGCCGCGCACGATCGTCACGGTGTCGTTCTTCACCGCGCTCATCTGAGCGAAGGGATGCCAGTAGCTGGTCTCGGTCACGATTGTTCTCCTATCACAGCAAACATGCTTATTTCTCAGTTGAATTTCCGCCCGATCAGTTCGGGCGGTGGTCCGAGCGCGGGACAAGCTCTTGGCATTCGGTCCGACGTGCTGATCACCTTGGAAAGCAATGATGCCAGCCCTATGTCTGACTGTCAATTGTCCGACAATATGCGGCTAGCGGCGGTGGTCGACCAGGGAGACGGGTCGGTCGCCCACTAACAAAAGGATCCGCGCCGTCTCTTCGAGTTCCTCAGCAGCATCCACGGCATCGGCCAGAGTTTTGCCTGCCAGTACCGAGCCGTGGTTGGCCAGCAACACAGAGTGCGCTGCACGCATGGCATGCCCCACCTTCTGGCCGAGGGCCGGATCACCCGGAGGGATGTACGGGATGAGAGGTACCCGTCCGACCCGCATCACGTGATAAGCGGTCAACGGGGGCAGGCAGTCCGCGACGTCGAGCCCGGCCAGGCAGGACACAGCTGCCGCATGTGAGCTGTGCAGGTGGACGACGGCACGCGAATCGGGTCGGGCGCGGTAGGTTTCGACGTGGATCGGCCATTCCTTGGAGGGTTTGGATCCGTCCAGGTGCACACCGTTCAGATCGAGAAGTGCCAGTTCGCCAGGTATCAGGCCACCCAACGAGGTTCCGGTTGGCGTGATCAGGATCCGATCGCCCACCCGCACGCTGATGTTGCCGGTTCGTCCCGCTGTCAGCCGACGGTCGAACAGCGACGCCCCATGACGGACAATGGCGGTTCGCTCCGCTGCCATCGTGTCCATCACGCGGACGCGGATTTCGCGAGGAAGTCGGGATCGCCGAAGTTGCCGGACTTGAGCAGGAGCGAGATCGGATCGCCCGACACCGTCGTGCACCAGGGGACACCGGGCGCAGCCTCCGCGCCGACGAGGACCTGCTGCACGCCGAGTTCAGCCACTACGGCTCCCGACGTCTCGCCACCCGCGACGACGATTCGGCGCGCGCCCTGCTCGACCGCCCTCGAGGCGATCCGGGCGAGTACATGCTCGAGAATCTGCGGGGTGTCGGGCCCCATGGCCATCGCACCCCGGCGCCTCTCCTCGGCAGCAGCGGAGGTGTAGATCAACCGCGGGCGGGTCTGGTCCTGCGCCTCGTTCCACGCGACGGCTGTGTCGACGAGAGTGTCTGCATCGGGGATGTCGCCTGGATCCAGCCGCAAGGCCGGCATGGTCAGTCGCGCCCGCCGTACCTGCTCCAGGGTTGCCTCCGAACAGCTTCCGGCGAGCACCAGAGTCCCACTCGAGGCGTCAGGTGCATCGCGGCTGCCCATCGGATGCTCGTCCGCGGGAAGAGACGCGCCCAGGTTTCGTCCCACTGCCTCCACCAGGCCTGCACCGCCACTGAGGACGGCCGACTCGTGCCCAGCGGCAATGGAGTCAAGATCGGAATCGTTGGTGGCATCTGCGACTATGTGCCGAACACCCTGGTCGACCAGTCCGTTCACACGTTCGATCACCGCCTCGTGGCCGGCGCGCACCACGTTGAGCGGCACCGACCCCACCATGGATTCGGTCTGCAGCGACAGCCATCGCACCAGGTTCGAGTCCGTCATCGGTGTCAGCGGATGAGTCCGCATGGACGACTCGCTGAGCAACGTGTCGTCGACGAAGAGGTGTCCCAGGTACGTGGTGCGCAGGTGTAGCGGCGTGGCTGGACAGACGATCGTGTATCGAGCGCCGGTGAGTGTCAGAAGGAGGTCACATACCGGACCGATGTTGCCCTCCGGTGTGGAGTCGAAGGTCGAACAGTACTTGTAGAAGTACCGGTTGACGCCGTTCTCACGGAGCCAGGCGACCGTTCGCTCGACGTACTCGCACGCCTCCGCGCGCGCGATGCTACGAAATTTGATTCCGACCACGACCGCATCGCAGTTCTGCAGGGTGCTCCCCGGGGCCGGGACGCCGAAGAGCATGACGACGCGAAGTCCACTGCGGCGCAGAGCTGCTGCGGCGTCGGTACCGCCCGTGTAGTCGTCGGCGATGACGGCGATGTGTGTCATACGGTCTTCCTTTCGGCACGACGGCTGCAAAGTCGTGCAGCCGTGTCGAGAAATCGATCTCGCAACCGCTGTCAGACCGCGGTCCGCCCGAGCGAGGAGGGCAGGCGGGCGGATTGTCCGTCAATCCGACAATCACCGTATGGCCGACGCATCCGTGCGTCAATACCGGCGGTCGGGTTCTTCTCGGTCGGATCGATTGGCTGACCGCTGCGCTGTCGCACAGCGGATACGACGACGTCGCCAGTGTCACCGGCAACGTCCTCGGGCGCCCCCTGGATCAGATCATCGACTGAGCGCAGTCCACGCGCAGCAACCTCTGCTGCGTGGCGGCCACCACGGCGCTCGCGCGTGAGCCGACATTCATCTTGCGCAGGATGCTCTCTACGTGCGATGTCACCGTCCGCACCGAAATCGACCGTAGGACGGCGATCTCACGATTGGAATGCCCGGACGCCATTGCCGACAGGATGTCGAGCTCTCTGTTGGACAGGCCATGAGGAATGGGGTCTACCACGACCTGCTGAACCAGAGCGGCCTCGTGCAAGCCGCGGTCGACGATGCGCGTCAACGTCACTGCCGACCACCTGTGGTCGGTGGGCCACAGGCCCACCAGGGCAGGGTTCAACGAGCGCAGGAACCGGGCGACGACCACGCCGAAGTGGGGGTCTACCAGCGCGTCGGGAACTCGAAAGCCATCGACCGACCTCACTTGTCCGAAACGGTCGACGACGCCGACCATGGCGCCTTCAGGTGCTGGGGGCAGTAGAGACGGCGGTGAGGTGGCGACGGTGAGGCGGGAAAGCACCGTCGTCAACGCCGCGACGAGATCCTTCGCTCGGTGGTCGAAGGTGCCGGCAGCCCCGGCTGAGACGTGAAACATCCCCGCATAAGTTCCGTCGTCGCGGTACAGACGGCTCGTCATTCCGTCCTGGAACCCCGCCGGAGCCATCACCTCACGAAACGTGGGGGTATCGCGGTAATGCGGCAGATCATCGGTTCTCACCGGCCCCCGCGCCACCTTCAGCACACGGTTCTCGTCCGATGCGAAATACGGGTCGCCAAGGAACTCCAAAGTTTCTGGGCGGTAGCCCGCGCTGGCAATCGGGCGATGCCGCTGCTCTAGACGGTCCCAGGCCAACAATGCTGCAGCCTCGTGGTGTGTGCCCTCTTGTAGAAGCGTCAAAACGTCTTCCCCGGCTCCGGCCAGGCCGGAGGAACCCGCCGCGTAGGACACATCGGTGAGCACTCGCGTGTAAAGATCAGTCATGGCACTCCTCGAGTGCTGTCCGTCAAATGGATTCAAGCACCACATCGTGCATCTGTCGCGCCGTGTCGCGACGCCGTCACTCGCTCACCGAACCCCGGGCACCGTCGTCGGTGAACCCAGCTTCTCGCTCCAGCGCTGCACGCCATTCGGTGGTGAGCCGCACAAGGATTCTGAGCCTATATTGTCCGGCTGTCAATTGTTAGACAATGTGTGGCTACATGAGGTCGAGTTCCTCGGCGACGGTTGACACCTGCTTGATGGGTCCGGTGAACCACTTCTTCACCGACACGTGCCAGTAGACGAACAGCAGGATCAGCACGCCGCCGACGAGTAGCGGGGTGTAGTTGACGAACTTCCACTCAAAGCTCGCGTCCCACGGCATGCCACCCAACGACGTCGGGAACATGGCGATGATCGAGGTGACGATGATCTCGACGAGCGCGACGGGTGCCATCCACCTGTGGTGACCGCGCAGATTCCACTTGCCGACCGGGAACGAGTCACCGGCCTTCCAGCGGAAGTAGATCGGCACCGCGAAGCACAGGTACAGGCCGACGACGCCGATGGAGGCCACGGCGAAGAATGCGACCGGGACGGGTGCGCCGTTGATGTCGACTTCCACCAGCGCCGGCAACGTGATGATCGCCGCGATCGCGGCGGTGACGATCACGCCGTTGGCGGGAATCTTGTTCTTGCTGACCTTCGACCACAGCTGGTGACCAGGCACCGCGCGGTCGCGGCTGAACGCGAACAGCATCCGCGAACTACTGGTCTGGACGGCAGTGAGGCAGAACAGCTGACCGGCCGTCGAGATCAGCAACACGACGCCCACCCACGGCGAGCTCATCGCCTGGCTAAGGATCACCGCTACCGCACCGCCACCTGCTGACACCGCGTTCGAATCGTTCACCGCGAACAGGAAGGTGAGCAACAAAATCCAGCCGCCGATGGCGGAGTAGACGATGGCCCGCCAAATGCCTTTGGCTGCGCCGTCGGCCGCGCCCTTGGTTTCCTCGGATATGTGCGCGGACGCGTCGTAGCCGGTGATCGTGTACTGGGTGAGGATCGCCGAGATCGGCAGCACGAAGATCAGCCAACCGACCCCGGACGTGGCACCACTGAACATGCCGGTGTTGTTGATGGTCTTGGCGAAGACGTCGGACACGCTGGCGTGATGCTTGGGCACCACGATGAGGATGGCGATGACGAGGGCTGCGCCCGCCACGTGCCACCAGACCGAGATGTTGTTGATGACAGCCAGCAGGTGCGAAGAGAAGATGTTGATGATCGCCGACATCGCCAGGATCACCAGAAAGAGGACGAAGACCCTCGTCAGGCTGTAACCGGCCAGCCACGTCTCGCTGAACGTGCTGAGGGTGAGGTCGAGGAACGTCGCCGCGCCGTAGGCCGTCGACGCGAGGATGGCGATGAGGCCGATCAGGTTCAGCCAGCCGGTGTAGAAGCCCGCCTTGGCGCCTCCGAGTTTGCTTGCCCACCAGTAGATGCCGCCGGAGGTGGGGAAGGCTGACACAAGTTCGGACATGCACAGTCCGATGATGAGGATGAATACCGACACGATGGGCCAGCCCCACGCGATGGCGGCGGGCCCGCCGTTGTTCCAGCCGAGGCCGAACGAGGTGAAGCAGCCCGCCAGGATCGAGATGATCGAGAACGAGATGGCGAAGTTGCTGAAGCTCGACCAGGAGCGGTTCAGCTCCTGGGTGTACCCGAGCGATGCGAGGTGCTTTTCGTCGTCGGACAGCTGTTCGTGACCCTCTGGCACGGCATTTCTCCTTTTTAGGGAACGCCTAAGAGGACGTTCGCTGGTTCGGAGAGTAGACCATTGACCGACAGTCTGATTGTCGAACAATAAATGTTTCGCTTGCACCGTATGGACGGCGTGATCGGTGAGTTCTCTCGGTCAAAACTTGCCCGTCATAGATGTTGGTCGGCGATCACGAATCGCTTCGTCCGTGCGTGATTCCCAGCCGGCGTGACCTCTTAGGTGGACGCGAAGAATGCACAGCAGTCACCGGCGCGGAAGCTCACGCCGTCAACGGTGTTCAACACTCGGCCATGACGACCAACCGCCCACCGAGCCTCAAAATCGCCCCGAAACCCGGGCGGAGTTTTTCTCCTGCGGACTGTGCGGACTGGCGGAGATCTGGCGCGACCCCGGAAACGAGGAAGCCCCGACCGGGTTTCCCCTGGTCAGGGCCTCTTCTGTGTCTCAACCAACACGTCGGGGTGGCGGGATTCGAACCCACGACCTCTTCGTCCCGAACGAAGCACGCTACCAAGCTGCGCCACACCCCGTGGCTTCCGTCCGCGTCGCACTCTCTCGCGAACAGCCTCGTTCAGCCTACATCCACACCGCAATCGGTATTAAATCGGCTGGTCAGAGCCCCCTGCGAGAAGCGTGACCAGCGGACAGAACACCGTGGTGACGATGTCGTGGATGGCGTCGGCCGTGAGATCGCCGTTGACCAGGAACTCGTAGCGCGCCATGTCGAACGGCAGCGAGCGGACGCGTTCCGGTAGCGGCGCCGGCCCGATCTCGCCTCGAGTGCGGGCTCGGTCGAGCATCGCATCGCTGAGCGCGACGCCCTTGGTCTGCAGGATCCGCAGGGTTCCGGTGCCCGGGGATGCGGCGGCGTCGGCGAGCACTCCCAGTGCGATGGACCGCCCCATGGACTCGAGCCGATCGAGGACGAGCCGCAGGGTGGCCTCCACATCGCCTGCGAGAGAGCCGGTGTCGGCCGCCTGGATGACGTCGTCGCTCGCGCTGGTCAGCGCGGCCACCACCATGTCGAGCCGATTGGGCCACCGCCGATAGAGCACGGGCTTGCTGGTCTGTGCGCGACGGGCGACGCCCTCGAAGGTGAGTCCGACGTATCCGTGGTCGACCAGTTCGTCGAACACGGCCCGGTAGATGGCGTCGTCCAGTTCGGCGCCACGCCGCCGCGTCGCTGTCATGTCGTGTCCCTGCCGGTCGATAAGAAACGTTGCGTATCTCGTCGGAGCAATCTAGCATTTTGACGTCAAGACACTATCCGTATCTTAAAGGAGCCATGATGGCCGACTCGCCCACCCGCCAGCCGCTCCGCCAGGTGGCGGTCGTGCTCGGACTGACCGCCGCGCTGTCGCTGCTGCTCCTGGCCTTTGCACTTCCCGGTGTGCACTCCAAGCCCCATGACCTGCGGCTCGGTGTGGTCGCCACCCCCAGCACGTCGCAGCAGATCGCCCGATCGCTGGACACCCGACAGCCCGGTGCCTTCGAGGTGTCGTATCCCTCATCCGCCGACGCCGCGCGATCGCAGATCCGATCCCGTGACCTCGACGGTGCCCTGATCGTCGGCAGGATGGGCGTCACGACGATGGTGACCACCGCGGGCAGCACGTCGGTCGCAACCCTCATCGAGGGCGTCGGCGCACAGGTCGCGTCCTCGCAGAACACGACCAGTACGACCGTCGACGTCCGCGGGTTCGGCAGCGGTGACCCTCGCGGCGCCGGGCTCGCGGCCGGGGCGCTGCCACTCGCACTCGGCGGGTGGATCGGTGCATTGGTGATGATGATGGTGCTGCGAGACCCGCGGACGCTGATCGCGTCGACGCTGGCGTTTGCGGTCGTCGGCGGCCTGGCACTGACCACCATCCTGCGGTTCGTCCTGGGAACATTCGACGGTCAATTCTGGCCGGCGGCGGGTGCGGCGATGTTGGGCATCGCGGCAACGGCTTTCGGCGTCATCGGACTCCGCACCCTGCTCGGTGCAGCCGGCCTCGGAATCGCAGGACTCGCGCTGATCGTCCTCGGGAACCCGCTGTCGGGACTGACCAGCTCGCCCAGCCTGCTCCCGCAACCGTGGGGTGCGATCGGTCAGTATCTGCCGCCGGGCGCGACCGGCACGCTGCTGCGCAATGTCGTGTTCTTCGACGGCCATTCCACGGGTCACGCGACGGCGGTGTTGCTCGCGTGGCTGATCGTCGGAGCCGCGTTCTACGTGATCGCGATCCGTCGTGGACGCACTACCCAGGACACCGCCGAGGAGTTCCTCGACGAGGAGTGGGGCATCACCGAGACGACACACGTTCCGGCGCACGCACGCGAAGGCCACGTGCCGCAGCACGCACGCTGACCAGCAAACTCAGTGGCGCTGGCCCGCGGTCAGCGGTGGCAACGACTGCTCCTCGTCGTACTCGGCGTCGCCGTGCGACACCGGCGTCAGCGTGAGAAGCGTGGCCTCGGGACGGCAGCAGAAACGGTAGGGCGCATACGGTGAGGTGCCCAGGCCGGCGCTGACGTGCAGCTTCATCGTCGAGCCCCAGTTCGAGGCGCCCTTGACCCGCGACCGGTCGATGTCGCAGTTCGTCACCAGCGCACCGAAACCGGGGACGCAGAGCTGACCGCCATGGGTGTGTCCGGCCATCACCAGGTCGTAGCCGTCGGCGGCGAACTTGTCGAGCACGCGCGGCTCCGGCGAGTGCGTCAGTCCCAGCCGAAGGTGGGCGAGGGGATTGGGGCGCCCCTCGACGGTCTCGTAGCGGTCGCGCTGCAGGTGCGGATCGTCGACTCCGGCCGCGGCCACCCGCACCCCTGCCACCTCGAGCTCGCGCACCGTGTGCGTCGCGTCGAGCCAGCCGCGCTCGGTGAACGCCGCGCGCAGGTCCTGCCACGGCAGCGGCTCGCCGTGGACGCGCTTGTGGTTCTTGTTGAAGTATTTCAACGGGTTCTTGGGCGTCGGACCGAAGTAGTCGTTCGACCCGAAGATGAACAGCCCCGGCCGTGACAGCAACCCACCGAGCGACTGGATCACCGACGGGACGGCGTTGGGGTGGGCCAGGTTGTCGCCGGTGTTGACGACGAGGTCGGGTTCGAGCGACTCCAGCTCAGACACCCAGGCCTGCTTGAGGCGCTGACCGGGCAACATGTGCAGATCGCTGATGTGCAGAACCCGCAGGGTGCCGGCGCCGGGCTCGAGCACCGACATCGTCTTGTGGCGCAGCGTGAAGGCGTTGCGCTCGATGAGGGTCGCGTAGGCGACCCCCGCCACGGCGGCACCGGCGGACGCAGCGGCAACCCGCGCCACGGTTGCCTGCGGAGTGGCCGCAGGGCGGTGAGATCCGGCCAGTGCGTCACGGATTCGCTTGATGTCGACGTCAGCCATCTGGTCAGGATACCGATGGCGGACCCGGTGGGTACCCGAAGTACCTGCGGACCCGGCACAGAAAATGGTGTGAGGTCATCCGTGGGCGGGCACTACCGTGGCCTCATGACCGACGACTCAGCTCTCAAAGCCCGCATCCGCACCGACCTGACGACAGCGATGAAGGCCCGTGACACCGAGACCGTCGCGACGCTGCGCATGGTCATCGCCGCGATCGGAGCCGAGGAGGTCTCCGGGTCGGCGGCCCACACGCTGACCGACGAGCAGGTCACCTCGCTGCTGATGCGGGAGAACAAGAAGCGGGCCGAGTCCGCCTCGATCTTCGACGAGAACAACCGCAGCGAGCTCGCCGACAAGGAGCGGGCCGAGGCGGCCATCATCTCCCGCTACCTGCCTGCGCCTCTCGACGACGCCGGGGTGGACGCGCTGGTCGCGGACGCGATAGCGCAGGTGACCGTCGATCTCGGTGAGCCGCCCGCGATGAAGCAGATGGGTCAGGTCATGAAGATCGTGACCGAGCGGGCCGCAGGCGGAGCGGACGGCAAACGTCTGTCGACGGCCGTCCGCTCGGCGCTGCAGTAGCCGATCCGGGTCAGGGCGACCCGGGGATCACGATTGGTCCGATACCGGGGATCGTGATCGTCGTCGGGGGCAGGCGCGGACCACGCTCCGGCGTCGCCACCCGGCCCTGACCGTCACTGACGAAAATCGTGACCGTGGTACCGGGGACCGCTGTACCGGACGGGCTCGTCGAGACCACGGTGCCCGCCGACTGCGCGCTGGTCGTGGTGGACTGCTCGACCTTGAAGCCGTTCTCCTGCAGACGCGCGGTCGCCGAACTCGCCGACAACCCGCTCACGTCGGGGACCCGACCGTTCTGGCTGCCCTCGACGTACTTCGGGTCCGTCGGGGGTAGCGAGGTGGGACCGAACTTGTTCGCCACCGGGAGGATCGCGTTGTACCAGGTACGGGCGGGCTCGAAACCGCCGTACAGGTCGCCGCCGTAGCACTGGCGCAGCGGCGAGGAGCAGATGTCCTCGGGGCTCGTGGTGTCGCCGTAGATGTAGGTGGCGCCGGCGAAGTTGTTGGTGAATCCGAGGAACGCCGAGGAGCGGTGCGCCTCGGTGGTACCGGTCTTACCCGCCAGCGGCAGGGTCCATCCGGCCGACGCCGCCGCGCCCGCCGAGGTTCCGCCCCCACGGTCGTCGGCGGACATCGCGTTGGCCAGGGTGTCGGCCAGACCCGGCTCGACCACCTGCTCGCACGCGGGCGGCGTGAACGCCACCGCGGTGACCTCCGGCTCGCCGTTGGCGCCGATCACCGTGTTGCCGTTGCGGTCCCGCTTCTTCTGGGTGATGGACTTGATCGGGTTGGGCGGGCACCAGGTGCCGTGCGACGCCAGGGTCGCGGCCACGTTCGACAACTCCAGCGGGTTGATCGCGTTGGGTCCCAACGTGAACGAACCGAAGTTGCCCTGCTTGACGTAGTCGGCCAGGCTCAGATCGCCCTGCCCCGAGGTGCCGGGCTGGGCGTATGAACGCATGCCGAGCTTGACGGCCATGTCGACCGCGGACGGCACGCCGACCTCGTTGAGCAGCTTGACGAACGCGGTGTTGGGTGACTGCGCAAGGGCATTGGTGATCGACATGGTCCGGGGGTACCGGCCGTCGTTCTTGACGCAGTAGGTGTTCTCCGGGCAACCGTTGACGCCGCCGCTCGAGCCCATCCCCTTGGCCTGGTAGGTCGACGGGACGTCGAGGGATGCCGACGATCCGAGGCCCTTCTGCATCGCCGCGGCCACGGTGAAGATCTTGAAGATCGATCCTGCGCCGTCGCCGACCATCGAGTACGGCTGCGGTTGCACGGTCTGATCGCGACGCTGATCGAGCCCGTAGTCGCGGCTCGAGGTCATCGCGAGGAGGTCGTGGCTCTGCTGACCGGGCTTGATCACGTTCATCACGTTGGCGATTCCGGTGAGCTGCGGGCTGGCCACTGCCTGCACGGCCGTTTTCGTCGACGCCTGGACCTGGGGGTCGAGAGTGGTGCGGATCGTGTAGCCGCCACGCAGCACCGCGTCGCGGTTGAGCCCGTTCTCGGCGAGGAACTGCAGCGCGTAGTCACAGAAGAACCCGTTGTCGCCGGCCGAGATACAGCCCTGCGGCAGCGACTGTGGTTGCGGCAGCACGCCGAGCGGCTTGGACTTGTCGGCAGCGAACTCGGCGGCACGGTTCGGGAAGTTCGCGATCATCGTGTCCAGCACGAGGTTTCGCCGATCGGTGACACCCGAGACGTTCGTGTAGGGATTGAGTGCCGAACTCGACTGCACCATGCCCGCCAACATCGCCGACTGCGGGACGTCGAGATCCTTGGCCGACTTGTTGAAGTAGGTCCGCGCCGCGGACTCGATGCCGTAGGCGCCGTTGCCGAACGGCACGATGTTCAGGTAGCGGGTGACGATCTCCTTCTTCGCCTCCTGCTTGGCCGCGGCCTTGTCGATGTTCTTGTCGCGCATGATCTGCTCGGTGAGCGTCTGCTCCAGCGTCAGCGCCATGCGCACCTCGCGCAGCTTGCGGGCCGGGGTGGTGGCGATGGCGGCCTCGCGGTCGGCCTCGGTCCGGGCCAGCACCAACAGCTGATAGTTCTTGATGTACTGCTGGTCGAGCGTCGACGCGCCCTGCTGCACCTCGCCCGACGACGAGTTCTTCAGGAACGCGCGGATTGTGCCCTTCCAGTCCACGCCGTCGTGCTCGAGGAAGCGCTTGTCCTCGATCGAGATGATCGCCCGGATCATGTCCGGGGAGATGTCGTCGTAGTCCACCTGGACCCGCCGCTGGTCGTACAGGTACGCCATCGGCTTGCCCGTCGAGTCGGTCATCGTCGTGACCTCGGGGACCGTTCCGTCGAGCAGCTCGGACGACGAGTTCTCGACGGTGGTCGCGGCCTTGTTCGTCAGCAGCCCGAAGCCTCCGGCCGCGGGGAACAACAGTGCGGCCACGAGGACGCCGGCGAGCGCGCAACAGGCGAGCAGGACCCAGAGGGCCCTCGATCGCGGGGTGCGGTGGGTTTGATCGGACACGGAAGTCAGGATACGTGTCCGATCTGAGAGTCCGGGTCAACCATCGGTGACGACTCACGAACGGATGACGCCGCGCACCCCGTACCTCGAACCCGACGAATGGGATTCCGACGGCGGTCCCACTTTCGTCCGGCCCCCGACTTGACGATCGATCATCGCAAAACCTAGATTGTTGTACAGAATGTGACTCACGTAACATTTGGTCACGAAAGTGGCGGGGCTTGCCCTCAGGAACGACGCACAGCGGCAGACAGGGGTTCGGCACATGGCGAACGCGGCAGTGACACACGGCGAGACACACGGGACACACGGCGAGACGACCGGCGAGACCGACACCCGATTGGCCTGGGTTGCCCAGGCACGCTGCCGCGGCGGTGACCCGGACGAGTTGTTCGTCCGCGGCGCGGCCCAGCGCAAGGCGGCCACCATCTGCCGGCACTGCCCGGTACAGCTCGAATGCGGTGCCGACGCCCTCGACAATCGCGTCGAGTTCGGCGTCTGGGGCGGTATGACCGAGCGCCAGCGGCGCGCACTGCTGCGCCAGCACCCCGAGGTCACCTCGTGGGGCGAGTTCTTCGAGAGCCAGCGCCGTCGGCACGCCGACGCCGTCTGAGCACTGCGTTCTAGCTCTTCTGGCCGACGATCTGTTCGGCCACCGCGCGTAGCGCGGTCATGTCGGCCACCTCGAACGGCAGTGACGGCACCCCGACGATCGGGACGGCCGGATGCGACGCGGTGAACCTCTGCAGCAGATGCAGTTCGCGTCGACCGGTCGTCGTGCGTTCCGCGTGAATCGTCAGTACGGCCCGCGTCAGCTCGTCGTCCACCGATTCGAGGGCGGTCCGGGCGGCGTCCGCGGTGATCGACGTCAGATTCGGGTGCGTCCGGTTCAACAGCAGCCCCGCCAGCGGCATCCGTTCCTCGGACAGCCGGTCGACGAAGAATGCGGCCTCCCGCAACGCGTCCGGTTCGGCCGACGCGACCACCACGAACTGGGTGCCGGGCCGCTTGAGCAGGTTGTACGTCGTCGTGGCGCGTTCCTGGAAACCGCCGAACATGGCGTCGAGTGACTGCACGAACGCCGAGACGTCCCGCAGGGTGTCACCGCCGACGATCGTCGAGACACCGCGCATCGCCAAACCCACGACACCGGTCACGACGCGGCCGACCCCGCGCCCGCCGCCCATCAGCAACTTCATCAGTCGCCCGCTCATGAACGAACCCAGGCGGGCCGGCGCGTCGAGGAAGTCGAGCGCGTTACGCGACGGCGGGGTGTCGACGACGATGAGATCCCACTTGTCCTGCGCGAGGAGCTGCCCCAACTTCTCCATCGCCATGTACTCCTGCGTCCCGGAGAACGACGTCGCGACGGTTTGATAGAACGAGTTGTTCATGATGGCCTCGGCGCGTTCGGGCGTCGAGTACTGCGTCACCATCTCGTCGAAGGTCCGACGCATGTCGAGCATCATCGCGTCGAGCGACCCCGGTCCGTCGATCGCCACCGGCTGGGGCGCGTTGGTCAGTTCGGTCATCCCCAGCGACTGCGCGAGCCGCTTGGCCGGGTCGATGGTCAACACCACCACCCGCCTGCCCTGCTCCGCGGCGCGCACGGCCATCGCCGCGGCCGTGGTCGTCTTGCCGACGCCACCCGCTCCGCAGCAGATCACGACCTTGGTCTGTTCGTCGGCGAGGACCTCGCCCATCTTCAGCACGGCAACCATCACGCACCCGCCCGTTCCAAGAGGGCGGAGATCTCGTAGACCCCGCCGAGGTCGACCCCGTCGTCATACGACGGGATCTCGATGGTGGAGACGTCCACCTCGTCGAGTTCGGCCTTGGCCACCTGCTGCGCCTGGACCCGCGACGCGTGCTCGATGGTCTCGGTCAGCAGACCCTGCAGGTCGGCGTCGGACACCGTCAGCCCGGCCGACGACAGGTGTGCGGCGATCGTGGCGGCGTCGATGACGCCCTCGGCCGCGTTGTCGACCGCGGCCTCGCTCAGGTGTGGTGGCGCCACCCGGTTGATGATGAGCGCACCCACCCGCATCTTCTTGTCCCGCAGATCGGTGACCGCCTCGACGGTCTCCTGGATCGGCATGGCCTCCAGCAGCGTCACGAGGTGGACCACGGTGAGCTCCGAGTGCAGCAGCTGCACAACGCCGTCACTCTGGTTGCGGATGGGTCCGGTCTTGGTCAGGTCCGACATGGCGGAGGTGACGTCGAGGAAGTTGCCGATGCGACCCGTCGGCGGTGCGTCGACGACGACCGCGTCGTACACCTGCGCCCCGGCCTTGTCGGTGCGCACGACGCACTCCTTGATCTTGCCGGTGAGCAGCACATCACGGAGGCCGGGAGCGACCGTGGTGACGAAGTCGATGGCGCCGATGCGGCGCATCGCGCGACCGGCGAACCCGAGGTTGTAGAACATGTCGAGGTATTCGAGCAGCGCGTGCTCGATGTCGATGGCCAACGCGGTGACCTGACCGCCGCCCTGTGCGGTGGCGACCTTGGTCTCCGTCGGCGGCAGCGGCGGGATGTCGAAGAGCTGCGCGATGCCCTGACGTCCCTCGCACTCGACGAGCAGGACCTTCTTGCCCTGGCCGGCCAACGTCAGCGCGAGCGCCGCGGCGACGGTGGTCTTGCCGGTTCCGCCCTTACCCGAGACGAAGTGCAGCCGCGCGGTTCGCGCGGAGTCGGGCCAGCCGGCAGGCGAGAGGCCGGCGCCCGGTAGATCGGAAAGCGGTTGTGATGACACCACTCGACTGTATCGGCGAGCGCACTGCGAACCCCCGCGATCGGCGTAGCGAGGTGAGTGACGTCGATGACCTTTCGCCGGGGCCTCGATGTGTCCGTCACACCCCGATAGGGTGAGCCCATGAGTGAACTGACTGCGTGGGAATACGCCACCGTGCCGCTGCTGACCCACGCCACCAAGCAAATCCTCGACACCTGGGGCGTCGACGGATGGGAGTTGGTCAGCGTTCTGCCCGGCCCCACCGGTGAGCAGCACGTCGCCTACCTCAAGCGTCCGAAGGGCTGAGCGCGGTGTCCGACACGAAGCCGTCGTGGACGCAGCGCCTGGCCGATCTCGGAATCGAACTGCCCAAGGTGGTCGCCCCGCTCGGGGTCTACTACCCGGCTGTGCGCAGCGGCAACATGGTCTACACCTCGGGGCAGCTCCCGATGGTCGACGGTGAGCTGACGTTCCACGGCAAGGTCTCCGAGGGGGCCGAGGGCATCGTCAAACCCGACCAGGCCCGTGAGGCCGCACGTCTGTGCGCGCTGAACGCGCTGGCCGCGATCAACGGTCTGGTGGGTATCGACTCCCTGGTCCGCGTGGTCAAGATCGTCGGATTCGTCGCCTCCGCACCGGGTTTCACCGGACAACCCGGGGTGCTCAACGGCGCGTCCGACCTCATCGGGGAGATCTTCGGCGAGGCCGGTCACCACGCGCGGTCGGCGGTCGGCGTCGCCGAGTTGCCGCTGGGTTCACCGGTCGAGGTCGAGATGATCGTCGAGGTCGGCTGAGCGCCGGCTCACGACACCGCGGCTCTCAGACCTCTTGCAGGTAGGTCAGCTGGGCCTTGACCGACATCCGCGCGGCGGGCCACAGCTTCTTGTCGACGTCGGCGTAGACCCGTTTGACGATCTTCATCGGCTTCGCCTCTGCCGCAGTGAGATCGAGGTCGGCGAGCGCTGCGCGGATCTGGTCGATCCGCTCCTCCCGGTGCGTCTTGTAGTAGCGGGCAACCGGGATCAGATCGGCGTGGTCGGGGCCGTGGCCCGGTAGCAACGCACACCCCTCGCCCTCGACGATGAGCCGGTTGAGTGAGTTCATGTAGTCCCGCAGTCCACCGTCGGACGGGTCGAGAACCGTTGTGCCGCTTCCCAGGATGGTGTCACCGGTGCACATGGCGCGGCCGATGACCCGGGCGGGCTCGACCCCGGAGGTGTTGGCCGGGTCGCCCTTCGCCAGGTGCTCGACGAGGAAGCTGACCGAGTCTGCGGTGTGACCCGGGGTGCGCAACACCGTGATCCGCAGACCGGCGGCGAGGATCACCTCGCGGTCGGTGAGCGGATCGGCGTCGCGGCAGAACTTCTCGGTCAGCGCCCGCACCGGAGATCCGGTGAGCTCGTGGAACTTCTTGATGCCGTCGGTGTGGTCGGCGTGCCGGTGCGTGATGAGCGTCAGGACGACGCGCCCCTGTTCGGCCACCGTCTTCCGATGCTTCTTGTGCCCCTTGGGACCCGGGTCGACGACGACGCAGTCGGGGTGCCCGGGGGCGCGCAGGACCCAGGTGTTGGTTCCGTCGAGCTCCATCATCCCCGGGTTGTTGCACAGGACGACGGATGCGAACGGGGTGACCGTGCGCAGCGTCTCGTACGCGGGATGCTTCGGTGCAGTCATGCCCACACGCTACCGTCGCGACCTGTCCCGCTGACAGCGATCTGGCAGCCCGCGGCCACGCTGCAGACAGGTCGGACTCCTAGTTTTCTCCTCAGCGGACGCGTGTTCCGCTGCCGGGTTCTCGCACCGGCTGGAGAAACAGGAGTAGACGTGAACATCAAGAAGGCCGCCACCTCGACCATCGCCGCAGGGTTCGTCGGAGCCGCACTGCTGGGACTGGGCGTCAGCGCGGGCACCGCGTCCGCCGCACCGCAGCAGGGACATTCATCCCAGACCCAAGCACGTGCGCAGCAGCCCCAGCAGCAGCGACAGATCACCATCTCCCGACCCGACTACCGGCCGTTCACCTACCGCGGCCACCGGGTGACCCCGCGGTACGACGCGGCCCACCGTGCGTGGGGGTTCACCTACGACCGCACGTTCGTGCATGTCGTCCTCGCGCGTCGCTGACGCAGCAGGTCACGGCAGCGCCGGCGATGGTCTCTCCCGACCGTCGCCGGCGCTGTGCGTGTCGTGCCGTCGATCTAGGCGACGCGTCTGTGCACCTCGGCGATGATCCGTTGGATGTGCAGCCCACGCGCCGCATCGAGGGGATGGTCGGTCGACGTCGCGATGGCCGTGAGCAATTCGTCGACGAGGGTGGTGAAGCACTCGACCGAACCGGTGGTGCGATCGGTGAGGGTCACGACACCGTCGGGACCGTGGACGGAGAACTCGGTGACGGTCGGCCGTGCCGGGACGCGAAGCGACAGTTGCGCCGTCGAGGTCGCACCGCCGGTGTGTCCGAAGGTGAGATGCCACAGGTCGTCGTCGGCGATGACGCGCGCGTCGATCACCTTGGTGATCGAACCGAGCGTGGCGTCCAGCAGATCGATCACGTGCGGTCCGACGTCGAGCAGCGCGCCGCCGTCCTGCCGCCACTGCGACGACGAGTATCGGCCGCCCAGCAGGGATCCTGAGATCCATCGACCGAGACCGCCTGCGTACCGACCCGCCTGCGCCGCGTCCACGAATGCGCGTGTCTCCGGTGCGTACCGGCGGGTGAACGTGACGATCGAACGCACGTCGGCGGCTCGCACCGCCGCGACGATCGCCTCGGCCCCCTCGACCGTGCCCGCGATCGGCTTGTCCAGGATCAGGTGCTTGCCGGCGTCGGCGGCCGCGACGGCCAGGGGAGCCTGGGCGTCCGGCGGCACCGCGAACGACACCGCGTCGCACCCCTCGAGCATGGCCTCGATGGACTCGAAACGCGGCACGGGCAGGTCGTCGGCCGCCTCCGGTCGCCGGGTCCACACACCGACCAGCTCGACACCGGGATGTGCGGACAGCGCGGGGATGTGGGTCTCACGGGCCCAGGGGCCCGCACCCACGACGGCCACGCGGATGGGTGTAGCGGTCATGTCGCCGAGCCTAGTGGCCCGCGCCGGTCGCACCGCGTTCTACGCCGGTGGTGCGATCGCCTTCTGCACCTGCCGCATCCGCTCTGCGGCCTCCTCGTCGGTGATCGCATAGCTCGCCGCCGCGGCGTTCATGCCCCGGCTTATCGCATCGGCCTCCGCGGCGAGCTGTGCGAGGTCGGCTCTCCACGCGCTGGTGAACGACGTGACGGCTCCCCGGACCCCCGGGGCCCAGTCGCCGCTGGCGTCGCCCGCGGTCGTCGAGGCGTCGATCAGGGCCGCATGACATTCCTCCCAGTCCTTGGCGATGGCGTGTACGCGGGTCTTGTCGATCTGCACGGCGAGCCCCTATCGGCCGTCGGAGATCGTCGAAACCTGTTGCGGCAGTGCGGACAGGGTGTTCGGCCTGGTGTGCGCGGGTACGTCCAGATCCTCGGAGATCATCATCGTGATCCTTTCGGCGGAGGCGTCGACCACGAGTTCCGCGCCCCCGCGGTGTGCGCGGATCCGGCCCGGCGGGGACTGTTCGTCCGGCAGGAACCCTCGCACCAGAAGTCGGTCTGCGGCGGAGTTCACATCGACCGCGTTCGCGGTCTGTGCCTGCCCCGTCACCTCGACACGCAGACCGGTGGAATCCTCGAGGTATCGAACGCTCACGACCTCCGGAGGCGAAGGGAGCCAGGCGTGCTCCCACAGATCACGAAGGGTCGTGGCGAGTTCCACCGTCTGCATCCACGCTGCGCGCTGTGCGAGCGATGTCGCGTCGGACTCCGACGGTGGTCGTGCGTCCGCTGGGGGCGGGCCGGCGTGGCGTACGTGGACGACCCGGATCCGCGGGTCGCCGAGCAGCGCCTGTGCCTCGGTGAGCAACTCGTCGACGAACATCCGGTCGGCGTCCACGGGGTGATGCGGCCGGCCACCGGTCATCGCTTCCATTCCTTGTTCACGAAGCCGGTCACGCGCATGATGTCGTCGGTGCTGACGTAGTCCCCACCGCCCGAGATCGGTATGGGATAGCAGGGGCTCACCACGTCCACGACGAACCGGGTGTTGGAGGTCAGATCGACGCTGAAGATGCCGCTCGTCCCCGTACCGGGGTCGCCCTTGCGCGTGGTGATCTGGGCGCCGTCGGCCAGCGCGCGAATCTCGTCGTCGGTGAACGGTCGCGGCGTCGTCACGAACACCGTCGCGCTGTACTGGACTCCGTTGCGTGTCTGCTCGAAGGAGAAGTCCTTCTGCTCGGCTGTGCAGTTGCGCCAGGTCTCGGCCGACTGGCCGGTATCGACGCGGTTCTCGCCGGTGTTCGGCACACGGTCGAGCAGACGTATGGTCAGCGCTCGGCCCGCCTCCCGGATCTCGGCGGCCTGCGTCGAGGTCAGGGGACGGTCCGCCGTCACCTTCGCGGTCGAGTCGGGTGGCGATTCGTCGCTGTCGTCGCCCGAGGTGACGGCGACGCCGAGCACCGCCACCCCGATCACCACCACCAATCCCACGAGCACGATGGTCCGCTTGGTCATTCGTTGTCCTTTCGCGACTCGACGGCTGGATCCTGCTGCGTGACGGCGCCCTCGAGGACATCCCATCCGCTCCGGCGGTACTCGTGTGTGATGTCGTCGCCGTGACCGGCGACGATCTTGCCCAGGTTCTCGAGGGATTCGGTCCCTCGCTGGTAGTAGCTGTTGTGGTCACCGATGGGGAACGTGGCGTCCCCTCCTTCCGCGATGAACCGTTCGGCGCCGTAGTTCGTCGTCGCCGGGTCGGAGCCGAGGCCGCTCATCCCCAGGGAGCTGACGCCGTTGGGACTGCCCAGATGCCCGACGAAATCGTTGGCGGCCGAACCGACGTAGACGTTCTTCGCGCCGACCCCGAACTCCTCGGCCGAGGTGACCCCGCCGGTTCCCGGGGATCCGAGCAGGGTGACGGTGTCGACATCGCCTGCGAGGCGGCCGTTGTCGCCGGCCCAGCCGACCGTCGGTGTCCCGTAGCTGTGACCGATCAGGCTCAGGGCCAGGTGATCGGATCCGCCGGTTCCCTGTCCCGTCCCCAATTGATCGCGCGCCGCGGTGAATCCCTGGATGTCGGAGGCGAGCAGAGCGCCCCCGTCTCTGGCGGCGCCCGGTGCGGCGACCGCCCCCATGTCGGTTCCGCTCGGCGCGTCGTAACCGATCCACGCCACCGAGGCGAGTGATGTCGATCCGGACTTCGTGGCCTGCGCGTACAGATCGCGGGCCGAATCGACATTGCCCCCGATCTTGGAGATGTCGGTGGTCATCCCGGGCACGTTCCACGCGACATCGTGCGCGGTGTCGAGGTCGCCGATGGAGACGATGGCCTTGCCGTCACCACCGAAGGCACCCGCGTCGTATCCGTAGAGCTGGACCGGCACGTCCGGTGTGTCCCTCTGGGCGTTGCGGATTGCCGATCTCACGCCGTCGGCCTTCTCCAGTGTCCGCTGCGCGTCGCCGATTGCCTTCGGTGTGTTGGGAACGGCGGTCACCGCGTTCGACTGGGCGATGTCGCGGTCGAGGTTCTGCAGATTGGCATCGTTGCGTACCGAGGCCGGGAGTCCGTCGCCGTTACCGAGGTACTCGGGGAATTCCTGCAGGGCTGCTTCCTTCTCGGCCGGGGTCAGCCCGGCCCACCACTGTGCCCGGCGCTCTGCGCTGAGCCCGTCGATGTCCTCCGGATGCGCACCGCGCGCGATCTTGTCCAGCCCGGACCGAGTGAGAGCCGAGGGGTCGTATCCGCTCGCCACCATCGCCCGATTCGAGGCCGAAACGCCCGTGTAGGAGGCGAGTGCGGAGACGAACGTCCGTTCGTTGGTCTCGGTGGATGTTGTGAGGCGGTGGTTGTCGTCGGTGTAGGTCTGCACCTGACGCTGCAGTTCGGAGGACCGCTCCTGAAGGCCGGCCAGTGTCGCGGCCGGTATCTCCTTGCCCTCCCATGAGCTGACCTCGCCGGCGAACACGTTGATCGCCTGCGCGAGCGAACCACGCCTGTCGTCGAGCTCCTGACGGGTCTGCTTGAGATCGGTCAACGTGTCGCCGTAGGCGCGCACGGCCTGCGCTCCACGGATGAGCCCCGTGTACGCCGTCGACGTGTCGGCCGCGAACGGGGCGACGGCCCCGCGGTATGCGCCGGCACCCAGGCCGGACCACGGTCCTCCGTCGTCACCGATTCCGGAGATCGCCGAGCCGGTCGCGAAATCCTGCTGCCCCTCGGTGGCGTTCGCCACCGTCGTCAATCGTGTGGCCATGGCGTCGGCGTCGGACGGACTTCCCTCGACCTCGGCGGTCGGCGCCGGGGGAGCCGGGATCTCTATCGTCGGCATGGCCGTACGGATCCCATCCCCCTGGCCGGCATTCGGTCAGCCTTGCAGTTCGATTCGGTCTTGTCCAACAAGACGGACACGGAGCCAGTCGTACCATTCCGCCATCCCCTCGCCGGTTTTCGCGCTGACGGGGATGATGCGGGCCGTCGGGTTCGCGGTGCGCACAGCGACGATGTAGTCGTCGAGATCGACGTCGAGGTAGGGGATCAGGTCGATCTTGTTGATGAGCACCACCTCGACACTGCGGAACATCACCGGATACTTCATCGGCTTGTCCTCGCCCTCGGTAACCGACCAGACCATGGCCTTGGCGTGCTCGCCGACGTCGAACTCTGCCGGGCACACCAGATTCCCCACGTTCTCGATGATCACGAGGTCGAGCCCGTCGAGGTCGAGTCCCTGCAGCGCGCGGTTGACCATCGGTGCGTCGAGGTGGCATTCCCCGCCGAAACCGTCCTCGGTGTTGAGCAGCGACACCTGTGCTCCACGCCCGGCGAGTTTGGCGGCGTCGAGGTCGGTGGCGATGTCGCCCTCGACGATCCCGAACCGCATCTCGTCGGCGAGGGCCTCCAGCGTGGCGACGAGCACGGTGGTCTTGCCCGATCCGGGCGAACTCATCAAGTTGACCGCGCGGACCCCCGCAGCGTCGAAGGCGGCACGGTTGAAGTCGGCGCGCTGGTCGTTCTCCCCGAAGATCGCGTCGAGGACCTCCACGCGTTCACTGTCGGTGTCGTATCCGGACATGTCGCCGTGGTCGGTGTGGGCGTGACTGTGTTCGACACCGTCGTCGTGTCGGTGGAATCTGCCCATGGCCTGCTTCTCCTAGGTGGTCGCGGCGACCGATCCCGCGATGACGTCCTGCGGCGCAACCCATCCGCCGAACTGCTTCTCGAGTTCGAGCGCCACCGCGATGGTGACGTGGTCGTTGCCCGGCCGCGCGGCCACCTGCACGCCGACCGGCAGGCCGCGCCTGCTGAAGCCCAGCGGCACCTCGGTGACGGCCAGACCCAACATGTTGAAGATCGCCGCCCCGCCGAACAGCCAGGGGCGCGCCAGGGTTCCGTGGTGCAGAGGGGCCGGTTGCGGCAGCGGTGGGTGCAGCATGACTCCGTCCCCGATCGCGCCGTCCACCTCCTCGGCCAGATCAGCGGCGAACTTGTCGAGCAGCGTGCGCGCGGGACCGGGCAGCAACTCGGGGAGGCGGTCGCCGATCATCGCGAGCTGCAGTTGAAGACTGTTGGCGCGCAGCACGGCCGGGGTCAGGTGCCGCGAACCGGGCTCGCCGAAGGAGTCGAACAACGACATCACCGACGTGCCCGCGTGCTTGCGCAGCTCCATCAGGTAGCTGGCGATCACGCGGCGCATGGCGGGCATCGGCTGCCACACCACGTCGGCCCCGCGCTCGGCCAGGGCCGCTCCGGCGGCGTCGCGCGCGTCGCGGACGGATCGGTCCATCGGACGCAGGTAGCTCGACTTCGTGGGGACGATGACGCGCAGACCTTCCAGGTCGACGGACTCCGGGGTGCCGATCCGGGTCCCGTCGTCGTCGGCGAGGATGCGCAGCAACGGCATGAGATCGGATGCGCGCCGGGCCATCGGCCCGAGGGTCTCGAGCAGGTCGACCTCCTCCTCGCCGGACAGCGACGGGATCGACTCGTTCGCAGGGACCAGGCCGGGGGAGGGCTTGTGGCCGAACACGCCGCAGTAGAAGGACGGGATGCGGATCGACCCGCCGGTGTCGCCGCCGACGCCGAACGGGATGCCGCCCCCACCGATGGCCGAGCCCTCACCACCGGACGATCCGCCCGAGACGCGCCGGCGGTCATAGGGATTGGAGGTGCGGCCGTAGACGCTGTTGGTGCTCTCGATCCCGAGGCACAGTTCGGCGGTGTTGGTGACCCCGACGACGATCGCGCCCGCCCGCCGGAGTCGTTGCACGGCAATCGCGTCGACGTCGGCGATGATGCCCGCGCGGCTGGACAGCCCGGCCGTGTGCGGCATGCCGGTGACCGGGATGGACTCCTTGATCGTGCACGGCACGCCCTGCAGCGGACGGTCGGTGTCGGTGCCGGGGGAGCCGGCGTCGGAGGCATCGGCCTCGGCGAGGGCCTCGTCGAAGCGATCGCGGGCAATGGCCCCGAAGGCCTCGCGCCGGCGCAGGACACCGATGTGGAACTCGACCACCTGCCGTGAGGTGGTCGTCCCGGTACGGATCGCGTCGGCCAGCTCGAAGGCCGAGGCCGTGGCGATCCACGCGTCATCGACCGGTGTCGCGGCGCGGCGGCTTCGTCTGGAACGAGGGTGTGTCACACACCTGACCTTACTTAGTGCGCTGAGATCGTCCGTAGTGAATCAGCGCCATCCGCGGCAGTTGCGCTCATGTGCGGCACCTACAGATGCCGCGGATTCGAGAAGGTGCCGCGTATCCGCTCCGGATACAACAATCCGCTCCGGTTGCAACCGGAGCGGATCGTTGAAAGCGGAGCGGATCGAGGTCAGCGCGCGCGGCGGGCCAGACGCTCGGAGTCGGCGATGAGGACGCTCTTGCCCTCGAGTCGCAGCCAGCCACGCTGGGCGAAGTCGGCAAGCGCCTTGTTGACGGTCTCGCGCGATGCGCCGACGAGCTGGGCGATCTCCTCCTGCGTGAGGTCGTGCGTCACGCGCAGCGCACCGGCCTCCTGGGTGCCGAATCGCTGGGCGAGCTGCAGCAGCTGCTTGGCGACACGACCCGGGACGTCGGTGAAGATGAGGTCGGCGAGGTTGTTGTTGGTGCGGCGCAGACGACGGGCCAGCACGCGCAGCAGCTGCTCGGCGATCTCGGGGCGGTCGGCGATCCATGCCTTGAGCGCGTCGCGATCCATCGACACCGCGCGGACCTCGGTGACCGTGGTCGCCGAGGAGGTGCGTGGGCCGGGGTCGAAGATGGACAGCTCGCCGAACATGTCCGACGGTCCCATGATCGTGAGCAGGTTCTCGCGGCCGTCGACCGAGCGTCGGCCGACCTTCACCTTGCCCGCGAGGATGATGTAAAGGCGATCGCCTGGCTCGCCCTCGTTGAAGATGACGTGACCGCGCGGGAAATCGACAGGCTGGAGCTGCTTGGTCAGCGCCGCGACAGCGCTGGGCTCCACTCCCTGAAAGATGCCGGCCCTGGCCAGTACTTCCTCCACGTACGCCCCTTTCTGAGGGTGCCGCGGGGAGCTGCCCCGCGCATAGATTGTGATGTCCGAATGTTGGATTCGTCACTCGTTGTGATGAAGTCTACGGCCATAGCCCGAGCGGAGTTCGACGAACGTCCAACAGCGCCTCACCTGCCCGGTTGGGAGGTCATCGAACCGCGGTGATCAGCTGGCGCGGCTCGACTCGGTCGGGGAGTCGAACGACTCGGCTTCCGACGAGTCGCGGCGGCTGCGGAACTCGTCGAGCGCGGCGGGGAAGCCGTCCTCGGCCAGCGTGACCATCTGCTCAGGAGCTGCGCTTTCGAGGAACTCCTCGACCTGGTCGCGGTTGACGCTCACGTCGTCGATCCGCGATTCCATCTTCTCCATGGCCAACGCGAACAACATGAGCACCGCCGGGAACAGCAGTACAGCGAGTCCGTGCATGAAGGTCAGTAAACACAACCCAGGTCTCGGAAGGGCAACGAAACCCGAGGTGGAACCCAAGCGTTACCTCCGCGACCCCACCCGCCGAGCCGTGACCCGATGCTGAAGATCGCCTTCAGGTCTGCTCAGTACCCTTACTCGGGTGACCACGGATCCATCACGAGAAGCGCCGGCCGCAGCTGCGCCGCGATCTCGCCGCAAGAGCGCCGCGCAACGCGGTACCGAGACGCGCACCGGACTCGTCCGCCGCGCGCGTCGGATGGACCGCGAGCTGCAGACCGCGTTCCCGCACGTGTACTGCGAACTCGATTTCACGACGCCGCTCGAACTGTCGGTCGCGACCATCCTGTCGGCGCAGTGCACCGACGTGCGCGTCAACATGGTGACGCCGGCCCTGTTCCGCAGATACCCCGACGCCGCCGCCTACGCGGGTGCGCAGCGCGAGGAGCTCGAGGAGATGGTGCGCACCACCGGGTTCTATCGGAACAAGGCCAACTCGATCATGGGGCTCGGCCAGGCGTTGCTGGAACGCTTCGACGGTGAGGTGCCCGGCCGTCTCGAGGATCTCGTCACCCTTCCGGGGTTCGGCCGCAAGACGGCGAACGTGGTGCTGGGCAACGCGTTCGGTGTGCCCGGCATCACCGTCGACACGCACTTCGGACGTCTGGTCCGTCGCTGGAACTGGACCAGCGAGACCGATCCGGTCAAGGTCGAGCACGCGGTCGGCGAGTTGATCGAACGCAAGAACTGGACCGACCTCTCGCATCGGGTCATCTTCCACGGGCGTCGCGTCTGTCACGCGAAGAAGCCGGCCTGTGGGGTGTGCGTGCTCGCGGCCGACTGCCCGTCGTACGGCGAGGGCCCGACCGACAAGGCCGCCGCGGCCAAGCTGGTGAAGGGTCCCGAGACCGACCACCTGCTCGCGCTGGCCGGGGTGTCGGAGTGATCAGCCGTCTGTCGCGTGTGCCCGCGTCGGCACGCTGGACCATCGCCGCCTTGATCGTCGTGGTGGCCCTGATCGCCGCCATCTGGCCGCGGGGTTCGGCATCGACCGACGACGGACTCGGATCCGGCAACCCGGCGGCGTCGGCGGGGCCGATCCCCGGGGCGACCGCGTCGGTGAGCGCCGACGACCTCTCCGCCGCGCGCACCCGGGCGGCTCTCGCCCCGTGTCCCACCGGCACCGCGCCCGCTCCGGCCACGTCGGTCCTCAAGGGGGTCGCCGCGCCGTGTCTCGGCGGGCCCGGCACGGTCGACCTCGGAGCCGCCACCGCGGGCAAGCCCCTGCTCATCAACTTCTGGGCGCCGTGGTGCCTGCCGTGCCGCAAGGAACTGCCGTCGGTCGCCGACTTCGCGCGCATCGCCGGCGACCGGGTGCAGGTGCTGGCGGTACAGGCCAAGGAGGGATCGGAGAACCCCGTGCTCGCCCTCGGCCTCCTCTCCGAGATCGACGTGCACCTGCCGTCGGTCGTCGACACCGAGTCGAGGATCGCGGCCGCACTCGGCGCCCCGCGTGCCTACCCGGTGTCCATCCTCGTGCGGGCCGACGGCACCGTCGCGAAGGTGCTGCCCACCGTCTACGCCGACACCCAGGCGGTCACCGATTCGGTGAACCAATACCTCGGCACGAGCCTGTGACCGACCGGACAGGCGGCGACGGTGCCCGCACCGCCGCCGGACCGCTGACGTCGAACGACGCGATCCCGTCGTGGCTGCGATCGCTCACCGACAACGTCGACGGGGTCACCGACAGCGTGAACAACCGCGGCGGCGACCGCACCAAACTCCTCGCGCTCACCCGCAAACGCAGCGCCCGGCCGGCGTCGGTCCTCGTGCTGTTCGGCGGATCGTTCGACACCGCCGAGGACGGGACACCGCCGGTCGACGCCGACGTGCTGCTCACCCAGCGGGCGAACACCCTGCGCAACCACCCCGGACAGGTCGCCTTCCCCGGCGGAGCCGTCGACCCGGGGGACGACTACCCCGTGGGGACCGCGCTGCGGGAGGCGCAGGAGGAGACCGGACTCGCGCCGGACAGCGTCGTACCGGTCGCGCAGCTGCGGTCGTTCCCGGTGCCGCCGTCGGGATTCGACGTCGTGCCCGTGATCGCCCACTGGCCCACGCCGGGCCCGGTCCGCGCGGTCGATCAGGGCGAGACCGCCCGGGTCGCGCGAGTACCGCTGCGCGACTTACTCTCTCCGGACAATCGTTTTCAGGTGCAGCGCTCGGTGATGGGAGGGCGGGTCTATCGGGGCCCGGCCTTCTGGGTGGAGGACATGCTCGTGTGGGGCTTCACCGGCGGACTGCTGGCTGCGATCTTCGAGACCGCGGGATGGGACATCCCGTGGGACACCGACGACGTCCGTGACCTCGGCGACATGCTGGACCGGGCGGGTCAGCGATGACCGGGTCGGCGTGGGTCGACGTCGCCGTCGTCGTGGTGGCCCTGCTGGCCGCCGCATCGGGATACCGCCAGGGCGCCCTCGCGTCGGGGCTCGCGTTCCTCGGGGTCGTTCTCGGCGCCGTCGCCGGGATCATGTTGGCGCCGCACATCATCGATCACATCGGCGACCGCCGGTGGCGACTCGTCGTCGGCGTCGGACTGCTCGTGTTGCTGGTGGTCATCGGCGAGGTGTCGGGGATGGTGCTCGGCCGGGCCGCACGCAGCGGCATCCGCTCGGCGGCCTTCCGGCGCGCCGACAGCGGCATCGGGTCGTTGTTGCAGGCCGTCGCCGTGCTGGTCGCTGCGTGGTTGTTGGCCATCCCGGTCAGCAGTGCCGCCGAACCGTCCATCGCCAACGCCGTGCGCGGGTCGAAGGTGCTCAGCGGGGTCGATCAGGTTGCCCCGCAATGGTTGCGCGAGCTGCCGAGCGACTTCAGCTCGCTGCTCGACGACTCGGGTCTGCCCGAGGTCATCGGCCCGTTCGGTCGCACCCCGATCACCAACGTCAACCCTCCCGACGGCACCCTGCTCAACCTGCCGGTGATCAGCCAGGTCCGGCCCAGCGTCGTCAAGATCGAGGGCATCGCGCCGAGTTGCAACCAGGCACTCGAGGGCAGCGGCTTCGTCGTCTCGCCCGAGCGGGTGATGACCAACGCGCACGTGGTCGCGGGCACCCGCACCCTGAAGGTGCAGTCGAACGACGGTCCGTTGGACGCCACCGTGGTGCTGTTCGACTACCGCAACGACATCGCCGTGCTCGATGTCCCCGGACTCACCGCGCCGGCCCTCGACTTCGTCGACCAGCCGGCGAACACCGGCGACGACGCCATCGCGCTGGGGTACCCGGAGGCGGGTCCGTTCACCGCGAGCCCGGAACGCATCCGCGAGGTGGTGAACCTGTCCGGCCCGGACATCTACCGCGACGGCCAGGTGCGACGCGAGGTCTACACCGTCCGTGGATCCATCCGGCAGGGCAATTCCGGTGGACCGCTGATCGACTCGGACGGGCAGGTGCTCGGGGTGATCTTCGGTGCGGCCGAGGACACCTCCAGCGAGACCGGTTTCGTGCTCACCGCCAAGCAGGTCCAGGACAACCTGCAGGCGTCCGAGGGCCGCAACTCCGCCGTCGACACCATGTCCTGCGTGCACTCGGGCTAGTGCTGACGAAGGACCGGCGTTACCCGCCGGTGTCGTCTGAACCCGCCTCGTCGAGCGCACGACGGATCCTGGTGGCACCGGCCAGATAGTCCTGTCTGGCCTGTGGGTCGAGTTCGCGGTTGACGATCGTCTCGAGTTCCGCCCAGACGGCACGGATGCCCTCCTGTGCGCTTTGTCCGGCCGGGGTGAGATGGACGAGGCTGACCCGTCGGTCGGTCGGTGAGGTACGCCGGACCACCAGTCCGGCGCGCTCCAGTCGCGCCGACATCTTCGCCACCGTCACGTGGCTGATCCCCATCGTCTCCGCGAGCGCCTTCTGCGACTGGCCGTCGTCGCGATCGAGTTCGGTCAGCAGGATCTCCTGCGCGGGGAACAGCCCGAGGTCGGAGAGCCCGGCCGCGGCGATGGCTCGTTGCATGCGGGCCATCGCGTAGATCGAGTAGCTGACGGGGAACCTGCTCTCGAGAGCGTTGGCGGGAACGCGACTGCTCATGTCCGACATTCTGCCTTTCCCGTTGCGCTCGGAGTGTTGCCGCCTACTATTACGTAGTCGGCTACTCAATTGGGCGAAGGGGTGTCACGACCATGACCGATGACCAGAAGCGCGTGGTCGCGGAGATGCTGCGTACCGGGCCCCTCGACCTCGGGGGAGACGTCCACGAACAGCGTCGGGTGCTGGTCGAGATGTTCACCGCGTTCCCGCTACCCGACGACGTGGTCGCGACCCCGGACCGGCTCGGCGGCGTCGAGGTCGTGTCGGTCGAGATCGCGGGGGTCAGCACGGATGACGTGGTGGTGTATCTGCACGGCGGGGCCTACGCGCTCGGGACGGCCGCGTCGTCGGTCGGTCTCGTCGGTGATCTCGCGCGCCGCGCCGGTGTCCGGGGTGTCACGGTCGACTACCGACTGGCGCCCGAGTCGCCCTATCCCGCCGCACTCGACGACGCGGTCGCTGTGTACGAGGCACTCCTGGAGTCGACCGATCCCCGGCGGATCGCTTTCGTGGGTGAATCCGCGGGCGGTGGCCTGGTCCTGGCCACGCTCGTCGCACTGCGTGCCCGTGATGTGCCGATGCCCGCGGCGGCCGCCGTCTTCTCCCCGTGGGCGGATCTGACACTGTCCGGCGGGACGATCGACACCAGAGCCGGGGTCGACCCCGCTCTGACGGCTACCGGATTGCGCACGCGCGCGACGGATTACGTCGGATCGTCCGACGCGTCCGACCCGCTGCTGAGCCCTGTGCACGCTGATCTCACCGGGCTTCCCCCGTTGCTCGTCCAGGCGGGATCGAACGAGATCCTCCTCGACGACGCGATTCGCGTGGCGGCCGCTGCGGCGAGAGCGGACGTCGAGATCAGCATGCAGATCACCCCGGGCGTACCCCACGTCTTCCAGGCGTTCGCCGCGATCCTCGACGAGGGAGCCGCTGCGCTCGATGCGGCGGGGGAGTTCCTACGCGCGCACCTCGACAGAGCCTGACCTCCGACCGTCCTCGCGCGAGCCACCCGCAGACCCCCACGAAATGGAGCCCCAGATGTCGATTCCCGACGACGACCCGACGCGTGAACTGACCGTCTCCGGCCGGGACGATCCCGGTGTCGCGCACATCTTCCTCGCCGGGGACACCTACTCGGTGTTGGTGACCGGTGAGCAGACCGGTGGTCGGTACTGCCTGATCGACATGGAGATCCCGCCGGGCGGTGGTCCGCCTCCACACCGCCACGACTTCGAGGAGATGTTCACCATCCTCAGCGGTGAGATCGCGTTCACCTTTCGCGGCACCACGACAACCGTGGCCGCCGGGAACACCGTCAACATCCCCGCCAACGCGCCCCACAACTTCGTCAACCGGTCCGACAAAAACGCGCACGTCCTGTGCCTGTGTTCTCCGGCCGGGCAGGACGAGTTCTTCGACCGGGTGGGCGATCGCATCCCGACTCGGACGAGTCCTCCGCCTGAGTTGACGCCGGATCAGATCGACGAGCGTCGGAGGCTGGCGGCCGAGCTTGCGCCGACCTACGCCACCGAGATGCTCTGACCCGCCGGGGTCAGACGAGCTGAAGGTGTTCGTGGAGCAGCTCGGCGGTCTGGCCGGGGTTCTCCTCGTGCGCGTAGTGCCCGCTGCCGTCGACCTCGGCGTAGGTCATCCGGGACGCCCAGTACCGGCTGGCCGACACGGTCTCGGTGAGCATGTAGTCGTCGAGGTGTCCGCGGACGGCGAGAACCGGGATGTGCAGGCGCTGGTTCATCAGCGCGAGGAACTTGACCCCGTCGCGTCGCAGTTGTGACCGGAACGCCCAGCGCCGGTACTCCAGGCTGCAGAACGCGACTCCGGGGATCTGGATCGCGGCGCGATTGCGGCGGATTACCTCGGCGTATTCGTCGGTGTGCTGCCAGGCCGACGCGGTGCGGCGGGCGAACATGTCCGCGATGAACGCCCCGTCCGACTTGGTCAGGGTCTTCTCCGCCGTGCGGGGCAGCTGGTTGCCCAGGAACCCGCTCAGGAACGCCGAACGCTGGGCACCGTCGCGCACCACCGCGTACCGCAGGGCCCGCGGGTGGGGTGATCCGACGACGGCGATGGACCGGACCGCGCGCGGGTGCAGGGTGGCGGTCGCCCAGCAGACCAGACCGCCGTCGGCGTGCCCGACGAGCGCGGCGTCAGCGTGCCCGAGCGAACGGATCAGGGCGTTGGTGTCGCCGGCGAGGGTCCAACCGTCATAGCCGCGGGGTGGCTTGTCGGAGTCGCCGTAGCCACGCAGATCGAGCGCGACGGCGCGATAGCCCTGCGCGGTCAGCGACTCGAGCTGGTGCCGCCAACTCCACCAGAACTCGCCGAACCCGTGCAGCAGCAACACCAGGGGTCGGTCGGTGTTGCCGTCACCGCACTCGACGGCGTGGAAGCGTATCCCGTTGGCCCGGACGTCGAGATGCGTCCAGGGTCCCTCGATCCGTACCGAAGACGGGTCAGGCGCCGGCACTGTGACGGCGGATCAACCGCGTGGCGCCGAACCCAGGCCGCCGGGGAGGTCGGCCGGGGCGCCCTTGCCGGATCCGGGCAGCACCGACGGGACGGCCTTGACCGAGTCGATGGTCTTCTTCGGGCCGCGGATGCGCTTGACGATGATGAAGCCGACGATGCCCGCGACGATCGCGATGACCAGCAGGATCAGGAACACGATCCCGAACGCGGCCCAGCGCGGCAGCCACTCGTCGAGCAGTTCGGCGAGGAAGAAGAAGAAAAAGAAGCTGGCGTAGAGCGCGATGGCGCCGGCGACGATGAACAGGGCCGCGCTGATGCCCGCCTTCTTGGCCTCACCGACGATCTCGGTCTTCGCGAGCTCGAGTTCCGACCGGAACAGCGTCGACATGTGGGTCGTCGCGTCCTTTACGAGTCCGCCGACGGACTGCTCGGCGGGCGCGTGGGGGTCACTCAGCGGGATGGCAGAAACGTTTCGGCCCACATCTCCGCGGGCACGGTCGTCCAGGCTCACAGCTGCTCCTCCATAGTCGGTCTACGCGCTCATCGTGCCATGCCGGGGCGTGACGATGACGACGACCGCCTCCGCGGCACCCTCGGTCGCGCTGTATCGATGCGGCCGGTCGCTCACCCAGCTCGTCGACTCACCCGCCGCGACGGTCCGCATCGCGTCGACCGGACCCACCCGCAGACGCCCCGCGACCACGGTCAGATGTTCGGTCACCCCGGCGACGTGGGCGGGGGAGGTGTGGTCGGCCCCGGCCTCGTAATGCAGTCGGAACACCTCCACGGTCGAGTCCGGCAACTCGCGGACGTCGAGCGTCGTCGACACCATCCCGCCGCTGCTGGTGCGCACCTGCAGGGTTCCGATCAGCGCGGACATCGCCACTCCGAGTGGGGCACACAGTGCGTAGAGGGTCTCGATGGTCGGATTGCGCCGGCCGGTCTCGATCTCCGACAACGACCCCTTGCCGACCGAGGAACGGCGTGCGAGCTCGGACAGGCTGAGCCCTCGCTCGGTCCGCAGCGCACGGACGCGTCGCCCGATCTCTGCCGACGCCGAACCCGCTGCCATGGCTCGAGCCTACGTGCTACGTTCCGTATCCAGAACGTTCTGTTTGCGGAACGGTGCGCTCGACGACGACTGCGGTGGGAGACGGACAGTGACGGCTACGGCAGAAAACACCGACCGCGTGGGATTGTCCGTGCCCATCGGCGCGGGGGTCGTCTCGGCCGTCGTCGGCTTCACCAGTTCCTTCACCGTCGTGCTCGCCGGCCTGCGCGCCGTGGGCGCATCACCCGCGCAGGCCGCATCGGGACTGCTCGCCGTCTGCCTGCTGCAGGCCGTCGGGATGATCGTGTTGTCGCTGCGGCATCGGATCCCCGTGGTCCTGGCGTGGTCCACGCCGGGTGCCGCCCTGTTGGCGACGACGGGGATGGTGGCCGGTGGATGGCCGGCGGCGGTGGGCGCGTTCGTGGTGGTCGGGGTCCTTGTCGTCATCACCGGTCTGTGGTCGGGATTGGCGGACCTCATCGGGCGGATCCCGATGCCGGTGGCGCAGGCGATGCTGGCCGGGGTGCTGCTGCCGCTGTGTCTCGCACCGGTGACCGCCCTGGCCCACGACCCGGCGGTGATCGCGCCGATCCTGCTCAGCTGGTTGGTGCTGCTCCGGTACTCCCCGCGGTGGGCGGTCCCCGGTGCGTTCGGCGTCGCCGCGGTGGTCATCGTGGTCGAGGTGATCAGGGCCGGCTCGCACGTCGACGCCGCCTCGCTGGTGCCGCAACCGGTCTGGACCACCCCGCACTGGACGTTTCAGGCCGTCACCGGCCTGGCCATCCCGCTCTACATCGTCACCATGGCAGCGCAGAACGTCCCCGGGGTCGCGATCATGACCTCGTTCGGCTACCGGGTGCCCTGGCGCGCGTCGATGTCGGTGACCGGGGTCGGGACCGTGCTCGGCGCCGGATTCGGCGGACACGTGATCAACCTCGCCGCCATCAGTGCCGCGTTGGCCGCGGGTCCACAGGCCGACCCCGATCGGGAGCGACGGTGGGTCGCCGCGGTCGCGGGCGGCGTGAGCTACCTCGTGCTCGGGGTCGCCTCCGCCGCGATGGCCACGTTGGTGGTCCTCGCGCCGGCCGGGGTGGTGCAGGCCGTGGCCGGGGTGGCGCTGCTGGCCACGCTGGGGTCGGCGATCGCGGCCGCGGTGGGCTCCGACGGCGGGTCGGTGCACCACCGGACGGCGGCGGTCGCGACGTTCGTCGTGGCCGCATCGGGTACGGCGTTCGTCGGGATCGGATCGGCCTTCTGGGCGTTGGTGGTCGGCATCGTCGTCTTCATCGTCCTCCGACCCCGCGATGCCGGGACCGCCGAGCACTAGGCTCGGCACCGACCCGATCGCCTGATCACCGAGGAGCGTGCGCGATGGCCACACACACCCTGGAACCGTTCGAACTGGACTTCTTCGACTCCGCCCCGATCGCCTACCGGTTCAGCGTCGACCTGCCCATCTCTCCGGCGGGCGCGTGGGCCGAGTTCAGCAGGCAGAACACCCTCGACTGGTGCCGACTGATCAAGAAGATCACCTTCACCTCCGACGCCCCCTACGGTGTCGGGACCACGCGCTCGGCCGTCCTGGCCCCCGGCGGCCTGCACCTGTCGGAGTACTTCTTCGACTGGATCGAGGATCCCGGAGCGGGCCGCTACCGCAACGCTTTTCGCGTCGTCGAGTCGAACGTGCCGAGCCTGCGGCGGTTCGGGGAGATGACCGAGATCGTCCCCGCCGAGCACGGCAGTCGGCTCACCTGGGCCTTCGCCATCGAGCTGTCGGGTCCGGCGGCCAAGCTGCCCGGGACCTCGGCGGCGGCCGCACCGATGTTGTCCACCCTGCGCACCGACACCGTCAAGCACTTCGCCGATCTCTCCTGAGGTGACCGGCCCGGTCGTGATGTGACCTAGTCGTCGAGCAGTCGGCTGTGCACGCGACCGCGTCGGATCAGCGCGGCCGCACCGAGCAGTGACGCGACCATCGAGCTGATCAACACCGCGGCCTTGGCCAGTTCGGCCTCGGCGGGATCGAGCGCGAGGTCGGCGATCAGCAGGCTCACCGTGAAGCCGATGCCACCCAGGATCGCCACCGCGAGCAGGTCTCGCGTGAAGAATCCGGCCGGCTTCGCGGCGATCTTGAGCTGGATGATGATCCAACTGGTGCCGAAGATGCCGATGGTCTTACCGATGACCAGTCCGACCATGATGCCGATCGCGATGCGGTCGGTGAACATCGTGCCGATCACGGAACCGCTGACGGGGACGCCGGCGGCGAACAACGCGAACAGTGGGACGCAGACCGCGGCCGAGATCGGTTGCAGCCGGTGCTCGAGCCTCGCGCCGGGAGCGCACTCCTCGCCCGGATCGGCTCGCACCCGGGTCAGCAACCCGAGCGCCACGCCCGCGATGGTCGCGTGGATCCCGGCGTTGTAGACCGCCACCCACGTGACGATCGCCAGGGGGACGTAGACGAAGTACGACGTGATCCGCCGGCGTTGGCAGTACCAGTAGAGGACCATCGCCGCGGCGCCGATCGCCAACGCGCCGAGGTTGAGGGACTCACTGAACACGACGGCGATGATCGCGATGGCGATGAGGTCGTCGACTACGGCCAACGCGAGGAGGAACACCCGCGCACTCGATGGGATCCGCGATCCGACCAGGGCGAGCACGCCGAGGGCGAAAGCGATGTCGGTGGCCGCGGGGATGGCCCACGCCTTCTCGATTCCCGGTGTGCCCCAGCCGATCGCGAGGCAGATCGCGATCGGGACGACCACGCCGCCGATCGCCGCCGCCACCGGTAGAACGGCCTGCTTGGCCGTCGACAACTCCCCGAGCACGATCTCGCGTTTGAGCTCGAGGCCCGCGACGAAGAAGAACACCGCGAGCAGCCCCTCCTGCGCCCAGTGCCCGATCGTCAGATCGAGGTTCAGGAAGTCCGTGCCCACATGCGCGTCACGGACGGACAGATAGGCGTCGGACAACGGTGAATTCGCCCAGATGAGTGCGACAGCGGCGGCGGCGAGGAGGACGATCCCGCCGAAGGTCTCCGTGCGGAGATATCGGGCGAACTCGGTGGGAGACGGCGGCGAGATCTTCGGGGCGTTGATGAGGGGATCCTTCAGGGTCGTGGGTCGACAAAGCTGTTGCCGACCAGACTTCCCGGCGCACCGTGGATCATCTTAACGGTTCGTTGACGCCGCGGCGACGTGGTCAACTCTCCCCTCCGGGGAGGGTAGGGTTTCTGCAATGTCATCACCCGCGAAGCCGGTCACCCCGGCGCAGGAACAGTCGGTCCGCCTCGCGCTGCGCTCGCCCACCCGCCTGCGCACCGAGGTCCTCGCCGGCCTCGTCGTCGCACTCGCCCTGATCCCGGAGGCGATCTCGTTCTCGATCATCGCCGGCGTCGATCCGAAGATCGGCCTGTTCGCGTCGTTCACCATGGCGGTGACCATCGCGATCGTCGGTGGACGCCCGGCGATGATCTCCGCGGCCACCGGCGCGGTCGCCCTCGTCGTCGCGCCGTTGGTGAAGGACCACGGTCTGAACTATCTGATCGCGGCGGTGATCCTGGCCGGGATCCTGCAGATCGTGTTGTCTCTGCTCGGCGTGGCCAAGCTGATGCGCTTCGTCCCGCGCAGCGTGATGGTCGGCTTCGTCAACGCACTCGCGATCCTGATCTTCATCTCGCAGCTCACCCACCTCATCGGCGTCCCGTGGCTGGTGTACCCGCTGGTCACCGTCGGTATCGCGATCATGGTGTTCCTTCCCAGGGTGAGTTCGGTCGTCCCGGCGCCGTTGATCGCCATCGTTCTGCTCACCGGCGCGACGATCGTGTTCGGCTGGAACAACGTCCCCAACGTGGGTGACGAGGGCAAACTCCCGTCGAACCTGCCGTCCTTCCTCATCCCGGATGTGCCGTACACCTGGCACACCCTGTCGATCATCGCGCCGTACGCGCTGACCATGGCGATCGTCGGGCTGCTCGAATCGCTGATGACGGCCAAGTTCGTCGACGACATCACCGACACCCATTCCGACAAGACCCGCGAGAGCACCGGACAGGGCATCGCGAACATCGTGACCGGCTTCTTCGGCGGTCTCGGCGGTTGCGCGATGATCGGTCAGACGATGATCAACGTGAAGGTGTCCGGTGCCCGCACCCGGATCTCGACGTTCCTCGCCGGGGTGTTCCTGTTGATCCTGGTGGTCGGGCTCGGCGACATCGTCGCGCTGATCCCGATGGCGGCGTTGGTCGCGGTGATGGTCATGGTCTCGGTCGGGACCTTCGACTGGCACAGCATCACGCCGTCGACGCTGAAGCGGATGCCCAAGAGCGAGACACTGGTGATGCTCGCGACCGTCGCGGTGACGGTTCCCACCGGGAATCTCGCCTACGGGGTCGGTGCCGGAACACTGACCGCCATGGTGCTTTTCGCGCGTCGTGTCGCCCACATGACCGAGGTCGTCGACATCGCGCATCCCGATGAGGACACACGGGTCTACGCCGTGCGGGGCGAGCTGTTCTTCGCCTCCAGCAATGATCTGATCTACCAGTTCGACTACGTCGGAGACCCGGAGAACGTGGTCATCGACCTCAGCGACGCGCACGTGTGGGATGCCTCCACCGTCGCCACCCTCGACGCGATCACCGGTAAGTATGCGGCGAAGGGCAAGAAGGTCACCATCATCGGTCTCGACGACCACAGCGCCGAGCGCCACGACCTCCTGAGCGGACAACTCGGTGCCGGACACTGACGACACCGGGGCGCATCTACAGATCGGCGAGGTGGCCGATCGAACCGCGCTGTCGATCAAGACGATCCGACACTACGACGAGGTGGGGCTGGTCGTGCCGTCGGCACGATCGGCCGGGGGTTTCCGGCTGTACACCGCCGCCGACATCGACCGACTCCTCGCGATCCGCCGGATGAAGCCGCTGGGGTTCACGCTCGACGAGATGCGATCACTGCTCGAGTCACTCGCCGCGCTCGACGACCCGCACTCGACCGCCGCCGAGAAAACCGGGGCCACCGCATATCTCGCCGAATGCCACACCCGGGCGACACAGGCGTGTGCGAAGTTGAGCACCCAGCTCGACTACGCGCGCGAGCTGACGGCGCAGCTGTCCGAGTTCGCCCTTGACTGGGACGGCCGCTGAGATCAGTCGTGGTGCGCGGCCCGGTGTTCGGTCGCGGCGGTGAATTCGGTTGCCGCCCACGAGGACAAGAGGCGTAGAGCCTGCTCGGACGACGATCCCGGGGCAGCCGCATAGATGGTCAGGGTGAGTCCGGGTTCGGCGGCCATCTCGAGGCCCTCGTAGGCCAGGGTCATCTCGCCGACCACCCGGTGGTGGAAGGTCTTGGAGCCGGTGCCGTGGTGACGGACATCGTGCCTGCCCCACTGCCGACGGAAATCGTCACTGCGGGTCGACAGTTCGCCGATGAGGTCGTGTAGTTCCTTGTTGTGCGGGTCGCGCGCTGCCTCGGTGCGCAGGATCGACACCGTGACCTCGGCGAACAGGTCCCAGTCCGGGTAGAAGGTGGCCGCCCGCTCGTCGAGGAAGGTGTAGCGCGCGATGTTCGGCGGCTGCCCCGGCATGTCGAACACCTCGTCGTAGAAGGCTCGCGCGAGCGGGTTGACCGCGAGGACGTCCATGCGTCCGTTGCGGACGAACGCCGGTCCGGCGGTGATCGCGTCCAACGTCCACTGCAGACTCTCGTGCGCCCGCCACGAGGTCGTCGTGCGGCGCCTGGGCGGGCGAGCGACCGGACTGGCCGCGTGGGCGAGGTCGAACAGGTGCGCGCGTTCGGCGTCGTCGAGCAGCAGCGCACGCGCGAGTGCGTCGAGGATCTCCGGTGATGCGCCGCTGATCGAGCCCCGTTCCAGGCGCGTGTAGTACTCCACGCTGACCCCGGCCAGCACGGCCACCTCACTGCGACGCAGTCCGGCGACCCGACGGTTCGTCCCGGCGGGCAGCCCGACCACCTCGGGCGAGATCTTGGCTCGGCGCGAGGTCAGGAAATCCCGTACCTCCGCCTTGATGTCGACGCCCATGCCTGCGACGGTAGTCGGGGATCCGCGGTGGTGGGGGTCCCTGTGCGTGCCTCCATCGAGCAGGACTCCCGCAGGCGCGCATCCGGTGTTGTGGTGGGGACATGACAGATCATCAGTTCGCAGACCGCGTCGTGTTCATCACCGGCGCCGGTACCGGTATCGGTCGGGCGACGGCCGTCGCGTTCGCCGAACAAGGGGCATCGGTGGTGTGCACCGGCGTCGACGACGCGTCGACAGAGGAGACGGCCGACCTCGTTCGTGGTGCGGGCGGACGGGCCCTGTCGGTGCACTGCGACGTGACCGACGCCGACTCGATCGCGAGCGCACTCAACGCGACCGTCGACGAGTTCGGTTGCCTCGACATCGCGTTCAACAACGCCGGCGTCGAGCAGCCGGTGACCGCCCTGGCCGACATCACCGATGCCGACTTCGACCGTGTCGTCGACGTCGACCTCCGTGGCACGTTCCTGTCCATGAAGCACGAGATCCCGCTGATGCTCGGGAACGGTGGCGGCGCGATCGTCAACACCGCCTCGGGTGCCGGGGTGATCGGGATCCGTGGTCAGAGCGCCTATGCCGCAGCCAAACACGGGATGCTGGGGATGACGAAGTCCGCCGCACTCGACTACGCCGATCAGGGGGTACGGATCAACGCGATCTGCCCGGGCATCATCGACACCCCCATGATGGACCGGTTCTCCGGCGGCACGCCCGAGGGACGGGCGCGGGTGATCGCCCAGGAGCCCATCGGCCGCATGGGCAGGCCCGAGGAGATCGCCTCCGCGGTGCTTTGGCTGTGTTCGCCGCTCGCTGCCTTCACCATCGGGCACGCGATGGTGGTCGACGGCGGCCAGACCGTGGGGCTGTAGGCGTGCGCGCCCTCGGATCTGCCACCGTTCTCGCCGCTGTGTTCGCGGTCGGTGCCTGCGCGTCCGGATCTGGATCCGATGTCGCGCAACCCGACCCGACGAGCCCGAGCACGTCGACGCCCGCGCTCGGCGCACCTCGAACATGCACGAACGCAGACGCATCCACCACCCCGATCCGCATCCGCTTCGGAGCGACCACGCTGACCGGGTCGCTCAATGCGAGCCCCACGGCGCGTGCGCTGCGTGACCGGCTACCGATCACGGCGGACGCCACCGACTACGGCGGTGTCGAGAAGACCGCGGAGATCCCGGCGCTGCCGATGACGGGCATGCCCGCCGGTGCCGACCCCGGACCGGGAACGCTGGGCTACTACGCCCCCGACCGGGTGCTCGTCCTGTACTACGGCGACGTCGGGTACTTCCCCGGCATCGCCGATCTCGGGCGGTTCACCGACACCGACGGTGTCGTGGCCGCGGCCACCGGCGCGGTCACCGTGACCGTCGAGCTCGACTGCTGACGTACGTCAGCAGCCGAGCCCCGTGCCACTACTTCTTCTTGCGGATGTTCTCGAAGACGGTCGGATCGACGAGGGTCGAGGTGTCCCCGAGCTCGCGTCCCTCGGCCACGTCCTTGAGCAGTCGTCGCATGATCTTGCCGCTGCGGGTCTTCGGCAGTTCCGGCACGACGTAGATCTCACGCGGCTTGGCGATCGGCGAGATGTCCTTCGACACCTGGTCTTTGAGTTCCTTGATCAGGTCGTCACCGGTGTCGACGGTGCTGCCGCGCAGGATGACGAAGGCGACGATGCCCTGCCCGGTGGTCTCGTCGGCGGCACCGATGACCGCGGCCTCGGCGACACCGTGGTGGTTCACCAGCGCCGACTCCACCTCGGAGGTGGAGATGCGGTGACCGGAGATGTTCATGACATCGTCGATCCGGCCGAGCACCCACAGGGCGCCGTCCGAGTCGTACCGCGCACCGTCACCGGCGAAGTACCACCCCTGCGCCGCGAACCGCGACCAGTAGGTCTCCTTGTAGCGGTCGTTGTCCCGCCAGATGCCGCGCAACATGGCGGGCCACGGCTTGTCGATGACCAGGTACCCCTGCTCGCCCTGGGCGACCTCGTTGGCGTCGTCGTCGACGATCTTGGCGCTGATGCCGGGCAGCGGCTTCATGGCCGAACCGGGCTTGGTGGCGGTCACGCCGGGCAACGGAGACACCATCATCCCGCCGGTCTCGGTCTGCCACCAGGTGTCGACGATCGGTGCCGAGTTCGCGCCGAGGACCTCGCGGTACCAGCGCCACGCCTCGGGGTTGATCGGCTCGCCGACACTGCCGAGCAGACGCAGCGACGACAGATCGTGCGCGTCCGGGATCTCGCGACCCCACTTCATGAACGTGCGGATCAGTGTCGGCGCGATGTAATAGGTTGTGACGCGGTATTTCTCGATGATCTCGAAATGCCGGTGCTCGTTGGGTGAATTCGGGGTGCCCTCGTAGATGATCTCGGTGGCGCCGTTGGAGAGCGGGCCGTAGACGAGGTAGCTGTGGCCGGTGACCCAGCCGATGTCGGCGCCGCACCAGAACACATCGGACTCGGGCCGATGGTCGAAGACGTTGTGGAACGTCGAACTGACCTGGGTGAGGTAACCGCCGGAGGTGTGCAGGATGCCCTTGGGCTTGCCCGTGGTCCCCGAGGTGTACAGCAGGAACAGTGGGTGTTCGGCGTCGAAGGCCTCGTAGGCGTGGGTGTCGGACGCGTTCGCCACCGTCTCGTGCCACCACACGTCGCGGCCGTCGACCCAGTTGAGGTCGGGGTCGTGACCGGTGCGCCGGACCACGAGCACCTTCTCGACCGACTTCGCGGCGTCGTCGCCGGTGCCCAGGGCCGAGTCGACGGCCTCCTTGAGCGGGGCGGGCTGACCGCGGCGGAACTGTCCGTCGGTCGTCACGACCAGCTTGGCCTCGGCGTCGTCGACGCGGGACCGCAGTGCGCCGGCGGAGAACCCGGCGAACACCACCGAGTGCGGCAGCCCGAGGCGTGCACACGCCAGGATCGTCACGATGGCCTCGGGGACCATCGGCATGTAGACCGCGACCCGGTCACCGGCGACGAGGCCGAGTGAGGTGAAGTAGTTCGCGGCCTGGCTGACCTCGGTCAACAGGTCGGAGTAGGTGATGTCGCGGGTGTCGCCCGGCTCGCCCACCCAGTGGATGGCGACCCGGTCGCCGTTGCCCGCGTCGACGTGACGGTCCACGCAGTTGGCGGCCACGTTCAGCTTCCCGCCGACGAACCACTTCGCGAACGGCGCGTCGGTCCAGTCGAGGGTGTCGGTGAAGTCGGTGTCCCACTGCAGGCGACGAGCCTCCTTGGCCCAGTACGCGAGCCGGTCCTGCTCGGCCTCGTCGTAGAGACCGGCCTTGGCGACGGCGTTCTCCGCGAATTCCGGGGGCGGGGGGTAGGCCGACGGAACGTCGTCCTGCGAGCCCTGCGTGGACTGCCCTGTGGCACTCGACATGGTGGATCAATCACCCTTTCTGGCGCCGCACGTGGCGGGTGAGGCCCGAGCGGCAGATTTTCAGTTCGGTACGGGTCGCGCACCGCTCATCATTGTCGTCGGTGCGGCGCACGACATGCGTGGATGCGCCCACCGTGATCGAAGATCGCGGCCGCCCCATCGTGAGCGTAGTCACGTTGGATTCCCGTTGCAGCGACATGTCTGTCCGAAAGGTCGCAATTCCTACCAATCGTTACGTGTAGTGGCCAATGAATATCCCACTCAGCGAGACGGGGCACCGAGACGTGGGTAATGTCTGCCAAGGTCCGAGCGCCGATTAGCGATATTCACGAAATGTCACCGGCATGTCTCGGACCCCCGTTCGCGGGTGTGGGGGAGGTCCCACAACGTCCGGCGCGGGCAATCCCGTGCGCCGGACGACGTCGATGAGAGGGAATGACAGCGGTGAGATTGAAGAAAATCGCGGCGATCGCCGGAGCACTCGTGATCAGTGCGGGTGTGCTCGCGGCATGTGGTGGATCGAGTTCGGACAGCGACCTGGTCCGGGTCAACGGATCCGAGCCCGAGACGGGCCTGATCACGACCACCACGAACGAGAACGGCGGCGGACGCATCGTCGATCGCCTGTTCACCGGGCTGTACTACTACGACGCCGACGGCAACCCGAAGCCGGCGATGGTCGACAAGCTCGACACGACCGACAACAAGAACTACACGATCACCATCAAAAAGGGCTGGAAGTTCACCGACGGCACCGAGGTGAAGGCGCACAACTTCGTCGACGCCTGGAACTTCGGCGCCTACACCCCGAACGCACAGAAGCAGCAGAGCTTCTTCGCGCCGATCGCGGGCTACGACGAGGTCTCGTCGGAGAACCCGACCGTGAAGACGATGTCCGGCCTGAAGGTCGTCGACGACTACACCTTCACCGTCGCGCTGAAGCAGCCCGCGATCGACTTCAAGCTGGGTCTGGGGTTCACGCCCTTCAAGCCGCTGCCCGACGTCGCGTTCAAGGACATCAAGGCGTTCGGCGAGAACCCGGTCGGCAACGGCCCGTACAAGCTGCAGACCTGGCAGCACAACGTCAAGGCCGACATCGTGCCGAACCCGGATTACCCGGGTGAGAACAAGGCGCAGAACAAGGGCATCTCGTTCGTGTTCTACACCAGCCTCGACACCGGCTACGCCGACCTGCAGTCGGGCAACCTCGATGTGCTGGACACGATTCCGACGAGCGCCCTGCGTACTTACAAGCAGGATCTGGGGGATCGCGCGATCGACAAGGCCACCGCACAGAACCAGACGATCACCATCCCCGAGCGCCTCGCGCACTTCGGTGGTCAGGAAGGTGTGCTGCGGCGTCAGGCGATCTCCATGGCGATCGACCGCAAGCAGATCACCACGAACATCTTCCAGGGATCACGTAACCCGTCGAAGGACTTCACCGCCTCCTCGCTGCCCGGCTTCGACGGCAACCTGCCCGGTGAGTCGAACCTCGAGTACAACCCCACCAAGGCGGTCGCGCTCTGGAACCAGGCCAACGCCATCGCGCCGTGGTCGGGGAAGTTCGTCATCAGCACCAACTACGACGGCGGACACAAGGAGTGGACCGACGCCGCGGCGAACAGCATCAAGAACACGCTGAAGATCGACGCCGAGGGTGCGGGTATCCCGACCTTCTCGCAGCTGCGTCAGCAGATCAACGACAAGACGATCCAGACGGCGTTCCGTGCCGGCTGGCAGGGTGACTACCCGTCGATGCTCGAGTTCCTCGAGCCGATCTTCGTCACCGGAGGCGGCTCGAACGACGCGGGCTACAGCAACCCCACGTTCGACGCGAAGGTCCGCGAGGCGGAGAGCCAGACCAGCGCCGAGGCGTCGTACAAGGTCGTCGGGGAGGCGCAGCAGATCCTGCTCAACGACCTGCCCGCCATCCCGATGTGGGACTACGTCAACAACGCCGGCGTGAACACCGGTGTGAAGGCGGCCATCACGTGGTCGGGTCTGCCGGATTACGAGAACATCACCAAGTAGTCCCTGTCCTTCGACCCCGCCCCATCCGGCTGAGTGCGCCGGATGGGGGCGGGGCCGTTGGCTGCGCTGAGAGAAAGTGACCAATCATGGTCTGGTACACCATCCGTCGGATCCTGCAGCTGATCCCGGTGTTCTTCGGTGCGACGCTGCTCCTCTACTTCATGGTCTACAAGCTGCCCGGTGACCCCACCGCGGCACTGGGCGGTGGACGCCCCCTCACCGAGGCGGTGCGTAATCAGATCCGCGAGCAGTACCACCTCAACGACAACTTCTTCACCCAGTACTGGCTGTACCTGAAGGGCATCTTCACCTTCGACTTCGGGACGTCGTTCTCCGGGCGACCTGTGCTCGACGTGATGCAGCAGGCCTTCCCGGTGACGATCCGCCTCGCCATCATGGCGCTGATCTTCGAAGCCGTTTTCGGCATCGTGTTCGGTGTCATCGCCGGTATGCGCAAGGGCGGCTGGTTCGACAGCACCGTCCTGGTCATCAGCCTCATCGTGATCGCCATCCCGATCTTCGTGATCGGCTTCATCGCGCAGTTCGTGATCGGCGTCAAGTGGGGCCTCGCGCCGGTGACCGTGGGCGGCAACGACGGGATCGCGAATCTGGTGCTGCCTGCGATTGTGTTGGCGTCCGGGTCGTTTGCCTACGTGCTGCGGCTCACGCGTTCGTCCGTCGCCGAGAACGCCACCGCGGACCACGTACGTACCGCGACCGCAAAGGGACTGGGGCGTCCGCGTGTCGTCTCCGTCCACATCCTGCGCAACTCGCTGATCCCCGTCGTCACCTTCCTCGGCGCCGATCTGGGCGCGCTGATGGCCGGTGCCGTCGTCACCGAGGGCATCTTCAACATCAACGGGATCGGCCAGACCGTGTTCCGCAGTGTGCAGATCGGCGAGGCGCCGACGGTGGTCTCCATCGTCACGGTGCTGGTCCTGATCTACCTCATCGCAAACCTGGCGGTCGATCTCCTCTACGCCGTCATCGATCCGAGGATCCGTTATGCCTGACCCCACCCCGGAAATGCCCATCAGCGCACGCGCCGGCCAGGCTCGGTTCGTCGCCGGCCCGGACGCCACCGAGGTGCTAGCCGTCGACACGGTCGACGACTCGACCGCCTCGGCAGGCTTCTGGAAGGGCGCCTGGCGCAACCTGCGTCGCCGCCCACTGTTCATCATCTCCGCGGTGATGATCCTGTTCGTCATCCTGGTGTGTCTGTTCCCCGGGCTCTTCGCGCACCAGGACCCCCGCCAGTGCATCGGCGCCGACAGTCTCCTCAAACCCAGCGGTGCCCACTGGTTCGGTACCGACCTGCAGGGCTGTGACATCTACTCCCGCACCATGTACGGCGCACGCGCGTCGGTGGTCGTCGGTGTCTGCACCACGCTCATCGCGTTCGTCGTCGGTGGTCTGCTGGGTGTGTTCGCCGGATTCTTCGGCGGGTGGCTCGACGTGATCATCTCGCGCCTGACCGACATCTTCTTCGCGCTGCCGCTGATCCTCGCCGCGATCGTCATCATGCAGATGTTCACGACCCGCAGCGTCTGGACCGTCGTCACCATCCTCGCGGTCTTCGGGTGGCCACAGATCGCCCGTATCGCCCGCGGTGCGACGATCTCGATCCGCAACAACGAGTTCATCACCGCCTCGCAGGCGTTGGGTTCGTCGCGTGTGCGCACCCTGTTCAACCACGTGATCCCGAACGCGCTCGGTCCGGTGATCGTCACGAGCACCATCTCGCTGGGTGTGTTCATCGTGACCGAGGCGACTCTGTCCTATCTCGGCATCGGACTACCGGCCACCAGCGTGTCCTGGGGAATCGACATCTCGGCGGGGCAGAGCCTGCTCCGCTCGGGTAACCCGATCCTGCTGTATCCCGCGGTGGGGCTGGCCCTGACGGTGCTCAGCTTCATGATGATGGGCGACGCACTCCGCGACGCCCTCGACCCCAAGGCGCGCACCCGATGAGCGAACAGAACACCGACACCGCACCGCTGCTCGAGGTCACCGACCTCGCGGTTTCTTTCGGTGACACCGAAGCGGTCTCCGGAGTCAGCCTGACGATCTATCCCGGCCAGACTGTCGCGATCGTAGGTGAGTCCGGATCGGGCAAGACGACCACGGCCAACGCGGTCCTCAACCTGCTCCCCGGAAGCGGCCACGTCACGGCGGGGAGCATCCGCTTCGACGGCCAGGAGCTGACCACCGCGTCGAAGAAGGACATCGACGCGCTGCGGGGATCCGAGATCGGCCTGGTGCCTCAGGACCCGATGTCGAACCTGAACCCGTTGTGGAAGATCGGTTTCCAGGTCCGCGAGGCGCTCGAGGCGAACAACGTCGCCAAGGGTGCCGCGGCCAAGAAGCGGGCGGCCGAACTGCTCACCGAGGCCGGTATGCGCGACGCCGAGTCGCGGATGAACCAGTACCCGCACGAGTTCTCCGGCGGTATGCGCCAGCGTGCGTTGATCGCCATCGGTCTGTCGTGCCGGCCCAAGCTGCTCGTCGCCGACGAGCCGACCTCGGCGCTGGACGTGACGGTGCAGCGACAGATCCTCGACCATCTCGAGCAACTCACCCAGGAACTCGGCACCTCGGTCCTGCTGATCACCCACGATCTCGGTCTCGCCGCCGAGCGTGCGTCGCATCTCGTGGTCATGTACCGCGGCAAGGTGGTGGAGTCCGGTCCGGCGCGCGAGATCCTGCGCGACCCGCAGCACGAGTACACCAAGCGCCTGGTCGCCTCGGCCCCGTCGCTGGCGTCGAAGCGGTTGACGGCCACAACCGCCCGTGCCGAGATCGTGGAGCAGGCGGTGGAGGTCGCCGACGAGATCAAGCCGGCCTCGGCGGACTCGACGGTCCTGGTGGTCGACCACCTCACCAAGGTCTTTCCCATCCGCGGCAGCGCACCGTGGAAGTCGAAGAGCCTGACCGCGGTCGACGACGTCTCCTTCTCGATCCGCCGTGGGACCACCACCGCGATCGTGGGCGAGTCCGGTTCGGGCAAATCCACTGTCGCACAGATGGTCCTGGCGCTGCTCCCGCCGACCAGCGGGTCGGTGACGTTCGACGGCGACGACGTCACGAGTTTCAGGGGCAAACGCGCCCTGGCCTTCCGGCGCCGGGTGCAGCCGATCTTCCAGAACCCGTACGGGTCCATCGACCCGTTGTTCTCGATCTACCGGGTCATCGACGAGCCGCTGCGGATCCACGGCATCGGGTCGTCGAAGGAACGCGAGGCCCGTGTTCGCGACCTGCTCGACAAGGTGGCGTTGCCGTCCTCGGTGATGAAGCGATTCCCCAACGAACTGTCCGGTGGGCAGCGGCAGCGTGTGGCGATCGCACGGGCTCTGGCACTCGATCCCGAGCTGATCATCTGCGACGAGGCGGTCTCCGCACTCGACGTGTTGGTCCAGGCGCAGATTCTCGGTCTGCTCAACGACCTGCAGGGAGAGTTGGGCCTGACGTACCTGTTCATCACCCACGACCTCGCCGTCGTCAAGCAGATCGCGGACAACGTCGTGGTCATGGAGCAGGGCAAGGTGGTCGAGCAGTCCACGACCGACGCGGTGTTCGACAACCCGACGCAGGACTACACCCGCAAACTGCTCGACGCGATCCCCGGGGCATCCATCGTCACGACGTAGTGCCGGCGGTCCGAGGGCGGATGCACCGACCACTACGCTGGTCGGTTGTGACCACCGATCCGCTCGCACCGCTGTTGGACCTGCCCGGCGTCGCCGCGGCCGCGGACGAGGCGCGTGATGCGCTGAGCTCGGTGCACCGACACCCGGTGAACATGCGCGGATGGTTGGACACCTCGACCGAGGCCTCGTGGCGCACCGCGCACTCCTCGGCGGGTATCGAGGGTGTCGCGGGCTCGCTGCGCCGCGACGAGGACGTCGACGACCCGGTGCTCGCGGGCGCCATGCGGGTCGCGTTGGCTCTGACCGGCGATTCGCTCGATCAACTCGTGTCGGTGTGGACGCGTGCGCCGCTGCAGGCTCTCGCCCGACTGCATCTGCTGGTCGCGGCCGATCTGGTCACCGATCCCGACACCCTCGGCCGCCCACGGACCGACCCGGATGTCTCCCAGCGGCTCGACATGCTCGCGCAACTGGTCACCGGCGGCACATCGGTCCCGGCTCCGGTGCTCGCCGGCGTCGTCCACGGGGAGCTGCTGACCCTCGCGCCGTTCACCACCGGCAACGGCGTGGTCGCCCGCGCGGCCGCGCGATTGGTCGCGGCGTCGACCGGGCTGGATCCGCACAGCCTCGGGGTGCCGGAGGTGACCTGGCTGCGTCGGATCGACGAATACCGCACCGCGGCAATCGGCTTCGGTACCGGAACCGGCGACGGCGTGCGCGAATGGCTGATCCTGCACTGCGCCGCGCTGACGGCGGGGGCGACCGAGGCCCGGTCGATCGCCGACGCTCGTCGCTGAACCTTCCGACGTCGAAGTGGTTGCGTGAGTGGGCGTCTGACCTCAGCGTGCCCCGCACATAAATGCGGGCGACCGATGATCGCGATGATCATTCGGCCGCCCGCCTAGCACGGATCACTGGTTACCAAGCGTGCTGATCGGGTTGCGTGGGTGGCCTCGGCGATTGGTCGCGTTGTGATGAACGCGCCGTCCCACCCAAGGTCCGACGCTCTCGTCACTTCCGCGATGTCGCAGGCCCGCAACACTTGTGCCTCTCGCGGCGTGCTCCGCGTGGGTGCTCGGTGTCCGTGCTGGGAAGTGCCCGCCCGGGGGGCCACTTCTTCTCTTCCGAGGTGGCCTTTGCCGTTCGTACTTCCGTAGCTCTCTTTGTACACCGTGACATCGGTCACATCAAGAGGTGAACGGCAACGATTCGGTAGTCAGTCGAAAACCGTTGTGTGACAGCACCGGAGGGCGTCAGCGCCCACGGGTGCGGTGCACGAACGCGTAGGTGATGCCGCCGGCCACCGCTGCGCCGACTCCGACGGCGGCGGCCCCGGTCACGGTGGTGCGCGACGGTGCGCCCGGGATCCGTTCCCGCAGCGAGACGGGGCGGTTGAACGACAGGACGGGCCAGCCGGCCGCGGACGCGGCCTTGCGCAGCGCGCGGTCGGGATTGACCGCGGTCGGATGTCCGACCACCTCGAGCATCGGCAGATCGGTGATCGAATCCGAGTAGGCGAAGCACAGATCGAGGTCGTAGCCGCGCTCGGCGGCGATCTCGCGAATGGCGGTCCGCTTGCCCTCGCCGTAGCAGTAGAACTCGACCTCGCCGGAGTACTTGCCGTCGACCACCTGCATCCGGCTCGCCACCGAGGTGTCGACGCCGAGCATCTCGCCGATGGGCTCGACGATCTCGCTGCCCGAGGCCGACACGATCACCACGTCGTGCCCGCGCGCACGATGCCCGGCGATGAGCTCGGCCGCCTCGGCGAAGACCAGCGGGTCGACGATGTCGTGGAGCGTCTCGGCCACGATCGTGCGGACCTGGTCGACGTCCCATCCCGCGCACATCTGGGTGACGTGCTTGCGGAGTCGTTCGACCTGGTCCGCATCGGCAGCGGTCAGCAGGAAGAGGAATTGGGCGTAACTCGATTTGAGCACCGAACGTCGGTTGATCAGCCCCTCGTCGAAAAAGGGTCGGGAGAATGCCAAGGTGCTCGACTTCGCGATAATCGTTTTATCGAGATCGAAGAATGCGGCCACGGGAGTTTCGCTTCTCTGAGCACTCCGGGCACCCGCGGGTGAACCCGGCGGCGAGGTCATCACGGCATCAGCCTACGTCGGGGGCTCGGCGGACGGGTCGACTCGGACAGTCGTGCGAGCCCGAACGGCAAACCGTGAGGTCAGCCGCCATAAACTACCCGCCGGTAACAACATGGTTGAACTTGCAATCATCCCGGGGACGGTGTGTATAGTCATGGTTACCCGGTTCATCCGGGGCTTTCAGCCCGACCCCCCGGGGCTGAAACGCGACGACCCTGGCCTCCTCCCCCCCTGGCCGGGGTCGTCCCCTTTTCCGGACCTTTTCGTCCGTCCCCATTGTGCGGACACGTTCTGATAAACCGTCATTCCTGACCTGTGCCTTTACGCTCATTGCGCGCATTGGTGCACAGTTGTTCTCCGACTCACAGAATGCGGTGAACGGTGCCCTCACGGCGGCCGACGATCGCACCGACTGCGCATCATCGACCCCATGAACGATCACGTACTGGTCATGGTGGGCGACGATCTCGCCGACGACGTGGCCCGCTGTGCTGCCGCGGCCGGCTATCAGGTGGTCACCGCGGAGCCGGACACCTGTCGCCGGGCGTGGTCGGACTGCCTCGCGGTCATCGTCGACGCCAGGGCGGCGGAGGATCTCGCCGGGCTGGGGTGGCCGCGTCGCGCCGGGGTACTCGTGGTCGGCGTCGGAGAGGTCGACCCGCAGCTGTGGCGATCGGCGCTGTCGTTGGGTGCGCACGACGGTTACCTCCTGCCCGAGCAGGAACACGACGTGGTCGGGGCCTTGAGCCGGCTGCGGGCTCCGCGCAGCCCGGCCGGCGCGGTGGTCGCGTGCCTCGGTGGTCACGGCGGCGCGGGCGCGTCGGTGCTCGCCGCGGCGGTCGCGATGCGCGCGGCCGGGGAGTTCGCGGGCACGACGCTGCTGCTCGACGTCGACGAGCTGGGCGGGGGCGTCGACCTGCTGCTCGGCATCGAGGACATCTCCGGGCTGCGGTGGCCGGATCTGACCCTCGAGAGCGGGCACGTGTTCGCCGACAGTCTGCACGCGGCATTGCCGCGGGTCGGTACCGATCTGGCCGTGCTGTGCCCCCGTCGAGGGGATGTGCGGCCGGTGGGGATCGAGGCGGTGACAACGGTGATCGAGGCCGGGCGTGAGAACGGTGACATCGTCGTGGTCGACCTCCCGCGTCGCGCGACGTCGCTGGTCGATGCGGTGGTCGAGTCGGTGGACCTCGTCGTCGTGATCACCTCGGCCACCGTGCACGGATGCGCGGCCACCCGGGAGGCGTCGGCGCGCATGGCCGCGCACACCGAGAGGGTCGGGTGCGTGGTCCGCGGGCCCGCACCGGGCGGTCTCTCGGCACAGCACATCGCCGACGCCGCCGGACTCCCGTTGATCGCCGGGATGCGGTCGGAGCGCGGACTGGTCGCCGCTCTCGAATCGGGAGCGCTGTCTCCACGACCGCGATCCGCGCTCTCGCGCACCGCCGATCGCGTTCTCGATCGACTCACCGACGCCGCCGGATATGTCGCATGACCGGACTCACCGATCAGCGTGCGGACCTGCTGGTCCGCGTGCGCGAGCGGCTGGCGTCGGAGTCCGCTGACCCCACCCCACAGGTGATGGCGGACGCGATCCGCGCCGAGTCCGGGGGAGTGCTCGGCGACACCGATCTGCTCGAGGCCCTGCGATTCCTGCAGACCGAGCTCGTGGGGGCCGGGCGTCTCGAGGAGCTGTTGGCCGATCCCGACGTCGCCGACATCCTGGTCGTCGGTCCGGATCAGGTGTGGGTCGATCGCGGGATCGGGCTGCGCCGCAGCGACGTCCGCTTCACCGACGACGCGGCGGTGCGCCGTCTGGCCGTCCGCCTCGCGCTGGGGGCGGGCAAACGACTCGACGACGCCGCACCCTGGGTCGACGGCCAGCTGAGCAACGTCGGCCGCCGCGGATACAGCGTTCGACTGCACGCGGTGATCCCGCCGATCAGCGTCGACGGGACGTGCCTGTCGCTGCGGGTGCTCCGGCCGGTGACACAGCATCTCGCCGCTCTGGTCGACCGTGGTGCCATCCCGCCGGAGATCGCCGCGACCATGTCGTCGATCATCGACGCCCGTCTGGCGTTCCTGATCGTCGGCGGCACCGGTGCAGGCAAGACGACCATGTTGTCGGCGATGCTGGGGCGGGTGGATCCGGCCGAGCGGATCCTTTGTGTCGAGGACGCGGTCGAGCTCGCGCCGGACCATCCGCACGTCGTCCGACTGGTCGCGCGGACCGCGAACGTCGAGGGGGTCGGCGCGGTCGCTGTCCGCGACCTGGTCCGGCAGGCCCTGCGGATGCGACCCGACCGGATCGTCGTCGGCGAGGTGCGCGGTGCCGAGGTCGTCGACCTGCTCACCGCCCTCAACACCGGTCACGAGGGATGTGCCGGGACGCTGCACGCGAACTCGACCACCGAGGTGCCCGCACGCATGGAAGCGCTCGCCGCTCTCGGCGGCATGGACCGCGCCGCGCTGCACAGTCAGCTCGCCGCCGCGGTCCACGTCGTCATCGGCGTCGCGCGCGACGCCGACGGGCGCCGCGGGGTGTCGGAGATCGGTCTCGTCACGCGTGGCGCCGACGGACTGGTCCGGATCGCACCGGTCTGGCTGCGGGACAACGGCTTCACCGACGCTCGCGCCGACCTCGACCGACTCCTCTCGTCCCGGTCGACGCGGACGGTGTCGGAACCGGGCTCGCGATGAGCCCCCTGCTGGCCGGCGTGGCCGCGATGCTGCTCCTGTGGCCGCAGACCCGTCCGACGTCGCGTCTGCGGACAATGGCTGGTCGGGTCGGAGGGCGCCGCGGTCTGCCGGGTGCGCCGGTGCTCGTCGCCGCGGCGGCATGTGCCGCCGTCCTCGTGGTGGTCGGGCCCGCGGCGACCATCGCCGCCGGCATCGCGGCGATGACCGCCCATCACCGGATGACCCTGCAGCGCAGGACCGACGAACTCGACGCCGGACTGGGTCTCCTGCTGGACGCGGTCGCGGTGATGATCGCGGAGTTGTCGGTGGGCGCGCATCCGGCCCGCGCCTGCCGGCAGGCGGCCGACGACGTCTCCCGGGGTGGGGTCGGTGAGGCCGGTGCGGTCGCCGGGGTGCTGACCCAGATGGCCGGCCGAGCCGAGCTGGGCGGCGATGTCGCCGAGGGCATCGAGGGCGCCGGTCTGTCCCATCAGTCGTCCTGGGACCGGGTGGCCGTCGCCTGGCGGACCGCCGAGCGCCACGGCTTGCCGATGGCCGACCTCCTCGGGGCGGTGCGGGATGACCTCGTGGCCCGGCGTCGGTTCGCCGAGCGCACACGGGCGGCCCTCGCGGGTGCCCGCGCCACTGCGGCCGTCCTCGCGCTGTTGCCGCTGCTCGGGATCGGACTCGGTCAGGCGATGGGCGCGCGTCCGCTGGCGATCCTGTCCGGCGGGGGCATCGGGGGAGCGCTGCTGGTCGTCGGCGTCTCGCTGGTGGCCACAGGCCTGTGGTGGACCGAACGGATCACCGCGAAGGTGATGCGCCCGTGAGCGGCGTGTGGGTGGTGGCCGGTCTCTGCGCGCTGGTCGGGCTGTGGATCATCCCGGGTCCCGGGTGGCGGCTGTACCGGATTGCGCCGCCGCCGAGAACCGTCCGGGAGGCGCGCTGGCTAGGGGTCACCAGGGACCGGGACGATCCGTTCGCCAACGCGGCCGGCTACGACCTGTTCGCGGTGTGCCTGCGCTCGGGGATGCCGGTGGCCGCGGCGGCCGAGATCGTGTCGCACTCGGCGCCGGACGCCATGGCGCGGACGCTGCGTCGGGCGTCAGAGCTGCTGGGGCTGGGTGCCGACCCGGCGCACGCCTGGGAGGTGCCTGCGGACGCGCCGGCGTCGTCGGTGTCGTTGAGCGCCATGGCCCGCCGCTCCGCGCGCGCGGGCTCGTCGCCGGTGCGGGGTCTGCGCGAACTGGCCGAGACCGAACGCGCAGCGGCGCAGGACAACGCCGCCGCCGCGGCCGAGCGCGCGGGCGTCGCGATCTCCGGACCGCTCGGCCTGTGTTTCCTGCCCGCGTTCGTCTGCCTGGGCATCGTCCCGGTGGTCGTCGGACTGGCGGGCAAGGTCCTCGACGGCGGACTGCTGTGACAGAAGAACTTCGCGACGGAACACGCCGTCGCGGGCACAAGGGGGAACATCAAGATGAACAGAATGATTCAGGATCTACAGACACGGGCGATGCTCGCAGCCACCGACGACGAGGGCATGTCCACGGCCGAATACGCGATCGGGACGATCGCCGCGGCAGCGTTCGGGGCCATCCTCTACACGGTGGTAACCGGCGACAACATCGTCTCCGCACTGACGGGCATCATCACCAAGGCCCTCGACACCGCGGTGGGATGAGATCAATCGACTTCTCGTGTGGCTGGGCGTCGGCATCGTTCCACAGGCGCCGCCGACTCCCAGACGCACGGGAAATCGACGCATTCTGCGCGAATACACTCGACTCGTGACGCGACGCGGCGACCCTTCGGAGCCTGTGCCTCCCTATGTCGCCGACGACATCGACCGGGCCATCCTGCGTCTGCTCCAACTCGATGCTCGGCGTCCCTTCTCGGCGATGGCAGCAGAACTCGAGGTGTCGGATCAGACGGTGGCTCGTCGGTATCAGCGTCTGCGGGCCAGGGCGGGGGTGCGGGTTGTCGCAGTCACCCAACCCAACATCAACACCGAGCGGATGTCGCTGTTCCGGATCAGGGTCTCGCACGATCTGGACACCGTCGCCGCCAATCTCGCGCGTCGGGACGACACGGCATGGGTGAACGTCGTGAGCGGGCCGAGCGGACTGGAACTCACCGTGATGGTCTACCGCGACCGCACCGCCCACGGGGAGTTCGCTCTGATGAAACGACTCTCGGACCTCCCCGACGTCGTCTCGGTGACGGCTCAGTCCTGTCTGCACATGTTCTTCGGAGGCCCCGACAGCCTGCTCACGAAACCCGATGTCGCCACGTCTGCCGCCCCGACAGTCGACGAGACGTGGCCCCACCGGGTCCCCGTCGACCTCGAGGACCCCGATCGACGACTCCTGGCCGCGTTGACCGTTGACGGCCGCGCCGGTGTCGGGCAACTGAGTCAGGCCAGCGGTTTGTCCCAGGAAACGGTCAGTCGGCGTCTGGAGATGTTCGTCCGGAACGGAATCCTCTATTTCGACATCGACTTCGACGCCGAGCTGTTGGGGCTGCGCTCCTCGGTGAGTCTGTGGATCACCGTGGCGCCGTCTGCCGTCGACGATGCGGGCCGCGCACTCGCGACGCACGCCGAGGTCAGCTTCGCCGCCGCGACGACCGGGTCGACGAACCTCTACGCCACCGCCCACTGCACCGGTACCGACGAGCTGTACCGCTACCTCACGGGCGCGGCCGCGCGGCTCCCCGGTCTGCGCGCCGTCGAGACCGCGCCGCTCGTCAGGAGCGTGAAGAGGGCGGGCCGCGACCCCCTGCTCTGATCCGCGCCCGGTGTCGAGAACCTCGACCGCACTCCGTCTCGGTGTCGAAAAGACCGAGATCTGCGCCGATCGACTGGGCGCACCGGTGTGCCCGACGCACCATCGGGACATGTCACACGCATTCGAACCCATCACCATCGGTGATCTGACCCTCGACAACCGGATCGCGATGGCGCCGTTGACGCGTCGCCGCGCCTACGGCCCAGCACATACGGCCACCCCGATGATGGCGGACTACTACGAGCAACGCGCGTCGGCGGGCCTCATCATCGGAGAAGCCATGCAGCCCAGCCCGGTCGGTCAGGGCTACACGTTCACGCCCGGTATGCACACCGCCGCCCAGTCGGAATCGTGGAGACAGGTCACCGACCGCGTCCACGCGGCCGGTGGTCGGATCTTCGGCCAGCTTCAGCATGCGGGCCGCAACAGTCACCCAGATCTGCTCGGCGGCGGACTGCATCCGGTGGGGCCCTCTGCGGTCGCGGCCGACGGCGTCGTACGGGTCTCGACCACGGGGCCCGCGATCCGGAAACCGTATCCGACACCCCGGACGCTGGCGATCCACGAGATAGTCTGCACCACAGCGGACTTCGTGGCCGCCGCCGAGAACTGCATGCGTGCTGGGTTCGACGGCGTGGAACTCCATGGCGCCTACGGATACCTGATCCAGCAGTTCCTCAGCTCCAACGCCAACGTTCGGGTCGACGGATACGGGACGAGCGTCGAGGGACGCATCCGGTTCGCTGTCGAGCTCGTACACGCGGTCGCGGATGCGATCGGTTCGGATCGACTGGCGCTACGCGTCTCCCCCGGCTGCACGGCGAGCTGCATCGAGGAAGATGCGATCGACGATGTCTACCTGGCGCTCGTCCGAGAGTTGCCGAGCGACCTCGCCTTCCTCGACGTGTTCGAATTTCCCGGGCACCGTGCGCTCACCCACGCCATCCGCGAACAGTGGGGCGGCGTGCTGATGCTCAACCCCCATGCGGCGTATGAGGACTTCCCGGCGGGTCCGGCGCAACTCTCGGTCGTCGACGACGGTCTGGCCGACATCGTCGCGTTCGGGACCGCATTCATCGCCAACCCGGATCTGGTCGAGCGGCTGCGCCTCGGTTCGCCTCTGACGTCTGCGGATGAATCGACGTTCTACCTCGGTGACGAGCGCGGCTACACCGACTACCCGACCGTGCAGGCCGTCATGCCGACGCGAGGATGAGTCAGCGGACGTCGACCTGCTTGCCGGTGGTGTCGCGGTCCTTGGTGCTGTACCAGGTCACGAAGTCCTTGATTCCGAACGCGTGCAGGCGGCGCAGCGAGATGTAGACGACCGCCCTCTGTGCCAGCGCGATGCCGGCCGAACCGGTGATGGCGCGGACCCGGCGCTGCAGGATGATGTCCTCGTCGGCGTCGTCCATCGACACCCGCGGGAAACCGCCACTCTCGCGGTAGATCTCGGCATCGAACGCAAGGTTCGGCCCGCACACGGCGAAGCTGCGCCGACGCTCGTCGGGCTCCTTACGGGTACGCCACCACTCGACACCGTGCCCCAGGCGCCAGGCGACGCCGATCGCGTTGAACACGACGTTGGTGAAGCCCTCGTCGGTGCGCGCCCGCAGTCGGCCGCCGACGAGGCGCTTGCCGTCGAGCAGAGGCCGGATCAGCTCGGAGAGCCACTCGGTGTCCGGGATGGTGTCGGCGTCGGTCCGCGCGACGAGCGCGGCGCCGGTGTCGATGGCGTGGCGGGCCGCGGTGTCGATCGCGTAGCCGAGCCCCTTCTGCTTCTCGGTGATCAGCTCGACGGGGAACCGCGGATTCGACTCGATGTGCTCGGCGACGATCTCCGCGGTCCGGTCGGTGCTGTTGTTGTCCACGATGATGATCCGTGGACTCCCCAGCACATCGCGATGGATGACGTCGTCCCAGCGCTGCTGGTCGAGCGCGCGCAACGTGTCGAGGATGAACTTCTCCTCGTTGTACGCCGCCACGATCACGGCGACGGTGGATTTCTCTGTCCTGCTGAGTTCTTCGGTGGGCATCGTGGGGTCACTCCTCGCGTTCCGTGGGTGGATCGTCCGTTGTGCGTCAGCGAATGTCGGTGTTCTGCTCCGTGGCGGCGCGGTCAGATGATGCGTACCAGGACACGAAGCCCTGCGTGCCGTACTCGTCGAGGCGTCGCAGCGATGTGTAGACGATCGCGTTGGGCGCCAACGCGATTCCTTCGGCGCCGGTGATCGCTCGCACGCGCTGCTGCAGCACCTGGTCCTCGTCGGCCTCCTCGATCGACGTACGCGGGAACCCGCCGGATTCCTCGTACATCTCGGCGTCGATCGCGAGGTTGTTGCCGACCACGGCGAAGCTGCGCCGTTTGTCCGGTTCGTGGTCTCTGGTGCGGATCCACTCGACGAGATGCCCGACGCGCCACAGTCGTCCGACGGCGTTGAACATCGTCGACTGCATCCCGGCACCGCTGCGCGCACGGACCCGACCACCCACGAGGCGCTTGCCCGCGAGCAGCGGCGCGATGATCGAGGCGAGCCAGTCCGGGTCCGGAAGGGTGTCGGCGTCGGTGCGGGCGATGTAGGTCGCGCCGAGCTCGATGGCCCGACGCGCGCCGGCGTCGGCGGCGGATCCGGTGCCCTTCTCGAGTTCGGTGATCATCTCGAACGGGACCTCGGTGCCGGCCGCTATGAACTGGCTCACGATCGCTGCGGTGTCGTCGGTGCTGTTGTTGTCGACGAGGATGACACGGAATCCGCCGAGCACGTCGCGATGGACCGGCGTGAGTCGTAGATTCTCGATGGCACGAAGAGTCTGGAGAATGAGACGCCCCTCGTTGTACATCGGTACGATGACTGCCATCGCTGGGTGCTTGGCGCACTTCATGTTTGGAGTAAACACTGACGCCCGATCCATTGCGACTCGGCCGACGAATAATGTGACGAGCGGAACTGAATGCCTCTGCCGTGCGTCTGATTGCAATGATTCGGTGCGTTCAAAGCTCAGCGGTAAACAATGAACAAGGCATGGTGTCTGTGGAGGCGGCGTTCGCCATCGCGGCGATCGTCTCGGTCCTGATCCTGGGAATCGGCGCGGTGCTGGGTGTGAGTGCGCATGTCCGCTGCGTCGACGCGGCGCGCGAGACGGCGCGTGTCGCCGCGCAGGGTGATTCGGCCCGCGCGATGACCGTGGGCCGTTCGGCCGCACCGAGTGGCGCGGAGATCAGCATCCGATCTGACGCCGACCGCGTGGTCGTGACCGTGCACGCCGAACTCGTGCTCATCCCGGGCGTCGACCTCGGTGCCACGGCTGTGGCGGCGATGGAGCCGGTGGCACCGGGGCAGTCGTGACGCCCGTCCACACCCTGCGCCGATGGCGCGCACGGGTGATGAACGACGAACGGGGTGTTGCCACCGTGTTCGGCGCCTGGTTGATCGTCGGACTCGTCAGCCTGGTGGTCGCGGTGGTGTTCGTCGGGTCGGCGGTGGTGGCCCGACACCGGGTCCAGTCGGTGGCCGATCTCGCCGCCCTCGCCGCCGCACAACGGGCGATGCTGGCGCAGGACGATCCCTGTGGTGCCGCACGGACGCTCGCCGCGACCTCGCCGGTGACGATCGCGCGATGCCGTGCCGACGGTGCGGACGTCGTCGTCGTGGCCACGACGGATGTCGACCTCGGGCCGTTCGGTGTCCGGCAGGCGCGTGCCGTCGCGCGCGCAGGACCCACCAACTAGTGGTGTCGCCGCCTCAATGTTGCGATAGGACGCAATGTTAATCTGCTTGGGTTCGCAGTACGTCTGTACAGAGTTGTCATGTTTCGACGAGAGGACGGACTTCCGTTGGGGAAGCGAGCGATCCGCGCGGGCTCAAATCGTTTGACGGTCATGATGCCCGCCCGTAATGCTGCCAAAACTATTCAGCGAGCGGTGGTCTCGACACTGCGCGCAATGCCGGAAGATGCAGTGCTTCTCGTGTTGGATGACGCGAGTGAGGACGAGACCCCCGACATAGTTCGGCGGCTTGCGCGAAAGGACTCGCGACTGGGATTGCTCGGCGGCGGAGACAAAGCACTGGGAATCCCTGGCGCATCTAACGCGCTGCTCGAGAATTCCGACACGCCACTCTTCGCGCGTATGGATGCGGACGACATCACTCTGCCTGGTCGATTCACCCGTCAGCTGAAAGCAATTGAAAACGCAGATTTCAACTTTTGCTCCACCGTGTTCCACGGTCCGGGCCGGTGGACGCTTGAACCGGTGCCCGTGCTGTCCTCGAACAAGGAATCGTCGCTACGGGAACTGCTCGTACATGACCCGTTCTTCCACTCCGCGCTCTTGGGTAGGCGAGAGGTGATGGACGAGATGGACGGGTACCGCGACGTTCCATCAGAGGATTGGGACTTGTTCCTACGGCTCGGTGCGTCCGGCGGGTGCATGACGCGTTCTGCAACACCGGGCATCATCTATCGGCGTCATCCGACACAGATCACCAAGAGAGACGACTGGAAAGCGTCCGTGGTCGAGAACAAGCCAATGTCTGAGGCGCATGATGCGCTGTGCAGATATGTGTTCGGCGAACCCTCGGGCGCATACCGCGCATTAGCAGGTACCGGTGCGACGCTGCCGGAGGTGCGGCTGGCTGAAACGCTTATTGCGAGGGTCGCCGCGGAGTCGGCGAAGTTCCCCCGTGCCGAGCGGCTGTCACTGAAGATCACCACGCACGGGGTTCTACTCCGGCTACACAAGCGCTACGCCGAGATTCTAGGTGATGAGAATGTCGGCGCTGCCGATCGCTGAATGCGCTTGATGTCTTTAGCGGACGTCGACGACCTTGTCTGATCGATCTCCGTCGCCGTACCAGGCGATGAAATCGCGCACACCGTAGGCATGTAATCGGCGCAACGAGGTGTGAACGACAGCCTTCTTCTGCAGGCCGATGCCGGCGGAACCAACTTCTTCTCGTACTCGGCGCTGAAGTATCGAATCGTCGTCGACGTCCTCCATGCTCGTGCGTGGGAACCCGCCCGACTGTTCGTACATCTCGGCATCGATTGCCATGTTGTTTCCGACCACTGCGAAGCTCCGCTGCTCTGCCGGCGGATTGTTTCGAGTCTTGTACCACTCGAGTGCGTGACCGACATGCCACAGCAACCCGATTCCGTTGAACACGACGCTGGTCAGCCCCTCATCGTGGCGAGCTCGAACACGACCGCCGACTAGCCGCTTTCCCGACAGCAGCCCGGAGACCAATTCGCCGAGCCAGGTCGGTGTCGGGATCGAATCAGCGTCAGTACGAGCGATAATCTTCGCGCCAGTGCTGATTGCGTGCCGCGCGCCGGTATCAGCAGCGCAGCCACTTCCCTTCTCCGTCTCGTCGATCAACTCGAGTCGGAAATCGGGGTGTTCAGCGACGTATGCGTTAACGATCTCCGCAGTCCGGTCGGTGCTGTTGTTGTTGACGACAATGGTGCGGAAACCGCCGAGCAGCTCGCGGTGTGCGTACAGGTCGAACCGCTGGCGGCGCAGACCGTCCAGAGTGTCGGTGATGAACTTCTCTTCGTTGTAGACAGGGATGATGACGGCGATCAATGGATTGAACTGTTCGCTCATGCGTCCAGTAGAACACGGAAGTAAGTTCGGATTGCAAGGCCTTGCGACGTGCCAGATGTGAGCACGGGCCCGGCGTGGCATGACGTTCAGGCCGTCTCGCCTGGTCACGTTGCAAATGACGCCGGGCGGAGTGGTGTTTCGGATTTAAGCTCGGACGGTCTCGGGATTCGGCGGACTTCGGCGCGCTCTCGGCTTTACCCGCCACCGCCGCACCCCGCGCCGATCCGGTTCGCCTCGACGGTTGTCTAGGCTGAACGTGACGGACGCCCGGCCCCGGGTTTCGCGCACGCCCCACGCACGGCCCTCGACGAGCGGTCGGCGAAAGCGAGACAGATGCAGGCAAGAATGGCCGAGTACGCGCGCCCCGATTTCTGCATCCTGCATCTCAGCGACACACATCTCGTCGGCGAGGGCATCCTCTACGGCGACGTGGACAGCGGACTCCGGTTGCGGCAGATACTCGGCGACGTCCAGGCATCCAAGGCCCGCCCCGACGCACTGGTGTTCAGCGGCGACCTGACCGACCGGGGCGAGGCCTCGGCGTACGACGACCTCCGGGCGCTGGTGGAGCCGATCGCAGACGAGCTCGGCGCGGCGGTGATCTGGGCCATGGGCAACCACGACGACCGGGCACAGTTCCGCGCCCACCTGCTCGACCAGGAGCCGTCGAGCGAGGCGGTCGACGAGGTCCACGACATCGACGGACTGCGGATCATCAGTCTCGACACCACCGTTCCCGGCTATCACCACGGCGAGGTGACCGACGCGCAGCTGGCCTGGTTGGCCGAGGTGTTGGCGACACCGGCGGAGTACGGCAGCATCCTCGTGATGCACCACCCGCCGATCCCCGCGGTCCTGGACCTGTCGACGCTGGTGGAGCTACTCGATCAGCGCAAGCTGGCGGATGTGGTGCGCGGCAGTGACATCCGGCAGATCCTGTCGGGTCATCTGCACTACTCGACGACGGCGACGTTCGCGGGCATCCCGGTGTCGGTGGTCTCGGCGACGAGCTACACCCAGGACCTGGCGGTGCCTGCGGGCGCGGTCCGGGGACGCGACGGCGCCCAGGCGCACAACCTCGTCTACGTCTACGAAGAGACCATCGTCTGCTCGGTCGTCCCCATGCGAGGTCACTCGACCGTGGGCGAGGGTGTCGACGCCGAGGAGGCCGCGCGTCGGCTCGCGACACACGGCGTCACGATCCGCGACAGCCCGCGGGCCGCGAGCCGCTCGGTCTAGTGGGTGGCGGGGGACACCGCAACCGGTGTCTCCCACTCCGCGGCGATCGGGAAGTAGCGGTCGAGGAAGCGCGTGACCCTTTCGGTCCGCACCTCGAGGTCCACCTCGGGGAAGCTGCCGTCGTTGAGGCAGAAGAAGTCCACCGCGCGCTTGGGCAGCAGCTTCTCCATCGACCGCAGCCCGGCCACCGACGTGGTGTCGATGTAGCGGACCTTGGCACCGCGCTGGACCACGGCCTGGCCGGTGCGCAGGGCGTAGTAGTGATAGAGCGAGTTGGTGACCGAGATGTTCTCGCTGGCCCGAAACGCGCTGGCGGCGGTGGCGGTGAACTCGTCTCCGAACTCGACCTCCATCTCCGACATCACGCTCTTGCGCAGCGGGGTCGCGACGTGTTCGAGGTGGCGGGTCGTCACCGATCCGAAGCGCTGCTTGAGGACTCGTCGGTTGACGCGGGCGGCGTTCTCGAAACCACTGCGCTCGTCGTCGTTCACGCCCAGCCCGATGCGGACCGGGCCCTCGATGAACATGCTGATGCCGCCGGGGGAGAAGAACATCTCCGGCTGGACCGGTCGGGCGAAGAACATGTCGTCGTTGGAGTAGAGGAAGTGCTCGGAGAGGCCCGGGATGCGGTGCAACTGCGACTCGACGGCCTGCGAGTTGTGGGTGGGCAACACCGAGGTGTCGGCGAAGAACTCCTCACTGGGGACGAACGTGACCCGGGGGTCGTCGGCCAGCCACGCCGGCCTGGGTGAGTCGGTTGCGACGAAGATGCGACGAATCCACGGGGCGTACATGTGTACCGACCGCAACGCGTACTTAAGCTCGTCGATCTGGCGGAACCGCGCGGCCGAGTCGTCGCCGGATCCGACCACGTAGTTCTTCATGCGCTTGGCGCGCTGGGCCTGGAACTCCGCCGACGAACCGTCCACCCAGGAGAAGACGATGTCGATGTCGAAGGAGATGTCGGAGGCGTGGTCGTCGAACATGTTCTCGATGGTCGGCCAGGTCACGCCGAATCGTTCGACGGTGCCGCGCACGATCTCGTCGGCGCGAATGGTGTTGCGGGTCAGCGAGTTCTCGACCGGGAGCACCATCACCTCATCCGACATCGACCACAGCTCGACCTGCACCGCGGTCGATGCGCCGTAGTGCAGTCCGCTGTCGGGTTCGTAGCGCGGACGGTACAGCCGCAGGACGCGCGCGTCGTCGTCCTCGGAGAGTTTGTCGTCGGCGACCAGGGTCGGGCGACTGTTCTTCACGTCCATCGCCTTGACGTAGAACGGTTCCCGCGCGCACGCGGAGACGAGCGCGGCCCGCAGTTCGGTACGCAGGTGCCAGTCGACGGCCAGGACGGGCCGCAGGTCGTTGCCGCGGACCAGCAGGTAGTCGAGGCCGGCGGTGTCGAGCGCGTCCCGGATGAACAGCAGATCGGCGACCATCGCCTGACGGGGCGTGGTGGTGGTGTTGCGCAGCGCGTGCCTGCCGTGGAACTCGACGATGTCGGTGCGGTCGCGCAGACGCGGGGTCAGCGGACGTTCGGGGTGCTGTTGGCGCTGTGCGGCCGACGGATTCGGCGGGACGAGGTAGAGCTCACGAGACGGCGGTGACGAGGTGATGGCGATCCTTCCCAGGTGACGCAGAACCCGGGGTTTCAGCCAATGCGTATGTCCCCGAGTGTACTGCACAGGGCGCTGACCTGACGATTCGATGAATTCTGTGGGCCCTAGGGAAGCTCCCGGAGGATGAGGTCGAGCACGGCGATCGCCCCGGATTTGTCCAGCGGATCGTTTCCGGTGACTGCACACACGACGGGCGGCAGGTCTCGCATCGGCAGTCGGTGACCGCGTCACGGGTCGCACGGATCCACGTCTCGAAGGCGGTGAACCCGCGGGCGGTGAACCCGGCGCGACCCGGATACCCGTCGTGAACGGAACCGAAGACATCCATCGTGCGTCGAACCTCTCGGACCCTTCGGATCCCGCGCAGCGGCCAGGGCCGGCCCGACGGAGTGATCGCCAACGAATGCTCAGGAGCTCGACCTGAATAGGTGTTCGATCGAACTATCGGTCGTCATTTGCTGATTCCCTCAGGAACGCCGCCACCGACGCGAAGGCGTTCTCGATGCGGGCGATCGACTCCGCTCGCGCCCCGGCGTTGCGCTGCGACGGATGCGGCGCGGCGACAACACGGCGTAGAGGTTGTCGACTCCGCGACGTCAGGTTCATGAAGCCGAGCATCGCCGGCCGGCCAAGGGTGATCACGACCTCGATACGGGATGCCACCTCGAGGAGTTCCTCGAGACACACCGCGGCCGCGCGAAGGTCGCCGGCCGACGGCGACGTCGGATGGCCGGCGGCGTCGAGCACCGCCCATGGCACGACATTCCACTTCAGGCAGGCCGGCCGTGGCACGCCCGCCGCCGCGCGCAGACGCGACAGCAACTCGTTGCTGCGATCCGGGTTGTCCTCCGAACAGAACCCGGTACCCCCTGCTCGCACCGTGCTCGGTGCCGGCGACTCCATGAGGATGAGCACCCGCGCATCGACGCCACCGTCGTCGGGGTCGAACCACGGGACGAGCTGTTCCGGCGCTTGGCCGCGCCATGTGTCGACAAGCGCATTGAGCGGTTCAACATGAGCAGCGCGAATGCGCTCCGATTTGGCCGCGATGACCATGACGTACTCCCTCGTCGATTCTGCGATGGTCGACATCGCGGTCGGTCGTGTCCGAGGATGAAGCCATGAGCCATCGGCACCGTCGTTGACCGACCGCGAGCGCATCCCCACCCCACTGCTGAAGAAGCGCCTTCCGTCTGGCCGCGGCGCGATGTTGCAACCCAACGCGACAGGTGACGGCGAGGCGCAACTCACCGCGAGGTTCTGGGCACTGGTCATCGTGACCGGAATCGTCACCGGCTTCTTCGGTGTTCTGCTCATGCTCATCCTGTTCACCGTCGAGCATGCCGCGTTCGGGGTGAGCAGTGACGGTCAGGGGTTCTCGGCCGCGGTCGCCGCCGCCGACGGGTGGCGCCGCGTGACCCCGTTGCTGATCGGTGGCGTGATCGCCGGCGTCGGGTGGTTCCTGTTACGGCGCTTCACCCCCGGCCGGAAATCCGAGGCCGACGAGGTCCTGTGGACCGGCGAGGGCCGCCTGTCGTTCCGACGGAGTCTCGGTACGTCTGTGTTGTCGGAGATCGTGATCGGTCTCGGTGCGTCGCTCGGGCGCGAGGCCGCGCCGAAGTTGATGGGCGCGGTGTCGGGCAGCGTCGCGGCGGAGTGGGCCGGGATGTCGGCGGCGCAGCAGCGGCTGCTCGTCGCGTGTGGCGGCGGTGCCGGGCTGGCGGCGGTGTACAACGTGCCGCTCGGCGGTGCCCTGTTCGCCGCCGAGGTGCTGATGGGCGCGGTGGCGCTGCCACTGGTGTTGCCGGCCCTGGCGTGCGCCGCGACCGCAACGGCCGTGGCCTGGGTGTACCTCCCCGAACACGCCACGTACCTCGACATCCCCGAGTACCGGTTCGACCTCCGACTGCTGGTGTGGGCCGCAGTCCTCGGGCCGATCGTCGGGATCGTCGCTGCCGGATACATACGCGTCATCGGATGGATCTCGCACCATCAGGCGCGGGGCCGCTGGGTTCTCATCGCGCCCCTGATCGCGTTCGCCGTGCTCGCCGGTGTCGCTGTGGCCTTTCCACAGCTGTACGGCAATGGCAAAGGAATGGCCCACGACGCGTTTTTGGGCGTGGGCAGCATCGGGTTGTTGGTAGCGCTGGCGGTGCTCAAACCCCTCGTCACCGCACTCTGCCTGGGTGCAGGGGCGTCCGGCGGTCTCTTCACCCCGGTGATGAGCACCGGCGCGGTCCTCGGCGCCGCGCTCGGCATCGCATGGAGCCAGGTATGGCCGGGGAGTCCCATCGGGGCCTATGCGCTCATCGGTGCGGCCGCCATGATCGGCGCCGGGATGCAGGCCCCGCTCGCGGCACTCGTGTTGGTGCTCGAACTCACCCATAGCGGTTTCGGGTTGATGGTGCCGATGATGGTCGCCACCGTCATCGCCACCGCCATCACCCGGTGGATCGACGGCTACTCGATCTACACCGCTCGGCTGTCCTCGGCCTGAGACAGACCACCGCGCCGCGTGCGATGTGCAACCCTGGACCACATCCCGAACTCGTGCAGACGACGCGGGTTCCTCGTGATCGCCGAGGAGAACCATGTGGAACAAACGAGCCGACACCCGTGTACACGAGGTCGATCCCTACAACGCCGAACCGTCACCGGCCGCGCTGGCCGCGGAGTCGCTGACGGCCGACGACACGTTTTACAGCCGCAATCACGGCCCCATCCCGGACATCGATCCAGCGCAGTGGCGACTGACCGTGTCGAACGGTCGCGGAGCGACCCGCACCTTCTCTTTGGACGAGATCCGACGCGACTTCGACGAGATCTCGACTGTCGCGACGTTGCAGTGCGCGGGTAACCGCCGAGCCGGGCTCATCGCGGTGCGCGACATCCCCGGCGAGGATCCGTGGACGCAGTGCGCGACATCGACCGCGCGGTGGAGCGGCGTGGCCCTCGCCGACCTACTCCGCGCCTGCGATGTCGCCGACAACAGCACAGATCACGTTGAATTCATCGGTCCCGATGTCTCCGATCTGGCAACACCACCGCAGCGGTACGGCAGCTCGATCGAGCTGAGCAAGGCGATGTCGCCGGGGACCATGCTCGCCTGGGCAATGAACGGGCAACCCCTCCCACGGCTGCACGGCGGTCCGATGCGCGTGGTCGTACCCGGCTACATCGGCGCCCGCTCGGTCAAGTGGGTCGACAGCATCACAGTACGAGAAAGCCCATCGGACAACTGGTTTCAACGAGTCGCCTACCGGGTGCTGCCCGTCGACGCCGACCCCGACACAGCCGGACCCGGCGACGGCATCTCACTGTCGTCAGTTGCCCTCAACTGCGACTTCCTCTACCCAGACCCGGCCACACCGATCGACGCCGCCGAGGTCCTGGTAGGCGGGTACGCCTTCGCCGGAGACGAACGGGGCATCTCGCGGGTACAGGTGTCGACCGACCAGGGGGCGACGTGGATGGAAGCGGACTTGGCCCAGCCGCAGGGACCCTGGGCATGGCGCCGCTGGTCGGCAGTCGTCCCCCTCGACGCTCCCGCCGTGGAGTTGTGTGCCCGCGCCTGGGACGACGCGGCCGCGACACAGCCCGCCTCGGCCGCCGAGCTGTGGAACCCGAAGGGCTACGTGAACAACTCCTGGGGGCGACTCACACTGCACCGAGACCGAGGCCAGACCACAACGTGAGCTTGTAGCCCCACAACGTTGCTCCCTCTACCCCTGCTGATGGTTCGCGCCGAGACTCGATGAACGAGCACCGCCACTCGCTTCCACACCCTGCGGACCCGGCATTCGACGCACCGCGTCGATTCGGCCTCGCAGTGCCGCCCGCGCGTGTTCGGGCACATCACCCCGAACTGGGGCAGCGGGACGGTTCCATGCCGCACGTCCTCAGAATGTTCTCAGTATTATTGTGCTGCAACACATGTCGAAGTTCTGGTGTAGCGTCGCATCATGACCGTAGACAAGTCGCATTCCGATTCCCGCCGCCAGGGTGGCTGGCTCCCCGCTGAGCAGGACGACCTCGAGCAGTGGTTGCGGGGGCACCGCGAGAAGGCCGAGTCGACCGATGGCCGCGTGGTACACCCGGTCATCGTCGAGTTTCAGGAGCTGATCGACGCGGACCCGGTGGTCCGTATGTACCTGGAGAAGATGATCGAGCAGGTCCCGACGGGCAGGACCTACCGCGACCGACACGTACAGGATCTCCCCCAGTTGTTGCGTCTGATCGACGAGGTCCTCACCGTCGCACCTGAATACGGTCCCAACTCCGTCGTCACACCTCTCGGCGCGATTCTCGATTGGTCGATGGGAACCGCCGCGGGGCATTCCGCGTTCCGCGACCCCCGCGTGAACGCCATGCTGAAGAAGATCTTGACGGCCTGGTGCGAGTTCCTGAGCAGCCCCGGTTCGCGGTACGTCCTCGACGACTCTCCCTCGGGCTGGCTCTGTCAGGAGGCGCGCGACAAGATCGGGTTCGATGAGTTCGAACACAACCCCGATGACGAGCATGCGGGTTTCTCGTCATGGAACGATTTCTTCACCCGGACCTTCACGCCCGGAGCGCGTCCCGTCGCCGCCCCCGACGACGACTCCGTCATCGTCAGTGCGTGTGAGTCCACGCCCTACCGCATCAGTACCGATGTCTCACTGCGTGAATCGTTCTGGGTCAAGGGGCAGCCGTACTCGCTCGCCGATCTGCTCGACAACGACCCGTCGGTGGACGCGTTCGACGGCGGGACCGTGTACCAGGCGTTCCTCAGTGCTTTCAACTACCACCGCTGGCACAGCCCGGTCGCGGGCACCATCGTGAGCACACGACTCGTCGACGGCACCTACTTCTCCGAAGCCGACGGCCAAGGCGACGCGTTGCAGCCGACCCACTCCCAGTCGTACCTCGCGCACGTCTCGGCGCGGGCGATCATCGTCATCGACGCCGACAACCCGGTGATCGGGCGGATGGCGTTCGTGGCCATCGGGATGTCGGAGGTGTCCTCGTGTCTGATCTCCGACGACGTCCGCCCCGGGGCACACATCGGAAAGGGCGACGAGCTGGGCTACTTCCAGTTCGGCGGGTCGACACACTGCCTCGTTTTCCGGCCGGGCGCTATCAACGAGTTCGCCCTGCAGTCCGTCCCGCAGACCAACGACCCGCACGCTCCGCTGGTCCGTGTGAACTCCCACCTCGCCACCGCCGCACCCCGCCAACAGCTGTCCTGACACTCTGACTCGCCCGAACATCTCAGGAGGCCACCCCGCCCGACTCGGGTTGATCGCGGCGCTCCGTACTGCCGGACCGCCACAATCCGTGATTGTGGACGATGAGCTATGGTGCGATCGTGGCCCTGAGTTCACGCATGCCGGATCTGACCGCCTTCGAGGTTCTCACTGCTGTCGCTGCCGGAGGCAGTCTCACCGCTGCTGCACATCAGCTGAATCTGACACAGCAGGCCGTCTCTGCTCGCATCCGCTCGATGGAGGCGCAGACAGGAGTCCAGATGGTCATTCGAACCAGCCGTGGTTCCACCCTCACCCCCGCCGGTCGCGTCGTGGCGGAGTGGGCCGACGGACTTCTCGACACCGCTCACCGCCTCGACTCCGGGTTGGCCTCGCTCCGCACGGACGCACGCGCGCACCTTCGGGTCGCGGCGAGCCTGACGATCGCCGAACAGCTCCTACCTCGGTGGTTGATGTCGCAGCGAGCCGAGTCGATCCGGCTCGGCGTTGCGCCCCCGGAGGTGACGCTGGTGGCATCCAACAGCGAGCAGGCGATCGCCGCCGTACGCGACGGAGACGTAGATCTCGGCTTCGTCGAGAGCCCGGGAACACCGAAGGGAGTGCGCAGCCGCATCGTCGACCACGACGAACTCGTCGTCGTCGTCGCGCGGGCGCACCCGTGGGCGAAGCGAACGCGTCCGGTGACGGCCGAGGAGTTGAGCACGACGTCCCTGGTCACCCGCGAAACAGGCTCGGGGACACGCGACTTTCTGTCCTACGCCATGCGTCTGGCGCTCGGTCCCACCCATCCGCAGGCTGCGCCCGCGATGGAGATGACCACTGCCTCGGGCGTCCGATCCGCTGTCTTGGCAAACGCCGGCCCGGCAGTTCTGAGTCGCCTGTCGGTGGCCGACGACCTCACACTCGGTCGGCTCGTGGCCGTCGCCACCGACGGCATCGGTCTCCGCCGTGACCTGAGAGCCGTGTGGATGGGCGGCCGGACTCCCCCTGCCGGGGCGATCCGGGATCTCGTCGCGCACGTGGCGGCGTCACGAAGCTGACGCGGCCGCGCAGATGCTTCGCCTGGACGTCGCCACCCGTGGTCGGACGCGAGGCGCCGCACCGCCGAGGACTCGACGGGTACCCCATAGGGGTATAGATTCGATGGCATGCAGATCGGGACCGCCGCAACGGGCACAGGGGTGTTGCCTCGTGGCACGCGGCGACCGATCGTCGCGACCTTCTATGTCATGGTCGTGCTCGCCGTACTCACGACGATCCGACTGTGTTGCTGCGTCGACGGCACGTCAGCGCAGCAACCGGAGGGCGCGGTCGCCCTCGCCGCGTCCCATCAGGCGGAGTCGGCGGCCACTGCCGTACCGAGTGTGCGCCGCGCGCATCACGAGACAGCTTCGGCACCCACCGCCCACTGCTCGAACCATCCGACGGTCGACCTGGCGATCCCCACGGGCGCGGCCGTCGACCACCACGACCCGGCCGTCCTCGCCACACGCGCACTTCCGGCCGATGAGGTGACGCCTCCGTCCTCGCGACGAACGCACAGCTCGCGTAGCCCTCCGACGACCGGCGTGACAATTCTCCACGACAAGAGTGTTCTACAGATCTGAGTGACGCCTGCGGCACGTCGTCTGTTCGACGACACCGCCCACCAGGCCGGCCTGCGCTGCGACATCAGCCGCTGCGCGCACTCATCATCTGGAGAGACTTCATGAACACCTCGAACATCATCACGCGTCCGGTCAGTCGGCGAACCTTTCTGGGAGCTGCGACCATGGGCCTCACCGCCGCCGCCGCCGCCGCGTGCGGCACGCGTGCGGTCAGTCCGGTCGACGCACACCGGGTCAACAAGAGTGCGATCGATGCCGCCGAGGCCCGACGACCGCACACCGGACGGACGGTCTCGTACACCCTCGATCCGCGGCGAACCGACATCGATCTCGGCGGCCCGGTTGTGAACACCTACGCATACGGCGACACCATTCCGGGCTCGGTCATCCGCGCCAACGTCGGCGACGAATTGTCGATCACCACGCGCAACGCGCTGACCGACGCGACATCGGTGCACTGGCACGGAATCGCATTGCGCAATGACATGGACGGAGCGGCACCGGCGACTCCGGACATCGCCGCAGGCGACGCCTTCACCTACCGCTTCTCGGTACCGGACTCCGGAACATATTGGGCGCATCCGCACGTCGGATTGCAGAGTGACTTCGGCCTCTACGCTCCGATCATCATCGACGACCCTCGTGAGCCGCACGATCACGACACGGAATGGATCGTGGTTCTCGACGACTGGACCGACGGTGTCGGGAACAGTCCCCGAGACATCCTCACGTCGCTTCAGAAGGGCGGCATGTCCATGGGCGGCATGTCGGGAGGCTCGACGAGTGGGGTCGGCACGAGCGCTCTCCTCGGTGGCGACGCCGGAGACGTCGCCTACCCGCTCTACCTGGTCAACGGGCGAATCGCCAACGCGCCGACGACATTCACTGCTGCGCCGGGACAACGAATTCGTATCCGCATCATCAACGCCGGTGCGGACACCGCCTTCCGTGTCGCACTGGGTGGGCACCGGATGACCGTGACCCACACCGACGGTTTCCCGGTGACACCGACTGACGTCGACGCGCTCCTGATCGGGATGTCCGAACGCTACGACGTGCTCGTCACGGTGAAAGACGGGGTATTCCCTCTGGTGGCGTCTCCAGAGGGGAAGACCGGCACCGCTCGCGCGCTGCTGCGCACCGGCGCGGGGGCCACACCCGCGGTGAACGTTCGTCCTGCCGAGTTGGACGGATTCGTCGGTACCGTCGACACCTTCGTCGCCACCGACGACGTCACATTGCCCACCGGCCGCGAGGACGCCGCACTGCAAGCGATACTCGCGGGCACCATGAGCAAGTACCAGTGGACCATCAACGGGCGGGTCTACGAGCAGATGGAACCCATCATGATCACCCAGGGCCAACGGGCCAGCCTCACTTTCACCAACACCACGACGATGTGGCACCCGATGCATCTGCACGGCCACACATTTCAGGTTCGACGACCCGACGGCACCCCTGGCCCGCGCAAGGACACCGTAGCCGTACGTCCGGGCGAACGCGTCGTCGTCGATCTCGTCGCCGACAACCCTGGACAGTGGATGCTGCACTGCCACAATGCTTATCACCAGGACGCCGGAATGATGACCCGCCTTGACTACCGAATCTGACCACGAACAGGATCTGATATGAACGCCATGGAACATGCTCTACGCCTGACCGGCTCGATGACCTGGGAGATCCTCTGGGCGCTGGTTCTGGGATTCTTCCTCTCGGCCGTCGTGCAGGCGGTCGTCCGCCGCGGAACCGTGGTGCGGCTCCTCGGCGACGACAGCCCTCGATCCCTCGCCACCGCGACCGGTTTCGGCATCGCATCGTCGTCCTGTTCGTACGCAGCGGTGGCACTTGCGCGCTCACTCTTCCGCAAGGGGGCGAATTTCACCGCCGCCATGACCTTTCAGATCGCGTCGACCAACATGGTGATCGAGCTCGGGGTGATCCTGCTCCTGTTGATGGGGTGGCAATTCACGGCGGCCGAATTCATCGGCGGGCCGGTGATCATCGTCATCGTCGCATTGCTGTTCCGCAGGCTCCTGACGACGAAGCTGATCCGAGATGCGGCGGAGCAGGCCGACAAGGGCCTGTCCGGCTCGATGGAAGGCCATGCGGCCATGGACATGTCGGTACGGCGCAAGGGCGGGTTCCTACGCCGGTTGGCGTCGCGCGAGGCCGCGACCTCGGTCAGTCACGTGTTCGTGATGGAATGGGCAGCCATCTGGAAAGACCTGGTGATCGGACTCCTCATCGCCGGCGCAGTCGGAGCCTGGGTCCCCGACAGCTTCTGGCAGGGATTGTTCCTGGAAGGACACCCCGTGCTCGCAGCGATCTGGGGACCCTTGATCGGTCCCATCGTCGCGGTGATCAGCTTTGTCTGCTCGGTCGGCAATGTGCCACTCGCCGTGGTTCTGTGGACGGGTGGGATCAGCTTCGGTGGGGTGATCGCGTTCGTCTTCGCCGATTTGCTGATCCTGCCCATCCTCAACATCTATCGGAAGTACTACGGCTGGCGCATGACCATGATGATCGCGGGGACCTTCTACGTCGCCATGGTCGTCGCGGGATACGTGGTCGAACTCCTCTTCACGCCGACGGGACTGGCGCCGAGTCGTGCCGACGCCCATCTCCCCGACGCCGGGATCAGCTGGAACTACACCACATGGCTGAACATCGTCGCCGTCATCCTCGCCGTCGGCCTCGTCGTGAGATTCTTCCGCAGTGGCGGGCGTGGGATGTTGTCGATGATGGGCGGCGCTCCGAGTATGGAAGGCTCCCAGCATGGCCATTGATCCCCGCGGTGTCGGCCTGAAGCGCTTTCTCGCCGAGGATCCCGGGGGTCCCGTCGTGATGCTCAACCTCTTGCGCTTCGCCGAGGGTGGCCGCGACGACTACCGGTTATTTCGCTACGCACCAAGGCGTTGGTGGAAGCAGTTCTCCAGGCGACGACCCCACGGAACCCTCTCTCTGACACAGACTGATCAGGTTGGCCGTCTCTCGCGTGCGACAACGCCGATTTGTGAGGTCACAAGCAGCTGCCCGTAGCTGAGGGGTCTGTCGTCACCTGACACTGACCGTCAGGCCATCGACTCGATGGCTCCCACCTGACGTCAGGAACACCCTTCATGAAATCCGGTCCTCTGCGCGCTATGACCGCAACGGTCGCCACCGCGTCCATTGTTCTTCTCGCCGCCTGCTCGACCTCATCGACGAACACGGCCACGTCGTCGACGGCGGCGACATCCGCGTCGACATCGGCCAACACCACCGCGCGCGACGCGGCCCCCCAGGAATCGGGACTCATCGTCTACGTCAGCAGACATTCCTTCAGTGACACGGTCAGCGCGCTGCGGCAGCGCATCTCAGACAAGGGAACCGTCACCGCCACGGTCGACTTCGCAGCGTTGGCGAGCAAGATCGGCAAGCAACTGCGGCCGACGACAGTCGTGATCGGAGGAAATCCAAGCGCGGTCGCCCCGGTGGTGGCGGCCGATCAACGGACGGCGATCGATCTGCCGCAGAAGTACCTCGTCTGGCAGGCAGCGGGTGGCACGGTGTTCGTCGCCTACAATTCGGCCGATTACATCGCGCAACGCGCCGGGCTGGCGGTCAGCTCGGGACAACTCGACGCACTGCGGACCGGATCGGCGGCCATCACCTCCGCGGCAACGGGCTCGACATCGGCCGCGGCGGGCGGCAGCGTCACATCGACGTCGGTTCCGTATCTGGTCGAGAAGGTAAGCAACGCGTCGGTCACGGAGTCGATCGCGCGATACGCCGCCGCGTTCACAGCCAAGCAACTGCCCACGGTTGCCACCGTGGATCTCGCAGCGGCGGGGCAGAGCGTGGGGGTCGCGCTGCGGCCCACGATGACGATCCTCGTCGGAAATCCCACTGTGTCGACCGCGCTGCTGTCGCAGCAGCAGACCATGGGGATCGATCTCCCCGTCCGCTACTCGGCCTGGCAGGACGCCGACGGCGTGGTCCATGTCGCGCACCCGGACTACCGCGGCCTGGCCGCTCGTCACTCCATACCGTCGACGAGCCCCGTGCTCGCCATGGTCGACACCGCCACGTCGACCTTCACGAGTGCGGCAGCCGGAACGGGAAACTGACTGCACCGCCCTCCCGTCACGAGTTCCCATCGACCAGTGCAGAAGCGCCCGGACGCTTCTGCACTGGTCGATTTACGCGCGTGTGGACACAAATGCAGTTTGTGGCCCCACAAGTCAGCACTCTCTGGTGTCGCACGTTCCATCCGCCGATACTCGATGTATGTCCACCACCGTGAACCTCACCTCGTCAACCGTCGCGCGCTCGGCGGACCGGTCGGAGTCGCATCGTCGCGCTCCGGTCGTGTTCGGGCACCTGGGTCGCCCCGGCCAGATGCTCGAGCACATCACCCCCAACTGGTACGCCTCGGTGATGGGAACGGGCATCGTCGCGAACGCGGCCGCCACCCTGCCCCTGCAGTTCACTGGCCTGCACACCTTCGCGACCGTGGTGTGGCTCATCGCGTCGACCGCGTTGGTCGCGCTGACCGTCGCCTTCGCTGCGCACTGGACGCTGCACCGCGGCCACGCCCGTGCCCACGCCGCACACCCGGTGATGTCGCAGTTCTACGGTGCACCGCCGATGGCGATGCTCACCGTGGGCGCCGGCGCGATCACGTTGGGACCTGCGCTCATCGGCTCGAGCGCCGCGGTGTGGATCGACGCAGTCCTGTGGACCGCGGGAACACTGACCGGTCTGGCCACCAGTCTGTGGATTCCGTACCGGATGATCACCGCTCACGATCACGACACCGCCATGGCGTTACCCGCGTGGTTGATGCCCATCGTGCCTCCGATGGTGTCTGCGTCGACCGGCGCACTGTTGCTCGATCACGTCGCGGCCGGGCAGTCGCGGCTCGCGCTCATCGCCGCCTGCTATGCCATGTTCGGACTGAGCCTGTTCCTCGGGATGATCACCATGACGATGATCTACTCGCGCCTGGTCCACGGCGGCATGCCCGCCGTGCAGGCCGCACCCACTGTGTGGATCACCCTGGGCATGATCGGCCAGTCCATCACCGCCACGAACCTGCTCGGCACCCACGCCGCGACGGTGTTCGTCGGCAAGCAGGCCGTCATCGCGACCGGACTCCACATCTTCGGCATCGCATACGGCTTCGCGATGGGCGGATTCGGCATCCTGATGTTCGCCCTCGCCACCATGCTGACCATCCACGCCGCACGGCGCGGGCTGAGCTTCTCACTCACCTGGTGGAGCTTCACCTTCCCGGTGGGAACCTGTGTCACCGGTGCCACCGCGCTGGGCACCGCAGCCGGCATCTCGGTCATCCACGCGATGGCCGTCGGCCTCTACGTCGTGCTGCTGACCGCCTGGGCCACGGTCGCCACCCACACCCTTCGCGGCACGATCAGCGGCAAGGTCTTCCTCCCCGCCTGATCGGTGAGCAGCGACGAGAACACCGATTTCTCTTCCAAGGAGATGACGATGAACGACGTACAACGACGACTGCGCCGCGAACGGCGAACCACACCGGCCATGTGGGCTGCGGCGACGATGGTGATGGCAGGCACAGCAACCGGCGGCGTCACCCTCGTGGCGCTTGCCGGCGGCGAAGTCATCTTCTGGATCGTGATGGCGGTGATCACCCTTGTGCTGTTCGGCTCGGCGTACGCGCTCCTGAGGATGGATCTGAGCGTGTCCCGCGATCCGGCGCTGCGTCGTGATGTCGTTCGCGCGCGACGAGCGAAGTACCTCAGTGCTTACGGCCCGATTCGCCGATCGACCCGCACACGCTAGGCTGACGAACACGGTGATGGATCCCGCCGGAGCATCTGCTCGAACCGCCACACGGCTGATGGTTCCTACCCATGTCGATGATGGGTGGGCGCATGCGTTCCGGTGACAGGCGACGAGACCTCGACAAGCTGCCGATCGACCCCGACTCCGGCGGTCGCGCGGGAGTCCCGTTCCACTTGCATCCGGAAGCGCTCGGCCTGGTTCTACTCGGGGGAGCAGCGGGAACAGCGGCACGGTACGGCATCGAACTCTTGCTGCCCCACGATGGCACCGGGTGGCCGACCGGCACATTCGTGATCAACCTCGCCGGAGCGGCCGTTCTGGGCGGGCTCCTCGAGGCGCTCGCCCGTCTGGGTCCCGACTCTGGATGGCGCCGCCGAACCAGGGTGCTCGTGGGCACCGGCGTATGCGGCGCATTCACCACTTACAGCACCCTGGCTCTCGAGGCGTCACTCCTCGTCCGCGATGGTGCAGCGGGATTGGCAGCCGGATATGCCGCGGCGAGTGTGGTCGGTGGCATCATCGCCGCCTGGGTCGGCATCACCGCAGCCGCGTCTCTGCGACGTACAGCGGATGGCGACCGATGACACTGATGCTGACGATCATCGCAGGGGCGATCGGCGCGGTGTGCCGGTTCGTGGTCGATGCAGAGGTCAAATCCCGATGGAAGAGCACTGTCCCGTGGGCGACCATCGCGATCAACGTCTCGGGTTCCTTTTTCCTCGGGGGTCTGGCCGGCGCAGCGCTCTTCCACGGTGCAGCACCCGGGTGGCAAACGGTCCTCGGGACGGGATTCTGCGGCGGTTACACCACTTTCAGCACAGCGAGCTTCGAAAGCGTCCGACTCATCCAGCAGCGGGCGCATCTTGCTGCGGCCGTCAACATCCTCGGCACACTCGGAGCGTCGGTTGCCGCATGCGCTCTGGGACTCCTCCTGACCTCCGCACTCTGAACTGTCAACTACGCCACATCCCACTACAACGGCAGGACCATCTCATGGACAACGATCCCGAACTCGACATCGAACGTCATCGCACCATGTCGAGCACAACGGACGCTCGCGCCGCAACCACCTCACTCGTCGTCGGGTGGGATCACGAATCGGCGAGCGGGTCAGCGCTCACCTTCGCGGTCGATCTCGCGCGGCGCCTCGCCGCCCACCTACACGTCGTTCACATCGTCGACATCGACGACCTGCCAGTCGACCCGGATTCGGCGGACTGGGAGGACGAGATCCGACGCACCCTCGATTCTCAAGCCCACGATGCGGTAGCGGCACTCCGCGACGTCGACGCCGGCTGGACGTATCACTGCGCGCACGGAGACCCCGCGCGTCTTCTCCTCTCCGTCGCCCACGACAACGACTCCCTGATGGTTGTCGTCGGATCACCGCACAGCGGTCTACGGTCCTTCCTCGAATCTCTCGGCGAACCGTCGGTGGCACACGGATTGATCGGACGACACGACATGCCGATACTCGTCGTACCGCGCGACACCGACGAGGCCCACCGATGAGCCGGATCATTCTCGTCCGGCACGGTCGCACCGTGCTCAATGCCGAGGACCGGCTTCGAGGTCTCGCCGATCCCGAACTCGACAGCATCGGTATCGATCAGGCGAAGGCGGTGGCAGCCGACATCGCTCGCCTGAACCCTCACGTGGTGTGGTCGAGTCCGCTGGAGCGAGCGGTGCGCACAGCGACGATCATCGCCGACGCCGCCGCCATCGCCCATCACGTCGACGCTCGGCTCAACGATCGTGATTACGGCGAATGGACCGGTGAGCTGCGCAGTGAGGTGATCAGACTGTTCGGACGCGTTGATGCCGCCCCTGGAGTCGAGCCGCAATCCGATGTGTTCGAGCGCGTCTGGCCCGCCGTCGTCGACGCAGCGCAGACCGCGACCAGCGGACCGGTGGTCCTCGTCAGTCATGACGCGGTGTTACGACCCATCCTCGAGTCGATCATCGGAGGCACGATCGACGAGACCATCGCCCCCGGGTCATGCCACCTCATCTCCGAGGACGGCAATCGGTGGTCGGTGCAAGCGATGAATTGGAAGGTCGATTCCTAGACCTGCTCTGTTGGTGGGGGCTTCATGGTTTCGCCGCCGTGCACGGTGGGCGAGAAGTCGTGGCCGAAGCGATAGAGCAGCGGCTCACCCGTTCCCAGACGGCGCGCCGCCAATTCCGACTGCGTCAGATGCTCGATGACCACCAGGAGCGCCCTCAGTGAATTTCCGTGCGCCACGACGAGCACCGTTGCGCCCGCCCCCAGTTCACTCGACAACGTTTCCTGCCAGAATCTGGAGACCCGGAGAACAACGTCACCGAGGGACTCCGTCAGGGTCCCGGTCAGCGACAGGCGGCTCGATGGCCACCTCGAATTCCTCAGGCGTGCCAGATCGTTGCCGGACAGCGGTGGTGGGGGCACGATGAGTGAATTTCGCGCTTCGTCGAAGAATTCGGGGCCGACAGCACCTAGAACCTCGCTTTTGTCGCGCCCGGTGAACGCCCCATAGTGCCGCTCATCCAGCGACCGATGCGCGGTGATGTGCGCGTCGAGTGATCGAGGCAGCGCCTCGCAGATCAGGCGCGCCGACTCTTGCGATCGCGAGAGGGTCGATGTGTGCATGATGTCTGGGATGCAGTCGGTCTCGGCCAAGGTCTGCCCGACACGGGTGGCCTCAGAACGGCCCCGCATCGTCAGCTCGACATCGAGCCACCCGGTGAACACCCTCGCCGCGTTGGTGACGCTCTCACCGTGGCGCACGATCACCAAGCGGCCTTCGGTCACCGATCAACCCGCAGTACGGCGAGACCATAGGGTACGTCGTTCTCCTGCGCTGCGATCTCCAGCAGACGGTTGTACTTTGCGACTCTCTCGCCGCGCGCTGGTGCACCGGATTTGATTAGGCCGCAACCGCTTCCAACGGCCAGATCTGCGATGAAGGAGTCCGGGGTCTCTCCCGACCGGTGGCTGATCATGGCCGCGTACCCGCGCTCACGGCACACTGACAACGCGTCGAGGGTCTCCGACACCGTCCCGATCTGGTTGACCTTGATGAGAGCGGCGTTCGCGAGATCGGCGTCGGCAGCGGCTCGGATCGTCTCTGGGTCGGTCACGAAGATGTCGTCGCCCACCAACTGGACCACGTCACCCAGCTCTCGGGTCAGCAGCTGCCACCCCTCGTCGTCACCTTCGGCGCACCCGTCTTCCAAGGACCACACCGGGAACTCGTCGATGAGACCGCGATAGAACTCAACCAGTGCCGACGGACTCATCTCCTTCCCGTCCAGCGAATACGAGGATCCGTCGAAGAACCCGTTCGCAGCGGGATCGATCGCGAGCGCGACGCCCTCAGAACCGGCGTTCAATCCCGTGTTTCCGATCGCTGCGACGAGCAACTCACAAGCTCGTCGGGGATCGGCGATGTCGGGGGCGAAGCCACCTTCGTCACCCAGTCCGCTCGTCAGACCAACCCGGCGCAGTTCGGACCGCAGTGACGCATACACCTCGGCTCCCCACCGCAACGCCTCGGCGTAACACGGTGCGCCGATGGGAGCGATCATGAACTCCTGAAAATCGAGTGCGTTGGCCGCATGCGCGCCGCCATTGAGCACATTGAAATGCGGAACCGGCAGTCGCAGTGCGGTTCTCGTCAATGATGACAGATAGCGGTAGAGCGGCTCCCTCCTGTCGTGGGCGAATGCGCGGGCCGCGGCCATCGACACTCCGACGATCGCATTCGCCCCAAGCCGGGATTTGTCCGTCGTGCCGTCCAGCGACCGCAACGCGTCGTCCAGATCGGCGAGGCGTGTCCACGCCTGTGCTGTGACCAGCTCGGCGATCTCGTCGTTCACGTGCTCCACGGCACGCGACACCCCCCTCCCACCGAAGCGATTCGGATCTCCGTCACGCAGCTCCTTCGCTTCGCGCGTGCCCGTGGACGCACCGGCAGGCACACCGGCGACGAATTCGCGGCCACCATCATCGGTCAAGCTCACCCGGATGGTGGGATTCCCCCGTGAATCCAGAACCTGGATGGCCACAACTCTTCTGATCTGCATGGGATCTCCGTTCACATGAAACGAGGCTCGGGCGACCTTGGGGTCGGCTGCAGTCGTGAACCAGACAGATCGACGCCCCCGCTTCGGTACTCGTGCTCGAAGCTGCGGCGCTGCTGGTCATGACGAATTGCCTCGTGCGCGGTCAACAGATCTGCGGGTAACCCGTGCGCGAGGAGACGCCCTTCGCGCTGCGGCTTCATGTACGCGACGGTGTAGAAGGTTCCCAGGATGAATCCGAGCGCCAAGGTCGACAGCCGCAAAATCCACGGCCCGGGAAGAAAGAGCGCTGCGACGAAGAACGGCGAGAAGACGAGCTCGTTGCGAAGAATGTGTCTCGCGGCCGCATGTCGCCCGGTGAGATCGTTTCTCACCCAAGCGTTGTACTCGACCGGCAGTGTGCGGCCGACGACATAGCCGAGCCATTCGACAAGACCGGGGCGGACCGATTGTGCGCTCATGTTCTCGACTCCATCGTTTGGAGAATGCTCTGTGAACACAGGATGCGCTCACGGCCGGACATCGGGAACAGAGGAGTCGTTGTGGCGCGACAAGCGTTAGTTGTATCGAACATGGCGTCGGTCGTGTGTCCGCTGTCGACGATTCGGTGAACGTCTACCCGTGGACCTCACGCAGGATCAGGTCGAGGACTGCGATGGCACCTGCCTTGTCGAGTGGTTCGTTTCCATTGCCGCACTTGGGTGACTGCACGCACGACGGGCAGCCCGTCTCGCATCGGCAGTCGGTCACCGCGTCGCGTGTGGCGCGGATCCACGTCTCGAACGCGGAGAATCCGCGGGCGGCGAACCCGGCGCCTCCGGGGTAGCCGTCGTAGACGAACACCGTCGGCAACCCGGTGTCGGGATGCAGGTTGGTCGACAGGCCGCCGATGTCCCAGCGGTCGCACGTCGCGATCAGCGGCAGCAGACCGATGGCCGCGTGTTCGGCCGCGTGCAGCGCGCCGGGGAACCGGCTCACCGACACCCCGACGGCCTCGAGCGCCTCCGGGGTGATCGTGTACATCACCGACCGGGTGCTCAGAGTCTGTGCGGGCATGTCCAACTCGACGACGTCGAGCACCTCGCCGGACAGCAGCGTCCGCATGTATCCGATGACCTGGTGGGTCACGTCGACATCGACCAGCGCGACCGTCAGTGCGCCGTGACGCCGTTCGTCGGTCGTCGCGGTGATGTCCATCGCCGTCGACTGTCGCGCCGAGGTCGTCCAGTCGGGGTCCTCGGGGTGCGTGAGCGCGAGCCCGTTGTCGAGGTCGAGCTCGTCGACGACGTAGGAGCGCCCCTGGTGCAGATGGACCGCGCCCGCGTGCACGGTCGACATGGCCCGACCGGTGTCGACGGTGCCGAGCAGTTGCGACGTCGTGGCGTCGACGATCATCACCTGACCGCCGATGCCACCGCGGATGTCGATGTCGCCGTGCGGGTCCAGGCCCGCCGCGACGTACCAGCCGGCGAGCCGGCGCCGCAGCAGCCCCTGGGTGGTCAGGTCGTCGACGAGCGCCTGCGCGTCGAACGCCTCGACGTCGGCCTCGGTCAACGGCAGCTCCGCCGCGGCGCACAGCAGATGCGGCCCGAGGACGTACGGGTTGGTGGGGTCGGTGACGCTGACCTCGACCGGCCGCGACAGCAACGCCTCGGGATGGTGCACGAGATAGGTGTCGAGGGGGTCGTCACGCGCGATCATCACCACCAACGACCCGGCGCCGCGACGGCCTGCCCGCCCCGCCTGTTGCCAGAACGACGCGACGGTGCCCGGGTATCCGGCGACGATCACCGCATCGAGCCCGGCGATGTCGACCCCGAGTTCGAGGGCGTTGGTCGTTGCCACCCCGAGCAACTCACCGTCGGACAGGGCCGCCTCGAGCTTTCGGCGATCGTCGGCCAGATATCCGGCGCGGTAGGCCGCGACCCGGTCGACGAGGTCGGGGTCCACCGCGGCGAGGATCTGCCGGGTGGAGCGGGCGGCGACCTCGGCGCCGACCCGACTGCGCACGAAACACAGCGTCCGTGCGCCCTCGATGACGAGGTCGGCCATGATGCGCGCGGCCTCGGTGCCTGCGGCACGGCGCACCGGCGCCCCCTGCTCGCCGGTGACCCCGGGGGTGAAGCCCGGCTCCCACAGCGCCACGGTGCGCTCGCCGTGCGGGGACCCGTCGGCGGTGATGGCGGTGCACGGCCGACCGATCAGACGCTCGAGTGCCAGGCCGGGTTCGCCGGCGGTGGCGCTGGCGGCGATGACGGTCGGGTTGGCCCCGCCCGCCCGGGCCACCCGCAGCGCGCGCTGGACGACCAGCGCGGTGTGGGAGCCGAAAACCCCGCGGTAGTGGTGGCATTCGTCGATGACGATGTAGCGCAGATGGCGGAAGAAATGTCGCCACCGGGCCGGTGAACTGAGGATCCCGAGGTGCAGCATGTCGGGGTTGGTGAAGATCCACCGCGAGTGTTCCCGCGCCCACTGGCGGATCTCCGGCTCGGTGTCGCCGTCGTATGCGCAGGGCGCGATGTGGGAGAACTCGCGACGCCCGGCCAGCAGCGACACCAACGACCGGATCTGGTCGGCGCCCAATGCCTTTGTGGGAGAAAGGTACAGCGCGGTGGCGTGGTTGTCGGCGGTGAGCTCGCTGAGGATCGGCAACTGGTAGGCGAGGGACTTGCCCGACGCCGTGCCCGTCGCGACGACGACGTGCCGACCGGCGTGCGCCTCCTGCGCGGCGGCCACCTGATGGGTCCACGGTCGGCGCACCCCGGCCTCGGTGAAGGCGTCGACGACACCCGCAGGCGCCCAGTCCGGCCATTCGTCGAACTGTGCTGTCTGAGAACCGATCACGGTCTGATATGTGACAGGTGACAACGACGGCTCGACACCCGCCAGCGAGCGCGCCAACAGCTGCTCGCCGTAGGACTCTTCGGGCGTCATCGTCGGTCCTTCATCTGCGTTCTGGCGTTACCGCTTCGTGTCGATTCGTTGAAATCTGACAGTGTTTTGTTCAGTTTGACTTCTCGACTATCGGAAGGATCGCGAACATGATTGACTGTCGTTGGTCGCAGCTTTCGGGGAGCTTTCCTTCATCGATCGTCCCTCCGAAAACGTGTTGCGAGCGTGGTACTGAAGGTTAGTGCGCGGCTGGTCCGCAAACGTCGCCAGTCGGTATGGCGGTCGGAACGGGCCCGGCGCGGTGACACACCGTGTCGCTTCCGGTGAGTATGTAAAGGATTCAAGCTGATGGCACAGGGAACTGTGAAGTGGTTCAACGCGGAAAAGGGCTTCGGCTTCATCGCGCCCGATGATGGACCGGACGACGTGTTTGTCCACTACTCCGAGATCCAGGGATCCGGTTTCCGCACTCTGGAAGAGAACCAGCGGGTGGAGTTCGAGGTGGGACAGGGCACGAAGGGCCCGCAGGCCACCGGCGTCCGCGCCGTCTGATCTGCTCTTCCTCACGATTGCACGACAGCGCCCCCGGCCCCGCAGCAGCGGATCGCCGGGGGCGTTGTTCATGCCCGGAGTAAGCTGCCCCCGTGGGCCAACTGTCCTTTTTCTCCGCGGAGACCGACGAGCCCTCACTCGAGGATCTGTCGGGACTCTTTGCGGCCCACGGACAGTCGATGATCTCCCCCGCGGGTAGCCGTGTGTCCATCGTCGTCGACGCGCAGTGGCGTGCCGATGCCCTCGTCGCCGAGATCGATCGATGCGGCGTCCGCGCCCACGTCGCGACGTCCGACGAGGGGTCGGCGATGGCGCGCACCGAGACCTCCAAGCTCCTCGACACCCTCAACCGGACCTGGCTCAAGGGCGCGATCAAGACCATGCCCGCCGACTGGGTCCCGTCGAACCGTGCGATGCGCCTGTGGACGATCGCGGCCGGGCGGCCCGACGAGGACCGCTACCTGCTCGGCCTCGACCCGCACGCCCCCGAGACCCACTCACCGTTGGCCACCGCGCTCATGCGGGCGGGCATCGCCCCCACCCTGGTGGGCACCCGTGGCAGCAGTCCGGCGCTCCGGATCGCCGGTCGACGCCGGATGTCGCGGTTGGTCGAGAACATCGGCGCACCGCCCGACGACCTCGACGCCGTCGCATTCTGGCCGACACTGTGACGCAGTCTGTCCACGACACGGCCGATCGGCCCCCTGAGCTGGGCATTCATCCCGCCTCATAGTGGCGTCGGGACCCGCGCCGCGCGGTCATCGACCCCGGTCGGTCACACAGCGTTATGCCAAGAGGCTGTTATATGGGGTAGAACAGGCCGGAGTACTGCGAACGTGGCAGCAGCTGCGGACGACCACACAGGCCTTATATATGGGGCCGAGGAAAGGTGCAGGCACAGACAGTGGCTGATAGCGACACTGCGTCCCCCACATCGGGCGAGAACGTGCGCCGGCTGGTGATCGTCGAGTCACCGACCAAGGCTCGCAAGATCGCCGGATACCTGGGGTCGAACTATGTCGTGGAGTCCTCGCGCGGCCACATCCGTGACCTCCCGCGCGGCGCTGCCGATGTCCCCGCCAAGTACAAGGGACAGGCCTGGGCCCGACTCGGCGTCAACGTCGACGAGAACTTCGAGCCCCTCTACGTCGTCTCCCCGGACAAGAAGTCGACCGTCACCGAGCTCAAGTCGCTGCTGAAGGGCGTCGACGAGCTCTACCTCGCGACGGACGGTGACCGTGAGGGTGAGGCCATCGCCTGGCATCTCCTCGAGACGCTGCGACCCACCGTGCCCGTCAAGCGCATGGTGTTCCACGAGATCACCCAGTCGGCCATCCAGGCCGCCGCCGCCAGCCCCCGCGATCTCGACGTCGACCTGGTCGACGCGCAGGAGACCCGTCGCATCCTCGACCGCCTGTACGGCTACGAGGTGTCGCCGGTCCTGTGGAAGAAGGTCATGCCGAAGCTGTCGGCGGGCCGCGTGCAGTCGGTGGCCACCCGCATCATCGTCGAGCGCGAACGTGAGCGCATGGCGTTCGTGTCCGCGTCGTACTGGGACATCGAGGCCACCCTCGACGCCGGCGAGGACGTCACGCCGCGCCGTTTCAAGGCCAAGCTCGTCAACGTCGACTCCGACCGGGTCGCCTCGGGTCGCGACTTCGACGCCACCGGCTCGATGAAGAAGACCGACGGCATCGTCGTGCTCGACGAGGCCCGGGCCACGGCTCTGGCCACCGGCCTGCAGGGTGCCGACCTCACCGTCGCCTCGGTCGAGGAGAAGCCGTACACCCGTAAGCCCTACGCACCGTTCATGACGTCGACGCTGCAGCAGGAGGCCGGCCGCAAGCTGCGCTTCACCTCGGACCGGACGATGCGCATCGCGCAGCGGCTGTACGAGAACGGCTACATCACCTACATGCGTACCGACTCCACGACGCTGTCGGAGTCGGCGATCACGGCGGCACGCAATCAGGCACGTGACCTCTACGGCGCCGATTTCGTGCATCCCACCCCGCGGCAGTACACCCGCAAGGTCAAGAACGCCCAGGAGGCACACGAGGCGATCCGCCCGGCCGGCGAGAGCTTCCGCACCCCCGGCCAGGTGGCGTCCGCGCTGCAGTCCGACGAGTTCCGCCTGTACGAGCTGATCTGGCAGCGCACCGTCGCCTCGCAGATGGCCGACGCCCGCGGCACCACGATGAGCCTGCGGATCTCCGGCGCCGCCCGCTCGGGTGAGGTGTGCACGTTCGCCGCCTCCGGGCGCACCATCACGTTCCCGGGCTTCCTGTCGGCCTACGTCGAGACCGTCGACGAGCAGGCCGGCGGCCAGGCCGACAACGACGAGGTCCGGCTGCCCACCCTGGTGGAGGGTCAGCGTCTGACCGCCGCCGATCTCGACGCGGCCGGTCACACCACCAACCCGCCGGCCCGATTCACCGAGGCCTCGCTGGTGAAGATCCTGGAGGAGTTGGGGATCGGTCGCCCGTCGACGTACGCGTCGATCATCGGCACCATCCAGGACCGCGGCTACGTCCACAAGAAAGGCAGCGCGCTCGTCCCCTCATGGGTTGCGTTCGCCGTGGTCGGACTGCTCGAGGCCTACTTCGGCAGCCTCGTCGACTACGACTTCACGGCATCGCTCGAGGACGACCTCGACCAGATCGCCTCGGGGCAGGAGAACCGCACCCACTGGCTGTCGCGCTTCTACTTCGGTGACGGCGCCGACGGCGCGACCCCGCTCCCGGACGGTGGCAGCCCCAGTGACGGCGACGCCGCCGGGCAGGGCAACGACATCGCCGCGCACGGCGGGCTCAAGAAGCTCGTCGGCGTGAACCTCGAGGAGATCGACGCCCGGTCGGTCAACTCGATCAAGCTGTTCGACGACGAGCAGGGCCGCCCGGTCTACGTGCGCGTCGGCCGATTCGGCCCGTACCTCGAGCGCAACGTCGCCGCACCCGACGCGGAGCCGGAGTCGCAGCGCGCGAACCTGCCCGACGACATGACCCCGGACGAGCTCACCCTCGAGGTCGCCGAGCACCTGTTCGCCACACCGCAGGAGGGCCGCACCCTCGGTGTCGACCCGGTCTCCGGACACGAGATCGTGGCCAAGGAGGGTCGCTTCGGGCCCTACGTCACCGAGATCCTCCCGGACCCCGAGGACGACGAGCCCAAGGGCGACTCCGACGGCGAGGGCGGGGGATCGGTTCCGGCACTGACGGTTCCGCCCGGTCCGACACCTCTCGACGGTGACGGCGCGGCCGCGTCGTCGGGCAGCGGTGGGACCGCGGTGGCCACGAAGGCCGGCGCGACCACGAAGACCGCGGCCAAGAAGGCGACGAAGAAGACCGCCGCCAAGAAGGCCGGCCCCAAGCCGCGCACCGGTTCGCTGTTCAAGTCGATGGAGATCGCCTCGATCACCCTCGAGGACGCGCTGATGCTGCTGTCGCTGCCGCGCGTCGTCGGTGCCGATCCGGAGAGCGGCGAGGAGATCACCGCCCAGAACGGCCGCTACGGCCCGTATCTGAAGAAGGGCACCGACTCCCGCTCGCTGAGCGCCGAGGACCAGATCTTCGGGATCACGCTCGAGGAGGCGCTCAAGATCTACTCCGAGCCCAAGCGTCGTGGCCGCGCAGCCGCGGCACCGCCACTGCGTGAGCTCGGCAAGGACTCGGTCAGCGAGCAGCCGATGGTCATCAAGGACGGCCGCTTCGGCCCGTACGTCACCGACGGCGAGACGAACGCCAGCCTGCGCAAGGACGACGACGTCGCCTCGATCACCGACGAGCGGGCCATGGAGCTCCTCGCCGATCGTCGCGCGCGCGGCCCGGTGAAGAAGAAGGCGAAGAAGGCCCCGGCCAAGAAGTCGCCCGCCAAGAAGACCGCGGCCAAGAAGACCCCCGCGAAGAAGGCGGCGGCCAAGAAGGCCCCGGCGAAGAAGACCGCAGCCACGAAGACCGCGGCGAAGAAGGCTCCGGCGAAGAAGACGACCGAGTAGCGGGCTCGGCGGTCAGACCGCCGAGCGCTCCTCGTCGTCATCGGCGTCGGCGGGTTCCCCGCCGCCGGTGTGCGAGGCACCGACCGGACCCTTCGGGACGCTGTCGGAGGGATCGCTGACCAGATCGTCCTCCTCGACGACCAGCGCGAACTTCGGTCGGGCGAGTCGGGTCTCGATGCCGCGACCGCGCAACTCGACACCCTCGCCGATGTCCCAGCACTCGGCCTCCTCGTCGGAGGCGAGGTAGACCGCACGGGCAGACCCGAGCACGCGGGTGGGTTCGTCCTTGGCCATCTCGGTGAGGCGTGCGGCCTCGTTGACCGGGTCGCCGATCACCGTGTACTCCAGGCGTTCCTGGGTTCCGATGTGCCCGGCGATGGCCTTGCCCGCCGACACCCCGATGCCGATGTCGGTCTCGCCGAGGGCGACGTCGAGTTCGATCCGCAGTTCGCGGGCCGCGGCCAGGGTGTGGCCCGCGAAGTCGTCGAGGTCGAGTGGCGCGCCGAAGATGGCCAGGGCGGCGTCACCCTGGAACTTGTTGACGAAGCCGCCGTGGCGCCCGACCGTCTCGACGACGACCCGGAAGAACTCGTTGAGCAGATCGACGACCTCGCGAGGGGGACGGTTCACGGCCAGCCGCGTCGACCCGACGATGTCGACGAACAGGACGCCGACATAACGTTCCTCGCCGCCGAGCTCCGTGCCGGTCTCGATGGCTCGACGGGCGACGTCCTCGCCGACATACCGGCCGAACAGGTTGCGGAGCTGTTCGCGCTCGCGCAGATCGCCGACCATCTCGTTGAACCCGGCCTGCAGCAGGCCCAGGTCGCTGCCGTCGTAGATGCGGACCGAGGTGTTGTAGTTGCCGTTGCGGACCTGGTGCTGGGCGCGGCGCAGCTGGGTGATCGGGTCGGCGACGGCGCTGACCAGCCGCACCAGACCGATCAGTCCGAACGCCAGGGCCGCCACCGCCAGCCACAGCAGGGGTCGCTGCAGACCCTCGGCGTCGGTGTTGACGATGCCGTTCTGCTGACCGAGGACCAGGGCGACCATCGCGATCAGCGGCACGACCACGCTGATGCACCAGAACAGGGTGATGCGCACGGTGACGCTGGGCGCGACCGCGGTCGTCGGGTCGTTCGCCATCGCCGAGACCGTGATCGGACGCAGGACCTTCTCGGACTGCATGTAGCCGAGCGCACAGGACACGAACCCGCCGATGACCGAGGCGACGTAGACGATCAGGGCCGTGGTCCCCGACGCCGACAGGTTGAGCAGGGCGAACACCACCCCGCCGACGGCCCACAGGACGAGGTTCACCCCGGTCAGCAGGACGGGTAGTCGCAGCGCGCGGTTCCGCGCCATCTCGTTGTCGAGACGGCTGCGTCGCCGGTGCCACACGAGGACGGGCAGCGTGAGCCAGATGCTGATGAAGGCGCCCACGGCCATCGCGAGACCCAGGTAGGCGATGAACACCGCCTGGTTCGCCGTGCTGATCTCGTCGAGCTTGACCGTGTACTCGTACGGCATCCCGAAGCGCAGGAACGCGAAGGTGAACAGGGCGCCGATGACGTTCGCCCGGAGCAGGTCGAGGGCGAGGATGGGCCACGGCGTGTGCGCGAGCCATCGCAGCAGGTGCACGACCCGCTGGTATCTCGACTGCCGCTGGACCACGCTCATACGGTAGCGGTCCCTCTGCTCGCGTCCTATGTTGTTCCCCGGTCTCATGGTCGTTCCCGGGGTCTCGTCGTGTTCGCCTGTCGGGCGGCCCGGTTACCCTTCTCATCGTGACGTCGGTATTCGATCGGCTGGTCGGCCAGCAGGCCGTGGTGGACGAACTCGTCGGCGCCGCCCGCTCGGCGACCGCCGCCGCGACGCGTCTGCACGAGGCCGCGACCGGCGCGATGTCGCTGCTCGGCGAGGACGACGTGGTCGCTCCTCGCAACTCGATGACCCACGCCTGGCTGTTCACCGGCCCGCCCGGCAGCGGCCGTTCCGTGGCCGCCCAGTGCTTCGCCGCCGCCCTGCAGTGCGAGACACCGGGCGAGATCGGCTGCGGCCACTGTCACGCCTGTACGACGGTCATGGCGGGAACCCATGGCGATGTGCGCCGCATCGTGCCCGAGGGCCTGAGCATCGGCGTGAAGCTCATCCGCGACACGGTCCAGATCGCCTCACGTCGTCCCAGTACCGGCCGCTGGCAGATCGTGGTCATCGAGGACGCCGACCGACTCAGCGAGGGCGCCGCCAACGCGCTGCTCAAGGTCGTGGAGGAGCCACCACCGCGGACGGTGATCCTGCTGTGCGCGCCGTCGATCGACCCCGAGGACATCTCGGTGACGCTGAAGTCGCGGTGCAGGCATGTACCGCTGACGATGCCGTCGGTCGCGTCCATCGCCGAGGTGCTGATCGCCGACGGGATCGAACCGGACATGGCTCGCTGGGCGGCGTCGGTGTGCGGCGGACACGTCGGCCGCGCCCGCCGGCTGGCCACCGATGCAGATGCGCGGGATCAACGGACGCGGGCACTCGGGTTGGCGCGCGCGGCGACCCGTGAGGCCACCGCCTACGCGTCCGCCGAGGACCTCGTCCGGTCGGCCGAGACGGTGGCCAAGGCGATCGCCACGCCGCTCGACGAGGCCGAGACCGAGGAGATGCGGACCGCGCTCGGTGCAGGCGGGACGGGCAAGGGCTCGGGTGGCGCGATGCGCGGTTCCGCTGGGGTCCTCAAAGCCCTGGAACAACAACAGAAGTCGCGCACAACGCGACTCAAGCGCGACGTCCTCGACCGCGCCCTGGTCGACCTGGCCGCGTTGTTCCGCGATGCGCTGGTCGCGTCGTACGCGTCGCCGGTGGCGTCGATGCACCCCGACATGGCCGATCAGACGGTGAAGATGGCCGGCTACGCGCGGCCCGAGGAACTCCTGCAGTGCGTCGAGGCCGTTCTGGAGTGCCGCGAGGTGCTCGACTACAACGTCAAACCCCGCTTCGCGGTCGACGCGATGGTCGCCAAGGTGTCGACCGCCCTGCGTCACTGATCCCCAGGCCACCGGAAATGTGTGGTTCCGGTGAGCGAAACCCCAGGTCGCGGTCACCGGAACCGCACATTTCCGGGTGGCGGGACGGCGGTTTGTCGCCGGGGCGGCCGGGTCGATAGACTGGCTGACGCTGCCTTCGGGCGGCACGCCGCCTTAGCTCAGTCGGTAGAGCGCTTCACTCGTAATGAAAAGGTCGCGAGTTCGATTCTCGCAGGCGGCTCCAGCAATGCCCGGACGACGACGACCCGGAGGCACGCTCATGAACACCTTTCAGAAATCCGCAGCGGTGTGGAACAAGTTCTTCGTGACCCTGATGAAGGCGCCGGTGCTCGAGAAGGTGCTGGGTAAGTCGACGGCGCTGATCACCTACACCGGCCGCAAGTCCGGCAAGTCGTTCAGCCTGCCGGTCTCCTACAAGCGTGACGGCGACGCGCTCGCCGTGGCGGTGATGATGCCGGACAAGAAGAACTGGTGGCGCAACTTCGACGGCGACGGGGGTCGCGTGATGGTCGAGATCGCCGGAGTCGCACGCCCCGGCCACGCCGTGACCGTGCACGACCCCAAGGGCCGCATGTCGGTGAGCATCACCCTCGATCCTGTCGGGAGCTGACGAGTCACGGTCGTCGTCAATCCGTCGACGACATTATCTCGAGGTCGCGCAGGCTCTCGGCCGTCTCCACGATGGTCGTCTCCGCCGGTCGTGGCCGAAAGCCGAGTTCGCTTTTGGCCCTGTCGTTGTGGATGACCAACGCAGTCGGATCGTCGCCCGGCAGCTCCTCGGTCGGGGCCTGTGACCCGAAGGCGCCCAGTCGGTTGCGGAGAACGCCGGCGACATCCAGGAAACTCAGTGTCGGTCCGTCGGCGAGCGCGAGGTAGCGCCGGCCCGCCGCCTCGGGCGTCGACATCGCGGCGATGTGGAGCTCGGACACGTCGCGCACATCGGCGATGCCGAACAATTGCTTCGGGACGGCCGGCATCGTGCCGTCGAGCATCGACACGAACAGCTGCAGTGACGACCGAGCCGCCGTGGTCAGCGTGGGACCAGCGATCCACGTCGGGTTGATCACGACGAGTTCGGTTCCGGCGCCCTCGGTCTCGATGAAGTCCCAGGCTGCGCGTTCGGCCACCGCCTTGGACAACGGGTAGGCCGGGAGTCCGGGTGTCGTGGGGTCGGTCCAGTCGGATTCGTCGTAGTCGCGGACGGGTTTGGGGGAGTAGCCGACCGCCGCGAACGACGACGTCAGCACCACGCGTGGCACGGCGGCATCGCGGGCGGCGCGCAGTACCCGCACTGTGCCGTCCCGTGCGGGGACGACGACCTCGTCGACGTCGGACGTCTGGATCATCGGCGAGGCAACGTGGTACACGCCGTCGACACCGGCGACGGCCGCTGCCCAACCGTCGTCGTGCGTGAGGCTCGCGACAACGAGCTCGAGCCCCGCATCGTCGGCCCCGCCCCGACGCACGGCCGCACGGACGTCGGCCTCGGCGGCAAGTGATCGCAGGGTGCCGCGCACCTGCTCGCCCGAGCGGAGGAGGTCGGCGATCAGCCGGGTGCCCAGGTATCCCGAAGCCCCGGTCACCAGGACCGTGCTCATCGGATCGACTCCTGCAGCTTCGGGACGATCGCGGTGACGCGCAGGGCGGCCTCGGCCTCGTCGGTGGAGTCCCCGCGATCGCGTGCGTCCCACAGCGCGGCTTTGAACTGTAGATAGTCGAGGTGCACCCGAAGCGTCTCGATCTCCTGCTCGACGCGGGCCGCGTGCCGCAGGAGCAGATCGCGCTGCTCGCCGGCGGCAGCATGCCCCAGCGCGCGGTTCGCCTGGTAGGTGCGCATGTCCTCGATCCCGACGCCCATGCCCCGCAGGCACGCGAGGATCTGGGCGTCGTCGAGGTCGCGTTCGTCGTAGCGGCGGTGTCCGCTGCCCTCATCGCGTGCGATCGGGCCGATGAGCCCGACCTCCTCGTAGTACCGCAGGGTCGGCTCGCTGAGTCCGCTCTGCCGCGACACGTCCCCGATGGTCAAAATTGTCATGTCCCCATGACAACAGACCTCAAGCGCTTGAGGTCAAGCGATCGACGAGGAGTTTCTCGACCACGTCGATCGCCTCGATGTCGCGCGCGGCGCGGGCGACCAGGGCCGCGCCCTCCAGAGCCGAGATGACCAGGATCGCCTCATCCCACGCAGCCGAGCGGTCGTATCCGAACCGACGGTAGATCGCCGCGATTGCCTTGCGCCAGTTGGAGAACCGCTCATCGGCGCGCTCGCGCAGCGGATCGACCGAGGACACGTCGACGACGAACGACGCGATCGGGCAACCGACGGTGAAGTCGCTGTCGGTCAACACCTCTCGCCAGGACGCGACGATCATCCTGACGGCGTCGGGCAGGGTCTCGGCCTCGGCGGCGGCTCGGGTGCCGGCGGCGAAGTCGTCCACCGCGAGATCGATCGCCTCGAGCAACACCTGCGTCTTGCCGCCGGGGAAGTATCGCTGCAACGACCCGCGGGGACCGTCGGCGTCGGCGGCGATCTGCCGCAGCCCGACCCCGGTGACCCCGCGTTCGCGGATCATCCGCGCGGCGCTGCGGACCATGCGCGCGCGGGGCGGTTCGGGGGTGTCGGTCGGGGGCATGTCCGAAGTCTAGCCATGGATTATGACAGTCGTCATCGTCTGCTAGCGTGGCCAGACCGATGACGGTCGTCATCGCGCAGTGCTCACGACGGGACCGCGCCATGAAAGCGTTGCAACTGACCACCTACGGCGCCGCCACGTCGGAGAACGTCGGGCTGGTCGACATCCCCGCCACCGATCCGGGCGACGGGCAGGTCGTGGTCGCGATGGACGTCGCACCGATCAACCCGTCCGACCTGCTGCTCATCGCCGGGCGCTACGGCTATCGCCCGACGCTGCCGGCCATCCTCGGCGCGGAGGGTGTGGGGCGCATCGTGGCGGTCGGAGCCGGCGTGGACGCCGGACGGATAGGCGAGCAGGTTCTCGTCCTGCCCACGCTCACCGACACCACCTGGCGCGAACAGACCGTGATCGACGCGACCACCGCCATCGCGGTCGACGGCGACCCGGCGCAGCTCGCCATGCTCGGAATCAACCCGATGACCGCGTGGGCGATGCTGCACGGCTTCACCGATCTGGAACCAGGTGCCTGGGTCGCACAGACCGGGGCGAGTTCGGCCACCGCAGGCTACGTCCGAACACTCGCGCGGCGTGCCGGGTTCCGACTCCTCGACATCGTGCGCCGACCCGAATCGGCAACCGCCCTTCGCGATTCCGGCGCCGACGTCGTGCTCGTCGACGGGCCCGACATCGCGGCGGAGGTGAGAAAGGCCCTCGGCCGCGACACCGTCGACCTGCTGATCGACGGGGTGGGCGGCCCGACGACGACCGCCCTCGCGTCGCGGATGTCTGTGGGCGGCACCATCATCAGCTACACCTCGCGCGGAGGTCAGCCTGTCAGCATCGACATCCCCAATCTGATCTTCCGAGGCCTCGTCGTCCGCGGCTTCTGGCTCAAACACTGGCAGGACTCGCTTCCGCCCGACACGGTGGCGCAGCACTACCGCGAGCTGGCCGCACTCGTCGCCGACGGGACCCTGCACGCGTCGATCGACGCTACCTACCCGCTCACGGAGTTCGACGCCGCCCTGGCACACGCCGCTCGACGTGACCGCACCGGCAAGGTGCTCTTCGCGATCGGTGATCACCGGTGACGGCGCGGTCAGACGCCGGGCCGGTCGGGTCCCCGCGCACCACCCTGGCCGTCTCGGCCCTGGGCACCCTGCTGGTCCTGGTGGCGTTCACCGCGCCGCTGTCGACCCTGAACGTCACCGCGACCGCGCTCGACGCCGACGTCTCCGGGCGCACCTGGATCCTCAGCTCGATGAGCATCGGACTCGCCGCGGCCCTGTTGTCGGCGGGCACGATCTCCGACGACTTCGGTCGTCGCCGCACGCTGACCATCGGACTTCTCGTCATCGCCGTCGGATCGATTGTGGGCGTGCTGGTCCCGGACGTACTCGTGTTCGTGCTCACGCGCGTGCTGGTGGGTGTGGGCGGTGCCGCGGTCATCGCGTCGAGCCTGGGGATCATCGCCCACACCTTCCCGCCGGGTCCGCAGCGCGCGGCAGCCAGCGGCGTCTGGGGGGCCAGTGTCGGGGCAGGCATCGCGATCGGCCCGCTGTTGTCGGCGCTGCTGGAGAAGGCCGACAGCTGGCACGACGCGTACTGGGCGCTCGCGGCCGCGTCGATCCTGCTGGCCGTCGCCGCCGAACGGCTCGTGCCCGAATCGCGCACCGAGCATCCGCGTGGGCTCGACCTGCCCGGGGCGCTGCTGTTCGCCGGGGGCATCGCCACGCTGCTCGCCGGCCTGGTCGAGGGCAGGCAGGGATGGGCGGAGCCCGTGGTGATCATGCTGTTGGTGGCGTCGGTGGTGCTGCTCGCGGCGTTCGTGGCGGTGGAGCACCGCAGCGCGACGTCGATGCTCGATCTGTCGCTGCTGCGCTCACCGGCATTCGGTGCGGCCACCCTGGCCGCGGTCGCGATCGGTGCCGGCGCGATCGCGCTGATGTCGTACATGGCCGGGTTCCTCGGCGCGGCGTTGGGCATCTCCGCCATGGGCTCGGCACTGATGCTCTTCGCGTGGTCGGGGACATCGGTCGTCACCGCACTGCTCGCCCGCCGGATCCCGGCGAGCGTGTCCGGACGGGTCCAGCTCGCCGTCGGCCTTCTCGGTGTCGCCATCGGGCTCGCGGCCCTGACCGGCATCGACGAGAACTCCGGATGGGTGCGGTTCCTGCCCGGTCTGCTGTTCGCCGGGATCGCGACGGGAATGGTCAACGCCAATCTCGGCCGCGAGGCCGTGGCCAGCGTCCCCGCCGGACGAGGCGGCATGGGCAGCGGCGCGAACAACACCGCGCGCTACCTCGGCTCGGCGGTCGGGGTCACCATCGTCGCGGTGATCGGGGCCCGACCCGGCCCGGGGAGCGCGGTCGAGGATCTGATCGCCGGGTGGAACGTCGCGGCGGTCGTCACGGCCGTGATCTCCGCCCTTGGTGGGCTGGTGGTGTTCGCGCTCCACCGGCGCGCGACCGCGGCGGCCCGCGCCGACGTCACCGCGGCGGGCGTGTGAGTCCGTGGCGGCACTAGACTTCGAGATCTCGCCCGACGGGGCCCGGACTTCGAGCGGCAGGCAATCAGTGAGTGTTCTCGTGTGTTTTCACGCCCATCCCGACGACGAGGTGTTCAGCACCGGCGGCACGATGCGTCGCGCGGCCGACGCCGGTCATCGCGTGGTGTTGGTGACCGCCACCGACGGCGCGGTCGGTGAGTTCCCGGACGGCCTGCTCGCCGAGGGGGAGTCGCTGCTATCGCGTCGCCGGATGGAGCTGTCGAACTCGGCGGAGATCCTCGGAGTACATCGTCTGGTGATGCTCGACTACCCCGACTCGGGCATGGCGGGGACCGCCGACAACGACAATCCGGAGGCGTTCACGAACGTGCCGGTGGAGGACGCCGCTCAGCGGTTGGCCGACATCCTCATCGAGGAGAACGCCGACGTCGTCACCATCTACGACAGCAACGGCGGCTATGGACACCCCGATCACATCAAGGTCCACCACGTGGGGCTGCGTGCGACCGAGATCGCCGGTACGGCACACGTTTTCGAGAGTGTCGCCAATCGCGACCTGATGCGGACCCTGATCACCGCCAACCCGCAGTGGGCGAGCGAGGACTCCGGTCTCGACATCGAGTCGTTCGGCGTGCCGGAGTCGGAGATCTCCGTAATGGTCGACGTCGCTGACCTCATCGAGACCAAGCGGGCGGCGATGGTCGCCCACGCATCCCAGATCGGCGACTTCGGGCCGTTCCTGCAGATGCCCACCGACATCCTCACGATGGCGTTCGGGGTGGAGACCTTCCGTCGGGCCGACGGTGTCAAGGACCCGAAGCTGACCGCCCTGCCGTTGTAGGACTGCTCTGCCGCTGTAGGAGCCCCGGTCAGGCGGCGATCGTCGCGTGCATCTCCCACACGATGACCTCGGCGCCTGCCGTGGTCGACATCGTCTGACCACCGCCGCCGCGCACGCGGACCGCGTCGCCCTCGTGCAGCACCCCGACACCCTCGAGTGAAGCCTCCCCACGTGCGACGAAGACGTGCAGGAACGGTGCGTCCGGCAGCGTGATCGGCGACTGGCCGGGCTGCATGCGGGAGACGTGCATCGCCGCGTACTTGTTCTTGATGCGGATGGCGGAATGCTCTGCGTGCCCGGGCATCCCCGACGCGACGGGGACCAGCCCGCCGGCGAGCAACTCGTGGTCGATCTCGAGTTGCTCGTAGCCCGGCGTGATGCCGGCCTCGTCCGGGACGACCCACATCTGCACGAAGTGCACGGGGTTGTCGTGCTTCGCCCCGTCACCTCCGTCGGCGGGACCCAGGCGCCACGAGTCGTTCTTCTCCGAGTGCAGGATCCCGGTGCCCGCGCTCATCCGCTGGGCCAGGCCCGGGTAGATGATCCCGGAGTGCCCCATCGAGTCCTGGTGTACTAGCGCACCCTGCAGCACCCAGGTGATGATCTCCATGTCGCGGTGCGGATGGGTGTCGAATCCCATTCCGGGCGTGACGATGTCGTCGTTGTTCACCATGAGCACCCCGTGGTGGGTGTTCGCGGGATCGTAATTGCCCCCGAACGAGAACGAGTGTTTCGAGTCCAGCCACCCGATGCGGGTCTTGTCCCGATCATCGGAACGCCGGACGTCGAGCTCGGGTGCGATCGCTGTGCTCATGGTGAACCTGACTCGAGTGCGGTGGGTGCTACGAAAGGCCGGTCAGGCCAGCTTGCCCGCGACGGTGACGACGCGGGTCGCGAGGTGATCGAGCGCGTCGAGGGTGGCGCTGTTCAGCTCATCGGTGTTGTTCGCGCCGGTCACGTGGCCGACGCCGTAGGGGTTGCCGTCGGCGAACTTGATGCCGTCGGTGTAGCCGGGGGCGACCACGACGCCGCCCCAGTGCATGACCGAGGTGTAGAGCGCCAACAGCGTCGCCTCCTGGCCGCCGTGTGCGGTCTGGCTCGAGGTGAAACCGGCGTAGGCCTTGTCGGCCAGCTTGCCCTGGGCCCAGAGTCCGCCGAGGGTGTCGACGAACGCCTGGAACGGCGCGGCGGTGTTTCCGAAGCGGGTCGGCGAACCGAGGATCACGCCGTCGGCCCACACGATGTCGTCACCGGTGGCGGCGGGCAGGTCCTTGGTCGCCTCGTAGTTGGCGGTCCAGGCCGGGTTCTCGGCGAACACCGACGGGTCGGTGGTCTCGGCGATGTGGCGGACGCGTACCTCGGCGCCTGCCGCCTCGGCGGCGGTCTTGAGCCGGTCGGCCATGGCCGTCCCGTGTCCGGTGGCCGAGTAGTAGAGGATGGCGAGCTTGGTCATGGGGGCAACCCTTCGTCGTGGTGTGCGCGCACATGTCGTTGCGCGATCAACTACTGACGACCCTAGCTGATGTCGTTGCGTTGTCAACCATTTCCTCTATGATCGACCGCATGGAACAGGTTCAGTGGCTCAGCGCGGACGAGCAGCGCACGTGGCGTGCGTATCTCAACGCCACCCGTTTGCTGCTGCAACGACTCGACCAGCAGCTGGCCCGCGACGCCGACATCTCGTTGACCGACTACGAACTGTTGGTGCAGCTGTCGGAGGCGCCGGATCATCAGATGCGGATGCGGCCCCTGGCCGACGCGGTGACCGCGACCAAGAGTGGTGTGACCAGAGCGATCAATCGCCTGGTGGAGGCGGGGTGGGTGCGACGGGTGCCCTGTCCGGACGATCGACGTGGTGCGCTGGCCGAACTCACCGAGGCGGGCGCGGCGAAGCTCGCCGCCGCGAGCCCCGGCCATGTCGCGGCGGTGCGGTCGAATGTCTTCGACGTGTTGAGTCCGCGTGATGTCGATCGGATCGGTAGCGCCTATCTCGAGATGCACGCCCACATGGTCGAGATGTCGCGCTCGGCCACCGTCGCCGGTAAGCGCCTGTCCGTCCCATTGGTTGACGCGGCAACCAGCGTCGACTGAGGTCCGCTCTCCGAGGTGCGCACGGGCCGCTGCCGTCCGACAATGGCTGCGGCGTCGGCAACCCGCGAGGGCGCAGGGCATCAGAGGTGAGAGATGACCGAAACGTTCCGTGTCCCGGTGATCGACATCGGACCGGTGGTGTGCGGTGGCTCGGCGGTCGAGATCGCCGACGTGGTGACCGCGGTGGACGAGGCCTGCCGGACCGTCGGCTTCATGCAGATCCGCGGCCACGGCATCGATGACGGCGTCGTCGACGGTCTGACCCTGGCGATGGACGGGTTCTTCGCCCAACCGCTCGAGGTGCGCAAGACCTATCGGGTCACCGGCGCCAACCGCGGCTACAGCCCGCCTAAGAGTGAATCGCTCAGCCTCAGTCTCGGGGTCGAGGCCGCGACGCGCATGAACGACTTCTTCGAGGCGTTCAACGTCGGTGTCGAGGCGAGGTCGTTCACCGGTCTCGAGCTGTCCGAGGACGACTACGGCATCAACGTCTGGCCGGACGTCGAGGGGTTCGCCGAGGGCGTGCAGACGTACTTCGACGCGGCCGCTCGGGTCGCGCGCACGCTCACCACGATCTTCGCCGCGGCCCTCGGGGTGGCGGAGGACTTCTTCACCGGTATCGCGGACCACTCCATCGACGTGCTGCGGATGAACAACTACGCCCTGCCCGAGGGCACGGTCACCCTGGACGGGGAACTGACAGGGATGGGCGAGCACACCGACTTCGGCATCGTGACCGTGCTGTGGGCCGACCAGGTCGCCGGCCTCCAGGTCCTGGGGTCGGACCGGCGATGGCACGACGTCTCCCCGGTCGACGGCGCGCTGCTGGCGAACCTGGGTGACCTCACAGCGCGTCTGACCAACGACCGATGGCGGTCGACGTTGCACCGGGTCAAGCCGCCGATCGTGGATGGCACCATCCGGCGACGTCGTTCGGCGGCGTTCTTTCACGACGGGAACCCCGAGGCGGTCATCGCCACCCTGCCCGATGACCTCGAGTCCGCTGACGGGATGGCCTACGAACCGATCACGGTGCGTGATCACATCGCCGCCAAACTGGCGGGCTCGCGTCAGGGGAAGTCGAACGCCGCGGCCGTGCGGGAGGCCAACCGCGTTCTTGCCGCTCAGGATTCGAGCGGACCGACCTGACCTCAGCCGTGTGCGGTCGTGTCGAGCTTGGCGATCAAGCGGACTAGCTCGGCGATCTCGTCGTCGTCGAGGGCGTCGAACGCCGAGGGTGCCGGGTCGTCGGTCGTCATCGCGTCGGCCAGCACCGCGCGGCCGGAGTCGGTCAGCGACACCAACTTGCGGCGACGATTGGTCGGGTCGACAGTCCGCTCGGCGAGGCCGCGCTTCTCCAACTCGTTGACGCCGACGGTGGCCGCGGGGGCGTCGATGGTCGCCGCGGCTGCGAGATCGCCGATGGTGACCGCGCCGGAGCCGATCCGCCGCAACAGCCGGAAGTGATTGAACGGCAGACCGGTTCGCGCCATCATCGCTTTACGCCACGGGCCTCGGTGGTCGATCACGAAGTGTGCCATCAACTGCCAGGCCCGTGCGGCGTCGCGTGGCTGCGCGGTGGTCCGATCCTCAGACATGCGCGGGTGCCTTCGGCTCGCTCGGTGAGACGAACAGGAACGCCGTCTTCTCGACGGTGCTCTTGGCCCATCCGGTGGTGCTGATGATGCCGAGGGCGGTGATCGACAGTGCCAGTCCGGTCGTGATCCACCACAGCGGTTGGACAGCGTCGGTGAAGGCGCTGTCGGACGCGGTGACCGCGGCTCCGGCGATGGATCCGCTGATCGCGACGCCCAGGCTGACGCCGAGTTGGCGGCTGGTGGATGCGACGGCCGACGCCGCGCCGGCTCGGTCCCGCGGCATACCGCTGACCGCCGATGTGGTGATGGGGGCGTTGACCAGACCGAATCCGACGCCGAAGAGACCGAAGGCGATGATCAGCAGCCAGACCGGGGTGGTCGGCGTGAACGTCGTGAGCAGGACTGACGCGACGGCGAGCAGCAGACCGGAGGCGATCAGCGACGGTCGCGTCCCATAGCGCCCGACCAGGCGGCCGGAGATGGGGGAGAAGATCAGCGTGCCGATGGCGATGGGGAGGTAGATCAGGCCGGTGTGGACAGCCGAGTAGCCGCGGACGTTCTGCAGGTAGTTCGACATCAGGAACAGGAATCCGCCGTACGCCGAGAACGCGACGATCCCGATGACGGTCGCCGTCGCGAACGGAACGCTCCGGAAGAACCGCAGGTCGATGAAGGGGGAGGCGTGCCGTCCCTCATGGCGGATGAACCCCACCAGGCCGATGAGGGCGAGCGCGAAGATGCCGAGGGTGCGCGGGTCGCCCCACCCGAGGTTCGGTCCCTCGATCAGTCCGGAGATGAGTGACGCCATGAACAGGATGCCGAGTCCCTGGCCGAGCGGATCGAGCTTGCGGACGGTGGCCGAGCGCGACTCCGGGACGAAGATCGCGGCGAGGATGATCGCCGCCGCACAGATGGGCAGGTTGATCCAGAAGACGGCCTTCCAGTCCAGCAGGTCGATGAGCACGCCACCGACCATCGGTCCCAGCGCCATCGAGATGCCTACGACGGCACCCCAGACGCCGATCGCGCGGGCACGCTCGGCGCGACCGGTGAACACCTGGGTGATGATCGACATCGCGACCGGGTTGAGCATCGACCCGCCGATGGCCTGCACGAATCGTGCCGCGATGAGCATCTCGACGCTGGTCGAGAGGCTGCAGAGCAGCGACCCCAGCGCGAATACGACCAAGCCGATCTGGAAGATGCGTCGGCGGCCGAGGCGGTCGGCCATCGCGCCCGATAGCAGGAGCAGGCTGGCCAGGACCAGGGTGTAGATGTCGATGACCCACTGCAGTCCGGAGACCGAGGCGCCGAGATCCCGACGGATCGCGGGAAGCGCGACGTTGACGATGGTCGCGTCCATCGACACGATCAGCAGGCTCAGGCAACAGGTGCACAGGATGATCCATTTGCGCCGTGCGCTGTAGGTCTCGGTTTCCACCGGACCATTGTGAAACTACAACTGTTAGTCGAGCAAGGGGTCGCCGAGTGGGATGGGTCACCCCCACCGCCGAGCGTGCCGAAATCGCGTGCCGAATGTGCCGACTAGCGTCTGCCGTGTGGACCGTTCTCCTGATGTGGCCTCCCGATCATGACCGGCGCGCTCGACGGCATCGTCGTCGCCGACTTCAGTCGGGTCCTCGCCGGCCCGTACGCGACGATGCTCATGGCCGATCTCGGCGCCGAGGTGGTCAAGGTCGAACGCCCGGGCGCAGGCGACGACACCCGTTCCTGGGGGCCGCCGTACGAGAAGGACGCCCCGGACGGCGCCGAGCCGATGGCCACCTACTTCACCTCGGTGAACCGCAACAAGACGTCGCTGGCCGTCGATCTGCAGACCGACGACGGACGACGTGCGGCACGAACCCTGGTCGAGCGGTCCGACGTCGTCATCGAGAACTTCCGCGCCGGGACGATGGAACGCCTGGGCCTCGGATACGAGACGCTGTCCGCGGATCGGCCCGATCTCATCTACTGCGCGATAACAGGATTCGGTCGAGACGGTGGTGCGTCCATGCCGGGGTACGACCTGCTCATCCAGGCCATGAGCGGATTGATGAGCGTCACCGGGCCCGAGGACGCGCCGTCGAAGGTCGGCGTCGCGGTGATCGATGTGCTCACCGGGGTCCACGCGGTCGCGGGCATCCTCGCCGCCCTCCGACATCGCGACCGCACCGGCGTCGGTCAACGGGTGGACCTCGATCTGCTCTCGGTCGCCCTCTCGTCGATGGTCAACCAGACCGCCGGCTATCTCGGTGCCGACGTCGTGCCCGCGGCGATGGGTAATCGTCACCCCAGTGTCGTTCCCTATCAGGTCTTCTCGACCGCGGACCGCCCACTCGCGGTGGCCGTCGGCAACGACAAGCTGTTCACCCGCATGGCCGAGGCCATCGGCTCACCCGAACTCGCGACCGACGAGCGATTCACGACCAACACCGCGCGCATCACGAACCGGGACGCCCTCGTCGCCGACATCGCCGCCGCCCTGCGCCCACACGGCGCGGACCACTGGTTCGAGGTGCTCACCGCCGCAGGGGTTCCCGCCGGGCCCATCAACGACGTCGCCGAGGCCTTCGACCTCGCGCGGCGACTCGGGATCGACCCCGCGGCGCAGATCCCCGGGACACCGACCCCGACGGTGCGCAACCCGATCGGGATGTCGGTGACACCGCCGACCTACCGGATGCCGCCCCCGGTACTGCCGTAACCGCCCAGTCGTCGTCCGCAACCGCCCACTCGATGTCCGTAACCGCCCAGTCGACGAGTTAGGTGCGGGGGTCGGTCCGCAGGATGCCGTAGACCACGACGTCGTGTCTGATGCCGCCGTTGCCGAGGTGCGCCGACCGCAGGATTCCCTCCTCGGTCATGCCGCACCGCAGGGCCACGCGTCGGGAGGCGGGGTTGATCGTCGAGGCATCCAGCGCGACCCGGTACGCGCCGATCGTCCAGGAGTAGTCGATCAGTAGACGGGTTGCGCGGGTGGCGATCCCGCGACCGCGTGCCCACGGCGCGACCATGTACCCGATCTCGGTCACGGCGCTCTCGTCATCCCGGATCCGCAGACCACACGTACCGACAAGGGCGTCGTCGGCGTCGGCGATCGCCACCTCGAAACCGGGCCACACCTTCGTCGAGTGTGTCTCGACGAAGTCGACCGCGTCCTGTCGGGTGTAGGGGTCGGGGACGGTGGTGAAGGCAATCGAGTCAGGGTCCGACGCGGTATGCAGCACGGCGTCGACGTCGTCGGGTTCCAGGGCGCGCAGCGTGATCACCCCGTCGGTGAGCGTCGGGATGTGACGCGGCCACTCCATCATGGCGCCACCCCCGTCCCCGCGCCCAGACGCGCCATCAGGTCCCCGATGATCGCGGCGCGTTCGCCGGCGCCGGACTCCTGCAGCGCGTGGGTCCGCACGAGGGCACTCACCGGCACCCGCAGGCGTCCGTTCCTCTCCCGCAGCAACGCGATCGCCGGCCCGGGTTGGTCGTCGTAGAGGACCGTCCAGGTGTCCGGGTGGTTGATCAGTTCGAGCGCTGCGGTGTGATCGGCCGCGATCGGCGATCCGTACCGCGGCACCGCATCGACGTCGGCGAAGGCCTGTCGGATGACGTTGTGCAGCAGAACCTGCTGCTTCTGTGGCGGCAGGATCAGCGGGTGGGACACGAGGTCGCGCAGATCGACCTCCGCCGCCCCGGCGAGCGGGTGCTTCTCCGACACCGCCACCACGAGCTCCTCGACCCACAATTGCTCGACCCGCAACCGGGGATCGCTGACGCTTCCGCGGATCAGCGCGATGTCCACGTCGCCGGAGACGACGGCGTCCACCCGCTGCTGGAAGTTCTTGATGACGAACTCGATCTCGACGTCGGGGTGTCGTTCGCGGACCTCGGCGATCGCCGACAACGACCGCCGCGCGAACGACATGTTCGCCGCCAGGCGGACCCGCGATCCGGGGTCGCGCACCGCTGCGTACGCGTGCTTCTCCAGATCGATCATCTGACGGGCGACCGGCAGCAGACGCTCACCGGCCTCGGTGATGGTCACCGTGCGGGTGGATCGCTCGAACAGGGCCGCGCCGAGGTCGCGTTCGAGGCGCGCCACCTGATGGCTGATCGCCGACTGCGAGATGAAGGTGCGCTCGGCGGCGCGGCTGAAACTCAGTTCGTCAGACACGGCCACGAAGTACGTCAGCTGTCGTAGTTCCATCTCGCCCCCTCTGTCGCAGGTCACCGATCCTATCGGTTCATTCATGAGCAATCCAGATCAATTGCATCTGGAAAACGCGCGTGACGCGGGGAACGCGAACCAGGAGCATGGGGGTTGTTCATGAGTAGCGAGAGGAGAACGACGTGCGCACAGATGACGCGACGTACTACGACGTGGTGATCGTCGGATCGGGATTCGGCGGGCTGGCCGCCGCCCGCCGCCTACGCGGCCGGGGCAAGACCGCCCTGCTGATCTCGAGCACCCCGGAGCATCTGTTCCAGCCGCTGCTCTACCAGGTGGCCACCGGCGTCCTGGCCCGCGACGACATCGCGCCCCGCACCGACACCCTGCTGCGTCGCCACCGCGACGTCGAGGTGGTCGACGGGATCGTCACCGCGGTCGACGCGATGCCCGCGGTGCTCACCTACCGGGCCGACGGTCAGGACCATCGGGTCCACTACGGATCGCTGATCGCCGCGACCGGCGCCGCCCAGAGCTACTTCGGCCGCGATGAGTACGCCGACCGCACCTTCGCCCTCAAGACCATCGACGACGCGACCCGACTCCGCGCCCACCTGCGAGCGTGCTTCGACGCGCCTGCCGACGACGCGGCGGCGACCACCTTCGTCGTGGTCGGTGCCGGTGCCACCGGGGTCGAGGTCGCCGGTCAGATCGCCGAACTGGCCCGTAGGCATGAGCGCCGTGAGGTCGCGATCACGCTCGTCGAGGGTCTTGACGAGGTGCTGCCCGCGTTCGGTGGCGGGCTGAGCGATTACTCGAGGGGCGCGTTGGAGAAGTCGGGTGTCGAGGTTCTCACCGGCTCGATGGTCACCGACATCGCCGACGGCGTCGTCACCGTGGACGTCAACGACGGGGCGGCCACCCGCAAGATCACCACCGACACCGTCGTGTGGTCGGCCGGGGTGTCGGCCAGCGACTTCGCCGGAGTGCTGGCCGAGGCGACCGGTTGCGACACCGACCGCGCCGGACGTCTCCTCGTCAACGACGACCTCACGGTCGGCGGCATCGCGAACATCTACGCGATCGGCGACATGACCTCGTTGCACGGCTACCCGGGACAGAGTCCGGTCGCCATGCAGCAGGGTCGGCACGCCGTAGACATCATCACCCGCAGGCGCGCCCCGGGCAGCGTCTTCAGCTACCTCGACAAGGGGTCGATGTCGATCATCAGCCGCGGTCGGGCGGTCGCGAAGCTGACCGAGCGCATCACCTTCCGTGGTCTGCTCGCCTTCGTCGCCTGGCTCGGTGTGCACCTGTACTACCTGGCGGGCGTGGGCAATCGGGCCAAGGCGGTCGTCGCGTGGGTCCGGTCGTTCGTCGGTACCGCGCGCCCGGGCTTCGACGAGGTCGTCGAGACCCCACGGCCCGAGCCGGCGAGGATCGCGGGCTAGGCCGCTCGGTTCACGAACCCGCGGGGGCCAGGTCCTCGTCGACCTTCTGCTCTGCCTCGACGCGGTTGGCGTGGAAGTCCTTCGACCGGATCAGCAGGGCGCTCGAGATCGCGGCGACCGCGGCGATGCACGCCGCGAGCAGCAGGATGAGGTCGAGGGCGTTCGCGTAACCCCGACCCGCACTCGCGGTGACCAGCTCGCGCAGCGGGGCGGGCACCGACGAGATCACCTGGGCGGCGCCGCCGTTGGCGACGGCGTCACCGATCTCGCGCCCCTTGTCGGCGATCGGTGTCCCGGCCAGGGAGTCGGAGATGTTGTTGCTCAACCGCGACGAGAGCAGGCTGCCCAGCAGGGCGACGCCGGTCGCGATGCCGATCTGCCGGAACGTCGAGTTCATGCCCGACGCCATACCGGCGCGGGACTGCTCGACGACGCCCACCGCGGTCGACGCCAGCGGGACGTTGATCAGACCGGTTCCGATGCCGGCGACGACGAATCCCGGGATGAACTGGGTCCAGCCGCCGGTCGGGTCGGTGCCGCGCATCAGCAGCAGGCCGGCACCGACGAGCACGAACCCCGGTGTGATCAGCCAGCGGGCGGGGATCTTGTCCGAGAGTCGGCCGGCCACCGCCGCGGCGACGAAGACCAGTCCGGAGAACGGCAGGAAGTAGAGCCCGGCCTGCAGCGCGGAGTAGCCCATCGTGTTCTGGAGGTAGATCACGATGTATGTCAGCAGCGAGAACATCGACGCGGAGATGGCCCAGGCGGCGATGAGTCCGCCGGTGAAGGTGGGGACGCGGAACAGCGATCCGTCGACCATCGGCTGGTCGGAGACGCGTTCCACCACGACGAAGGCGGTCAGCAGCACGGCCGCGGCGATCAGCGAGCCGGCCACCTCGAGCGAACCCCAGCCGTCGGCGTGGCTGCGGATGAGGCCGAACACCAGGAAGGCCAGGGCGGCGCTGAAGGTGACGCAGCCCAGCCAGTCGATGCGGTGCTGCCCGGGGGCCTTCGACTCGTCGACACCGATGATGGTCATCACCAGGGCGAAGACGCCGACGGGGATGTTGACGAAGAAGATCCAGTGCCAGGACAACCCGCTGGTGAGTATGCCGCCGAGCACGGGGCCGACCGCGACCGAGACGCCGGTGACCGCACCGAAGACGCCGAAGGCGACGCCGCGCTCGCGGGGGGCGAAGGCCTGCGCGAGCAGGGCCAGCGACGTCGCGAACATGATGGCCCCGCCGACGCCCTGGGCGACGCGCGAGACGACCAGCGTGGTGATGTTCGGCGCCAGACCGCAGGCCAACGACCCGACCGTGAACACCACGATGCCGATGGCGAAGACCTTCTTGCGGCCGACGATGTCGGCGATCGTGCCCGAGGTGAGCAGCAGCGCCGCCAGCGCGAGGGCGTAGGCGTCGATGACCCACTGCAGATCCGACAGGTCGGATCCGAGATCGGTCTGGATGTCGGGGAGCGCGACGTTCACGATGGTCACGTCGAGCAGGAGCATGAACACGCCGGTGCAGACGGCGGTCAGGGTGAGCCACTTGCGGGCCATGGAGCCTCCAGGTTGAGTGCGGACTCAGAAAAGGGTGACACATTCTGAGTGAACACTCAACAATTGACTTCTGTTGGGTAGTGTGGCTCCCATGGCGCGACGCGGAAGGCCCCCGGCGATCGGACGCGACGAGCTGTTGTCGTCCGCGCTGGCGGTACTGCGCGAGCGCGGTGTCGCGCGACTGACGACTCGCGAGGTCGCCACGCGCGCAGGCGTTTCCGAGGGGTCGATCTTCTATCACTTCGGTGACCGACAGGCCCTGCTCACCGCGGTGTTCCACGAGGCGCTGCGCCCGCTGTTCGCGTTCAAGAACGACATGGACGCCACCGAGGTAAGGGTCCTCGAGGACGTCCGGGCGGTCCTCGAGCAGTACGTCGGAGCGGTGCACACGTTCCTCGACGACGGTCTCGATCTGCTGGTCGCGGCACACGGCGACGGGGGGCTGCGCGACGAGGTGGGCGCGGTGATCACGGCCAACGACTTCGGGCCGCATCGCGGTGTCGCCGCGATGAGCAGGTATTTCGGCGCGCTGAAGGAGGCCGGTCTCGTCGCCGACGACGTCGACACCGACACCGCGGCCTATCTGATGGTCAGTGCCACGTTCCTGCGGTCGGCCCAACCCAAGCTGTTCGGCCACGCGAAAGGCGTCGCGTCGATGACCGACGTGATCGATGTCGTGCTGCGCATGCTGGGGGCCGACGCGCGAACGTCGGGCTCGGTCTAACCGACGACCTTCTCGGTGCGCTCGTACCCGCGCTCGACACCGTCCTTGCCCGGGCGCCACCAGTCCTCGTTCTCGCGGTACCAGTCGACGGTGGCCTCGAGGCCGGCGCGGAAGTCGGTGTACCGCGGTGACCACCCCAGCTCCGTGCGCAGTCGCGTGGAGTCGATCGCGTAGCGCATGTCGTGCCCGGGACGGTCGGTGACGAGATCGTATGCGTCGGTGGGCTTGCCGAGGATCTCCAGAATGGTCTCGACGACGGTCCGGTTGTCGGTCTCGCCGTCGGCGCCGATCAGGTAGGTCTCGCCGACGACACCGGCGTCGATGATCCGCCAGACGGCGTCGTTGTGGTCGTCGACGTGGATCCAGTCGCGGACGTTGGCGCCGGTGCCGTAGAGCCGGGGTCGTGCGCCGGTGAGCACGTTGGTGATCTGGCGGGGGATGAACTTCTCGACGTGCTGGTAGGGCCCGTAGTTGTTGGAGCAGTTGGAAAGGGTGGCGTGGATGCCGAAGGACCGGACCCAGGCGCGCACGAGCAGATCGCTGCCCGCCTTGGTGGAGCTGTAGGGGCTCGACGGGTTGTACGGCGTCGACTCGGTGAACCGGGCCGGGTCGTCGAGCGCGAGATCGCCGTACACCTCGTCGGTGCTGATGTGGTGCATTCGGGTTCGGTGCCTGCGCACGGCCTCCAGCAGGGTGTAGGTCCCGACCAGGTTGGTCTGCACGAACGCAAACGGGTCGGCCAGGGAGTTGTCGTTGTGCGATTCCGCGGCGAAGTGGACGACGATGTCGGTCTGCGCCACGAGACGGTCGACGAGGTCGGCGTCGGCGATGTCGCCCTCCACGATCTCGATGCGGTCGGCGACCGGATCGAGGGTGGACCGATTGGCGGCGTAGGTGAGCTTGTCGAGCACGGTGATGTCGACGTCGGGACGGCTCGCCGCCGTGCGGAGGACGAAGTTGGCGCCGATGAATCCGGCACCCCCCGTGACCAGTGCGCGCATCGCACATCCTTCCGGTTGTCGGTGCAACGGATGCGAGCCTACCGGCCCACACCTGCGGCTCGTGAGGTTGAGCCGGACACCTCACCGAGGCATAGTGTGTCGCCATGCGGGGAATCATTCTGGCCGGCGGCACCGGTTCGCGGCTGCATCCGATCACCCTCGGGGTGAGCAAACAGCTCGTCCCGGTCTACGACAAACCGATGATCTATTACCCCTTGTCGACGCTGATGCTCGCGGGCATCACCGACATCCTGGTCATCACCACACCCGGTGACGCGGCATCCTTTTCACATCTGCTGGGCAACGGTGAGCAGTTCGGCATCTCCATCACCTACGCGGTACAGCCGTCACCGGACGGGCTTGCGCAGGCCTTCGTCCTCGGGGCCGACCACATCGGGGGTGACTCGGCCGCACTGGTGTTGGGAGACAACATCTTCTACGGTCCCGGACTGGGCAACCAGCTCATGCGATTCAGCGACGTCGACGGGGGAGCGGTGTTCGCCTACTGGGTCGCCGACCCCGGCGCCTACGGTGTCGTGGACTTCGATTCGTCCGGCAAAGCCGTTGCGCTACAGGAGAAGCCGAAGAATCCCCGTTCGAACTACGCCGTCCCGGGGTTGTATTTCTACGACAACGACGTCGTCGAGATCGCTCGCGGACTCACACCGAGTGCACGCGGCGAGTACGAGATCACCGACATCAACCGGGCGTACCTCGACGCCGACCGACTGCAGGTCCACGTCCTGCCCCGCGGGACCGCCTGGCTCGACACCGGCACGTTCGACTCGCTGCAGGACGCCGGGAATTTCGTGCGAACGGTCGAACAGCGGCAGGGGCTCAAGATCGCGGTCCCCGAGGAGATCGCGTGGCGCCGAGGTTACATCGGCGACGACGAACTGCGCTCCCGGGCGGAGAAACTGACGAAGTCGGGCTACGGCGACTATCTCCTCGGCATCCTCGACAGGGGGCTCTAGCCGTGCGAGTCCGTCCGCTGTCTGTCGCCGGCGCGTGGGAGTTCACCCCGGTGCAGCATCCCGATCCGCGAGGGGTCTTTCTCGAGGCGTTCAAGGCGTCCGTCCTCGGTGAGCTGATCGGGCACGAGTTCTCGCTCGCCCAGGTCAACACCTCGGTCTCGGCGGCAGGTGTGCTGCGGGGTGTGCACTTCGCCGACACCCCGCCCGGTCAGGCCAAATACGTCACCTGTTCGCGCGGGGCGATTCTCGACGTGGTCGTCGACATCCGCGTCGGGTCGCCGACCTTCGGGCAGTGGGACAGCGTCGTGCTCGACGACGTCGATCGCCGTGCGGTCTATCTGTCGGAGGGACTCGGACACGCATTCCTGTCGCTGGCCGACGACTCCACCGTCGCCTACTTCTGCTCCACCGGATACAACCCGGGCGGCGAACACGGCATCCACCCGCTCGATCCGGCCATCGGAATCGACTGGCCCGTCGTCGGCCGCGACGGCAGCCCGCTCGAGGTGTCGCTGTCGGACAAGGACACCGCCGCACCGACCCTGGAGCAGGCCGCGGCGACCGGGCTGCTGCCGCGCCTCGACGACGTCGAGCGATACCTTTCGGGCCTCGCCGCGCGCGACGCCTGACCACCAGTTGGGCACGTACATCCCTCAGTTGGGCAGGTACGACCACCAGGTGGGCACCCGCCGCAAACGTGGCGCCTCCTATGCCCAACCGGCGGGCTTACGTGCCCAACTGGCGGGCTTACGTGCCCAACTGGCGGGTCAGCGGGCCTGACCGTAGAGATGGTCGACGTGCAGACGTAGGACCAGGCGGCCGTCGTCGATCATCGCGCGGCGGTAGTCGTCCCAGTCGTCGTGTTCACCGCCGATCGCGCGGTACAGCTCGATCAACTCGGTGACGGCGTCGTCGTCGGGGGCCGCGGCCACCGCGCTGAGTTCGACCGCCCCGTCGGCGACCGCATACGACCACCCGTCGGGACTGCTGACGTGCATCGCCGCGCGGGGGTCGCGGCGGAGGTTGGCGGTCTTGGCCCGCCCGTCGGTGATCGACACCCGGAGCAGTCGGGTCGTCTCGTCGAAGGCGTAGTTGACCGTCGACAGCTGCGGACGGCCGTCGCGCCGGATCGTCGCGAGCACACCCTGGTCGTGTGCGGTGATGAGGTCGAGCAGTGCCTGTTCGGTCGCCATGTGTCGACTATCGCGCCCGGCCACGCCGCAGGCAACCGCCCGCGACGCGCATGGTTAGGGTGGAGGAATGAGTGACGACGTCGACAGCACACCCGAAGGTTCGGACGGCGAGTACAGCCTCGACTCCGACGACCAGCTCCAGCCTGGGGACACGCTCGACGAACGAGGTGTCGAGGACATCCTCGACGAGGGCTACTCCCCGCCGGAGAAGCCCAGCAAGGCAATGCGTTACGGCGTGACGGCCGAAGATCAGCGCGAAGGCGAGTCGCTCGACGAGCACCTCGCCGAGGAGGAGCCGGATCCGGCCGCGCAGATCAACCTGCACGACGATCCGCCCGCGCCCGATCCCGACGGTGTCCCCGACGACATCGACGAGTACGACAACGAGGTCGGCGACGAGCGGTCGGGTCGGCTGCTCGCACCCGACGAGGGCGTCGACGCACATCTGTCGAGCCAGGAGACCGCCGAGGACGTCGGATTCGACGGGGCAGCGGCATCGGCCGAGGAGGCCGCCGTGCACGTCGTACCCGACGAGCGCGCCTGAGCCGGTAGGCCTCGCTCAGCCGGCCTCGGGGAAGGGTGGCAGTGGCTTCTCGTGAAGCCACTGCTGCCACAGCCGGTTGAGCGACCCCTCGCTGTGGCGCGCGGCGAGTGCCGTGAAGTCGTCGGTGGACACCGAGCTGTAGCGGTACTCGCGGGTCCACTCCTTGAGCAGATCGAAGAACTCGTCGTCACCGACGCCGACCCGCAGCGCGTGCAGCGTGAGCGCGCCGCGCTTGTAGACGCGGTCGTCGAACATCGAGTCCGGTCCCGGGTCGCCGACCTCGAGATCCTGTCGTGCCGAGGACAACTGGCGGTGGTGGTAGCGGGCCAACGAGTCCGCGGACTGTCCGCCGGAGTGCTCCGACCACAGCCACTCGCTGTAGCAGGCGAAGCCCTCGTGCAGCCAGATGTCGGCCCATCGCGCCAGCGTGAGCGAGTTGCCGAACCACTGATGGGCCAGCTCGTGGGCGACGAGACGCTCCGAGCGTCCGGTGCCGTCGCAGTGGTTCGCGCCGAACGTCGACAGCCCCTGGGCCTCGATGGGGATCTCGAGATTGTCGTCGGTGACGACGACGGTGTACTCCGGGAACGGGTACGGACCGAACATGTCGCCGAATGCCGCCACCATGTCTTTCTGGCGGGCGAAGTCGGACGCAAAATTCGCCTTGAGGCGTTCGGGGAGAACGGCTTTGATCTTCACCGGCCGGGTCGCGAGCGTCGTCTGCACGTACGGGCCGATCTGGACGGTCGCGAGATAGGTGGCCATCGGCTCGACCTGCTCGTAGATCCACGTCGTCGAGCCGGCCTTGGTGCGTTTGCGCTGCAGCGTCCCGTTGGCCACCGCCAGATACGGCGACTCGGTGGTGATCGCGATGCGGTAGCTCGCCTTGGAACTCGGGTGGTCGTCGCAGGGGAACCACGACGCGGCGCCGTTGGGCTGGCTGGCGCACAGGGCGCCCTCGGTCAGCTCCTCCCATCCGACCTCGCCCCACGGTCCGCGGATCGGCTTCGGTGAGCCGGAGTACTTGACCACGACGGTCATCGCCCCGCCCGGCGGCAGCGAGTCGGCGGGGGTGACCGAGAGCTTGTTGGTGCGCTGGCTGTAGCGCGAGGCCCGCTTGCCGTTGACCGACACCCGCGACACCGACAGCGACGTCGCGAGGTCGAGGCTGAACCGTCCCAGGGTGTTGATCGCGGTGGCGGTGATCGTGGCGGTGCCCGCCAACCGGTTGCTGGCCACCTTGTACTCGAGATCGAGGTCGTAGCGACTCACCCGATAACCGAGATTGCCGTTCTTCGGGAGGTACGGATCGACACCGTCGTCGGGGTCGCCGAGCAGGGGACCCGTCCCGGTGTCCGAGTCACGCGCACCTTTGCCAGTCCTACTCGGCACCCATCCTCCAGTCGCGCACGTCATCTCGTCGGTTCGATTGTGGTGGTACGAGGTTACCCGTCGGACCGCAGCCTCGCGGATCGGCCGGGTTCGGTGTGACCGGGCGGCCGAGCCGGTAGCGTTCGAGCGGACCGGACATGTCGGGCGCAGTTGTCGGGAAGGACACCTGATGGGTACATCGAGAAGTTTTACGTCGTTGGTGGCGCGGGTGATCCTCGGATTCATCTTCATCATGCACGGATGGCAGAAGCTGCACACCAATGGCATCGACGCCACCCAGGCGGGCTTCATGAAGATGGACGTGCCGTTCCCTGAGTTCAGCGCCTACTACGCGACCTACGTCGAGCTCGTCGGCGGCATCCTGTTGATCCTGGGCATCCTGATGCCCCTGGTGTCGATCCTCCTGATCGCCGACATGATCGGCGCGATCATCTACGTGCACGCCGACAAGGGGTTCTGGAACTTCGACGGCGGCTACGAGTTCCCGCTCGCGCTGATCGCCGCGTTGGTCGCGGTCGGTCTGGTCGACACCGGTCGTACCGGGGTGGACGGTTTCGTGACCAGCAGGCGGCGCCGTCGCAGCGAGGTCTGACCTCACGCGTCGGTGCGCGTCCACGGCGCGATCGGGTTGCCCTGCCACCGTGTGTGGTCCGGGACGACGTCGCCGCGCATGACCAGTGACGCCGGTCCGACGGTCGCCGACTCACCGAGTCCGGCCGCCGGGAGTGCGACGCAGTGCGGTCCCAGGGTGGCGCCGTCGCCGAGGGTGACCCGGTCCATGGCCATCACCCGATCGTGGAACAGGTGGGTCTGCACCACGCACCCGCGCTGCACGGTGGCGCCGTCGCCCAGCGTCACGAGGTCGGCTTCCGGGAGCCAGTAGGTCTCACACCAGACGCCCTTGCCGATGCGCGCGCCGAGCAGCCGCAGCCACACGTTGAGGATCGGGGTGCCCGTCGCGGCGTTCGCGAACCACGGCGCGGCGACGGTCTCGACGAACGCGTCCGACAGCTCGTTGCGCCAGATGAACGAACTCCACAGCGGGTGTTCACCCACCTCGATCCGGCCCACGACAAGCCATTTGGCGGCCGCGGCGACGCAGCAGGCGATGGCGCCGGCCACCAGCAGGATCAGGCCGCTCACCAATGCCGCCACCCAGAACTGCGAGCGCGAGGCGATGTACTGCAGGCCGATGAGCACGAACAGGCCGAGGCCGAAGGTGATCATGACCGGGATCAGCCGCATCGTCTCGACGACCGCGCGGGCCACCTTCAACTTCATCGGCGGGTCGAACGTGCGGCTGGTGTCGGAGTTGGCGGCGGTACGTCGCAGACGGACCGGGGGACTGCCCAGCCAGCTCGATCCGGCCTTCGCCTTGCTCGGCGTGGCCGAGAGGACCGCGACGAGGCTGTTCTTCGGGACCTTGCGGCCAGGACCGGTCATCCCCGAGTTGCCGAGGAACGCGCGCTTGCCGATCTTCGCCTCGTCGATGTGCATCCAGCCGCCACCGAGCTCGTAGGAACCGACCATGGTGTCGTCGGCGAGGAACGCGCCGTCGCCCACCGACGTGAACTTCGGGATCACGAGCGCCGTGCTGATCTCGGTGCCCTTGCCGATGTCGGCACCGAGCAGTCGGAACCAAGCAGGCGTGAGCAGGCTCGCGTACAGCGGGAACAGGAAGGTTCGTGCGGAGTCCATCAGTCGCTCGGTGGCCCAGATCTGCCAGCCGACGCGGGAGCGAACCGCGTGGTAGCCCGGGACCATGCCGAGCGAGAGCAGCCGGACGCCGATCGCGGTGATGGCGGCGAAGACGAGCAGGGAGGTGACCGTCGCGGCGGGCAGCAGGGCGAGCGAGCGCAGGGCGACCGACCGGAGTCGGTCGGCGTCGGCGGCCCACGACCCGATCACGGCCAGTCCGGCGGCCAGCGACACCAGCGGGATCCCGGCGAGCGCGACGGAGGTGATGCCGTAGATGGGCACCCACCGGCTGCGGCGCGGCGGCCGTTCGGCGGGCCACGGGGTGGTCGCCTTCCCGGTCTTGACCGCGGGCGAACCGGCCCAGTGCTGGCGCGCCTTGACCCGTCCCATGACCGCCGATCCCGGCGCGACGACTGCGTCGCGGCCGACGCGCGCACCGGGCAGCAGCGTGGAGCGGGCACCGACGGTGGCGCGCTCGGCGATCTCGATGTCGCCGATGTGGACGACGTCGCCGTCGATCCACCAGCCGGCGAGGTCCACCTCGGGTTCCACCGAGCACTGGTCGCCCAGCGAGATCATCCCGGTCACCGGCGGCAACGTGTGCAGGTCGACGCCGTGGCCGATGTCGGCGCCCAGGGAGCGCGCGAAGTAGATCATCCACGGCGCACCGGCGAGGTTGGCGGCACCACTCGCCTCGGTGAGGCGTTCGGCCAACCACAGCCGCAGGTGCACCGAGCCGCCGCGCGGATAGCTGCCCGGGGTGAGGCCGCCGAGCAACGTCCGACAGCCCACCGCCGCGATGACCATGCGCCCCGGCGGGGTGATGAACACGATGAACGCGGCCAGCAGGATCCACCAGTTGACCGTGATCAGCCACGGGGCGTCGGAGAACGTCGCGGCGATGTTGTTGGCGACCCCGAGCCAGGTGGCCCACTGCAGGCCGGTGAGCGTGGTCAGTGGCACGGCGAGCGCGACCTGGATCAGACCCGCGAGGCGCGGTGTCGGTGCGACCTCGCGGGGTTCGGCGGTGATGCCCGGGTTGAGGTCGTCGAGCATCTGCGCCAACGACCCCAGTCGGGGGTGGTCGTAGAGATCGGCGACGGTCACCTCGGGATAGCGCTCCCGCAGGCCGGTCACCAGCTGTGCCGCCCCGAGCGAACTGCCGCCCTCGCTGAAGAAGTCGGCGTCCGGGTCGACGATGGTCACACCGAGTACCGCGGTCCATTTGTCGGCCACCCACTGCTCGGTGGCGCCGAGATCGCTGGGGTCGCCGTCGCCCGCGGACCCCGGGAGCGGCCACGGCAGCGCGTTGCGGTCGACCTTGCCCGAGACCTTGGCCGGCAGCTCGTCGACGAGCGCCAGGCGCGGGACGAGTGCGGCGGGCAGTTGCGCGACGAGTGCGTCGTGGGCGGCGGCGATGTCGAACGCGGGGTCGGTGGAGACGAGGTATCCGACGAGCACCGAGTTGCCCGCCGCGGTCTTGCGCACCGCGGCCGCGGCCCCGCCCACGTTGGGAAGGTTCTGCAGCGCGGTGTCGATCTCGCCGAGTTCGATGCGACGGCCGCCGACCTTGACCTGGTCGTCGGCGCGTCCCGCGAACACCAGCCCTGCCGCGTCGAGGCGGACGAGGTCGCCGCTGCGATAGGCGCGATCCCAGCCCAGAGTCGGCATGGGGGAGTACTTCTCGGCGTCCTTGGCCGGGTCGAGGTAGCGGGCCAGCCCGACCCCGCCGATCACGAGTTCGCCGGTCTCGCCCTCGGCGACGGGGTTGCCCGCGGGGTCGACGACGGCCAGGTCCCAGCCCTTGAGCGGCAGGCCGATACGCACCGGGGACTCGCCGGTGAGCAACGCCGCGCACGCGACGACGGTCGCCTCGGTCGGGCCGTAGGTGTTCCAGACCTCGCGGCCGGGCACCGAGAGGCGTTCGCCGAGTTCGGGTGGGCAGGCCTCGCCGCCGAAGATCAACAGGCGCACCGCCTCGAGTGCCTCGGCGGGCCACAGCGATGCGAGGGTCGGGACCGTCGAGACCACGGTGATGTCGCGGGAGACCAACCACGGGCCGAGGTCCATGCCGCTGCGCACGAGCGCGCGGGGAGCCGGGACGAGGCAGCCGCCGTGGCGCCAGGCGAGCCACATCTCCTCGCACGAGGCGTCGAAGGCGACCGACAGCCCGGCCAGCACCCGGTCGCCGGGGCCGATCGGCTCGTCGAGCAGGAACAGGTCGGCCTCGGCGTCGACGAACGCCGCGGCGTTGCGATGGGTGACCGCGACGCCCTTGGGTGTGCCGGTGGACCCGGAGGTGAAGATGATCCAGGCGTCGTCGTCGGGGGTGGGGGTCTGCACGGCGTCGTCGGTGGCGTCGCGGGCGCGGACCGCAGGCGTCCGGTGCAGGCCGGTCGCGTCGATCACGGCGGCGACCTGTGCCTCGCCGAACACCAGATCGGCACGCTCGTCCGGGTCGTCGACATCGACCGGGACGTATGCGGCGCCCGCGGAGAGCACCGAGAGGATCGCGAGATAGAGCTCGCGGGAGCCCGACGGCATCCGGATCCCGACCCGATCGCCGCGACCGATCTTCTGACCGTTCAGCCACCGACCGCCCTCGACGACCGCCTCCGACAGCTCGGAATAACTCAGGGCGACGTCGCCGTCGTCGATCGCAGGCGCCTGCGGGTACCTCTGCGCGGTCTCGGCGAGGATGTCGATGAGCGTTCGCGGTGCGCCTGCCTGCGACGACAGGAGGTATTGCGGGGGAATCGGGGTGGTCACCGACGTCCTTTCCCCGCGCGGTTCCGCGGCGGGCGAGAAGCGATCATGCAGGATTTGGACGGTGTCAGTGTTGCAGCTCTCGACTGTGCGCAGGCGGTGAGGTCGCCCACCGAGAGGCGCCTCGAATGGAGCGAAACGCGGATCGGGGGCGACACTGTCACGTAAGTTTCGTTTACATTCGATGTAGATCCATCAACCAGTGGCGATTTCCGCGCCCGGGATCTGCCGTCCGACGTGGCGCGTACCGACAAGAAACCGGCGGGCGCTCCCACAGTCGACAAACGCCGGAGGAGGTTTTCGATGCCGGTGATCACGCACAACCGCCCGAGCCGTGGATCGCGACCGATGTGGTTCGGTTCCCGACTGTTCATCAGGCCGATACTCAAGGTTTGGCCGCTGTCCCCGTCCGGGATGAAGTTGCTCTACCTCGTCGACCGCGCGGCTGCCCGCGGACCCAAGCCCCGAGGCGTCGTCCTCGAACAGATGGAACTCGCCGGTCGGCCGGTCGAACTCGCCGTCCCCGCGGGTCCGAGCCGCCGCGACAGCGACACCGCCGTGTTGTACCTCCACGGGGGCGCGTTCATCACCTGCGGCCTCGCGACACACCGTCTCGTCGCCGCCCGGATGTCACGCGGCACCGGCCTCCCGGTCTTCTCGCAGGCGTACCGCCAGCTGCCCGAAGCGGGTGTCGGTACGTCGGTCCACGACGCCTACTACGCGTACCGCGAGCTGCTCCTCGAGCGCGGCTACCGCCACGTCGTGGTCGCCGGCGACTCCGCGGGCGGATTCCTCGCCGCCAAGATCACCGAGTACGCACTGCGCGACGACCTGACCCCGCCGACGGCCTATGTCGGGTTCTCGCCGCTCCTCGATCTCGACCTCGCCGCCAACCCGGACCGCAGCAGCCGCAGCGACGCCTACCTGCCGATGTCGAAGATGGCCGAGCTCGCCCCCCTGTTCGACCAGGGCCCGATCGAGTTGACCGGCGTGCGCCGAATCGGCGAATTGTCCCCGGCGATCTTCCCGCCTGCACTGTTCACCAGCGCGCAGAACGAGATGCTCGAGCCCGACATCATCGAGCTCGTCGAGTCCATCGACGCGAATGGCGGCTCCGCGGTCGCGCACAGTTTCGCCTGGCAGATCCACGCGTTCCCCGCGATCTCGGGCAAGCATCCCGAGACGCTCGAGGCGATCGCGTTGGCCAGTCAGTTCGTGAAGGCGGCGCTGCAGGCGGCCAAGGACGACGACATGTCGGACGAGGAGAGGCACGGCGCCGCGGGCTAGTCGGCCGCGCGCCGCTCGCGACGGGCCTGGGCCCGGCACTTCGCCGAGCAGTATCGGACGTCGTCCCACTGACCCCGCGCAGCCCAGCGCTTGCGGTTGTCGAAAGGGCGACCGCACACCTCGCACGCCTTCGACTCACGCCAGTCCGAGGAATCGCCACGCTGCCTGCCCACGCATCCAGTGTTGCAGGCGAGGTGTCACGTCGACGGCAAGGACGGTTCTGATCCCCGGTCGTCGACGATCCGTCGGCGGTGATCGACGACCGGATCGAGGACGTGGATCGTTTCGTGCCTCGGGTCTAGCCTGGAGTGAGTGCCGACGGCGTCGTCAACCCGTGACGCAGTGTGATGCCGGACCCGCCGTTGTATAGGAGCTTCGCCCATGTCAGCCCAGTCCATATCCGAACTGTTCGCCCTCGACGGTCTGCTCGACGGCGAGGAACGCGAGATCCGCGACACCGTGCGCAAGTTCGGTGACGAGCGCCTGCGTCCGAAGGTCTCCGAGTGGTTCGAGGACGCGAACTTCCCGGTCCGCGAACTGGCCCCCGAACTCGGTGCGCTCGGACTGTTCGGCATGCATCTGGAGGGCTACGGCTGCGCGGGGACGTCGGCGACCACCTACGGTCTGGCTTGCCTGGAACTCGAGGCCGTCGACAGCGGACTGCGCAGCTTCGTCTCCGTGCAGGGATCGCTGGCGATGTTCGCCATCCACGCGTTCGGCAGCGGGGACCACAAGAACGAGTGGCTGCCGAAGATGGCCGCGGGTGAGGCCATCGGTTGCTTCGGGCTGACCGAGGCCGACTACGGGTCGAACCCCGGCGGGATGCGGACCGGCGCCAAGCGCGACGGCGACGACTGGGTGCTCAACGGATCGAAGATGTGGATCACCAACGGGTCGGTCGCCGACGTCGCCGTGGTGTGGGCGCGCACCGACCTCGACGAGGGGGCCCGCGGCATCCGCGGCTTCGTCATCCCCACCGACACCCCCGGGTTCAGCGCCCCCGAGATCAAGCGGAAGTTGTCGCTGCGCGCGTCGGTCACCTCCGAGCTGGTCCTCGAGGACGTCCGGCTGCCCGAGTCGGCGATGCTTCCCGGCGTGCAGGGACTCAAGGGTCCGCTCAGCTGCCTCAACGAGGCCCGGTTCGGCATCGTGTTCGGCTCACTCGGCGCCGCGCGCGACTGCCTGGAGACCGCGATCGCCTACGCCGCCGAGCGTGAGGTGTTCGACAAGCCGCTCTCCGGCTACCAGCTCACCCAGGCCAAGCTCGCCGACATGGCGCTCGAACTGGGCAAGGGGCAGCTGCTCGCGCTGCACCTCGGCCGCATCAAGGACGCCGGCTCGCTGCGACCCGAACAGATCAGTCTCGGCAAGCTCAACAACGTTCGCGAGTCGATCCAGATCGCGCGGGAGTGTCGGACGATCCTCGGTGCCAACGGCATCACGCTGGACTACCCGGTGATCCGCCACATCAACAACCTGGAGTCGGTGCTCACCTACGAGGGCACCAGCGAGATGCACCAGCTGACCGTCGGCAAGGCGTTGACCGGTCGCGACGCCTTCCGCTGAGCATCGGACAAATCGGCAACCGTTAAGCTGGCGCCCATGGAGCAGGGCATGCGTACGTTCTCGAAGATCCTGACCCTGATCGGGTCGGTCATCCTGATCGGCTGCGTCGGTTATCTGATGGTCGGCTGGTGGGACGAGAAGCGGTGGGCGTGGCTCGCCATCGGTGTCATCGTCATCGCCGTCAACCTGGGCGTCGTCGTGGTCCGACTCAAGCCGACTCCCAAGCCGCGGGACTGGACCGTCGACGAGGTGCGTGCGGTGATCGAACCGATCCACGGTGAGCTCACCCAGATCCGCACGCTGCGCCGTGCCGACAAAGGCTTGACGCTGGCCAAGGCCGCCGAACTCGTGGCCCAGGCGCGCATCACCACCTGAGCGGCGTGAACGCGCGTCTCCCGTTCAGACGCGCGTCAATCTGGGCGCGCGTCTGAGCGGTGAGCGCGCGTCCATGTCGGACGCGTGGATCTCAGCGACGTCGCAGCGAGGCGTCGAGCAGCGCGGGCGGGGTGTCGAACTTCTCCTCCGGGGCCAGATCGACTCCGGGGGCGACGATCTCGTCGATCGCGTCGAGGACGTCCGCCGACAACTCGATGTCGCCGGCGGCGAGCTGCGACTGCAGGTGATCGAGCGTGCGCGGGCCGATGATCGCACTCGTCACGCCGGGGTGGGCGGTGACGAACCCGAGCGCGAGTTCGATCAGGGTCAGTCCGGACTCGTCGGCCAGCGTGACGAGCTTCTCGACGGCGTCGATCTTGGCCTTGGCGGCCGGTGCGTCCGGTCCGAACCGCTGAGGCATCAGCTTCGCGCGGTTGGTCGTGCTCTCCTTGCCCGCACGGATCGCGCCCGAGAGGAAGCCGCCGGCCAGCGGGCTCCACACCAGCACGCCCATGCCGTACTGCTCGGTGACCGGCAGGACGTGGGATTCGATGCCGCGCTGCAGGATCGAGTACGGCGGCTGCTCGGTGACGAAGCGGCTCAGGTGGTTCTCGCGAGCGGCCCACTCCGCCTGCACGATGCGGTAGGCGGGATACGTCGACGAACCGAAGTAGCGGATCTTGCCCGCCCGCTGCAGGTCGGTCAGTGCCGACAGGGTCTCCTCGTCGCTGGTCCTCGGGTCCCACCGGTGGATCTGGTAGAGATCGACGTGGTCGACGTCGAGACGGCGCAGGCTGTTCTCGAGTTCGGTGACGATCCACCGGCGCGAGCTGCCCTGGTGGTTGCGTTCGTCGCCCATCGGGTTGAACACCTTCGTCGCCAGGACGATGTCGTCGCGGCGGCCCGCGATGGCCTTGCCGACCATCTCCTCCGACTCGCCCTGGCTGTACATGTCGGCGGTGTCGATGACGTTGATGCCGCCCTCGATTGCGGCGTCGACGATCGCGGTCGCGTCGTCCTGGGTGGTTTTGCCGATGGCGCCGAAGTTCATCGCGCCGAGCGCGAGGGTGCTGACCTGTACGCCGGTGCGGCCGAGAGTGCGGTACTTCATGAGACTCCTGATCTGAGCTACGGTGTCGGAAACGGAACGTCGTTCCGAATCCAAATATACGGAACGCTGTTCCGTTTGTCGAGAGGGGATGTCGCCGTGGTCGAGCCCGTGCCGTCGCCGACACGCAAGCGGGCCGACGCCCGACGCAACGCCGAGACGTTGCTCGACGCTGCTGCTGCCGCCTTCGTGACCGGGGGGGTCGCTGTTCCGGTCCGTGAGATCGCGGCCGTAGCCGGAGTGGGCGTGGGCACCATCTACCGCCACTTCCCGACCCGCGCGGACCTGATCGTGGCCGTCTACCGCCATCAGGTCGACGCCTGTGTGGCGGCCGGACCGGAGTTGTTGGCACACAACGATTCCGCGCACAGAGCCCTCGCCTCGTGGATCGATCTGTTCGTCGATTTCCTGGCCACCAAGCACGGCCTCGCCGAGGCGTTGCAGTCCACCGACCCCACCTTCGAGACGCTGCACTCGTACTTTCTCGACAACCTCGTCCCGGTCTGCGCCGACATGCTCGACGCCGCGGTGCGGGCCGACGAGATCCGTGCCGACGTGCGCCCGACGGATCTGATGCGGGCGGTCGGCAACCTCTGCATCGGTGCGGGGGCCGATCCCCGATACGACGCGCGTCGCATGGTCGGAGTCCTCGTCGCGGGCCTCGGGGTGCAGCCCAGCCGCTGACGCCTACGGCCTGGGTCAGGCCGCCGCGCGCTCCACGGAGAGCAGGCTGTTGGCGTGGTGCTCCTCGCGATAGGCCCGAGCTCCGCCGTTCGCCCCGAACAGCCGCTTGCTCCACACCAGCCAGACCACCGCGGCCACATTGACCGCGAGCAGCAGGATGCGCAGCACGGTCACCTTCTCGGTCAGCTCGTAGACCTCGACCGGCAGGAAAACGCCGGTCGCGACCACGGCGAAGTACTCACCCCACCGCTTCATCAGCCACAGCCCCGTCGCCTCGATCAGCTGTGAGATCCCGTACACCGCGATCGCGATCCCGATCCACACGAGCGTGGTGGAGCTGAGGGAGAAGCTCTTCTCGACGAGCCGGATCACCTTCGAGTCGTCGATGTTCCACCCGAGCTGGTTGGCGAGTGGACGCAGCAGCGGCAGCTCGGTGTCGAAGGCGTGGCGTGCCGACTCGCGGCTGTCGCGGAAGCGGATGACCGCACCCGCCGCGATCAGCAGGACGATGGCGCGCAGCAGTCGCTCGACGGCGAGGAGTCGCAGCACGACCCGGTCGCGCGCGGCTTTACCGCCCGCGATGTCGGGAGCCTCGTCGGCGGGACCCTGACCTCGCGGTTCGCCGATCACGAAGTCGCCACACCGTAGGCAACGCCAGACGTCGCCGGCCGTGGTGGTCCCGGTCAGTCGTGACCGCAAGCCCGGATGGTCGGTGGGCTCATAGGTTGCGTGCCCGTGCCGGCTACATGCGCGCAGTGACCAGTCCATCGATGACGCCGCCTCCCCTCGGGCCGAATGTGTCCACACCATAAGTGGTGATCGGTAGACCCGAAAGACGATGTGGGCTTTGCCCGATTCCGGGTGTCACGAACAATTCGGGGGCGTTTCACTCGGCTTCGGCGCGAGTGTGAGGCAAGATCTGACTGGGCACCCGTATGGCGTGCCGTCGACGCAGACCGCTCGTCTGCCCTCGGTCGAGGAGACCACGATGACCGACTTCGACCGTAACGAGGTCAGCCGCCGGAGCCTGTTCAAGGGAGTCGGTGCGCTCGGCGCCGCTGCCGCCGTGGGGGCCGCGACCTCGAAGACCGCGCCCCTCGCCTACGCCGATCCCGCCGTCGGATCGCGCGCGGTGTCGATCGCCGGCACCACGTTGGAGGCCGTCGGCACACCCGCGTCGACCGGCGTCCGGCAGTACCGCCGTCTCACCGCCGGCGCCGGGTGGCCGCTGATCGTGCGCTCCGAACTCGCGACCCCGAAGGCCGGCCGGGACGACCGCCGCGTCGGACTGGCGTCGATCGTGCAGACGACCGACATCCACATGGTCGACGCGGAGAGTCCGGTGCGCCTCGAGTTCATCCACCCGCAGAACGGGTCGGCGTTCCGCCCGCACGAGAAGCTCGGCGCGGCCGCGACGATCACCCTGATCGAGCGGATCAACGCTCTCGGATCGGCGCCGTTCAACGGCCGCGCGTTCGACTGCGTCGTGTCGACCGGAGACAACACCGACAACCACGAGTTCGCCGAGCTGGACTGGTTCCTCACCCTGTTCAGTGGCGGGTCACTGCAGCAGTCCACCGGCGACCTCAACCGCTATGAGGGCGTTCAGGTCTGGGGTTCGACGCTGTACTGGCAGCCGGAGTCCCCGGTCAACGACATCTACAAGCAGAAGGGCTTCCCGCAGATCCCCGGCCTGCTGTCGTCGAGCATCAAGCCGATCACCAGCCCCGGGCTCGACACGCGGTGGTTCAGTGTCTTCGGCAACCACGACGACAGCGTCTCCGGCGTCGTTCCCAGCGGGATCGGGTTCATCGACGCGCTCTACACCGGGAACATCAAGCTCGACGTCCCCAAGGACCAGGCCGCCATCGATCGCATGGCGACCGCGTACAACACGGCCCCGACATCGGTGGCGAAGGTGTTGGCCGAGCAGGTGCAGACCGGGCCGATCCGCCGCATCACCCCCGACGCGCGCCGCGCGCCGTTCACCCCGCGGCAGTACATGGCCGAGCACTTCCGGCCGCGCTATACCGGCCCGGGGCCGGTCGGGCACGGATTCGCCTCGCACGCACCGCAATCGGGCATCACCTACTACTCGTTCGACATCGCTCCCGGCGTCGTCGGCGTGTCGATGGACACCACCAACCACGCCGGGTTCACCGACGGGTCGATCGGGCAGGGTCAGCTCGACTGGATGCAGCGGCTGTTCACCCGCGATCGCACCACCCTGTTCGTCGCGTTCAGTCACCACACCAGCGACACGATGGAGCTGCCGATCCCCGACCCGGAGCGGCCGTTCGAACGACGTGCCACCGGGCCGCAGCTGATCGATTTCTTCCATCGGTTCCCGAATGTGATCGCCTGGGTCAACGGTCACACCCACACCAACAAGATCACCCCGCATCGCGGACCGACTCCGGCGCAGAGCTTCTGGGAGATCAACACCGCGTCGCACATCGACTTCCCGCAGAACGCGCGCGTGATCGAGGTGAACGACAACAAAGACGGCACGCTGTCGGTGTTCTGCACGCTGATCGAGTCGGCGGCGCCGTACGAGGTCGCCTACTCCGACCACTCGGTTACCGGGCTCGGATCGATGTACCGCGAGTTCTCCTACAACGACACCGGTTACGACCCGAAACGTCTCGGTACCTCGGTCGACCACAACGTCGAACTGCTGCTGGTCAAACCGACGTAGCGAACTCAGGCCGTGACCGAGGCGTCGACCGCCACCTCACGCTGGTCTGCGAACTGGGTTCGGTACAGCTCGGAGTAGCGGCCGCCGGCGGCGAGCAGGGTCAGGTGCGTTCCGCGTTCGGCGACGCGACCGTCCTCGATGACCAGGATCTCCTGCGCCGCACGGACGGTCGACAACCGGTGCGCGATGACGATCGATGTCCGACCGGTCAGGGCCTCGGCCAACGCCTCCTGCACCGCGGCCTCCGAGGTGGAGTCCAGATGTGCGGTCGCCTCGTCGAGGATGACCACCGACGGGGCCGCGAGCAGCAGGCGCGCGATGGTCAGCCGCTGACGTTCGCCACCGGAGAGTCGGTAGCCGCGCTCGCCGACGACGGTGTCGAGACGGTCGGGCAACGACATCACGAGGTCCTCGAGACGGGCGCGTCGCAACGCCGCCCAGATGTCGTCCTCGGTGGCCGACGGGTTGGCCAGCAACAGGTTCGAGCGCACGGTCTCGTGGAAGAGGTGACCGTCCTGGGTGACCAGGCCGATGCTGCGGTGCAGCGACGCCGACGTGACGTCGCGGACGTCGACCCCGTTCACCGACACCGACCCCTCGTCCACGTCGTAGAGGCGCGTGGCGAGTTGGGCGATGGTCGACTTGCCCGCCCCGGAGCTGCCGACGAGGGCGACCATCGATCCGGCCGCGACCTCGAACGACACGTCGTGGATCACCTCGACGCCGCCGCGGTTGTCGAGCTGGGCGACCTCCTCGAGCGACGCGAGCGACACCTTGTCCGCGGACGGGTACGCGAAGCGGACGTGGTCGAAACGCATGGTGACCGGCCCGGGCGGCACCTCGCCGGCATCGGTCTTGTCGGCGATCAGCGGGACCAGGTCGGTGACCTCGAAGACACGCTCGAAACTCACCAGGGCACTCATGATCTCGACCCGCGCGTTGGCCAGCGCGGTCAGCGGCGCGTACATCCGGGTGAGCAACAGCGCCAGCGAGACCACGGCACCGGCGTTGAGGTTGCCGTGCACGGCGAGGTAGCCGCCGAGACCGTAGACCAGCGCCAGCGCGAGCGCCGAGACGAGCGTCAACGCGGTGACGAACACCGACTGCAGTACTGCGCGTCGCACGCCGATGCTGCGCACATTGGCTGCGCGCGCCGCGAATTCACGCGACTCCTCGTCCGGACGGCCGAACAGCTTGACCAGCGTCGCGCCCGGGGCCGAGAAGCGTTCGGTCATCTGCGTCGACATCTGTGCGTTGTACTCCGCGGCCTCCCGCGACAGTGCCGCCATCCGATTGCCCATCCGTCGCGCCGGGATGACGAAGAGCGGCAACAACACCAGGGCCAGCAGGGTGATCTGCCAGGAGATGAACAGCATCACCGTCATCGTCAGGATCAGCGTCACGAAGTTCGACACCACGCCCGAGAGGGTGTCGCTGAACGCGCGCTGGGCGCCGATCACGTCGTTGTTGAGCCGGCTGACCAGCGCGCCGGTGCGCGTTCGCATGAAGAACGCGATCGGCATGGTCTGGACGTGGTCGAAGACCTTGCGTCGAAGATCGAGGATGAGGCCCTCGCCGATGGTGGCCGAGAGCCACCGTACGAGCAGCCCGACGCCGGCCTCGACGAGGGCGATGATCGCGATGAGCACCGAGAGCCAGATGATCGTCGAGGTGGCGCCGTTGCCCGTGATCTGGTTGACCACCCGGCCGGCGAGGATCGGGGTGGCGACGGTCAGGATCGCGGTGGCGATGCTGAACACGAGGAAGATGGCGATCCGCATCCGGTGCGGTGCCGCGAAGCGCCCGATCCGCCGCATGGTCTCGCGGCGTTCGGCACGGGACAGTCGCGACTTCTTCTCCGACCGGCTCATCGTGCGGTACAGCGAGTTGTACGCGACGGACTCCATGCTCATGAATCCGAGCGTAGAACATCAAGTGAGCTTGAAGTCAACGAAAGAAAGCCCTGTTCGCGGACAGGGGAAACGTCGTGAAACGGGAATATCCTCCCGGCGGCGTCCTCGTCACACCTTCAGAGCTTCTTCAGTCTCGACGTCTCCACGCCGAATAGCGTCGCCGACATGGGACATCCGAACGAGCCGCAGGACAGCGACCGGCAACCGACCGAGAGCTTCACCCGCCCCGCCGACACCGCCGACACCGCCGCGCCGCCCCCAACCGCCCGGTCGAGCACCTGGTTCACCGGATCGCGCCGCGCCGGGATCGTCGCCGGCGTCGCCGGGCTGGTCATCGGCGGCGTGGTCGGTGGGAGCATCGGTTGGGCCGCCACCGGGAACGACGACCATGGGCGTTCGACGTCGGCCCACTCGCGTCAGGTCCATTCCGCCGACGGCGGCCAGAAGCGCGAGAACAGGGGCCAGAACGGCGGCCGGCGACAAGGACGTGGTGTCACCATCGGGACCATCACCGCGGAGAGCGGCCCCTCCTGGACGATCGCCGCGCGCAACGGCAGGACGGTGACGATCACCGTCGGGCAGAACACCCGCTTCGGAACCGCGAAGAAACCACAACAGCAGTCCGATTTCGTCGTCGGCGACCGCATCGCGGTGGTCGGCAAGAGCGACTCGGGCACGATCTCCGCCACCCGCGTCGCCAAGCGTGTTGCGAAAACGGGCGAACCGGGCGCCCCCACGACTGCGACGCCGAGCGCGACGACGCAGCCGGGCTGATCGCGCCGGTCGCACTGGCACACTCGACCCATGGGCTCTTCGATCCTGGTCATCGAGGACTCGACGCCGATCAGGATCGCCATCGCGGCCGCTCTCACCGTCGCCGGGCACTCGGTGGTCGCGCGCGGTGACGGGGACCTTCTCGAGGTGGATCTCGCCGAGTTCCGACCCGATGCCGTGCTCCTCGACGTGATGCTTCCCGGCTCCGACGGGTTCGCCCTCCTCGAGATCGTGCGCCGCCGTACCGACGCCGGAATCCTGATGGTCACCGCGCGCGATGCCGTCACCGATCGGCTGCACGGTCTCACCGAGGGTGCCGACGACTACGTCATGAAGCCGTTCGAGATGGCCGAGCTCGTCGCACGGGTCGACGCCGTGCTGCGGCGGCGAGGTCGAGGGTCCACGATCGTCCACGTCGACGACCTCGTCGTCGATGCGGACGCGGCGCGGGTGTTGCGTGGGGGTACCCCGATCACGCTGACCGCCACCGAGTTCCGCATGTTGTGCTTTTTGGCCCGGCGCCGCGGTCGCGTGCTGACCAAGACCCAGATCCTCACGGCGGTCTGGGGATACGAGCACTACGATCCCAACCTCGTCGAGGTCCACGTCAGTGCTCTGCGCCGCAAACTCGAGGAACACGGCCCTCGTCTGCTGCACACCGAACGCGGGCTCGGCTACACCCTCGACAGTGCGCGGCCCACGGATGTGCCGTCATGAGCACGCCGTCGGGACATCTCAGGACCCGGTCCCTGCGTACGCGGGTCACCGTCATCGCCGTCGCCGTCCTCGCCGTTGTCCTGACGGCCGTGATCGCGATCGCCGGAACGCTGTTCACCGTCGCAGCACACCGCGATGTGAACAACCTTCTCGCCGACCGCGTCACCTACGCCCGGCAACTCGCGCGCACCGCGGCCACCCCCGAGGGGTTCATCGCGAGGATCGACGGACGCTCGGTACGCGCGCAGTTGACTCTCTCCGACGGCACGGTGGTGGGCAAACCGCTGCCGCCGTCGGAGAGTGAGGCGCGGCGAGTGATCAAGCTCCGTGGAACCCGTGCGTGGGCGCGGGACGCGGAAGTGACGTTCTCAGTGGACAACCGCCTGCTCGACGGCGTGCAGAGTCGGTTGCTGTGGGGGATGGTCATCACCGGTCTGTGTGCCCTCGTGCTCACCGCGGTGCTGTTGCTCGTCGGCGTCCGCTATGCGTTGGCGCCGCTCGACGCGATGACCGCCCTGGCTCGATCCATCGCGCGCGGCCACCGCGGGGAGCGCTTGTCGCCGCAACGTCGCGACACCGAGTTGGGCCGTACTGCAGTGGCATTCGATGACATGCTCGATTCCTTGGAGGGCGCAGAGGCGCGCGAGCGTTCTGCTCAGCAGTCGGTGCGGCGCTTCGTCGCCGACGCCGCGCACGAATTGCGTACCCCCATCACCGGGGTGCAGGCGATCGCCGAGACACTGCTCCAGCAGGATCGCGACACACCGGTCGACGAGCGAGAGCAGCTGTGTGTCCTGCTCGTACAGGAGACCCGACGCGCCGGGCGGCTCGTCGACGACATGGTCGACATGGCGCGTATCGACGCGGGGTTGACGCTCAGTCCGTCGCCCACCGACCTGCTGTCGTTGGTCGCCGATCAGGTCGCGCGGGTCGCGGTGATCCACCCGGACATCGCGGTCACCGTTCGAGGCGATCCCGTACCCCTGGTCGCCGACGCCGGACGCATCAGTCAGGTGGTGGCCAACCTCGTCGACAACGCCTGTCAGGCAGCAACGACCGGCGGCAGCGTGGCCGCGTCGGTGTACTCGACACCGGGCTGGGCGCACCTGGAGGTCGCCGACACCGGCCCCGGTGTCGCCGCGGCCGATCGCGAGCGGATCTTCGAGCGGATGGTCCGCCTGGACGACTCACGCGACCGGCGGTCGGGTGGGTCGGGGCTCGGTCTCGCGGTGGCGAGAGGACTTGCCCGATCGCACGGCGGCGAGCTGGTCCTCGTCGACGCCGGGCACAACGGGCCCGGACTGTCCGGCGCCGTGTTCCGACTCGATCTCCCACTACCGGTCTGATCGGCGCCGACGCACGGCGCTAGGTTGGAGGCCAGCGACGTAGGTCATCTGATGGCGGAACCCCGGTGAGCAGGAGAAGGCAATGGCGCAGCAACTCAAACTCGGTTACAAGGCATCGGCGGAGCAGTTCGATCCCCGCGAGCTGGTGGAGATCGCGGTCTCGGCCGAGGAGCACGGTATGGACTCGGTGGCCGTCAGCGACCACTTCCAGCCCTGGCGGCACAACGGTGGTCATGCCCCTTTCTCGCTGACCTGGATGGCTGCGGTCGGTGAGCGCACCAAGCGCGTCCAGATCGGCACATCGGTGATGACCCCGACCTTCCGCTACAACCCCGCGGTGATCGCGCAGGCGTTCGCGTCGATGAGCTGTCTCTACCCCGAGCGCATCATGCTCGGCGTCGGTACCGGCGAGGCGCTCAACGAGTACGCCACCGGGTTCCAGGGCGAATGGCCCGAGTTCAAGGAGCGTTTCGCCCGTCTGCGCGAGGCCATCAAGCTCATGCGTGAGCTGTGGACCGGCGAGCAGGTCGACTTCGAGGGTGAGTACTACACCACCCAGGGCGCCTACATGTACGACATCCCGGACAAGCCCGTGCCGGTGTACGTCGCGGCCGGTGGCCCGGTGGTCGCCCGCTACGCGGGTCGCTCCGGAGACGGCTTCATCTGCACCTCCGGCAAGGGCATGGAGCTCTACACCGACAAGCTGCTGCCCGCGGTCGCCGAGGGTGCCGAGAAGGCCGAGCGCGACGTCGCCGAGATCGACAAGATGATCGAGATCAAGATCTCCTACGATCCGGACCCGGACCTCGCCCTGGAGAACACCCGGTTCTGGGCGCCGCTGTCGTTGACGCAGGAGCAGAAGCACAGCGTCAACAGCTCGACGGAGATGGAACGTCTCGCCGACGAGCTGCCGATCGAGCAGGTCGCCAAGCGCTGGATCGTCGCCTCCGACCCCGACGAGGCCGTCGAGGCGGTCAAGCAGTACACCGACGCCGGCCTGAACCACCTCGTGTTCCACGCCCCCGGACACGACCAGCAGCGCTTCCTCACCAACTTCCAGAAGGACCTCGAGCCGCGTCTGCGCAAGCTCTCGGTCTGACCTGTCCGGTCGTCGACCGCCCCTGAGCACCTGCTCAGGGGCGGTGTCGACCTGCTCACACCGGGGGTACGTCCGGTCGACACGAGCTGTCCGTCGGACCTACGGTGGGTGCTTCGTACCGTTCGTGGGTCAGTGTGGATCCCTGGGGCCTCGTGCCCCGCGTCCCCCGGGAGTACCCATGTCGATCGTTCCGTTGCTCATCATCATCCAGGCCTTCGTGCTGTCGACGTGGTCGATGGTCATGTTGACCGCGTTCCTCGTCACCCGGGACGACGAGTCACACGAGTACGCGACCGTCCCCGACCTGACGTCGAGCAACATCATCCCGAGCTGACGGCCTCCGAGCGGCCGACGCCGGCCCGTGCGCGCAGCAATTCGAGTGCTCGCACCACCGCCGGGTTGTCGGCGACCACCTCGCGTACACGCACCGAGATCCGACGCGTCGGTGTGGGGTCGGTGACGGGGATCGCGACGACGGCGTCGGGGAGTGTGCCGAGGCCCAGTTCGGCGAGCACCGTGATCCCCACCCCCTCCGCGACGAAGCGGATCGCGGTCGGGTAGTCCTGCGTCTCGACCCCGAAGCTCGGGGTGAAACCGGCTGCGGCACAGGCGTCGAGCAACACCTGGCGACACGGGCCGCGGGCCACGTCGTTGTCGACCCACGCCTGGTCGCGGAGCTCACCGAGCTCGACCGATGCCCGCCCGGCCAATGGGTTCGTCCGCGGGACGACCGCGTAATAGGGGGCCGACAGCAGCGGATACGTCCGGTAACCGGCGAGCTCTGACGACTCCACCCCGTCGACGAAGATCTCGACGTCGGGGGGATCGGCGCCCTCGGCGCGCAGTTCGATCAATCGCAGGTCCAACCGGAGCTTCGGGAACTCCCGGGTGAGCGCGGCGACGATAGGCGGGATCCATGCGGCGCCCGCAGACGAGAAGTAGCTCACCGACAACGTCCCGACCCGGCCGTGTCGGAGATCGCCGATCAACGCCTCGACGTCGGCCAGGCGCTCGAACACCACCGCGCTGCGCTCGGCGAGGATGCGACCGGCTTCGGTGGGCACGAGGCCGCGGCCCTGTCGTTCGAGCAGCGCGAGGCCGGTCTCGCGTTGGAGGGCGGTGATGTGTTGGCTGATGGCCGACGACGTGTAGCCGAGTCCGGAGGCGGCGCCGGCGATCGATCCGTCGGCGACCACGGCCCGGAACACGCGAAGGCGGTGCACATCGATCATGGCGACAGACACTACAGCTGCACTTAATCGTCATCAAGCACAAACAGCTTGTGCTTATCTGGCGATGCGGGCAACCTCATGTCCGAAAGCCGCCGGACCCTCCGCGTTCGGAGGCGGGATGCTGTGATCGACGACCACCGACGAAAGGGCACCATGCAGCGCGTGACCGACCGTGTGAACCTCCCTCTTCTGGCCGCGCTGACCACCGTGCTGCTGTGGGCATCGTCGTTCGTCGTGATCCGGTCGGTCGGCGAGCACTTCTCGCCGGGTGCGTTGGCCTTCGGCCGACTCCTGGTCGGGTTCATCGGGCTCGCCGCGATCGCGCTGCGCTTCCGCAAGCCGCTGCCGCGGGGGCGTGCGCTCGTATTGGTGATCGGCTACGGCCTGCTGTGGTTCGGCGCCTACACCGTGCTGTTGAACTGGGCCGAGCGACATCTCGACGCCGGAACCGCCGCTCTCCTGGTGAATTTCGCGCCGATCCTCGTCGCGGTCTTTGCCGGGCTCTTCATGGGGGAGGGCTTCCCGCGTCCGCTCGTGATCGGCATGGTGGTCGCGTTCGCCGGTGTCCTGCTCATCGCCTTCGGTGGCACCGGCGGCGGGTCCAACGACATGCTCGGCGTCGTGCTCGGTCTGATCACCGCGGTGCTCTACGCCGCCGGTGTGCTGATGCAGAAGGTCGCGCTCAAGACGGTCGACGCGGTCACCGCCACCTGGGTGGGCTGCCTGGCCGGCCTCCTCGCGACGGTCCCGTTCGCGCCCCAGGCCATGGGAGAGGTGGTCGATGCGCCTGCGGGTGCGATCGTCGGCGTCGTCTTCCTCGGTGTCGGGCCGACCGCGATCGCGTTCACCACCTGGGCCTATGCCCTCACCCGGACCGACGCCGGGAAGATGGCGGCGACCACTCTGGTGGTCCCGGCGATCGCGATCCTCCTGTCGTGGGCCACGCTCGGTGAGGTCCCCACCGCGGTCGGTCTCGTCGGTGGAGCGCTGTGCCTGGGTGGCGTCGCGTGGAGCAGGCGTCGGCCGCGGGCCCGCACGCATGCGCTCGAGGTGCCCGATGTCGAACCGGTCGACGGACCCGCCGCCCTGCGCTGACGGGTCGAGACACCTGCGCCCGGGTATGGTCGGGGGACCGGGTTACACAGTTAGCTCTGGCCCCGATGATGCCGTTTCCAGGCCGAGACATCGTCCGGGGGCCCGGAACCCCGGGCCGTTGCCCGATCTCCCGCACCTCTCATCCTGCGGCACCTGTGTCGCCGAGGTCGGTGAATGTGCTCGATCGTGCAGCGAGGCATCGTGATTCGGCCCGGCAGAGGATCGACATCATGTCGAATCGACAACACATCGTCCACGAGACGCCGAGGGGCACCCGATCATGACCGCCCCGACGACGCGGCAGGAGACGCTCGATCGTTGGTCGCAACTACACGGCGGTGTCGACGCCGATGCCTCACGGTGGATCTCGGGGTGGGTCGTGCTGTCTCACGCGTGCGCCAGACCACTTGCTCGCGTTCGGCTTTCCCCGAACGCGGTGACATGGTCGACGGTCGTGGTGATGGCTGCCGCCCCCGGACTCGCCGCGCTCGGTCGGTGGTGGCCGATCGTCGCCGCGGCTGTGGTCACCCTCGCCGCCGTCCTCGACGGCGTCGACGGCGCGTTGGCGATCCAGACCGACTCGGTCTCCCGATGGGGCAAGGTGATCGACCCCCTCGCCGACCGCTGCTCCGACGTCCTGCTCATCGGGGTGCTCGTCGTGCTGGGGATGCCGATGTGGCTCGGGATCGTCCTCGCACTGATCACCCTGTTGTTGGAGTCGGCCCGAGCCACCGCGCAGGCCGCCGGCATGAACGGGCCGGCTCGGATCACACTGTGGGAGAGACCCTCCCGCGTGCTGGTCGCGGTGTTCGGATCTCTCTCGGTCGGAATTGTGTGGTGCCTGCGTCGGTGGGGTGTCGACGCGGCGTCGTTCGTCACCGGTCCCGTGCTCGTGACGTCGATCGGGGTGGTCGGGTCCGTTCTCGCGATCATCGGGATGGCGCAGCTGCTGGTGGCGATCCGTCATCAGCTGCGTCCGGATGCGACACCGGCGCGGCCTGCGCTCGATCGTCGCGGTGATCGATCGCCTGGGTCAGCGCCCATCCGGTGATGATGAGGATGTGCATGAGGTAGAGCCACAAGCCGACGGCCACAACGCCTCCGACGACGCGCAGGCCGCCGTACGGGATGCCGATGTCGATGCCGATCGACAGGAACAGCAGGAACCCCTGCGCGAAACCGGACACGAACGACGCGGTGACCGTCGCGCCCGCGAGTGCGACCCACCACCGGGGTTTGCCCGGGGTGACCTCGCGAAAGACCCAGGTGAGGACCACACTCAGCAGCAACCATGTGATCGTGAAGCCGGCCCAGACGCGCAGTGCGAACGGCCCCCAGCCGTCGGCGCCGCCCTCCGGCGAGAGTCCGACGAGCAGGGTGCCGACCCGCACATGGATCCACGTCAGCGGCGGTACGACGACGACCAACGCCATCATCGAGATGCGGCCACGCCAGCTGGTCAACCGATCGGACCGCTCGTGCATCGGCACACATGCGCGGCGCAGCCCCTCGCCGTAGAACGATGCCGGGAACAGCATGACCACGATGCCCAGCAGCCCGAGATGGGTGCCGGTGTGCACGACGGTGTCGAACACGGGCCGCGCGCCCATGTCCGGCGGGATGAGAACGCGCAGCCGCAGAAGCGTCCGCTCGGCGCTGTCCACGCCGTCGAACCAGGTCAGCGACCACACCGCGAGCAACACCCAGGGCACCACGGCGATCGCGGCGAAGTACGTCATCGTGCCGGCGGCGCCGGCGAGATCACCGCGGCCGAGGATGCGCCCGGTGTCGCGCAACACGGCGCGCACTCTGGGATCGGTCAAGGGAATCCTCCGCGCAGGGTCCGAACCACCTGATCGCCACGACGAACACGTCAGCGGGTGCCCCGGCGCTGCTTGCGAGACTGGTTCGAGCGTTGACCCGAGCCTACGTCCCACCCGATCGTGCCCGGGACGATCCATTACCGTCGTCGCATGGAGCGTGAACGGCTGGTCGACGTCGCCGTGTCGGTGGTGTCGCGCTTCGGTGCACAGGCGCTGAACCTGACGTCGGTGGCACGCCAGGCCGGGGTCGGCCGGGCGACGGCCTACCGGGTGTTCGGTGGCCGCGACGAACTGCTGGCCGCGATCGTCGACCGCGAGGTGTCGGTGCTGCACGACCGGATCGACACGTGGATCGGCACGGTCGACGACCCCCGCGAGAAGATCACCACCCTGATCGTGCAGGTGCTCGGCTACATCCGAGACCACGAGGCGCTGCAGTACCTGCTGCGCAACGAGCCTGCCGAGTTGGTGTCGACGTTGGTCGCCAGCGGTGACGACCGGACCACCGACACGACGCTGGTCGACGTGATCGTCACGCGGTGCCTGCCCGACCTCGACGCCCAACCCGAGCTCGCGGCCGCGCTGCGTCCGAACGCCCGTGCGGCGTCGGAGTTCATGGTGCGCATCGTGTATTCGCACATGTTGATCCCCGGCAGCTCGATGACCGACGAACAAGTGGCGGAGTTGGTGGTCGACGCGGTCCTGCGCTGACATATGGTGCGGGAGTGCCTCACCTCACGCGCGATGACAGCATCTTCGTCCTGCACCTCAACGACGAGGGGGTCGGCGACGACGAGAACGTCTTCGGCCCGACGCAGGTCGCGAAGATCAACGAACTGCTCGACGAGGTCGAGGCGAGCGACGGCCCCACCGCGCTGGTGACCACCGCGCTCGGCAAGTTCTACTCGACCGGCCTCGACACCGCCTGGGTGCTGGCCAACGTCGACGATGTCGACCCGTACGTGGAGAGCGTGCAGATCCTGCTGGCCCGGATCCTCACGTTCCCGATGCCCACCGTCGCAGCGGTCACCGGTCACGCGTTCGGTGGAGGTGCCCTCTTCGCGCTCGCCCACGACCACGTCGTGATGCGTTCCGACCGCGGCTACCTGTGCATGCCCGGCGTCACCATCGGTGCCAGTTACGCGCCCGGCAGCGTCATGTTGGTCGCCGACAAGGTCCCGGCGCGGGTCAACCACGAGATGCTCGTGACCGGCCGCCGCTACGGCGGTGCGCAGGCCGGCGAGCTCGGAATCGTCGACGACGCGGTCACGCTCGACGAGGTGCTGCCCGCGGCCCTGCAGTACGCCCGCACGCATCAGAACACCCGGGGTCGGACGATCGGCGAGATCAAGTCGTCGATGTACGCGGTCACCGCCGCCGCCCTGCGCACCACGGTCAGCGGTGTGGGCGGTCAGGCCGCCATCGCCGACAGCTGACCCGCCCGTTCGGCCGTTGCGCCCGCGCCCGGTTGGGCCGTCGTGCATTCGTGTTGGGCCCTCGTTGTCGCGTGGTGGGCCCGATGCGGCCGGTTATGTAGCACCACATGTGCTACTTTGGCGAAATGAAGGTCATCGGCATCCGTGAGCTGCGGCAGAACGCGTCTCGATACCTTGCGCAGGTCGAGGCAGGGGAGGAGCTGGAGGTGACCAATCGCGGGAGAGTGGTCGCCCGCCTGGTGCCGGTCACCGAAAGTGCGCGTACGCGAGAGTCTCTGATCGACGCCGGAGTGATCGTGGCGGCGAAGAACTCGAAGGGACTGGGCGGCATCAACACGGTCACCCTCCCGCCGGGAAGTCTGTCCGACGCTCTGGACGAGGATCGCCGGGAACGGTGATCTATCTGGATACGTCTGCTCTGGTCAAACTCGTTGTACGCGAACGAGAAACGGATGCCTTGACCAGGTGGCTCGCCGGCCGCGCCGGTGAAACAGCAGTGACGAGTGCGCTCGGCAGCGTCGAGTTGTTGCGAACGGTGCTTCGTGACGGCGGTCCCGGGCTGACGGAGCGGGCGCGGAGTGTCCTCGATCTTCTCGACACCATCCCGATCTCGGAGCGGGTGATCGCGCTGGCCGAGACGATCGGTCCGCCGACGCTGCGTTCGCTCGACGCGATCCACCTGGCGTCGGCCGCTCAGATCCGGTCCGAGTTGACAGCGGTGGTCGCCTACGACCGCCGCCTGCTCGAGGCTTGTCGTGCCCTCGACTATCCGACCGAGTCACCGGCATAGAAAGCTGCCGGTCTTTGGCGCGTCGGCTCGTAAATTGAGTTTCATGGCTTCGCATGTCGCTTCGTGGGAGGCTCGCTTTTCCACAGCGGTCGGCGGCGGTGTCTGGCTCCGTGGAGACTTCGACTTCGACGAGTACCTCGAGCCGCCGCCCGCGGCGACTTCGACGAGCGGGTCGTCATCCAGTTGTGGAGCTGACCTTCCACAACCGACACCGCTACGGCTCGAGGTGTGGATAATCCACACGGCCGACCCCAGTGGTGACAGCTGTGGACAGGGCCGACCGAATAAATCGTTCCCAGGGTTCTCCCAGCTCCTACCCAGGGTGAGACGAGCAAGTAAACGCATCGTATGAGCATCACGGTCGGACAACCGCCGACCGCCACGCTCACACGGAGGCATCATGACCACCCTTTTCGCACCCGCACCGCCGGGCGCCGATCCGGCCCCCGACGGTGGTCGCCATCGGGACCGATCCAGCACACCGTCGATGCGGTCGCGGCTGCTGACGAAGGCGCCGCTGCCGGTACTGCTGATCGTCACCGCGATCCTCTACCTCTGGAACCTGTCGATCAACGGCTACGCCAACACCTTCTACGCCGCGGCCGCACAGGCCGGCGGCACCAGCTGGAAGGCGTGGTTCTTCGGCTCACTCGACGCGCAGAACTTCATCACCGTCGACAAGCCGCCGGCGTCGCTGTGGGTGACCGGGCTGTCGGTGCGGATCTTCGGCATGAACAGCTGGGCGGTGTTGATGCCGCAGGCGCTGATGGGGGTGGCCGCCGTCGCCCTGCTCTACGCGTTGGTCCGTCGCAGCGTCTCCGATCCTCGGCGTGGTGTCGCCGCGGGCCTGATCGCGGGTGCGGTGCTGGCCTTCACCCCGGCCGCGGCCCTGATGTTCCGGTTCAACAACCCCGACGCGCTGCTGGTGCTGCTCATGGTCGCCGCGGCCTACTGCCTGGTCCGCGCGGTCCCGACCGCGTCGTGGAAGTGGCTCGCCCTCGTCGGTGTCGCCCTCGGGTTCGCGTTCCTCACCAAGATGCTGCAGGGGCTGCTCGTCCTGCCCGCGTTCGCTCTCGTCTACCTGCTGCTGGCCGACACCGGCTGGCTCAGGCGGATCGGCCACCTGCTCATCGCGGGGGTGTCGCTGATCGTCGGTGCCGGATGGTGGGTCCTCGTGGTCGCGCTGTGGCCGGCCGGATCGCGGCCCTACATCGGCGGCTCCACCGACAACACCGTCATGGACCTGGTCCTCGGCTACAACGGTCTCGGACGCATCCTCGGCAACAGCGGCGGAGGCGGAGGCGGCGGCGGCATGGGTGGCAACGGTGCCGCCGGCTCGAGCTTCGGTGGCGCCACCGGTCTGAACCGTCTGTTCGGTTCGGAGATGGGCTACGAGATCTCCTGGCTCCTCCCGGTCGCACTGTTCGTGATCGTCTTCGGTCTGTACCTCGTTGTCCGACAGTTCATCCGAGTCCGCGACACCGAGCGTCTCGGCCGCGTCGAGAAGGCCGGACTGCTGATGTGGGCCGGCTGGCTCATCGTCACCGGGCTGATCTTCAGCTTCATGAGCGGCACGATCCACCCGTATTACACCGTCGCCCTGGCCCCGGCCATTGCAGCGCTCGTCGGTCTCGGATCGGTGTTCGCCTGGGAGTTGCGGCACCGCTGGGACGGTCGGATCGCGATGAGCGCCATGATCGCACTGGCCGTCGGCTGGTCGATCGTGCTGCTGAACCGCGCCGACTTCGGTCCCGTGTGGGCCCGCTGGTTGATCGGTGCGGCGGCCGTCTTCGCCGTCCTGGTCATCCTCGTCGGCGGACGCCTCGGCTTCCGCAAGGCCGTCGCTGCCGCTGTGATCGTCGGCGCCCTGGCCGGATTCGGCTCCACCGCCGCCTTCGGCATCGCAACCTCCGCCACCGCGCACAGCGGGTCGATCCCGACCGCGGTGCAGACCTCGGATTCGTCGGGCGGAATGGGCGGTGGACCCGGCGGCGGCATGGGCGGAATGCGGCCCGGCGGTACCGGAGGCACGCAGGGCGCGCAGGCTGGTGGTACGGCTCCGACCGGCGCCCCCGGTCAGGCATCGACCTCGACCTCCGGTCAGGGTGCGTCCCGGACCGGCGGGGGCGGGATGGGTGGGCAGTCCACCAGCAGTGAGCTGACCGCACTGCTCAAGGCGACGACGACGAAGTGGGCTGCGGCGACCAGCGGTTCGCAGTCGGCGTCGGGCATCGAGATCGCCAGCGGTACGTCGGTGATGGCCATCGGCGGGTGGAGTGGTGATCCCACCCCGACGCTGGCGCAGTTCATCGCGTACGTGCAGGACGGCAAGATCGGCTACTACATCGGTTCCGGCCAGGGCGGCGGACCGGGCGGATCGAGTTCGAGCGCGACCGAGATCTCGACCTGGGTGGCGGCGAACTACACCGCGACGACGGTCGGCGGTCAGACGGTCTACAAGCTGACCTGACGTACGTCGCACACGCGATCGGGACGGACACGAACTGTGTCCGTCCCGATTCGCGTGCAACTCAGTCGTATTCTCGCGGCAACCAGTCCGAAATGGGTTGCAGCATAACGTTGGCGAGACATCCCGACATCGAGGAGCCCGCCATGACAGTCCCGTCCAATCTCGTGACGCTCGAGGTCGCCGACTCCAGCAGGATGGCGTGGGAGACCTTGACCGTCGAGCAGATCGGCGCGCAGATACCGTTCAAGTCGCTGTTTGCCGATTCCGACACAGGCATGCAGGTGATGCTGCTCCGGTATGCCGCCGGATTCACCAACACCTGGCACACCCACCCCTGCGCGCACGGGATGTTCGTGCTCGACGGGGTCCTCAAGACCCACGAGGGTGAGTACGGCCCCGGAAACTTCGTCTGGTTTCCCGAAGGCGGCTGGATGGAGCACGGCGCGACCGCCGACAACGACGTCACCTTTCTCTTCATCACCAACAAGCCGTTCGCCATCTGCTACGAATCCGACGCCGAGCACCCGTATCCGATGGAATGACCGACGCGGCACCATACGCCGGCGGGGATGGACAATGAACATGTGACGAACTACGACGCCATCACCTTCACCGGGGTCGATGACGAGTGGTTCCGGGTCATGTTCGACGCCAGCACCGTTCCCATCGGGCTCGCCGACGAGGACGGTCTGCTGCGCGCGGCCAACGCGGCGTACTGCGCGATGGTCGGACGATCGTGGGCGGAGATCGCGGGCAGGTCGTCGCGCGAGTTCACCCACCCGGACGACCTGGCGCAGCACGCCGCGGTCGAGGGAATGATGGCGCAGGCCCGTGCCCGGGGTGACGATCTGCGGATCGAGAAGCGGTACGTCCATCCCGATGGCACGGTGCGGTGGGGGTGGGTGTCGGTGAGCGCAGTGTCGGGGCCGGGCGGACGCGCGTGGACCATGGCGGTCATCCACGACACCACCGACCGACGCATCGCGGAAGACCGTCTGCTCACCGCCGCGGTCACCGACCCGCTCACCGGTCTGCTCAACCGGCGCGGATGGTTCGAGCGCCTGGCCCGCTTCGAGGAGACGTCGTCGCACCCCGAGACGCCGTTGATCCTCGCGGTCCTCGACTTCGACCGGTTCAAGGCCTACAACGACACTCGCGGTCATCACGCGGGCGATCGTCTGCTGGTGGAGTTCGCCACGGCGGCGTCGGAGGTGGCCGGCGACGATGCCTTGTTCTCGCGGTGGGGCGGCGAGGAGTTCGCACTCGCGCTACCCGGGCGTCAGACCTCCCAGGCGCACGCCGTCCTGCAGGCGATGGGCGCGGTGATGCCCGATTCGCAGACGTTTTCCGCCGGCTTCGCAGAGCTGCGTCCGACCGAGAGCGTCGCCGACTGCTTCGACCGCGCCGACACCCGGCTCTATCGGGCCAAGCGTGACGGCCCCGGACAGATCCGGGGCGACGACAACTGACCAACGCCCACTACGCTCGGGGGCATGGGTGCAGGGAGTCCGACCTCGAGCAGCATCTACATCGCCTCGCCGGAGGGTGACACCGGGAAGTCCACCATCGCGCTGGGCACGTTGCATCTGCTCGCCGCGACCGGTGGCCGCATCGGTGTGTTCCGCCCCATCTCGCGGGCCGCGGCCGGCGAGCGCGACTACATCCTCGATCTGCTGATCGAGCACGACTCGGTGGACCTGTCCTACGAGGACTGCATCGGCGTGACCTACGAGCAGGTCCACGGTGACCCCGAGGCCACGCTGGCCGAGATCGTCGACCGCTTCCACACCGTGGAGGAGCAGTGCGACTCGGTGTTGGTGATCGGGTCGGATTTCACCGACGTGGCCAGTCCGTCGGAGCTCAGCTTCAACGCGCGGATCGCAGCGAACCTGGGTACCCCGATGGTGCTCGCGCTCAAGGCTGCCGAGCGCACCCCCGAGGAGGTGCTGGCGTTGGCCGATCTGTGCCTCACCGAGATCAAGGGCGCGCACGCGCAGGCGGTCGCCCTGATCGCCAACCGCTGCGACCCCGCCCAGCTCGAGGCGGTCAAGGACATCCTCGAGACGACCGGACTGCCGGCGTGGTCGTTGCCCGAGGACCCGGTGTTGGTGTCGCCGACGATGGCCGAACTGATGACCGCGCTCGACGGCGAGCTCTTCAGTGGCGACCCCGAACTGCTCGATCGCGAGGCGATGAGCGTGATGGTCGGTGGCATGACCGCCGAGCACATCCTCGAGCGCCTCACCGACGGTGTTGCCGTGATCACCCCGGCCGATCGATCCGACGTTCTGCTGGCCCTGGTGACCGCCAATGCGGCACAGGGATTCCCGAAGTTGTCCGGCATCATCATGAACGGCGGCATCCGCCCGCACCCGATGATCGAGTCCCTCGTCGAGGGCCTCAAGCCGGCGCTGCCGATCATCTCGTGCGAGCAGGGCACCTACGAGACCGCACGGGCCGCCGCACTCGCACGCGGTCGGGTCGGGGTCGAGTCGGTTCGCAAGATCGACGCCGCACTCACTCTCATGGAGGAACACGTCGACTCGGCGTCGCTGCTCGAACGGCTGCGGTTGTCGGCCCCGACCGTGGTCACGCCGCAGATGTTCGAGTATCAGCTCATCGCGCAGGCCAAGTCGGACCGCCAACGCATCGTGCTGCCCGAGGGTGAGGACGACCGGATCCTGCGCGCGGCCGGACGTCTGCTCCGACGCGGTGTTGCCGACCTGACGCTGCTCGGCAACGTCGACGCCATACATTCGCGGGCTCAGGAACTCGGTGTCGATCTCGACGCGGCGCACGTCATCGACCCTCGCGATTCCGAACACCTCGAGTCGTTCGCGACGACCTACACCGAACTCCGCAAGCACAAGGGCATGGACCTCGCCCGGGCACGACAGGTGATGGGCGACGTCTCCTACTTCGGCACGATGATGGTGCACGAGGGGCTCGTCGACGGGATGGTGTCCGGTGCAACCCACACCACCGCACACACCATCCGGCCCGCGTTCGAGATCATCAAGACCCTCGAGGGCGTGTCCACGGTGTCGAGTGTCTTCTTCATGTGTCTCGCCGATCGTGTTCTCGCCTACGGTGATTGCGCGATCGTGCCGGATCCCACCTCGGAACAGCTCGCCGACATCGCGATCTCGTCGGCGGCCACCGCCGAGCAGTTCGGTATCGAGGCCCGCGTCGCGTTGCTGTCGTATTCCACCGGTGAATCCGGATCCGGCGCCGACGTCGACAAGGTCCGCTCGGCCACCGAGCTGGTGCGTGAACGAGCCCCGGAACTGTTGGTGGAGGGGCCGATCCAGTACGACGCCGCGGTGGAACCCTCGGTGGCGCAGAGCAAGATGCCCGACTCGAAGGTCGCGGGCCAGGCAACGGTGCTCGTCTTCCCGGATCTCAACACCGGCAACAACACCTACAAGGCGGTGCAGCGCAGCGCATCCGCAGTCGCGATCGGACCGGTCCTGCAGGGGCTGCGTAAACCGATCAACGACCTCTCCCGCGGCGCGCTCGTCTCCGACATCGTCAACACCGTCGCCATCACCGCGATCCAGGCCCAGGCACTGCAGTCATGAGCGGTGGCAACACAGCCCCCACGGGCACGGCGTCCGGGTCTGTTCTCGTCCTCAACTCTGGATCATCATCGTTGAAATACCAGCTGGTGCATCCCGATTCCGGCGAGGTCATCGCCTCGGGGGTCGTCGAGCGGATCGGCGACCACGACGCGTCGGTCGAGCACACGCAGAACGGGGACACGCAGAACTTTTCCGGCGCCATCACTAATCATCGGGAGGCGCTGCAGCGCGCCCTGCACCTGTTCGACGAGTGCGGCACCGATCTGCGGACCAGCGACCTGTTGGCGGTGGGGCACCGCGTCGTGCACGGTGGTAAGAGCTTCAGCGAGCCGGTCCTGGTGAGCGACGAGGTCATCGCCGAGGTCGATCGCCTGTCGAGCCTTGCGCCGCTGCACAATCCGGTGAACCTGATCGGCATCGAGGCCATCCGTGAGTTGCTCCCGGACGTTCCCGCGGTGTGTGTTTTCGACACGGCGTTCTTCCACGATCTCCCGTCGCACAGCGCCACCTACGCCATCGACCACGAGGTCGCCGAGCGTCACAACATTCGGCGGTACGGGTTCCACGGCACCTCACACGAGTACGTGAGCGGTGCGGCCGCGGAGTTCCTCGACCGGGATCCGGCCGACGTCAACCTGATCGTGCTGCACCTGGGCAACGGCGCGTCGGCGTCGGCGGTCCGGGGTGGGCGCGCCGTCGACACCTCGATGGGGCTGACGCCGCTCGAAGGACTGGTCATGGGAACCCGCAGCGGCGACATCGATCCCGCGATCGTGATGTATCTGCGTCGCGTGGCCGACATGGATGTCGACGCCATCGACACGATGCTGAACAAGTCGTCCGGACTCAAGGGGCTGTGCGGGGAGAACGACTTCCGCACCATCACGTCGATGGTCGACGACGGGGACGAGGCCGCGACCCTGGCCTACGACGTGTACATCCACCGCCTTCGTCGCTACATCGGTGCGTACCTGGTGGATCTGGGGCGGGTCGACGCGATCGTCTTCACCGCCGGCGTCGGCGAGAACGCGCCGACTGTGCGCCGCGACGGATTGGCGAACCTCGAACGGTTCGGAATCGTCGTCGATGACGACGCGAACGCCGCACGGTCACGCGACGCCCGACGAATATCGACCGGCGACAGTGAGATCGCGGTGTTGGTCATCCCCACGAACGAGGAACTGGCCATCGCCCGCAAGGCGGCCGCGCTCGTCCGCTGATCCGCCGAGCGTGCCGTAACCACCCGCCGAACGTGCCCTAGTGACCCGCCGAATGTGCCGTAACGTGCTGCTTGGGTGCAGTTTCGGCACGGTCGGGGTGTTGTTTCGGCACGCTCGGTGTCAGAAGAGTGTGTGCGGGCGGATGAGGTTGGCCAGGTCGATCAGGTTGAAGCGCTGTTCTCGATCGACGGTGGCCCGGGCGAGACGGCGCAGCGAACGCTCCAACCCCGCGCGCAACCCGTGCTCGGTGAACGGGAACCCGAGTAGTGAGATGTTCTCCGACGCACGGTCGGGGTTGACGCCGAGCCAGCCGAGCGCGGTCCCCAACACCATGATCGACAGCCGCGGCTTGCGCGGTTCGGTCTCGGGCATCGCGGCGAGTCGGCGGGCGGCCTCGCGGATCTGTTCGCCGGTCACCTGCTCCGGTTCGCGTCCGTGCACCAGGGCGAGCACCGCGGTGCACGACGCGGTGTTGAAGTGCCTGCTGGTGGCGGGGACGTCGTCGAGTGCCTTGACTGTCGCCTCGACATCGCCTGCGGTGAAACGCATCCGGGCGACGCCGAACGCGGCGGTGACGATACCGCGGTCGGTCTGCCACAGCGCGGTGTACTCCCGGAGCGCGACGGCGTTCCAGCGCTTGATCGACGTGTCCCGTTCGGCGGACTCGCCGGCCTCCCGTCGCAGCCACCGACCGATCAACTCCGCGGTGGCGGCGACGGCCAGCTTGGGCGCCACCTCTCCGGGCATGGCGATCAGCACCGACGCGAAACGCTCGTGCGCCAGCTCGGGTTCGGAGTTCATCAGCGCACAGATGCCCAGGAACCATTCGATTCGCCACGAGTGTTGATGGTGGCGAGAGGTGATGTCGAGCAGGCCGAGCGCGGTGTCGACGTCGCCGAGTTCGATGTAGGCGCGGGCCTCGGCCAGGTCGACCTCGAGCGACGGGTGGTCGTCGGACGGGTCGGTGCCGATCAACGACGACAACCCGTCCTGCTTGGCCGACCGGATCGTGTCGAGCGTCTGGTTCGGCTCGGACAGCTGAGCCGAGTTGAGCAGTCCGGCAGCGGGATCGAGCTGATCGACCAGGGGCACCGGCAGCGCGGCCGCGATGTCGTCCGGGTCGAGGAACGTCTCGGAGTTGATCGGGTCGAAGAAGCCGTCCACCGGCCCGAGCAGCAGGTCGGTCCCGAACGTGGTGCGCTGCGGGGTGAACACCGACGACAGGGCGGGGCGGGGTACGCCGGTCGTACGCGCCACGGTCTCGCGCAGGACGTTGACCATCTGTGTGGTCATCTCCTCCGCGGAGGCGAAGCGGTGCTCCGGATCGGGATCGGTGGCGCGCTGAAGCAGGCGTCGGAACGACTCGTTGTCGGCCAACACCTTCGATGCCTCGACACCCGGAAGGCCGTCGACGTATCGGCCGTTCTCCATCGGCATCGGCACGGTCAGCACGGCCAGGGTGCGGCCGATGCTGTAGACGTCGGTGGCGATCTGCGGGCCGGTCTTGACGATCTCCGGCGCCTGGAAACCCGGTGTTCCGTAGAGGTGTCCGTACCCGTTGATGGGGGAGACGGCACCGAGGTCGATGAGCTTCACCTCGTCACCGCCGATCATGATGTTCTCCGGCTTGATGTCGTTGAACACCAACCCGATCGAGTGCAGGTACGCCAGCGCGGGCATCACCTCGAGCAGGTACGCGATCGCCTGCTCGACGGGGAGGTGGGTTCGGTGCGACGAGTCGCCGTCGACGGTGGTCAGGCTCTTGAGCGTCGCACCGCCGACGTACTCCATCACGATGTAGCCGAACGTCGAGCCGCTGACGTCGTGGTGCTCGACGAAGTTGAAGATCTTGACGATGTTGGGGTGCGACACCGACGCGAGGAACTGACGCTCGGCGAACGCGACCGCCTGTGCCTCTGCGTCTTTGGAGTTCAGCAGGCCCTTGAGCACGACCGCACGGTCGGAGACGTTGCGGTCGAAGGCGAGGTAGATCCATCCCAGTCCGCCGTGTGCGATGGCGCCGGTGATCTCGTACTGGTCGGCGACGATGGTCCCCGGCGCAAGCCCCGGCACGAACGAGTAGTGCGCGCCGCAGTGCGGACAGTCGCCGGTCAGCGGGCCGGCGTCGGGACCGTCGGCGCGGCCGATCGCTCGCCCGCACTGCCAGCAGTCCCGCTTGCTCTCCGGGATGACGGGGTCGGTCATCACCGCGTCCTCGGGTTCGATGTCGCGGACCCACGCGACCTCGACCAGACCGACGCCGAGACGACGCTTCTTCCGCTTCCTGCGCCCGGACACCTTGTGCAGCGGGGGAGCCATCCGGGTGCCGGTGTCGTCGGTGGTGGCCGAGGTCGACGAGTCGGTGTCCGGGGAGGCGACCGCCTGGGTGGCGACATCGGGTACGGCGGCTTGCGTGGCCACATCGGGTACCGCGGCCTGGGTGGCCACATCGGGTACCGCGGCTTGCGTGGCCACATCCGGTACGGCGGCCTGGGTGGCGACGTCGGGTATCGCGGCCTGCGTTGCGACCTCGACATCGTCCCCGGCGCGGGCCGAACCCGTGTCCTCTCGCTCGTCGGCCGTCGTGTCCGCATCCTGGGCGTCGACGCCGAGATCGGCACGGGTCACCGCTCGGGTGGACACCGAGCCGTCACCGTCGTCGCGGTCGTCTCGATCGGTCATCGCTCGTCGTCACCCCCTCGTCAGTCGCGGTAGGTCGGTTGCGGCGGGTAGTAGATGGGCCCCAGGATGGAGAGCCACCGATTGTAGATCTCGTACCAGGTGCCGTCGGCGCGGATCTTGTCCAGCACGCCGTTGACGAACCGCACGAGATCGGGTTGCTCGAGGTTTATCCCGATGCCGTACGGCTCCTCGCCGAGGCTCGCCCCGACCACGTGGACGTACGGGTCCTGGGTGGCCAGACCGGCCAGGATCGCGTCGTCGGTGGACACCGCGTCGACCGCCCCCTGCTGCAGCACGACCAGGCAGTCGGCCCAGGTGCTCACCGTCGACATCCGCACGCTGGGCACGCGCTGCTGCAACCGGCCGATGGAGGTGGTTCCGCGCGCCGCACACACCCGCTTGCCCGCGAGATCACGTGCGTTGCTGATCGGTGAGCTGCGCAACGACAGGATCCGTTGCGAGGCCTCGTAGTAGACCGTCGAGAAGGCGATGTCCTTGGCGCGGTCGCAGGTGATGCTCAGCGTCTTCACCACCACGTCGACCTCGCGGTTCTGCAGAGCGCTGATCCGTTCGTTCGAGTTCAGGATGCGGTACTCGATGCGTTCGGGATCGCCGAAGATGGCCCGCGCGATCTCCTTGGCGATGTCGACGTCGAAGCCCTCGATGTCGCCGCTGATGGGGTCGCGGAAGCTGAACAGGTTCGACCCGATGTCGAGTCCGACGATCAACCGGCCCCGCGCGAAGATCGCGTCCATCGCGGATCCGCGCGGCATGCGGGCGGCCGGCGGCAGCGGACCGGGCCGCAGGCTCGCGGTCGCGTCACAGGTGTTCTGGCTCGGCGGCGACTCGACCGGCGCGTTCACCGTCAACCCGGGCGGGGTGGGCGCGATGGCGCTGGCCGACGGGGCCTCGTCGGGTGGTGCGGGAACGTTGAGGCAGCCGGACACGACCAGCGTGACCAGCGCGAGGATCACCGCGAACGTGCCGACGCGTCGTCTCGGCAGGCGGGTCATCGGTACTCCCGGATCCGCGGCACCATGCCGAGTGCGCTGGTCGCGGCCGCGATCAGCCCGAGGATGAGTGCCCCGCTGCCCGCATAGCCGATGACCACCCTGGCGGTGTTGATGTCGTCGCGGAAGGTGGTTCTCGTGGTGGTGATGCCGTCGACCAGCGCGGCGTCGAGTTGCATGTACGCCGCGGCCGCACCGTCCGGGTTGTCGCCCACGGCCATCGCGGTCGCGCCGTTGAAGTCGCCGGCGTTGGTCCGCTCGACGGTCGCCGCATGGGCGTCGGCCCACGTGGAGAGCGCGGTCTGGGCTCGACGGACCGCCGCGTCGGCCTCGTTGTCGTCGTTGTCGTCGAGATAGGCGGTCAGCGTGGCCCGGATCTTGCCGCCTGCGTCGGTGAACTGCGATTCGAGCAGTCCGCGGTCGCCGCGCCGGGCCAGCGACAGCGTCTCCGCCGAGCGCGCCTGCTGCGCCTGGATGCGGGCCGAGGTCAGCTCGCGCAGCGGCTGCGCGCCGCGGGTCTCGGCACTGTTGGTCGACGACACCGACAGCAGGCTTCCGATCAGCACCCACAGCAGGGCGATGACGATCGCGCCGATGGCCAGCAACATGCCCAGGTTCAGACGCCTGCGGGTGCGGCGGGCCAGGTAGTAGTGAGCACCGACGAACGCCAGCAGCAGGATGGTCAGCGCGGCGTAGACGCCCCACGGCGGGCTGGTGAACCGGTTCTGTGGATCGCTGATCGCCCTCGACCGCGCGGTGTACAGCCGCTCGGCCGCGGGCAGGATCGTCGTCTGCATCAGGTTCGACGCCTCACCGAGGTAGGCCGATCCCACCGGGTTCCCGAGGCGGTTGTTGGTCCGCGCCGACTCGATCAGCCCGGTGTAGACGGGCAGGCGTTCGGCCAGGGTGTCGAGGTCACCCCGGACATCCATGTTCTCCTCGGCGGTGCCGCTCGCCGCCTGGATCAGCGCCTGCGCGGCGGTGGCGACCGCGGTGGAATAGCGACTGCGCACCGCGGCGGGCTCGAGACCGCCGGAGATGAACGCCGCGTTCGCCGACGCGTCCGCGATGGACAGATTGCTGTAGAGGATCTGCGAGGACTCGGCGATCGGCTCGGTGTCGGAGATCGTCTGCTGCAGGGCCGAGGTGCGGTTGTCCAGGCTGATCGAGGAGTACCACCCGGTGGCGATCGCACCGACGAACAGGATGGCCGCGATGATGAACAGCTTGCCCGGACTCGTCCCGGCCAGGTGACGCAACGACGTCAGGGGCGACTGTGCGCGGTCACGGGCGTAGGTGAGCAGCTCGCGTCGCTCGGCACGTGCGCCGCGGCGGCCCAGCGGACCGCGGCGGTCGGGACGGGGCTCGGAGCGCCGCAACATAGGACGGGGGATGGTCGTCGTCCCACGGGTCAGTCGGGAGCGCACGGACGCCGCTTCGCCGGTCACTGACGAGGTCCCTTCTACTACCCGATTCGTGGGTGTGCCCACGGAGATGCCGACGGATTCGCGCTCCGCGGGCGGATCTTCAAGACTGCTGCAGTCGACTCTAATCCCGACATGGGATCACCGTGGTCTGTTGCCGTTTGCGTACGGTTGCGGGGAAGGGCGGTCGGCGGCGGCTTGCCGAGAGCGCGATGAGCGGTGGAGGTGGACGCGCGGTGCGGGGAGACGGTGACGGTTGGGTGTTCGACCCCGACGGTGCTCGGTACTGGGGTCGCCACGGCGCGGCCGGACTGCTGTTGCGTGCGCCGCTGGCGGACGGCACGACGGGGATCCTGCTGCAGCACCGCGCGTTGTGGAGCCATCAGGGCGGGACGTGGGGCCTGCCCGGTGGGGCGCGTGACTCGCACGAGACCCCGGAGGACACCGCGATGCGCGAGGCCGACGAGGAGGCGGGCATCGTCCGCACCATGCTGACCGTCCGCGACACCGTGGTCACCCATGAGGCCGAGAGTGGCTGGACCTACACCACCGTCATCGCCGATGTCGCCCGCCCCGTGGACACCGTCGCGAACCAGGAGTCGGCCGAGCTGCGGTGGGTCAGCGAACAGGGTGTCGACGAGCTGCCGCTGCACCCCGCGTTCGCCCGCAGCTGGCCGACGCTCCGGTCCACGCTCGGCGATCTCTGAGGTTGCCCGCGCGTCAGCCGAAGCGGTTGACGGCCGAGATCATGGCCTTGGCGTAGGCCGCCTCCGAGGTCTCGTCGACGCCGAGGCCCCAGCTCGAGATGCCGCGGATGTCGCACAGGACGAAGCCCGCGTAACCGTCGGCGGTCCGCTGATGGTGCAGGCTGACGATCTCGATCGGGGTGCCGAGCGCGTGCAGCATGGCGGTGACCGCGCCGATGGGCCCGGTGGACGACTCGCGCAGCGACCAGATGCGGTCGCCGACGGCGATGGTGGCCTGATAGTCGGTGAGACCCCCACGACCGGGTGTCGCCGACCAGCTGCCGAGACGGATGCCGCCGGCGCACGCGTAGGTGGCGTAAAAGTTGTCCCAGCTCAGCGCGTGTGCGACGTCGCGCAGTCCGCGGGGCAGGGGTGAACGGAAGTGGGTCTCGGCCGGGTCGGACGAGGTGGGCCGGGAACGCTCGACGGTGTCGGGAGCGTGTGACGTTGGATTCATGACGTGGTCTTTCCGAGAGGAGAGAAGTGACCAACGAACAGGCGCGACGACCCGCAGCGGGGGGTCGGTCGGATCAGACCCCCCGCTGCGGCGGGTTACTACGAGCAGGCGCGTCATGGCGGGTCGAGCGTAAGCCCGACGAGCGTGCCGTGGCAACCGTTCTCAATTCACCTTTGTGACATCGTTAGTTTGCTGTGATCTGTTTCCGCAGAGCGCTCGCCGCCGCGCGCGGGTCGGTCGCGTGCGTCAGCGCACGCACGACCACGATGCGCTCGGCGCCGGCTGCGAGGACCTCCGGCAGACGCGCCTCGTCGATCCCTCCGATGGCGAACCACGGTGCCCGGTTCGCCCGGTCGGCCACCGACGCCACGAGCCCGAGTCCTGCAGCCGGACGCCCCGGTTTCGTGGGCGTCGGCCAGCACGGTCCGGTGCAGAAGTAGTCGATGTCGGGGTCGGTGTCGGCTGCGCGCGCCTGGGCGTCGTCGTGCGTCGACCGGCCGATGACGACGTCGGGACCGACGATGCGTCGGGCGGCTGCGGGCGGCAGGTCGTCCTGTCCGAGGTGCAGCACGTCGGCGTGGGCGGTCGCGGCGATGTCGGCGCGGTCGTTGACCGCCAGCAGGGCGCCGTGACGGGTCGTGACCTCGCGCAGCGCAGCCAGCAGGTCGAGCTCCTGAGCGGCCTCGAGGGCGCCGAACTCGGCCTCACCCGCCGAGCCCTTGTCGCGCAACTGCACGATGTCCACGCCGCCCGCGAGCACCTCGTCGACGAAGGCGACCAGGTCCCCGCGTTCGCGTCGGGCGTCGGTGCACAGATAGAGCCGGGCGTCGGACAAACGATCTCGGGCATCCACGGAGGTCAATCTAATGGCGCCAGGGCCCGGCTCGCTCCGGGCCTCGCTTCGCTCGATCCTCACTTCGCCGACCCTGATCGCGGGCGCCGGGGCCCGGCTCGCGCAGGGCGGTAGGCTGGTCTCCACACACGCGGGGGCCCGGGAGATCGCCGGGCTGAGAGTGCGACCGGACGTCGCTGACCGTCACACCTGATCCGGGTAATGCCGGCGTAGGAACGAGGTGAGCAGTCGATGGGACGAACGCTGGCAGTGGTCGGCGGCGGGGTCGTCGGATCCATGATCGCCTGGCGGGCTGCCCGAAAAGGTTGGGACACAACCATCTACGAGAGCGATCGGGCCGATTCGGCGTCCTGGGTCGCTGGCGGGATGCTGGGCTGCCTGGGCGAGGCGCGTCCTGGCGAGGACACCGCATTGGACCTCGCCCGTGCCTCGGCGCGGTGCTGGCCGGAGGTGCTGACGGCACTGGCCGATCCGACGATCACGGTGGCCTCCGACACGGTTCTCATCGCCGCCGACACCGCCGACGCCCACGAACTCGCGACCCGAGCCGACTACCTCCTCGGCCACGGTCTCGCCATGAAACCGTTGAGCGGCAAGGACATCCGGTCGGTGTCGCCGGGTTTGGGCAGCTCGGTGCGTCGCGGGTACCTGGCCATGAGCGAGGGCGCACTGGACAACCGGGCACTGCTGCGGGCGCTGCGCGGCGCGGCGACACAGGCGGGGGTCGAGGTGCGCACGCACCACGTGACCGACGTCGGTGATCTCGACACCGATCAGGTGGTCGTCGCCGCGGGTGTCGGCGTGGGCCGGCTGTGGCCGCCCGCCCCCGTGCGGGCGGAGAAGGGCGAGATCATCCGTCTACGCAGACCGCCGACTGCACCGCCCCCACCGGACAACGTCATCCGCGCACGCTGGCGCGGGCGGCTCGTCTACCTGGTGCCGCGCGGCGACGGCGTGGTGGTCGGCGCGACGCAGTACGAGGTGGGTGTCGACACCGATCCCGAGCCACGCGCGGGCGGAGTGGGCGATCTGCTCGCCGACGCCATCGAGGTCATGCCCGGGCTCGCCGAGTACCGGGTGAGCGAGGTCGGCGGCGGGATGCGCCCGGTGACGCCCGACGCGCTGCCCCTCATCGGCAGGGTCGACGAGCGGACCGTCCTGGCCGCCGGGCACGGACGCAACGGGATCATGTTGGCGCCCATCACCGCTGAGCTGGTCACCGGCCATCTCGACGGCACCGCGGACCCCCGCTGGTCCGCCACACTCGATCCGAGGAGGTTCACATGACGATCACCATCGAGGTCAACGGCGAGGATAGGCAGGTGGCCGACGACACGACGGCCGCTGCACTGCTGGGCATCCTCGGGTTGCCGGAGCGGGGGATCGCGATCGCCGTCGACGGTGCGGTGCACCATCGCGGCACCTGGAACGCGCCGCTCGCCGACGGAGCACGCATCGACATCCTCACCGCGGTGCAGGGTGGCTGAGTGGTGACGCCGCCCGAAGAGGTTGTGCCCGAGGGCCTGCGGATCGGATCACGGGTCTACCGCTCCCGGCTGATCATGGGCACCGGTGGCGCGGCGAACCTCGACGTCCTCGAGCGTGCACTGGTGGCGTCGGGCACCGAACTCACGACCGTCGCGATGCGTCGGGCGGACTCCGGCGGCGGCCCGGGGGTCGTCGACCTGCTCCGTCGTCTCGACATCGACGTGCTGCCGAACACCGCGGGGTGTCGGACCGCGGCGGAGGCGACACTGACCGCGCAGCTCGCGCGCGAGGCGCTCGAGACCGATCTGATCAAGCTCGAGATCGCGGGAGACGACCGGACTCTGCTGCCGGATCCGATCGAACTCCTCGACGCGGCGGTGACCCTCGTCGACGACGGGTTCGTCGTCCTGGCCTACACCAACGACGATCCGATTCTCGCGGCGCGACTCCGCGACTGCGGTGTCGCCGCAGTGATGCCGCTGGGGTCGCCGATAGGCACCGGACTGGGCATCGCCAACCCGCACAATCTGGAGATGATCGTGGCCTCGGCGACGGTGCCGATCATCCTCGACGCCGGTATCGGCACCGCCAGCGACGCCGCGCTGGCCATGGAACTCGGCTGCGACGGCGTGCTGTTGGCCTCGGCGGTCAACCGGGCCGACGATCCGGTTGCGATGGCCTCGGCGATGTCGGCGGCCGTGTACGCCGGGAGCCTCGCGCGTGGTGCGGGGCGCATCCCGAAACGGTTCTGGGCGCAGGCCTCGTCGCCCGCGCGGGACTGACCTCCACCCTTCGGTCGAGATGCCCGGCCGCGAAAGGTCAATCCATCGGCTGATCCAACGGACCGGACATTGCTGGCATAGTCCGATGGGTGATCAACGTAGAAGGATTGACCAAGACATACGGGCCGACCCGTGCGGTCGACAATCTGACCTTCGGTGTGAAGCCGGGCATGGTCACCGGCTTCCTCGGACCCAACGGTGCGGGCAAGTCCACGACCATGCGGATGATGCTCGGACTCGACAACCCCACCGCGGGCCGGGCGACCATCAACGGGCAGGACTACCGCTCGCTGAAGGACCCACTGCGACAGGTCGGTGCGCTGCTCGACGCGAAGTGGGTGCACCCCAACCGCTCGGCGCGCTCGCACCTGCGCTGGATGGCCGCGTCCAACGGCATCCCGACAACGCGGGTCGACCAGGTCCTCGAGGACGTCGGGCTGACCGCGGTCGCCGGTAAGAAGGCCGGCGGGTTCTCGCTGGGCATGTCCCAGCGACTCGGCCTCGCCGGCGCACTGCTGGGTGACCCGGGTGTCCTCCTGTTCGACGAGCCGGTCAACGGACTCGACCCCGAGGGCATCGTCTGGATCCGGAAGTTCATGCGTGCTCTCGCCGCGCAGGGACGCACCGTCCTGGTGTCGAGTCACCTGCTGACCGAGATGTCGTTGACCGCCGAGCACCTCGTGGTCATCGGCCAGGGCCGGCTCATCGCCGACTGCTCGGTCAAGGAGTTCACCAGCCAGGCCCAGCGCACCGTCACCGTGCGGAGTCCGCAACTGGCGCAACTGCACGAGGCACTGACCCGTGCGGGTCTGCGGGCCACCCCGGCCGCCGACGGCTCGCCCGCGCTCAACCTGCTGGACGTGACCACCGACCAGGTCGGTGACATCGCCGCAGCCAACGCCATCGCTCTGCACGAACTGTCCGGCAGCACCGCATCGCTGGAGGAGGTGTTCATGACGCTCACCGCGGGATCGGTCCAGTACCACGGCAATCCGGGTGGGCCCGCGGGACAACCGCAGAACGCCCCCGGACCGCACGATGCCAACCACCCGAACCACGGAGGACCGCAATGATGGTCAACGCCCTCAACGCCGAGCGCATCAAGCTGCTCAGCACTAAGTCGCCGTATTGGTGCGTCGCCATCGTCGCGGTTCTCGCGATCCTGTTCAGCGTCCTGATCGGTGCGTTCGCATCGGGGGACGACTCGGAGAACATCTACGCCTCCGACTACACCACCGGCGTCAGCCAGATCGGTGTGATCGTCCTGATGATCATGGCCGTGCTGGCCGTCACCAGCGAGTTCCGCTTCGGGACCATCCGAACCACCTACCAGGCCATCCCGCGGCGTGAGATCGTGCTCGGCGCGAAAGCCGTCATCTACGGCGGACTCTCGGTGGTCGTCACCCTGATCCTCGGCATCGTGGCCCTGCTGCTCGGCAAGGTGTTGTCGGGCAACAACATGGACCTCGTCGGGTCCGACGCGATCCGTCAGTACTGGGGCATCCCGGTCTACACGCTGCTGTGCATCCTGATCGGTCTCGGCATCGGCGCGATCGTCCGCCAGACCGCGGGTGCCATCGTCGTACTGCTGATCTGGACGCTGGCCCTCGAGGGGATCATCGGGATCATCCCGAAGTTCGGCGATGCGGTCAGCCCGTACCTGCCGTTCAACAACGCGGCACGATTCCTGACCGAACGCGACACGACGATCGACTTCCCGTGGAACGCATACGGATCGATCGCCTACTTCGCGGTCATCTCGCTGATCATCTTCGGTCTCGGGGTCTTCTTCACCAAGAAGCGCGACGCGTAACAGCAACACCACCAGAGCACCACGCCAGTTGGGCACGTACGACCACTGGTTGGGCACCGACTGCCCAACTGATGGATGTACGTGCCCAACTGCGGTGTGTACGTGCCCAACTGGCGGGTCAGTCGGGGAGCGGTTCGGAGACGCGCCAGAGCGGGTTGACCGGACCGTGTCCGGCGCCTAGCGGGTAGGACCAGCGGATCGACTCGGTGACCCAGTCCTTGGCGAACCGCAGCGCATCCGGCACCGACAAACCGTGCGCGAGAGCGCAACACATGGCCGAGGCCAGCGTGTCTCCGGCGCCGTGATCGTGCGGGGTGTCGATGCGCTCGTGGTCGAGTTCGAGGAACGTCTCGCCGTCGTAGAGCAGATCAGGACTGAACGGGCTCGAGCGCAGGTGCCCGCCCTTGACCAGCGCCCACTGCGCGCCCATCGAGTGCAGCTCGATCGCGGCGGCACGCTGGCTGTCCTGGTCGACGACAGTGATGCCGGTGATCAGCGCGACCTCGTCGAGGTTCGGCGTGACGACGGTGGCGATCGGGATGAGCCGCTCCCGCAGCGAGTCCATCGCCTCGGTGGCGAGCAGTTGGTGCCCGTGCATCGAGGCGCAGACCGGGTCGACCACGAGCGGGATCGGACGGTCGCGACCGATCCCGACCTCGGCGGCCACGTCGACGATCGCGTCGATGATCGCACCGGTCGCGAGCATCCCGGTCTTCGCGGCCCCGATGCCGATGTCGGTGACGACGGTCCGGATCTGGCCGGCCACCGTCTCCGGCGGGATGGTGTGGACACCGGAGACACCGAGGGTGTTCTGCACGGTCACCGCGGTCACGGCCACGCACCCGTGCACGCCGGCCAGGGCCATCGTGCGCAGATCGGCCGCGACCCCCGCCCCGCCGCCGGAGTCGGTCCCCGCGATGGTCATCGCACGGACCGGTGTCTGTCCCAGCGGGGCGGGTGGCAGCAGCTTCATCGCCCCATCATCCCTGGTGCGTGCTCACGGCCGGGGTGATGTCGAGGTAGACCTGCTTGCCCGACGCCACGAACTCCGCGGACTTGCGGTCCATCTCCGCGTTCAGCATCGCGTCGATGTCGGCCTGGGTCCGCAGGTTGTGATCCTCGGCGAACTGTCGGACGTCGGCGGAGATCCGCATCGAGCAGAACTTCGGACCACACATCGAGCAGAAGTGCGCGGTCTTCGCGGGCTCGGCCGGCAGCGTCTCGTCGTGGTATTCGACGGCGGTGTCGGGATCGAGCGACAGGTTGAACTGGTCGTTCCACCGGAACTCGAACCGTGCCCGCGACAGCGCGTCGTCGCGCTCCTGCGCACGGGGATGCTCCTTGGCCAGATCCGCCGCGTGCGCGGCGATCTTGTACGTGATCACCCCGACCTTCACGTCGTCCCGGTTCGGCAGTCCCAGATGCTCTTTCGGCGTCACGTAGCAGAGCATCGCGGTCCCGGCCTGGGCAATCATCGCCGCCCCGATGGCCGAGGTGATGTGGTCGTAGGCGGGTGCGATGTCGGTCGCCAGCGGCCCCAGGGTGTAGAACGGCGCCTCCTCGCAGAGCTCCTCCTCGAGGCGGACGTTCTCGACGATCTTGTGCATCGGGACGTGCCCCGGACCCTCGATCATCACCTGCACGCCGTGCGATTTCGCGATCGTCGTCAGCTCGCCCAGGGTGCGGAGCTCGGCGAACTGCGCCTCGTCGTTGGCGTCGGCGATCGACCCCGGGCGCAGGCCGTCACCCAGGGAGAAGGTGATGTCGTAGCGCCGGAAGATCTCGCACAGCTCGTCGAAGTGCGTGTAGAGGAACGACTCCTCGTGATGGGCCAGGCACCAGGCGGCCATGATCGAACCACCGCGCGAGACGATGCCGGTGACCCGTCGTGCCGTCAGCGGCACGTAGCGCAGCAGGACACCCGCGTGCACCGTCATGTAGTCGACGCCCTGCTCGGCCTGTTCGATCACGGTGTCGCGGTACATCTCCCACGTCAGCGTGGTGGGGTCGCCCTTGCATTTCTCCAGCGCCTGATAGATCGGGACGGTGCCGACCGGCACCGGCGAGTTGCGCATGATCCACTCGCGGGTGAGGTGGATGTCGTCGCCGGTCGAGAGGTCCATGATCGTGTCGGCGCCCCAGCGCGTCGCCCACACCATCTTCTCGACCTCCTCGGCCACCGACGACGTGACCGCCGAGTTGCCGATGTTGGCGTTGACCTTCACCGCGAACGCCTTGCCGATGATCATGGGCTCGCACTCGGGGTGACGATGGTTGGCCGGGATGACCGCCCGTCCGCGGGCGACCTCGGATCGCACCAACTCGGGCTCGACACCCTCGCGCGCGGCGATGAAACGCATCTCCGGGGTCACGATTCCCGCTCGCGCCCAGGCCAATTGGGTCGCGGCACCATCGACGGGGGCGGGCCGCTCCCAGGTGTCCCGCACGGGTGCGAGGCCACGGTCGAGATCGATACCGGGGTCGGTCTCGGTGTACGGGCCGGACGTGTCGTACAGGTCGAGGTGCTCGCCGTTGCTCAGTTCCACGCGACGGGTGGGCACGTCCATCCCGTCGACTCGGCGATAGTTCTTGTGACTTCCACGGATGGGCCCGGTGGTCACGACAGCAGAATTCGACATCAGATCTCCCTACGCCGGCATTACCCGGTCAGGTTCATTCGGTCGGCGGCCGCCTGCCGCCATCTCAGCCCTCGGTTCGTGAGAGCCCCCGTGGATTTTCATGGGTGACCGCCGCAGCGGTCTGTCGGTCACGCTACGCCCTCGCCATCGGGAGGGAACCGTGAGTGGTCGCGGTGCGTCAGAACGGGGAGCCACATCGCGTGGGACGCCCACGACGTTGTGAGCCGCCCCAGGCAACCACCGAACCGGTGGTCAAAGTTGACTGAACCGTGACGTAACTACGCCTACGTAGCCGAAAGGTTCTGTAGTGTGACTGCAGTCACACAACGAGAGGAGGTCGCCATGCAGGTCCGACGTAAGAAGAGGCCACAGCAGACGGCGCAATCGATCCTGCACCAGATCTCCGAGGTGGTGCACAACGTCGGACAGAGCCGATTCGAGCTCTACGTCGCCGGCGACCTGGTCGGCGTGCTCGGCTACTCGATCGACGAGGCCAACGGCGACAAGGTGCTGACCATCATGCACACCGTGCTCTACGACGAGTTCTCCGGACACGGCCTCGCAACCCGCCTGACCCAGGGCGCACTCGACTACGTCGTCGACCAGGGTGCGAAGGTCCGGCCGGTCTGCAGCTACACCAAGCACTACCTGACGACGCATCCCGGCGTCGCGCCGATCGCCGCCTGAACAGTCGGACATACCGCCCGACCATTGGTTAGGCTACCCTTTCCTTTACACACGAGGGAAGAGGAAACGATGGCCGAACAGACGACTGCGGCACCGTCGAAAGGATGGCAGGGGGCGGTCCTCAAGCTCTTCGGCGGTGATGACTACACGCTGCGGGTGACCCGCGCCGAGGTGGTCACCGAGCACTACGTCCGGGTGGGTTTCACCGGTGGCGGGCTGCTGACCGAGAAGCCGGTCCACCCGACGATGTGGCTGCGGCTCTGGTTCGAGGCGGATGGCAAGCTGCATCAGCGCGGCTACACCCTGGTCGATCCCGACCCGGCCGCCGACACCTTCGACATCGAGTTCGCGATCCACGACGGCACCGCGGCGCGGTGGGCGCAGACGGTGGAGCCGGGCGCGGAGATCAACGCGACGCTGATGGGCTCGAAGTTCGCCTTCCCCGATCCCGCCCCCACGGGGTGGCTGCTGGCCGGTGACCCCGCGTCGCTCGCGGCCATCAACTCGATCCTGGATGCGATCTCCGCCTCGTCCGAACCGACCGTCCCGGTGACGATCTGGTTCGAGTACCAGCACGAGAGCGACCGCGACCTGCCGTTGCGGACCCGGCCGACCGACACGGTGCACTGGATCGCACGTGAACCCGGCACGACCACCCTGGTCGACTCCGTCCGTGCCGCCGCGACGAGGTCGCCCGATCACTTCGGATGGGTCGCCCTGGAGGCCGCGAGCACCCGTGCCGTCAGCGGCATCTTCAAGAACGACTTCGGGCTGAGCCGCAAGGCCGTCAAGGCGCAGGCCTACTGGACCGAGCGATGACGCTGGGGTCGCAGGCCGGCGAACGCATCGAAGCCAGCGGGATGGTCGTTTCGCCGACGAGGGCGACGAGAACAACCGCGGTGAACCTGCCCACCGTGCTCGCCTCCGCCGGTGTCGCGGCCGTGGTCTCGGCGATCATCGTCACGATCGGTGTCGTCGGATTGGTCATCTCCGGTGACATCGGCGGCGACGACACCACCGCCGCGGCACAGACTCCGACCGTCGTGAACCTCGGGGCGGCGCAGAGCAGTGTCGCGGCCGGTCAGGCCCCAGCCGCAGCGCAGCCGGGCGCGACGACGCCGCCGTCCGCGGCCGGTCAACCCCCGGCCACCCAGGCCGGTGAGCAGGTCGCCGAGAGCGGCGGCGGAGCGGGCGCGGGGAACGCGCCGGTCGGTCAGGCGCCCGCACCACAGGCTCCGGCACAGCAGCCTCCGGCACAGCAGGCCCCCGCCCAGCAGGCCGCGCCGTCGGCCCAGCCCGCCGCCGCGCCGCAGGCACTCACCGTGGGACAGCTCAACACCAAGATCAAGCTGCTGATGAACACCGGCGCCTCACGCGCCGCCCGCGCCGACGAGTTGCAGGCGGGGGCACGGGGTCTGGGCTCGGTCGACGGGGTGGCCAACCTGCTCCGCATCAGCGGCGCCGGGTTCACCTATCAGATGATCAACCCGGTCACGGTGAACGGGACGACGCTGTCGGCCACCCTGCAGATGACGCTGGCCGGCCGGGGATCGAAGACGCAGCCGCTGAGCTGGGTCTGGTCGGGATCCGACTGGAAGTTGTCGAACAAGAGCACCTGCGACGTCGCCGGACTCGCGCTCCTGCCCTGCTCGATCTGAGCCGACCATCCCGATCGACGAGGAGTTCTCATGAAGGCATTCCAGCGCACGCCGCGGGTGATCGCGGCGGCGGTCGTCGCCCTGTTCGTACTCGGGCTCGCCGCCTGCAGTTCGCCGGACGAGGGCGACGACGCATCCGGCTCGGTCGCACCGGTCACCGTCAACACGTCGGCGGGCAGCGTCACCCTCGACCGCGTCCCGGAACGCATCGCGGCGATCGGCGACCAGTGGACCGACGCCGTGCTCTCGTTCGGGGTGACCCCGGCCGCCTACGGGACGACCACCGAACAGCAGATCGGCAGGCAATCCCCCTGGACCGAGGGCAAACTGGGCGATGCGAAGAAGATCAGCCTCACCGGTGACCGGGTGTCGCAGATCGCGGCCGCGAAGCCCGACCTGATCCTGTTGCCCGGCTTCGGCGTCGAATCGGCCGAGATCGACAAGCTCAAGCAGATCGCGCCGACCATCCCGAGCATCACCGGTCAGCAGATCGACCCGTGGCAGGACCAGGTGCAACTCCTCGGCGCCGTGCTGCGGGAACCCGACAAGGCGACCGAGATCGTCAACGGGGTGCAGAGCAAAATCGACAAGATCAAGCAGGACAACCCCGGCCTCGCAGGCAAGACCTTCGCCTTCGCCTACATGTTCTCCGCCGACCAGATCCAGGTCCTCGGGGACCCGAAAGACGGTGCGACATCGCTGTTCGCCGATCTCGGGTTGACCGTTCCGCAGCGTCTGCAGGACATCGCCGCCCAGCAGAAGCTGCCGCGGTTCCCGATCAGCACCGAGAACGTCCCCCAGCTCGACTCGGATCTGCTCGTCATCGCGGCGGGCACACCGCAACTCGCGGCGCAGCTCAAGACGCTGCCGGGCTATGCCCAGCTGACGGCGGTGCGTGCGAACGCCGTCGCCCAGATGGACCTGACGAGCATCACCGCGCTGAATCTGCCGTCACCGCTGTCGATCCCGTACGTGCTCGACCAGCTCACCCCCGCGGTGCAGGCGGCCGGGCGTAGCTGAGTCGGTCGGGTCAGGTCAGGCGACGTCGATGATGACCGGGGCGTGGTCGCTGGCGCCCTTGCCCTTTCGTTCCTGGCGGTCGATCTCGGCGCCGGTGACACGGGCGGCCAGCGCGGGTGAGCACAACGAGAAGTCGATGCGCATGCCCTCTCGGCGTGCGAACCGGAGCTGGGTGTAGTCCCAGTAGGTGAAGACACCCGGACCCGGTGTGAACGGTCGGACCACGTCGCCGAACCCGGCCTCGACGACCGAGTCGAACGCCGCGCGCTCGGCGGGCGAGGTGTGGGTCTTGTCCGCGAAATAGGCGGGGTCCCAGACGTCGTCGTCGGTCGGGGCGATGTTCCAATCACCGGTCAAGGCAATCTGCGCATCCGGGTCGGCGGCGAGCCACGCCGCCCCCGCGTCGCGTAACGCGGCCAACCACTCGAGCTTGTAGACGTAGTGCGGGTCGGTGAGGTCGCGGCCGTTGGGGATGTACAGACTCCACACCCGCACCCCGGCGCAGGTGGCGCCGATCGCCCGGGCCTCGACGACCGCGGGCACTTCGGCGGACTTGGAGAAACCCGGCTGACCGGGAAACCCGACGGCCACGTCGGCGATGCCCACGCGCGACGCGATCGCCACGCCGTTCCACTGGTTCAGGCCGACGGTCGCCAGCTCGTACCCGGCCGCCGCGAACCCCATCGCGGGGAACTTCTCGTCCGTGCACTTGGTCTCCTGGATCGCCAGGACGTCGACGTCGTGGCGCTCGAGCCAGTCGACCACGCGTTCACTCCGGGCCCGGATCGAGTTCACATTCCACGTCGCGATACGCACGCGTCGACCCTACGGGTCGGGGTCGGGTCGTCAGTTCGGGGAGTTACCGGTGAGCTTGTAGGACTGCGTCACGCCGTCGGTGCCGGTGAGCGTGATCGTCGTGAACGTCTTGCGCTCGGGATCGCCGAGCACGACGTCGACCTGACGCTGCTCGTAGTTGCCCGCAGCGCAATTCGGACGGCAGAGGTTGACGGCCTCGGTGCCGGTGCCCACGGCACTGCGCGGTCCCCACCGGGTCCAGGTGATGTCGCTGACCGAGACCGAGTTGTCGCCGCAGTAGATGGAGGTGACGTCGGTGGGCCGGACCTGGGGCTGACCCCCGCAGTCGTAGATGACCAGTCCGCCGGGGTTGTCCTGCGAGGTACTAGACGACGAGGACGTCTCCGGCGTCGTCGTGGTCGTCTCCTCGGTGGTGGTCTCGTCGGTCGTCGTGGTGGTCGCCTGGGTGGTGCTGGGCGTCTCGGTGACGGTCTGGGTCACCACCGACGACGATGACGAGGAGGCGGTCGACGCCGGATCGTCGTCACCGGACACGGCGACCAGAATGATCCCGGCCACGACGGCGACCGCGAGAACCGCGGCGATCGCGATCAGGATGGTCGTGCGCCGGGACATCGCAGTGGTGTCCGGTTCGGGCTCGGGTGGGGTGTTCGTCGGCTCTGTCATAGCGGCCCCAGGATAGGGGAGTCGTCTGTGAACCCGGTGCGGCCGGTCGCGTCGCGACGTCGAACCGGTCACGGGCGTGCTCTTGCAGACCGTCGAGGAACGCCGACGTCTGATGGGGTGCGCCCCTGCGTCCTTTCGCCCACACGATGCGACCCGAGGTCCCGACGGCCTTGAACAGGACGACCAGGCCCTCCGCGAGAAGGCTCGCCCCGAGAGCCAACAGCACTCCCGTGCTCACCGAGGCCGACGCGGAGGGATCGACCACCCCGAGCAGCAGACCGGCACCGAGTCGGATCAGGACGTTGGCGACCAGGAGTCCGACCGACACGGCGGTGTACTTCATGAACACCAGCCCGTCGCGTTCGAACACGCGGACGCTCGCCCCGCGGAGCACGCCGATGAGCACGCTCACGACGGTCGTGGCCGCCAGGAAGCCGAGAGACAACCCCGACTGGCTGACATCGGTGGTCTGGACCAGACCGATCACCGTCAGGATCGCGGGGATCAGCAGCATCCGTCTGCCCTCGGCGGGCTCGCCCAGCACGCGGCGGGCGAGCAGGTAACCGATCACCGCGATGGCGATGATCACCTCGAGAATTCCGTTCATCGGTTCGTGTTCCCGTCATTGTCGGACGTGTTGATGTGGTTGAAACGCTACGAATGTCGAGGAGCCGACGGATCCACCCGTGGGTCGAGGTCCGGGTGGAGATCCGCGCACCTGTGGACAGCGCGGCGAAACGGCCCTAGCGTTCCTCGGTAGGTCCCCGCTCTCGAAGGAGCCGCCCGTGCCGCTCTACGGTTTCCGATGCGATCAGGGCTGCGCTGCGCTCGACCGCTCCTTCGCAATGTCGGCCGTTCCCGACGGGATCGACTGTCCCGGTTGCGGTTCGACGGCGAAACGGCGTATCACCGCGGTCCAGATCGGGGTGGGCGACAGCGCCGCGATGCGGCTGCAGGACGCCACCAGGTCCACCGCCGATGCGCCCCGCGTCGTGTCCGGGGTGCCGGCGTCGGGTGGCTCGGCCCGACGACGCCCGGTCTCGACCGATCCCCGACACCGCCGTCTACCACGCCCCTAGTCCTGTCCGCGCACCGCCAATCGAGATCGGAACCCCATGCCCGAGTTGATCTTCCCGCTGGACTCGACGAAGACGTTCACCGATCAGGAGCGTGTCGGCCACAACCGCTGGCACCCCGACATCCCCGCCGCGGTGACGGTCAAGCCGGGGGATTCGTTCCGGGTGCACTGTCGGGAGTGGTTCGACGGGGCGATCGTGAACGACGACTCCGCCGACGACATCCGGGACGCGCCGCTGGCCGGGGTGCACGTGCTGTCCGGGCCCATCGCGGTCGAGGGCGCCAAGCCCGGCGACCTGTTGATCGTCGACATCCTGGACCTCGGCCCGATCCAGCAGGAGGACTCCGGGCCCCTGGCCGGCCAGGGCTGGGGCTACACCGGCATCTTCCCGACCCTCAACGGCGGCGGCTTCCTCACCGAGCAGTTCCCCGACGCCTACAAGGCGATCTGGGATTTCAGCGGCCAGAAGACCACCTCGCGTCACGTTCCGCACGTCGAGTTCACCGGCATCGTTCACCCGGGCCTGATGGGTACCGCACCCTCGAAGGACCTGCTGAGCACCTGGAACACCCGCGAAGCGGCGTTGATCGCCACCGACCCCGACCGGGTGCCGCCACTGGCTCTGCCCCCGTTGGCCGACAGCGCCATCCTGGGTTCGCTGACCGGCGATGCGTTCACCGCCGCGGCCGCCGAGGGGGCCCGCACCGCGCCGCCGCGCGAGAACGGCGGCAACCAGGACATCAAGAACCTCACCAAGGGCAGTCGGATCTTCTATCCGGTGTTCGTCGACGGAGCGAACCTCTCGGTGGGCGACCTGCACTTCTCCCAGGGCGACGGTGAGATCACCTTCTGCGGCGCCATCGAGATGGGCGGGTTCATCGACCTGCGCGTCGAGATCCTCCGCGACGGTATGACCACCTACGGCGTCAGCGAGAACGCCATCTTCATGCCGGGTAACACCGATCCGCAGTACTCGGAGTTCATCGCGTTCTCCGGCACGTCGGTGACCCTGGACGGCCAACAGCGTTACCTGGACTCGCATCTCGCGTATCAGCGTGCCTGCCTGCATGCGATCGACTACCTCACGAAGTTCGGCTACAGCCCGGAGCAGGCCTACCTCCTGCTCGGCGCCGCCCCCATCGAAGGGCGTCTGTCGGGGGTCGTCGACATCCCCAATGCCTGCGCGACGGTGTACATCCCGACCGCGATCTTCGACTTCCCGATCGCCCCGAGCGCAACGGGTCCGTTCCGGATCGACCCGGGCATCGGCGCGCCGCACTCGAGCTTCTGACCGGGCCTCAGCCGGGTCCCTTGTCGCCCCGGCCGGGTCCGCCCGCAGGTCCGCCCGCGCCGGGTTTCTCTTTGTCCTGCTTCTTCTGCTGACCGGGAGCCTGCTCGGGCCCTGCGGGGGCGGGCGCAGGCCCGACGTCGGCCGTCGTCGTGGGGACCTCGGTCGGCTCCGCCGTGGTGGTGGTCTCGGTCGACGGCGGTGCCGTCGTCGACGTCTCGCCCGACGACTCGACGGTGGTGCTGCGCACGGGGGCGGGTTGATCGTCGCCGCGGCACGAGACGCCGACCGCGAGTCCGATCACCACCAGCACCAACAGGGCGGTGGCGGCGATCAGTACGCGAGTGCGGCGCGTCCGGCGCCGATCCGCGGGCGTGTTCATCGGCAGGGTCATCGTTGCCAGGTTACGACCGGCGTGCGTGTGCCCGACAGCAACGGGTGCCCGCGCGCGCACGCGAGGTGCCGCCGGTTCGACTCCGGCCCGAGGGTGAAAAGTTCAGCGTGCTGAACGAAACATGCTCGAAAAGCCGATATCACCCGTAGTTCTCACAACGGGTCTACCGTCCGATCATGACGATCGACAAGTCCGCCCCGCCGGCGCCGCGCTCGACGAAAACCTCAGCTGCCGAGGGTGATTACCTCGAGAAACGACAGCTGAAGAAGGGGACCGCGGGCTGGGTCCTGCTGGCGGGTCTCGGCGTCAGCTACGTCATCTCCGGCGACTATGCGGGCTGGAACGGCGGACTCGGCGAGGGCGGATTCGGTGGACTGCTGATCGCCGCGGTCATCATCGCCGCGATGTACCTCGCGATGGTGCTGGGCATGGCCGAGATGTCGTCGGCGCTGCCCGCCGCGGGCGGCGGGTACACCTTCGCCCGTCGTGCGATGGGCCCGTGGGGCGGATTCGCGACCGGCACGGCCATTCTCATCGAATACGCCATCGCGCCCGCCGCGATCGCCACGTTTATCGGGGCGTACGTCGAATCACTGAACCTCTTCGGCATCACCGACGGGTGGTGGGTCTATCTCGTGGCGTACGCGATCTTCATCGGCATCCACCTGGTCGGCGCCGGCGAGGCGTTGAAGGCCATGTTCGTCATCACCGGCATCGCGCTCGTCGGTCTGGTCATCTTCGCCGTCGCAGCGGCAGGCATGTTCGACGTGTCCAACCTGACCAACATCGCCGCCGACCCCGATGCGGCCGGGTCGTCGAGCTTCCTGCCCAACGGTTACCTCGGCATCTGGTCGGCCATCCCGTTCGCGATCTGGTTCTTCCTCGCCGTCGAGGGCGTCCCGCTCGCCGCCGAGGAGGCCGAGAACCCCGAGCGCAACGTCCCCCGCGGCATCATCGTCGCGATGCTGATGCTGGTCGTGACCGGCGCGGTCGTGCTGGTGCTCGCCACCGGCGCCGTCGGCGCGGACGAGCTGACCGACTCGGGCAACCCGCTGGTGCTCGCGCTCGGCGACGGCACCGCCTCGAGCGTCGTCAACTACATCGGGCTCGCCGGACTCATCGCGAGCTTCTTCTCGATCATCTACGCCTACTCGCGGCAGACGTTCGCCCTCTCGCGCGCCGGCTATCTCCCCACCTCGCTGTCGCTGACCAACAACCGCAAGGCGCCGGTGTGGGCGCTGATCATCCCGGGCGTGATCGGATTCGCGCTCACCTTCATCGGCGAGGGTGCGATGTTGCTCAACATGGCCGTGTTCGGCGCCGCTCTGAGCTACGTGTTGATGATGATCAGCCACATCGTGCTGCGGGTGCGTGAGCCCGACATGCCGCGGCCGTACCGCACGCCCGGCGGCGTCGTCACGACCGGTTTCGCCCTGGTGATCGCCGTGGCCGCGGTCATCGCCACCTTCCTCGTCGACACCACCGCCGCGCTGTGGACCCTCGGTGCGTTCGCCGCGTTCATGGCCTACTTCGGCCTGTACAGCCGCCGCCACCTCGTGGCCGGGTCCCCGGACGAGGAGTTCGCGCTGCTCGCCGACGACGAGGTTGCGTGAGGGGTGTCCACCTATCGGCAGACGCTCGGCGGCACCACCTTCACCTTCGGTTCGCTGGTCGACCTGCTCGCCAAGGCGACACCGCGACGCAGCGGTGACGAACTCGCCGGCTGCGCGGCCGAGACCGATCTGGAACGGGCGGCCGCGCAGTGGGCGCTCGCCGACGTCGCCCTGACCACCTTCCTCGAAGATCTCGTCGTGCCCTACGAGACCGACGAGGTCACCCGGCTCATCATCGACACCCACGACCGGGCCGCCTTCGCGCCGGTCGCCGACCTCACTGTTGGCGGCCTCCGCGACTGGCTGCTGGCCACCGCGAGCGGCCCGGACGCCGCGGGTCGGTTGCGAAGCGTCGGTGCGGGTCTGACCCCGGAGATGGTGGCCGCGGTCAGCAAGCTGATGCGCAACCAGGATCTGATCGCCGTCGCGAAGGCGACGAGCGTGACGTCGGCGTTCCGCACGACCATCGGCGCGCCAGGCACCCTGACCACCCGGCTGCAGCCGAACCATCCCACCGACGATCCGATGGGGATCGCGGCGGCCACCCTCGACGGGCTGCTGCTCGGGTGCGGGGACGCGGTGATCGGCATCAATCCGGCGACCGATTCCCCGCAGGCAACCTCGGATCTGCTGTACCTGCTCGACGAGATCCGCACGCGGTACGACATCCCGGTGCAGTCCTGCGTGCTGTCGCACGTCACCACCACGATCGGGCTCATCGAGGCCGGGGCGCCGGTCGATCTGGTCTTCCAGTCGATCGCGGGCACCGAGGGCGCAAACCGGGGCTTCGGCGTCGACATCGCCGTGCTGCGCGAGGGCAACGAGGCGGGACGGTCACTGCACCGCGGGACCGTCGGCGACAACGTCATGTACTTCGAGACCGGGCAGGGATCGGCGCTGTCGGCGGGCGCACACATCGGCACCGGCGGTCGGCCCGTCGATCAGCAGACCCTGGAGACCCGCGCCTACGCGATCGCGCGCGAATTCGACCCACTGCTGGTGAACACCGTCGTCGGCTTCATCGGACCGGAATACCTCTTCGACGGCAAACAGATCATCCGTGCCGGGCTCGAGGACCACTTCTGCGGCAAGCTGCTCGGGCTGCCGATGGGCGTCGACGTCTGTTACACCAACCACGCCGAGGCCGACCAGGACGACATGGACACCCTGCTGACGTTGCTCGGCGCGGCCGGGGTGCCGTTCGTCATCACCGTGCCCGGCGCCGACGACGTGATGCTCGGCTACCAGAGCCTGTCGTTCCACGACGCGCTCTACGCGCGACGGGTGTTGGGGCTGCGGCCCGCTCCCGAGTTCGAGGCGTGGCTCGGGGTCGTGGGCATGCTCGACGACACCGGCCGCATCCTCGACCTCGCGCCGGAGGCGTCGCCGCTGCGGGCGCTGACTGACCGATCCGGTGCGCACCTGTGAGGGGGGCGACGTGACCGATCTGTGGACGGTGCTGCGGCAGAACACCTCTGCGCGTATCGGATTGGGGCGGGTCGGCGACTCGTTGCCGACGACTCGGGTGTTGGAGTTCGCGGCGGCACACGCCGCGGCCCGCGACGCCGTGCACCACCCGCTCGACGTCGACGCGCTCGTCGCCGCCATCGAACCGCTGGGTCTGGGGACGCCGTCGGTGGTGGCCAGCCAGGCGTCCGACCGCAGCGAGTACCTGCGTCGACCGGATCTGGGACGTCAGCCGACACATGATTTCTCGGTAGAGCCTGCGGACGCCGACATCGGGATCGTGCTGGCCGACGGTTTGTCGCCGATCGCACTCACCGAGCACGCCGCCGGAGTCGTCGGGGCGATCAAGGATGTTCTCGCGCCCCAGTACTCGATCGCCACACCGGTGATCGCGACCCAGGCGCGCGTCGCGCTGGGCGACCACATCGGCGCGGCGCAGAAGGTGGGAACGCTCATCGTCGTCATCGGTGAGCGGCCCGGGTTGTCGGTGGCCGACAGCGTCGGCATCTATCTCACGCACCTGCCACGTCCCGGACGGGCCGATTCCGAGCGCAACTGCATCTCGAACATCCATCCTCCCGGTGGGCAGAGTTACGTCGGGGCCGCCCGGGTGGTCGCGGCGCTGGTGGAAGGCGCACGCGCACTGGGTCGTAGCGGCGTCGACCTCAAGGACACCAGCCGGACGTTGGCCGAATAGGTCTCAGGCCGCGTGGGCGTGTGGCTGCGACGGCCAGTGGCCGATCTCGTGCACACGGCCCGCGGTGTCGACGGTGCGTGCGGCCACCCCGACGCCGATGAGCCAGTGCGGCGCACGGTCGGGGTGCGCGTAGGTCATCAACGCGGCCGCGTAGGCCGAGCCGGCCTCGTCGGCGATGGTGGTGACCGTGTCGAACTCCGGTGCCGGGCGCGGGTCGAACGGGCTGCGCGGCAGGGCGTCGATGTCGGTGCGGGTGACGGTGGCCAGGGCGTGCCCGGGCTCGAGCTCGACAGAATCGTTCGCGACCTCGACATGCCACCCGCCGAGTGGGGGATGTCCGGCCGTCGCGGTGACGCTCCCGGTGCCGACGTCCCCGACGGTCACCATGGCGCCGCACTCGAAGCGGGTCGCGACCCGTTGCGCGGCGCGGTCGGCGAGAAATGCACGGGCGGTCCCGAGGAGCTCGAGGCGCACGTCGGTGGGGACGACGACCCGTCCCTCGCCCAGGCGGGGTCGGTGCCATTCCGGCACCGGCGTCATCGTGCGGACGGTCATCGGACGTGGCCCGTCGACGGTGAACTGCAGGTGGGGGAGGAAGCGGTAGTCGGGGACCGCGCTGCGGCGGACCGAGCGGGTCGCTCCGTCGGTGAGATCCGCGAAATACAGTGCCTCGGTGAGAATCTGTTCGAGCAGGACACCGACCATCGCGGGTGACCCGCCGGCGAGGTCGATGGCGTGGATCTCCGCCGACGCGCGTTCACGGTTGACGGTGAGGTCGACGTGGTCGGCGTAGCGGGTGACCTCGCGCAGGGCGTTGGGCAGAGCGGCGGGTTCGGTCACGGACACCGAGATCTCGGTGCCGAGACCGGACAGGGTAGCGGTGGCGATCATCGTTGATACCTCGATCCGGTGGGGGCTGATGAAGTCCATCGTGGGCGGCAACCCTGGGATGTCCCTGTGAGCGACCCGATAGGCCGCTACGGACTTCCGAGTCGCCGCTCTCGGCGTCGCGCACCGCATGTCGCCCACACCGCGTGCTCCCGCCCGCGATGCATCACGGGCGCGGTGGTGAGAAGTGGGCGACACTCGCACCGTTGAGGATGCGCAGCACTCGAGGGATGAACTCGCCACGTTCGAGATCGCCCCAACTCCACCGGACCACGCGCCAACCGAGTTCGATGAGGCGGTCGATCCGGTACTTCTCCCGCGCGAGGATCGCACGCGTGTCCCCGATGTACTTCTCCTCGCCGTCGGCCTCGGCGATCACGCCCAGCTCTGGCCACGCGAAGTCGACACGGGCCAGCAGTTGGCCGTCGTCGTCGAAGATCTCGTACTGCGGAATCGGTGTCGGCAGGCCGGAGTCGAGCATGGCCAGTCGGCTGCGACTCTCCAGCACGCTCTCGCTGCGACCGTCCATCAGACGGACCGCACGCCGAGCCGCCACGCATCCGGGGGTGGCCTCGATCAGGGCCAGCTCCCGTCGGAGGTCGTCCGGTGTGCACAGGCCCCTCTTCAACGCCGCGTCGCCGACAACCACGGCGACGTCGCGACCCGACGCTCGCGCGATGTCGACGACCGTCCGCGCCACCCCGACAACTCGCACCCCGTCGACTTCGATCCAGTGCATCGGTCGGTGATCGCGGTGTAGCACGGTGGATCTGGTCTCCCGGGTTCCCGATCCGTCGCCGACCTCGACCATGTGGATCCGGCGCAGATCCAGTCCCCACATTGGCAGTCCGTGCAGGGCCACGGCGGATACGGATGCCACTGCGCGCCCCGCCGGCATCGTCGAGACGGCCGACCGCACGATATGCGGATATCGCTGCTCGCGTGGCAGGTCGGCGATGGTCGGCGGTGCGTAAACGCCGCGGCCGAGGGAGCGCAGGACGTCGCGAGGGACGGCGGCCGCGATCTCGTTGTCGGCGTAACCGGCCGAGACCAGTTCTGATCGGGTCACCACGCGGGTAAGCGAGTCGAGGTTCACGGTGCCGATTCGATCTGGCGGCGCGGAGGAGCTCAAACCGCGACCTCGTACGCCTGTGGACGAACCACATCTGTGGATAACCAAGGGCCGGTCGTGACAAGCGGACACGCTCATCCCGAACTCGTCGTGCGCTCACTTCGTGCTCCTGCCCGCGTTGCAATGCGGGCAGGACGGCGAGACGTGGGCGGCGGCGTCACCGCCGGGCGAGTCGGGCCCGCTCGGCGGGTGGTTAGGGCACGCTCGGCGGCTCGAGGGTGACGTATCCGTACGTGTGGTGACGGGTGAAACCGAGGCGTCGGTACAACCTGATGGCGTCGACGTTGTCGGCCTCGACCTGCAGATAGGCCTGGTCGGCGCCCTGGTCGCGACCCCACCGCAGCACCTCGGCGACCACCCGGGTGCCGATCCCGGAACCGCGGGCGCGCGGCGCCGTCCACAGGCATGCGATGCCGACCCAGCGCCGGCCCGAACCCGCATCGCCACCGAAGGGTTCGTCCGAGGTCACCGCCCCACGACCGATCGCGACGAGTCCCTGGTCGTCGGAGACCGAGAAGAACGCGAGCGCACCGTCGACCGACGCGGTGAGGACCGCGGTTGCGACATCGCCCGTCGACGACCGGCCGGACTCGTCGAGATAGGCGCGCACCCAGTCGGGGGTCGGCGCGGGGGAGATGGCCACGTCGACCATCGCGGACGCCGCGAGGGCGTCAGTGGAGCGCGCCATCGCGACGGCCTGGATCTCGAAGCGGTCCGGGTCGACGTGTGTGCTGGGGATGAGGCGTTCCACCACAGCGCATCTCGTGGCCAGATCGTGCGCGGAGAAGAACTCCGACAGGGCGGCGACCGACGTGGCGTCGAGCGTGGCACCACGTTCCACGGGTGTCGCGGAGTTGGCGCGACGGGTGAAACCGCCTCCGGCGCGGGCACACCACCCGTTGATCACCGCGAAATCCGTTCCCGGCCAGCCCCGGGCAGCGGCGATCTCGAGCGACCGGATGTCGGAGTTGCGCAGCGGCCGATCCGAGAGCGTCCGCACCGACAGCACCAGCGCGGCCGGGATCGTGACCTCGTCGCCGTCGCGGGTGACGACGATGTCGTCGCCGGCCGACACCAACACCCCGGTCACGTCGGAGGCCGTGGCCGACGGGTCGCGCCGCCAGTCGCCGGGAGCGCCTGCGCCCTTGCGGAATCGGACGACGACACGATCCCCGGGAACGGGGGACGCGGGGTCAGTCCTCGTCATCGTCCGGGTCGTCGTGACCGAAGGGATCCGGACCCTCGCCGGGGGTCCACGTCAAACCCGGCACGCCCCAGCCGCTCTTCTTGACGAATTTCTTCGCCGCGCGCGCGTTGCGACCCACCAGGACGTCGACGTAGAGGAAGCCGTCGAGGTGTCCGGTCTCGTGCTGCAGCATGCGGGCGAAGAACCCGGTGCCCTCGATCTCGACCGGCGCACCGGTGCGATCGACACCGGTGACCTTCGCCCATTCGGCACGCCCGGTGGGGAACTGCTCGCCCGGCACCGACAGGCAGCCCTCGTCATCGTCATCGGGGTCGGGCATGCCCTCGGGGATCTCGGAGGTCTCGAGCACCGGGTTGATGACCTCGCCGCGCAGGCGTTCGGTGCCGCGGGTCTCGCCGCCCGGGCAGTCGTAGACGAAGAAACGCCGACCGACGCCCACCTGGTTCGCGGCCAGTCCGACGCCATGCGCGGCGTCCATCGTCTCGTACATGTCGTCCAGCAGCGCAACGACATCCGCGGGTGGACGACCCTGCTCGTCGAGGGTCACCGGCTCGGTCACGCGGTGCAGCACCGGTTCGCCGACGATGCAGATGGGGAGAATTGCCATGCGGGACAGATTACTAGTGCCCGACACCGGCACGCCCAACCCGAAATCGGCCCCCCGTCGTGGTTAGATGTTCAACGAACCACATCGATGTAAGTTTCCTTCTCTTCCCCTCGTCGGCTACCGCGACCAGGGGGCGTGGGCAGCGACGATGTGTCGGTAGAGGAACCTCAAGGGAGCGAGATGGACGGCGCAACTGCGCGAAGCCAGAAGCGGTCGGGGCAACCCGCCGGTTCGGCGAACCAGGCCAATGGGGATCAGGCCGATTCACCCACCTCGAGCACCGGGCACGACGTCAACGGTGTTGACAGCAATGTGGTCGGGGCGGACGGTCTGACCCGCCGCGAACACGACATCCTGGCCTTCGAGCGCCAGTGGTGGAAGTACGCGGGCGCCAAGGAAGAAGCCATCAAGGAGCTGTTCGGCCTCTCGGCGACCCGTTACTACCAGGTGCTCAACGCCCTGGTGGACCGTCCGGAGTCGCTCGCGGTCGATCCGATGCTGGTGAAGCGCCTCCGTCGTCTGCGCGCGAGCAGGCAGAAGGCCCGCGCCGCGCGCCGCCTCGGATTCGAGATCACCTGAGTCGAGTCCGTAGAGTAGCGGCCGTGATGACCCCGGATCGGGAACCCAATCGGCTGCCATTCCGCGCAGGCGCGATGTTGCTCCTCGCGATAGCTGTCGTGTGCATCGGCCTCGGCTGGCACTCGGCGGTGACGACGGAGAGCAGTCCGGAAGCAGACCTCCGCGCCGCTGCCGCGTCGAGTTCGGCCTCCGCGGCCGCACCCAGCACCTCGGCCGCCGCATCGACGAGCGCCTCGAGCTCGGGGTCCACCTCGAGTTCGGCGGATCCGAGCAGCTCGTCGACCGCGGGCCCGCTCGCCTGCGTCTACAACGCCGGTTCGATCAGCGGTCTGGCCGTCGAGGTCACCGCGTCGCTGAAGTCCAAGGGCTGGCGCGTCGCCGCGCCCGGCAACCTGCAGTCGGCCAGCATCACCGAGAACACCGTCTTCTACCCGTCGGCGCTCGAGTCCGAGGCCGACCGCCTGGTCTCCGACCTGGGCAACGACGCCACCGCCGACCAGAAGCCGTCCTCGTTCACGCAGTGCCGTGGCGGGTTGGCGGTCGTCGTCATCACCCGATAGAGCCGACCGATATGATTCGGCCAGACACGACAGCCAGCTCGGGCGCCGGGAGCGCAGCGGGCGGCGCCGACAACAAGGGAGCCCCTCAGCGATGACCCACCAGCCGACCCCCACCTCTGGTGCACGCGGCCGCACCTCGGTGCGGCGCGCAATCCTGCTCGCGTCCTCGGTGCTCGCCGCGGGAACCGTGCTGGCGGCCTGCAGCCCGGGCGAGGAGCCCTCGAGCCAGCAGGGCACCACGCCGCCGGTCATCACCGGTGACCAGGCGCCGGGTGGTCTCGGCGTCGGTGAGTCCCCCGCGGGCGAGTCGGGCTCGGAAGGCTCCGGCAGCGGCGCGACCGCGTCGCTGATCAGCCCGCAGGGCACCCAGGTCGGCACCGCGACGTTCACCACCGAGGGCTCCGAGGTGAAGGTCGACGTCAAGGTGACCTCCGGGATCCCGGCCGGCTTCCACGGCATGCACCTGCACTCGGTGGGCAAGTGCGAGAGCAACTCCGTCGCCCCCACCGGCGGGGCACCCGGCGCGTTCCTCTCGGCCGGATCGCACCTGCAGGTCGACGGTCGCACCGGCCACCCGTCGAGCGGCGACCTCGTCTCGATGTTCGTCTCCGCGGCGGGCACCGGCGAGACCGTCACCACGAGTGACGCGTTCACCATCAGCGACATCGTCGGCAAGTCGATCATGATCCACGCGAACGCCGACAACTTCGCCAACATCCCCACCCGCTATGCGCCCGCACCGGACCAGGAGACCCTGTCCACGGGTGACGCCGGCGGCCGGATCGCCTGCGGAGTCATCGAGCAGGAGTGATCGAGGCCATCGAGTTCCGGGGCTCACCGGCCCCCACCATCGGCGTCGAGTGGGAGTTCGCACTCGTCGACAAGGTGACCGGTGACCTCTCGAATTCGGCTGCCGCACTGTTCGACCGGGTCGTCGAACTCGACGACCCGGCGTCGCAGGGACGTATCCACAAGGAACTGCTGCGCAACACCGTCGAGTTGGTGACGGGGATCTGCACCACCACCGCCGAGGCGATGGCCGATCTGCGCCGCACGCTCGGCGTCGTCCGAGGCATCGGCGACGACCTGGGCGTCAACCTCTACGGCGGCGGCACACATCCGTTCGCCGAGTGGTCGACCCAGCAGCTCACCGAGGCGCCGCGCTACGCCGAGCTGATCGAACGCACCCAGTGGTGGGGACGCCAGATGCTGATCTGGGGCGTGCACGTGCACGTCGGCATCGACCGCCGCGACAAGGTGCTCCCGATCGTCAACGCCTTGCTGGCCTATTACCCGCATCTGTTGGCGATCTCGGCGTCGTCACCGATGTGGTCGGGACAGGACACCGGGTACGCGAGCAACCGCGCCATGATGTTCCAGCAGCTGCCGACCGCCGGGCTGCCTTTCCAGTTCTCGCAGTGGGGCGAGTTCGAGGCCTTCGTCGCCGACCAGAAGACCACCGGGATCATCGATCACGTCAACGAGATCCGTTGGGACATCCGCCCGTCGCCGCGACTGGGCACGGTCGAGGTCCGGGTCTGCGACGGCGCCACGAACGTCCGCGAGCTCGAGGCGATCGTCGCGCTGATCCACTGCCTCGTGGTCGACATCGACGCCCAGCTCACCGCGGGAACCCTGCCGCGGGAGATGGCGCCGTGGTTGGTGCAGGAGAACAAGTGGCGCGCAGCGCGTTACGGGCTCGACGCGGTGATCATCCAGGACGCGGACTGCAACGAGCGGCTCGTCACCGACGACCTCGCCGACATCCTCACCCGGCTCGAGCCGGTGGCCCGCCGACTGGACTGTGTCGACGAACTGGCCTCGGTAGCCGAGATCACCGGCGGACGCGGCTCTTATCAGCGGCAGCGCACGGTCTTCGAGCGGACCGGCGACATGCGTGACGTCGTCGCACTCGTCGTCCACGAACTCGGACGCTGAGCGCGACGACACCTCGCGGTGTCCGAACTCAGACCATGGGTCGCGCTGCCTGCGTCTGCAGGTCGAGCGCGAGCAGCGCGATGTGTGCGCGCGAGATGCCCTCGGGCAGGGCCAGATCGATGCCGGTGGTCTGGGTGATGCGACGCAGCCGGTAGTCGACGGTGTTCGGGTGGATGTGCATCCGCCGCCCGGTGCTCTTGCGGTTCAACCCGGTCTCGAGGTGCACGCGCAGGGTCTCGAGCAGCTCGGGGTGGCTGTCCAACGGGTTCAGCGTGGACGCGAGGTGATCGCGGGCCGGGCCCGGGCGGGTGATCTGGTACTCGATGAGCAGATCCTGCATCTCGTACAGGCCGGGCGGGCGCCGGATCGCGCGGACCAGGTCCATCAGATCGTGCGTCTCGTCGGACAGATCCGGGATCTTCTCGGTCGCGCCGATCGACTGCGTGGCGATGATCGGTGCCTCGGCGTGCACCGACAACTCCGCGAGCAGTTCGGTGGTCAGCAGGGGCAGGTCGGGATCGGCGGGGACGAGCACGGTGCCACCGCTGTTGCTGAGCAGCGTCAGCGCCCGCGAGTTGAACATCGTGGCCAGCGCGGACTGCACGCGGCGGAGCTTGCGTCGCGCGGCGATCTTGGTGTTGACCCGCGGGTCGAGCTCGTCGGGGTGCGGCGCCATCGACAGCGACACCACCTGGTAGCGGTTGGCGATCGGGATGCCCGTCTGGCGTGCGACCGCCGACGCGGTGTGGCCGGACAGCAGCGCCGACATCAGTGTCTGCGTCGCGGACTGGTGCTGGCTGGCGACGAGTCGCTGTTCCTCGACGTAGGCGGTGGCGACGTTGGCGGTGAAGGTGTCGAGCAGCTTCATGACCAGCTTGAACCCGGAGACCAGGTCGCCGAGGTCGTCGGCGCCGGCCTGCGCGGCGATCAGGTCGAAACCGATCTTGATGCCCTCGTGGTACGTGTGGATGATCGTGTCGAGCGGGACGCCCTCGCGCGCCCACTGGGCAGCGGACTCGCGGATCTGGGCGAGCTGCGCGTCACCGGGGAGGGTCTGGTCGTCGAGCATCTCGATGGCGAGCCGCAGGCAGGTCTGCGTCACCTGGGTGACGTCGCCGTGCAGTTGCTCGCCGGGCAGGGTGCCGCAGGGGACGACGTTGTCGGCGAAGTGCCCCACCATCTCCGTCGCGAGCTTGTTGATGTCGGCCAGGGTCCGCGATGCGGGCCGTCCGGCGACCCGGAGCGTCGCGTTGGCCGCGAGATCTGTGCCCTCGATGGTGTTGATCTCCAGACCCCTGCTTTGAGTCGTCATGGTGTTGCTCCCCGCTCGTATCCCACGCACCCCCGTGCCCGCGCGTGATTAATCCGTGTTGTGGACATTAACGTATAAGATTTCGCCCTGAAAGTGTGCGAATGCACAGTTTCCGTGACTAACGATAACTCAGTGCGAGGCGCCGGAATCCATGTCGCCGTCGCGCATCAGGTCGTCACGGGCGCGTTGTTCCTGGTAGGCGAGCCGACCGATCCGGTGGGCGACCACCGGTGCGGTGATCAACGCGAACAGCCCGGAGAGCACGAGCATCCCGAAGTCGACGCTGCCGGAGAGCCGGATCATCGCGCCCACGAGGATCAGCAACAACCCGAAGGTCTGCGGTTTGGTGGCCGCGTGCATCCGCGTCATCGTGTCCGGGAAGCGCAGCACCCCGATGGAGGCGGTCAGTGCGAGCACCGAGCCGCTGAGCACGAGGACGGCGACGATGATGTCGGAGATCATGTGCGCTCGCTTCCCGGGGACGGCGAGCCCGCGTCGACGTCGTCGGATCCGGGCGTCCCGGCACGGACGACGTCGTCGCGGACACGGAAGCGGGCGATGGCGACCGATCCCACGAAGCTCAGCAGCGACAACGCCACGATGGCCGGTACGACGGTGGAGTCGAGGCTGTAGGCCGCCCAGACCCCGAGGCTGCACATCGACAACGCGACCAGGGTGTCCAGCGCGACCAGTCGGTCGAGGGTGTTGGGCCCCAGCAGGATCCGCACGGTGGTGATGATCGCCGCGGCCATCAGCAGTACCGCGGCGATGATCCAGACGACCATCATGATGTGCCTTCCGATCCGGTCCCGCGTGCGTCCGGCACCGGGGCGTCCCGCCGGCCCCGACCGCCGTCCATCTGCTTGTCGGTCGCGGTCTGCAGGTGTTCGCGCAGGCTGGACGGCACGTGGTGGAACTCCTCGTCGATGCCGTGGTACGGACTCGGATGCCACTCACTGTCGCGCTCGAACGCGCGGATGAACAGCCGTTCGACGGTCGCCACCTGCTTGTAGAAGTCCCGCACCTTCTTCTCGCTGCTCACGTCGAACACGTGGACGTAGAGCAGTCGGCGCCGATGATCGATCTCGACGACCATCGTGCCGGGGACCAGGTTGAGGTAGTCGACGGCCAGGGTGAGCACCATGTCGGACTTGATCGCCAGACGCGTCCGGAGCACGGCCGACAGCGGTGGTCGGCGAGGGCGGATCGCGGCGAACCCGACCTCGGCGCTGGAGACGACGAAGTCCCAGAACAGTCGGGCGACGAGCAGCACGACCGTCGCCGGGTGGATGCGGCCCTCGACCGGGACCCGGGGGAGGGGCAGCAGATAGATGATCAGCAGCGCGACCACGATCCCGCCGAGGACGTTGGCCCACGACACCGTGCCCCACAGCAGGACCCAGACGAAGGTCAGCCAGGCGATCGTCCACAGGCGGACGGCGACCTCGCGGCCGTCGGCACCGAGCCACCCGAATCCGTGCAGGCGGTTGCGCAGGCCGACGGCCGCGCGGGAAAGGTTCCACCAGCAGAACATGAAACTCATCCGCCAGGCGTGGTGGATGCGGCCACGGATCGGTCCCTTGGCCGGTGCGTGTCCCATCGGGCGGGTCATCGGGTCCCTCCCAAGACGGCGTCGAGGTAGATGTTCGAGTCGGTGAGATCGGCGGCCGCGGCGTTGGTGAAGTCGAAGATCGGTCCGGCCCACAGGGTCAGCGCCACACCGGCGACGACCATGATCAGCGTGGGCACCACCATGCCGACCGGCATCCGCCCGACGTCGGCGCGATCGCCGAACGCGATGTCACCGGCTTCCTCGACCAGAGCCGACGGTCCGACGTCGGCCATGTCGCCCTCGGGGGCGTCGGCGCGCGGACGCCAGAACGCCTTGGTCCAGACGCGGGCCATGACGTAGAGGGTCAGCAGGCTGGTGACGACGGACCCGGCGACCAGCAGCCAGGCGAGGACGCTGCCGTCCTGAACGCCCGCCTCGATGAGCGCGACCTTGCCGATGAACCCGGAGAACGGCGGGATGCCACCGAGATTGAGGGCGGGGACGAGGAACAACCCGGCCAGCAGGGGGCTCGCCGCGAGCCCGCCGAGGCGCCGCAACGACGCCGAGCCCGCCTGACGTTCGATGAGTCCCACCACCAGGAACAGTGTGGTCTGCACGAGAATGTGGTGCGCCACGTAGAAGATGGCGCCTGACAGCCCGAACCTCGACGACAGCGCGATACCGAAGATCATGTAGCCGATGTGGCTGACCAGGGTGAACGACAGCAGTCGTTTGATGTCGGACTGGGCAATGGCGCCGAAGATGCCGACCAGCATCGTCAGCAGGCCGGCGACCAGCAGGACGGTGTCCATCGATCCGCCGGGGAACAGCAGCGTGTGCGCGCGGATGATCGCGTACACACCGACCTTGGTCAGCAACCCGGCGAACACGGCGGTGACCGGTGCCGGCGCGGTCGGATACGAGTCGGGTAGCCACGTCGACAGCGGGAACACCGCGGCCTTGATGCCGAACGCCACGAGCAGGACCGCGTAGAGCGCACCGCGCGTGCCCTCGGGGATGTCCTGGAGTCGGATCGCCATCTCGGCGAGGTTCAGCGTTCCCGTCGCCGCGTAGGCGAAGGCGATGCCCGCCAGGAAGATCAGCGACGACACCATCGACACCATCACGTAGGAGACGCCCGCGCGGACGCGGTCGGCGCTGGCGCCGAGGGTGAGCAACACGAAGCTGGCGGCGAGCAGCACCTCGAACGAGACGTAGAGGTTGAACAGGTCGCCCGCGAGGAAGGCGTTGCAGACACCCGCCGTCAGTGCGAGGTAGGTCGGCAGGAAGATCGAGACCGGCTGTTCGGTCGTGCCGTCGCGGATACCCTGCCCGACGGCGTAGAGGACGACGCACAGCAGCACAGCCGTCGAGACGACCAGCATGAGCGACGAGAGCTGGTCGACGACGAGGGTGATGCCCAGGGGACCGTTGCTGTAGCCCTTGCCGTCCCAGCCGCCGACGTGCAGCGCGTAGGTGCCGTAGCGGTTGGTCAGGTAGAGCAGCATGCACGACGCCACGAACGCGGCGGAGATCGCGACGACGGTGACCGCGCGCTGCACGCGGGGGCTGCGACCCATGACCAGGGTGAGTGCCGCGCCGCCGAGCGGGACGAGGAACGGGATGACGATCAGGGTCGCGAACCAGTGCTGGTCGATCATGTCTGGTCGCCCCCCTTCCCGGTGTTCGCGCTGTCGTCGGTCGGCTCGGGGCCGTCGTCGGTGTCGTCCTCGATGAGGTCGTCGGTGGTGTTCTCCGAGACCCCCTCGGGCATGAGGTCGGCCTCGATCCGGTTGCGCTTGCGGGAGCGGATCTCCTCCTCCGACAACGGGTTGCCCTCGTCGTCGAACATGTCGCCGATCTTCGTGTCGGTACCGGTGACGGGATCGTCGCTGCGGTCGCGGTCGGGCGCACTGGCCAGCGACTGGCTCTTGACCTTGATGTCCTCGGGGTCGTCGTCGACGTCGTCGTCGGTGTTGATGACGAACGAGCGGTAGGCGAGGGCGAGCACGAACGCCGCGATGCCCATGGTGATGACGATCGCCGTCAGCACCATGCCCTGGGCCAGGGGATCGGAGTCGCCGGTGCGGCTGTCGGAGTCGCGGCCGTAGATCGGTGGGTTGCCCATGCTGCCGGTGATCGTGATGATCAGCAAATTGATGGCGTTGCCCACCAGCAACAGTCCGAGCAGCATCCGGATGAGGCTGCGTTCGAGGAGCAGGTACACGCCGCAGGCGGCGACGAGCCCGACGACGATCAGCAGTCCGAGGTTGACGCTCATCGGCTCACCGTCCCGTCGATCTCGGGCCCGGCGAACGCCGCGTCGTTGGCCGCACGGGAGCCGGCTGCGGTGGTCGCGGTCTCCTCGATGTCCAGGCGCGCACCGAGACTGCGCAGCACGTCGAGCACCAGGCCGACGACGATGAGGTAGACGCCGAGGTCGAAGAACAGTGCGGTGACGAGCTTGATGTGGCCGAGCACCGGCAGGGTGACCTCGAGGGTGGCCGACGACAGGGCCGGGGCCCCGGCGAGCACGGACGCGATCGCGGTCGACACCGACATCCCGAGTCCGAGGCCCAGGATGCGGCCCGCGTCGATCGGGATGGCCTCGCCGAGTTCGTATCGACCACCCGCGAGGTAGCGCAGCACCAGCGCCATGCCCATCGTGAGGCCGCCGGCGAAACCTCCGCCGGGTGCGTTGTGCCCGGCGTAGAAGAAGTAGATCGACGCCACGACCATGGTCGGGAAGATGAGTCGGGTGGTCGCCTCGAGCACCATCGAGCGGTGTCGCGGGTCGCGGAAGTCGCTGCCGCGCAACCAGGTGGTGCGCGCCGACGGCACACCGTCGTCGATGTCGGGGTTCGCGCCCTGCAGGCGCGCGGCGTCGGCGACGCGCGGTGCGGAACCGAAGCGGCGGTGGCGGAAGACCATCGACGCGACGCCGGTGGCCGCGACGAGCAGCACTGACACCTCGCCGAGGGTGTCCCACGCGCGGATGTCGACGAGCAGGACGTTGACGGCGTTGGCGCCGTTGCCCAGTTTGTAGGCCGCCTCGGGGATGTCGACGTGCATCGGGATGGTGCTGCGCGCGCCCGCGGCGAACAGGCCCACCACGACGAGCAGGGCGCCGAAGGCCAGACCGATCAGGGCGCGCAGCGGTTTGAACCCGGTGGTGTGGCGGGCCTCGGCCTCGGCGGGCAGCTTGCGCAGCACGAGCACGAAGATGACCAGCGTCAGCGTCTCGACGAGGAACTGCGTCAACGCGAGGTCGGGGGCGCCGTAGAACGCGAACAGCATGCCGCACCCGTAGCCGGTCACACCGACGACGAGCGCGGCGGCCAGACGGTTGCGCAGCAGGGTCGCCGAGATGGCCGCGGCGATCATGATCCCGCCGATGACCACCTGGATGACCGAGTCGAAACCGTTGATGTCCAACCGGTTCCGCGCGCCGAGGAACAACGCGACGGTGGGCACGATGATCAGGGTGACCATGATGACGCCCTGGGTCAGCGGCAGCGAACCACGCTGAGTGACCCGGGTCAGCGCCAGCGAGGCCGTGTCGGCGCCGCGGAGCACGTAGTCGTAGATGCGGTCGGCGTTGCCCAGCGGCGGCGAGGTGAACCCGAGGCGCCGACGACGGCGACGCAGCAGCAGGAACACGGTGACACCGCCGACGATGACGATCGCGGTGAGCAGCAGCGGCAGCTTGAACCCGTGCCACAGGGCGAGGTGCTCGATCTCGTGCCCGTGGTTGGGCAGCGTCTTCGCGTACGGCTCGAACAGTGAACCGACCGGGCCGCTGGCGAACCCGGCGGCCACACCCAGCACCGCGAGCAACCCCGCGGGCGCCATGAACGCCGCCGACGGGTGGTGCATCTTCGCGACGGCGAGGCTGGGTTCGCGTCGGACCTTGCGGCCGAAAGCGCCCGCCATGAAGCGGATCGTGTACGCCATCGTCAGGATCGAACCGAACACGATGATCGCGGTGGCGGTGATCGACTGCCAGTCCGTCAGCGGGCCGCCCTGCGAGTAGGCGCCGAGGGCGGCCTCCTTGCCGACGAAGCCGAGCGTGATGGGGAGTCCGGCCATGCTGAACGACGACAGTCCCGCGATGATCGCCAGCGCCGGTGCGGCCGCACCCAGACGGGCCAGCTTGCGGACGTCGCGGGTACCGGTGGAGTGGTCGATGACGCCGACCACCATGAACAGCGACGCCTTGAAGAACGCGTGCGCCACCAACATCGCCATGCCTGCCAGCGCCGCGTTGGTGTCGCCGAGACCGACGAGCACCATCAGGAAGCCGAGCTGGGACACCGTGCCGAACGCCAGGATGAGTTTGAGGTCGAACTCCCGCAGCGATCGCCATCCGCCCAGCACCATCGTCAGCAGGCCGAGTCCGACGACGGTCACCTGCCAGGCGACGTCGTCGGAGAAGCCCGGGGCCAGACGCGCCACGAGGAAGATGCCGGCCTTGACCATCGCGGCCGCGTGCAGATACGCGCTGACCGGGGTCGGGGCCGCCATCGCACCGGGGAGCCAGAAGTGGAACGGGACGATCGCGGACTTGCTGATCGCGCCGATCAGTATGAGGACGATCGCGATGCTGACCAACATCCCCGACGGGGGTTCGGCCAGGATGTCGGAGAGCAGATAGCTGCCCGCGCGTTCGCCCAGCATGACGATGCCGGCCAGCATGGCCAGACCGCCCGCGGTGGTCACCAGCAGGGCCTGCGTCGCGGCCCGGCGGGACGTCGCGCGCTGTGCGTAGAAGCCGACCAGCAGGAACGACAGGACCGTCGTCGCTTCCCAGAAGATGTAGAGCACGATCATGTTGTTGCTCGTCACCAGGCCGAACATGGCGAAGGTGAACGCGACCATCTGCGCGGCGAAGCCCGCGACCCGGCGCTTGATCTCGTCGAAGTACTCGGCGCAGTAACAGAGGACCAGCGCGCCGACGCCGAGCACGAGGATCGACATGACCGCGGCGAGGGTGTCCATGCGCAGGACGATGTCCATCTGGAGCGCGGGGACCCAGGTGATGGTCTCGGTGCGCGGTGGAGTTCCCTCGGAGGGCCAGTCGGCGATGACGGCGATCATCGACGCCGCCGGGGCCACGGCGAGCAGGTAGAACCCTCGGCGGCCGAGCCACGAGATGATCGCAGGTGCAGCCAGAGCCGTGAGGGCCAGGGCAACCAGGATTGCGATCAACGAGGCACTCCGTCGTATCGATGGGCGGGGTGTCAGGGTCGCAGGAAAGTGGAGCTCACCGCGACAACCGTCCCTTCACCTTACCGTCGGGCCTGCTCGCACGACCATCGGGTGGTCGCGACGCTCGCCGTGCCATCTGACCGGATGACACGATACGGTGCGACCCCAGTGGTCGTCGGACAGGTATTTCTCGGTCGAGGGGTGGCGTGATGCGTGATGGGAACGAAGCAGCGATGACGGGTCGATACGGTGCGCGAGGTGCGCGGGGCTCATGGTGGGCGGCGGTGCTGGCCGTCGTGGCGCTGTGTCTGCTCGCGGGATGCGGGTCCGGCGATTCCGCGCCCGCCGAGCCGAGCGGGCCCTCCGGGGTGGCGCTCCCCGACGACTTCCCGACCGATCAGATCCCGCTCATCGGCGGCGCCGTGCTCTCGGCGGGTGGATCGGCCGACGAGGGGTGGAACCTCACCGTGCAGGGTCCGGCCGACACGACCGCCGCGCTCGACACCGCTGTGAAGACCCTCACCGACGGGGGCTTCAAGGAGGTGCAGCGGACCACCGACGGCGGCAATCAGGTCGTGGTCGTGACCGGCCTCAAGGCGGGCAAGACCTACACCGTCGAGGTGGGAAGCGTCTCCGGCGCCGCGGGTGGTCCGAACTCGGTGTTCTACCAGGTCTCGGCGTCCTGACGGCTGCACTCTTCCTGACCGCTGCGCCCGGTCCGACCACGACGGACGGGGCCGTCACCGTCGTTCGGGGCGACGCAACCCGAGTCGGGCCTCGGACTTGCGAGGCCGTGCGCGGGTGACCTGGCGTCGGGCTCGGCGCTCGAGACGACGCTCGCGCGGCGGGGTGTCCCACTCCTCGGGGCGCTTCTCCACCCACCGGCGCGATCGCCAGGCGAACGGGATGTGCACCAGGTAGCCCAGAATCGCCACGAACATCAGGATGTACGGGAACGTCACCAGCAACGCTGCTCCCACGGCCACCACGATGAGGATGCCCACCAGTGCGCTCGGTGGGATGGCGAACGTCTTGAGCGATGCCGTCGGGATGCGGCTCACCGCCAACGCGGCGGTCAGCATCATCCACGAGCCGACGGCCGCGGCGGAGGTCCACCAGCCGTAGCCGAACTGCTGTTCGGCCGCGATCGGCAGCAGTGCGATCAGTGCCGCGGCCGGGGCAGGCACACCGACGAAGAAGTCCTTGGTGAACTTCGGTGCGCTGGTGTCGTCGAGCAGGGTGTTGAACCGGGCGAGCCGCAACACGATCGCGCACGTGTAGATCAGCGCCAGCACCCAGCCGCTGTCCTCCCCGCGCAACAGCACGAGATAGATCGTGAGCGCAGGCGCGACCCCGAAGTTGATGGCGTCGGCAAGGGAGTCGAGTTCGGCGCCGATCTTCGTGGTCGCACCGAGCAGACGCGCGACGCGGCCGTCGAGACCGTCGAGAAGTGCTGCGGCCGCGATCATCCCGACGGCCAGATCGATGCGGTCGTCGAGCGCGAATTTCGCGGCCGACAGTCCGGCGCAGATCGCGAGAACCGTCATCGCCGACGGTACGAGGAGGCGGCCGCCGTTCAGGTCGGGGACGCGGGATCGATTGTCCGACACACTCTGTCGGAGACGGCGGCGTCGTGAGGGGCGTGTCGTCCGTCGCGGTACGCGGACGCGGGGGCGCGTGGGTTCGGTCACGCCGACCCCACCGGAAGAGTGGCCAACACCGTCTCCGCCCCGACCGCGCGTTGTCCGACGAGCACCTGGGGCACGGTCCCGGCCGGTAGGTACACGTCGACGCGCGACCCGAACCGGATCAACCCGTAGGTCTCGCCGAGCGCCACGCGGTCGCCCGCGCTGCGATGGCAGACGATCCGTCGTGCGATGAGGCCGGCGATCTGTACGACACCGATCTCGACACCGAAGTCGGTCCGGATCCGCATGCTGGTGCGTTCGTTGTCGAAGCTGGCCGCGGGCAGGTCGGCGGAGAGGAATGCGCCGGGGGTGTGCACCACCGAGACCACGTCGCCGGTGATCGGTACCCGCTGCACGTGCACGTCGAACACGCTGAGGAAGGTCGACACCCGGGGGAGTGGGAGGTCACCGAGGCCGAGGTCGGCGGGCGGTACGGCTTCGTCGACGATGGTGATCTCGCCGTCCGCGGGCGCGACCACGGCGCCGACGAGCGTCGGCGGGACGCGCGTGGGGTGGCGGAAGAAGGTGGCGCTCGCGAGTGCGAGTGCGGTGGCCGGGGTCCGGATCCAACGGTGTCGACGCGCGAGCACGGCCACCGCGGCGGGACCGGCGACGAACGGGACGCCCGCCGGATGCATCGTCGGGACGGTGTGCCGGATCAGTTCGACGAGGTGCGCGAGTCCGGTCTGGTGCTCGGTGATGGCACCGCCGTCGGCCGAGCCCGCAGCCCCCGCGTGATCGATCCCCGTCTTCGGGCGTCTCGCCACGTCGTTCTGCCTCCCGCTGTCGTCCAACGCCGGTCGACGTTGTCGCGTTCAGGGTAGAGGGTAGGGGTCGACCGGACCGCCCGCTCCACCTGCGCTCGCCGTGATCGCAGGTCAGCGATTCAATCGAGCAGGATGACCTCGACGGTCGTCCCGGCCGAGACGTCGTCGGCGTCGGCGGCGATGTCGATGAGCGCGTTGGCGGATGCGAGGAACCGCAGGTGGTGCGAACTCGGCGGGCCGATGGGGATGACCGAGCCGATCCCGTCCGCCCCGCCGGCGTGGGTGAACACCCCACGTCGGAACTGGCGTTTGCCACGCGGCGAGCGCAGGTCGTCGGCCAGGGCGGCCTGGATCCGTCGGCGGTGCGCCGGCAGTCCCATCGCGCTGCGCAGGGGCGGTCGGACGAAGATCTCGAACGACACCTGCGCGCTCACGGGGTTGCCGGGCAGCGTGACGATCGGGACCGTCGTGCCGGTCGCGCTGGTGTACCGACCGCTGCCCTGGGGCATGCCCGGCTGCATCGCCACCTTGAGGAAGTCGACACCCTGGCCGGTCAGGGCGTCCTTGACCACCTCGTACGCGCCGGCGCTGACACCTCCCGAGGTGAGGATCAGATCGACGGCGGCGGGGCCGTCGATCATCTCGTCGAGCCGTGCCCGGAACTGTCCGACGTCGTCGGGGACGAAGTGCACCAGGGTCGCCTCGCCACCCGCGGACCGGACCGCGGCGCACAGCATCGCACCGTTGCTCTCGTATATCTGCCCGTGCTCGAGAGGGTTGCCGGGCGCGATCAGCTCCGACCCGGTGGACAGCACGACGACGTGCAGGGGTGCGGTCACCTCGACCTCGGCGACACCGAGCGCGGCGAGCAGACCGATCTGCGACGACCCGATCACCGTGCCCGTGAGCAGTGCGGCCTCACCCGCCTCGATGTCGGAACCGGCGCGGCGCACAGCCGTTCCGACGCCGACCGAGCCGTGGATCGTGACGGTCTGGTCACCGCCGTCGGTGAGCTCCACCTGCACCACCGCGTCGGCACCTGCGGGCATCGGGGCGCCGGTCATGATCCGGTGGACGGTGCCCTCGGTGAGGGTGAGCGAATCGGTCCGCCCGGCCGGGATGTCCTCGGCCACCGGTAGGCGCACCGGCTCCTCCGCCGAGGCGTCGGCGATGTCGGCGGCGCGGACGGCGTACCCGTCCATGGCGGAGTTGTCGAAGCCGGGCAGGCTGACCTGCGCGGCGACGTCGACGGCCAATGCCCGGCCGAGCGCGTCGGCGATCGGGACCCGCACCGTCCGTGCCGGTCCGAACAGTGCGGCGACGTGGGCCTGATGGTCGGACACCGACCGCAGCGGGGCGGTCACCGGGTGCCGAACGACCGCAGGAACAACGCCTCCGACAGTGCGGTCCGCGCGATCTCGGTCGGGTCGACGCTCTCGTTCGGGGCGTGGATACGGCACCGTGGCTCCTCGACCCCGAGCAGTGCGATCTCCGCGCGCGGGCAGATCTCGGAGAGCACCGTGCACAACGGGATCGAGCCGCCCTGCCCGGAGTGGGCGACCGGGGCGCCGTAGGCCTGTTCCATCGCATCGCTGAGGGCGCGGTAGCCGGGGCCGGAGGTGTCGGCCGCGAACGGTGCGCCGGTGGCCTCGGGGTCGACGACCACCTGTGCGTGCCAGGGGATATGCGCCTGCAGGTGGCGGGTCAGTGCGTCGAGTGCGATCGCCGGATCCATCCCCGGCGGTACGCGGAGATTGAGCATGGCCGCGGCGGTCGGGACGATCGCGGCGGCGGCCTCGGCGGTCCGAGGGGCGTCGAGCCCGATGACGGTGACCGCCGGACGAGCCCACACCATGTCGGCGGGAGCGCCCGACCCGATGATGTCGACACCGTCGAGAATCGTTGCGTCCGTGCGGAAAACATCGGGGTCGTACGGTGCTCCCGACCATGTCTGGTCGGCGTCGAGGCCGTCGATGGTGGTGTTGCCGTCGGCGTCGCGCAGACTGGCCAGTCCCGCGACGAGGGCGGCGAGTGCGTCCGGTGCCGCACCACCGAACTGGCCGGAGTGCACGTCGGAGCCCAGGGTCGACACGGTCACCTTCACGTTGACCACACCGCGCAGGCTGGTGGTGAGGGTCGGGGTGCCCACCGCGACGTTGCCGGTGTCGCCGATGAGGATCATGTCGGCGTCGAAGAGTTCGGGACGTTCACGGGCGAGGTGGTCGAGTCCCTCGCCGCCGGCCTCCTCCGATCCCTCGATGACGACCCGGATGCCGCAGGCGAGGTCGTCACCGACTGCGCGCAACGCGGTCAGGTGGGCGATGACGTTGCCCTTGCAGTCGGCGGTCCCGCGTCCGTACCAACGACCGTCGCGCTCGGTGAGGGCGAAGGCATCCGAGTGCCACAGCGCGGTGTCGCCTGCGGGCTGTACGTCGTGATGGCTGTAGAGCAGCACCGTCGGCGAGCCGTCGGGACCGGGGCGGTGTCCGACGACGGCGATGCTGCCGTCGGAGGTGGGGATGGATTCACACGGCACCCCGACCTCGGCGAACGCGTCGGCCACCCAGGACGCGGCGTCGGCGCACGCCTGGCGCTGATCGGGTGCGATGTGTACGGACGGGAAGGCGACCAGGGTGGTCAGATCCGCCTGGGCGCGGGGCATCAGGCGGTCGACGCCCTCGGTGAGATGGGTGAGCGTGGACATGAATCTCAGCATGCCACCTCGCCGCGGTGTGACCCGGTGGCCGCGTACTGCGTGGTCATCTCGTGGCGACTAGATTTTGACCATGGCCGAGGGACTGCTGCTGGACATCGACGGGGTGCTCGTCACCTCGTGGCAGCCGCTGCCCGGCGCCGTCGAGGCGCTTGCGACGCTGACCGAACGCCGGATCCCACGACTGTTCCTCACGAACACGACGTCGAAGTCCCGCGCGCAGATCGCCGCAGCACTGGCCGACTGCGGGTTCGATGTCGCCGCCGAGGAGATCCTCAGTGCGGCCAAGCTCACCGCGGAGTACCTCGAGGCGGAGTACCCCGGCAAGCGGACGTGGGTGCTCAACGACGGACCCGTCGCCGACGACATGAACGGGGTGTCGCTGTGTGCTCCCGACGACGACCCCGAGGTTGTGGTGCTCGGCGGCGCCGGCCCCGACTTCACCCATGACGCCATCTCGCGGGTGCTGGAGTTGATGATCTCCGGGGTCCCCGTGGTCGCGATGCACCGGTCGATGACGTGGTCCACCGATCACGGCATGATGATCGACACCGGCGTCTACCTCGAGGGTCTGGAAAAGGCTGCGGGAGCCAAGATCCGGGCGATCGGCAAGCCGTCGCCGGTGGGTTTCCGGTCGGCGGTGGAGGCCATGGGCATCGAACCCACGTCGGTGGTGATGGTCGGCGACGACCTGCACAACGACGTTCTCGGGGCGCAGGCCGCGGCTCTCATCGGGGTCCTGGTGCGGACCGGCAAGTTCCGGGCCGACGCCCTGGCGACGGTGCAGAGCGACGAGTTCGGCCCGGTACCCGACCACGTCATCGATTCCGTCGCCGATCTGCCCGCGCTGTGGGACGAGCTGGCGGGCTCAGAGCGAGGGCGCAGATGAACCGACGTCTGCGTCGACCATCCAGCGAGACTGCGGTGCGGGGTGTGGTTGCAGCGCTGGGGATCCTCCCGGTGGTGTCTGGTGTGCGGGGTGTCCTCGAAGGTCCGGAAGGCGCCCCGGGTGGGGGCTCGACGACGCCGAGCGTGGACAGCGAGTACCGGTTCGTGAATGTCTTCTGGCTTGCCGTGGGACCCGGTCTGTGCTGGTCGATGGCAGCACCCCGAGAACGCGCGACGACGACCAGGATCCTGCTCGGCCTGGCCGCGTCCGGTGGAGTGCCCCGCCTGATGTCGTGGCGCGCCGTCGGCCGTCCTCACCCGGTCTTCCGGGCCGCGACTGCACTCGAACTCATCGGTGTGCCCGCCGTTCTGCTCTGGCATCGGTCCGTGTTCGGGTCTGATCCCCAATCCGCCTGATCATCAGGAATCGACATTCACCGACTCATCGGTCCACAAACCACACCGCACGGCCTCGTTGAGTGCGCATTGCAGCTCGTGACGCCCATCGGTGTGGTTTGTGGACGGAGTTCGTCAGCCGACGGCGACCGAGCGCCCCTCGATCGCTGACACCACGAGGTTGTTGACCTCGATGGGCTGCGAGGACGCCACGGCGGCGGTCCACTCGGCGGTGGTGGTCACCGCGGCGAAGTTCGACTGCAACAGCACCATCAGGGTGGTGTGCAGCGTTTCGGCCGAGACGTGTCCGGCCTCGTTGGCCAGGTTGATCGCTCCGGTGGCGTCGGACAGGATCTCGGCGGCGAACCCCAGGCCCTCGGCCTCCACCGCCGTGGCGAGATCGCAGTTGTTGGTCATGAAGCCGACGATGGTGACGGTGTCGACGTCGCGTGCCCGCAGCCACTCGGCGACGTCGGTGCCGGCGAACACGCTGCCGTAGCTCTTGTGCACGTGCTTGGTCGTGGGCGTCGTCCGCTTCTCGATCTCCGGGTGCAGCGACCATCCGGGCGTCCCCTCGACGAAGACGGGGGCACCGTCGGGCATCTGGTGCTGAACGATGACCATCGGGATATCTTGTGCGACAGCGGTGTCGATGGCGGAGACGATGTTGGCGAGCGATTCGTCGCGTGGCGGGTAGGCGATCTGAAGCGGACCCTCGAAGTACTCCTGCTGGATGTCGACGACGATCAGTGCGCGTTTCGGTGTGCTCATGGCTGGCTCCTGACGATGTCCGGGGATCTCCCGGTGTGCGCTGTGCGCTGCCTCCATCATGGGCGGCCCGCCGGCACGGTGGGTGTCCTTCTGACGATCTACGGTCGGCAGTTCGCGAATACGGGGGTCTGAACCGACAGGATTGCGACCCCGCCGATCGAATGTCGCCTCCGCGTCACCGGCAACTCGTACCCTGGCGGTCGGCGACCGGGACCTTCCCGGCCGAACGAACCCGCAAGGAGTGCAACGATGTCCGGTTACAAGGACAAGTTCGACAAGGCATTCGAAGAGAAGCCGATCGACGAGCTGGTCAACGCGCCGGTGGATGCGCTGCAGGGTGTCAGCCCGCGCCACGCCGAGCTCCTCAAAGAGGCCTTCAACATCAAGACCGTCGGCGACCTCGGCACCAACAAGTACTTCCTCTGGGCGCAGGCGGTCGCCAAGCTCGCCGAGTGAATTGATGACGTGACGACCGATGCCCTCAGACTGCCGCCCGTGCGGCCGCTCCGGGCATCGGTCGGCGTCTACGGCTCGAACAGGCCGGCGAGGTCGTCGTGACCCAGATGATCGGCCCACTGTGCCGGCGTCGCATCGAAGCGGACGTCGCGCACCGAGGCATCAGCGCCCAGTTCGAGCAATCGCATGATCATCGCGGCGTCGTCGCGTTCGACGGCGGTGTGCAGCGCCGTCTGCCAGGGCTCGGACACCGGAAGGTCCGACCGTCCGAGAGCGTCGATGTCGAAACGGGACTCGACGAGCAGTTCCACCGACTCGACGCGGCCGTGCCCGGCCGCCCACACGACCAGTTCCGGCCGGGCCACTCTCGCCGCATCGACCACTGCGGCCGGGGTGCCCGCCACCGCTGCCGCGTCGCCGGACATCACCGCGGCCACGAAAGCCTCGACGGGGTCGAGAACCGGCACGGCCGCACCGAGTTCGGCGAGGCGGGCGGCCAGTCGCGTGTGACCGTTGCCGACGGCCACCTCGATCGGAGTACGTCCGGTGCCGAGCGGACTCACGACGTCGACACCATGCCGGGCGAGCAGTTCCACCCGATCCACCTGATCGTGATTCAGCGCCCACCCGAGGAGATCCCGAAGGGCGTCGGTGTGTGACGGCAGCAGGTCCGGTAGTTCGCGTCGCCAGGGTCCGCCGTCACCGGTCCCGAGACCGAATTCGAACAGCACCTCGAGGAAGTCGTCGGCGGTGGTGAACATCCGGTTGTACAGCGTCTGGGCGTCGTTCGGTTCCGCGCCGCGCTCCAGCAGCAGCCGTGCGAGCGCCGTCGAGTGGGGATGGGGCGGTTGAGCGTTCTCGCCGCCTCCGAAGACGCCGGTCAGAACGGTGAACGGGATGGGCAGCCCGTCGAAGAACCGGCCGTCGTTCACGTCGGCCCCTGCCTCCAGCAAAAGGGTTGCCGCGCCGATCGTGTCCGCGAGAGCGGTCGGCACCCGTCCGTAGGCCAGATACATCAGTGGCGACCAGTCGTATGGGCCCGTCGGCTCCGTCGCGACGGATGCGTTGCGCGACAGCGCCGCTCGCACGGCGGGGACGTCACCGACGACCGCAGCCACGGCGAGATCGGTACTTGGCAGGGTCGGGTTCTCCGACAGCACCGTCGTCGCCTGCGACGGACGAGTGGGATCGTCGGCGGCGTAGTTCAGGCAGGCCAGGCGCAGGAACTGATCCGCCGGTGACGCATTGGTGGCGGGTTCGCAGTACTCCCAGAGGCGCGCCCGGATGGCCTCGACGTGTCGCACGAGGCGAGGCCAACTGACGAAACCGTGGCGTCGGGCCGTCATTGATTGCGCTCGCGCAAGCGGGAAGTCGGGATCGGGGTGGTCCAGCGCCGCGTCCGCGAGGGCGTCGGGTTCGCCGTCGCGGACCGCGCGTTGGAACTCACGGGCCTGCTTTCGCAGCTGACCGAGATCCGGGCGTTCGGGGAGATGGGCAACAGCCATCACGGGCTCCTCTCGTCGCCTGTGGTCCGCCGAACAGGCCGAAAGGAGTGGTTGGCCTCGGAAAACATCGATCTGCAGGTGGGCTCAGCCCTGTCCGCGGACCCGGAGGCGTCCTGCAGGCGCCGTCGACCAGGGTAGTGCGACGGGGCCTGCAGGTCCAGGGAGATCAGGCGCGCTCGGCGGCCGCCTTGATCTTGGCCAACGTCTCTTTGATGCCTTCTTCGAGCTCGATCTCGAAGTTGTCCTTGCCGCCCAACACCTTGTCGACGAGCAACGCCGACACCGCGGTGGTCTTGCCGTCGGCGGCCACCCGACGCTCGGTCAGCGTGACGCCGTCGGCGGACGGGGTGATCTCGAAGCCCCACACGGTGTGGTTCTCGGTGATCCGATACGCGATCTCGCGGTTGGGCTCGAACGTCACGACCTTCGACGTGGTAGGCCACACCAGCAGGCCGCGCTTGTTGACGTTGATGGTCTTGGTGCCCTGTCCGACGGCGCCACCGCGCACGATGATCTTGCGGCACTGGGGGCTCCACTCGCCCATGCGGGCCAGGTCGGACACGATCGACCAGACCTTCTCGGGGCTGGCCTTGATGTCGGTCGAGGCTTCGATCAGCGGTGCTGCCATGGGGTTCTCCTGGTGTCTGGGCGCGACGATGCGTGGGTGGAGTCTATCGACGGCCCGATCATGTCCGGTTCTCGGCCGGGGACATCGACACCCGCCCGGTGCTGATCCCGGCCAACGTCCCGCCGTCGACGAGGAGGTCGACGCCGGAGACGAAGCTCGACTTGGTGGAGTCGAGCAGGAAGTCAGCGGCCGCGGCCACGTCCTCCGCGGTGCCGAACCGACCGGCGGCGTTGTCGGTGACCATCGACTTATAGGCGTCGTGGGCGAACTCGGCCTCGAACTCGTCCCAGCCCATCGGGGTGGCGACCACGCCGGGACTGATCGAGTTGACCCTCGCCCCGCGATCGCCCCAGCGTGGCGCCTGGGCTTGTACGCGGATCTGGTTGGCCCGCTTGGCGTATCCGTAGGTCATGGCCCTCGCGAGGTCAGCGGGGACATCGGGCATGGACAGCAGTCCGACATCCGCCAGCTCCTCGGCGGGGGCGGTCGCGAAGATCGCGGCCGTCGCTTCGTCGACGGCGTCGCGGAAGATGTGGCCGGCGATGCTGGAGATGTAGACCCCGGCGCCCCCGGGAGCGATCACCTCGCCGAACTCGTCGAGCGACAGTGCCACGCCCACCAGGTCGACCGCGGCGATCCGCTCGGCCGGCGCCTGCGCCGGTGACAGCCCCGCGGTGTGCGCGACCGCCGTGACCGGGCCCAATCCGGCCGCGAAAGCCGCCAGTTCGCGGACCGACCCTCGATCGCTGACGTCGACCGCGTGGTCACGCACGGCATAACCCTGGCGGCGCATGGCCGAACTCAACGCCTGCAGTTTTGTGTCGTCGTGGTCGGCGAGGACCAGCGGCCGGCCCGACCCCAGCCGTCGTGCGATGGCCTCTCCCATGCCGCCGACACCGACCACCACCAGCACGTTTCCGATCATGCGGTCAGAATAGACGGGTGTCTGGACGAATGTCTGACAAATCCTTGACTCCGTGTGGGGTCGGTGTCAGCCTCAGCAGGTGACCGACGTCCGCATCGCCATCATCGGAGCCGGATTCGGCGGCGTCTGTGTCGCACTCAAGCTGGCCGCGGCCGGCCACCGTTCCTTCACCGTGTTCGACTCCCACGCCGACGTCGGCGGCACGTGGTGGGCGAACACCTACCCCGGCGCCGCGTGCGACGCACCGTCGCACGTCTACAGCTACTCGTTCGCGCAGACCACCGACTGGTCGCGGCGTTTCGCCCCCGGGCCGGAGATCCAGCGCTATCTGCGACGGTGCGTCGACGAGGCCGGGATCGGCGACCATCTCCGACTCGGCGTCACCGTCGAGAAGGTCCGATGGACGGGTGTCGAGTGGATACTGGCCCTCGCCGACGACACCGAGGTCGCCGCCGACGTGGTTGTCGGTGCAACCGGTCAGCTCAACGTCCCCGGCTACCCGCCGATACCGGGCCTGGACGACTTCGAGGGCCCCAGCATGCACACCGCGCGCTGGCGCGCTGACGTCGATCTGGCCGGCCGTCGGGTTGCGGTGGTCGGGACCGGGGCCAGCGCGGTCCAGGTCATCCCCGCGATAGCGGACACCGTCGGCGAGTTGGTCGTGTTCCAACGGTCGGCGCCCTACGTGTTCGACAAACCCGACACGGCGTACGGAGATCGTCTCCATCGGGCGTACCGCGCCGTGCCCGCGTTGAGATCTGTTGCACGGGCCGGTATCTGGTGGACGTTCGAGGCGTTCGGCGTCTTCTTCTGGAAGTGGCCGCGGTTGATGCGACCTCTCGAGCGGGTACACGCCCGCGCGCTCGCACGACGCGGTCTCGACGATGCCACGCGCACAGGTCTCACGCCGGATCACCGCCCCGGCTGCAAGCGGATCCTGATCTCGAGTGAATACCACGACACGTTCGCACGCGAGAACGTCTCGTTGGTGACCGAGGCGATCACCGGATGTGCAGCCGACGGGCTGTCGACCGTGAACACACACCACGACGTCGAGGTCATCATCTACGCCACCGGATTTCAGGGAGCGCACCTGGGAACCCTGACGGTGACCGGGGTCGACGGAACCGACCTGGCGCAGAGCTGGGACGACGGAGCCCGCGCGCACCTCGGCATCGCGGTGCCGGGGTTCCCGAACCTCTTCCTCGTCTACGGTCCGAACACGAACCTGGGCACCGGCTCGATCACCTTCATGCTCGAGGCGCAGGCCGACCACATCGTCGCCGCGGTGACCCGTCTGGCTCGGACACCGGGCACGGCGATGGAGGTCACCACGACGGCTCTTGACCGGTGGCGTGCCGAACTGGGCGCACGCCAGGCGACATCGGTGTGGCAATCCGGTTGTTCGAGTTGGTATCTCGACGCCCACGGCCGCGACACCCACAACTGGCCCGGGTTCATGACGCGGTACGCGTCCATGGTGCGGACGCCACGCGACGCGGACTACCGGATGGTTTCGCTGCCGATCTAGTGGCTAGATCAGTGTGAGCATGTCGTGGTCGGCGACCGACTCCGACAGCGCTCGCAAGTGATCGTCGGCGCCGCCCAGGGTGTGGGCGATCGCGGTCAGGCGGCTGACCACGTGGCCGACCGGGTACTCGGCGGTGAGGCCGATGCCACCGTGCAGCTGGATGGTCTCCTGGCCGATGAGACGCGCCGAGTGACAGATCTGCAGCTTCGCGCGCGAGGCGGTGGCCGGATCGACGTCGTCGTCGGCGAGGCGCATCGTCGCGTAGGTGCTGATGCTGCGGGCCAACTCGAGCTCGACGTACATGTTCGACGCCCGGTGGGTCAGCGCCTGGAACGTCTTGAGCGGCACACCGAACTGCTTGCGCGACTTGAGGTACTCGGTGGTCTGGTTCAGTGCCTGTTCCATCGCGCCGACGGCCTCGGCGCACAGCAGGGTCTGGGTGACGACCTCGGCCTTGGTGATCACCGCGGCGACGTCGTCGACCGGCAGCGCGGTCGCGGCAGCGCCATCGAGGGTGATCCGCGCGGCGCGACGACGATCGTGCGTCCGCAACGCGGTGCGGTTCACGCCGGAGGCGTCTGCGTCGACGAGGAACAGCGCCGGGGCGCCGTCGAGCGTCGCGGTGACGACGAACTTCCCGGCGACATCGCCGGCGAGCACCGGGCCCTTCGAGCCGGTCAGGGTGTAGCCGTCACCCGACGCGGTGGCCGTGGTCGCCAGGGCCGATGCGGGCCACCGGTCGCCGGGCTCGTCGTGGGCCCAGGCCAGGACGAGCTCGCCCTCGGAGACAGCGGCGACGATCTCGCCGCGCAGGGTGTCGTCGGTGATCGCGGCGATCGCGACGCCCGGCGTCGCCATCGCGGTGATGAACGGCTCGGGCGCGAGTGAACGACCGAATTCCCCGGCCACAACGGCGGTCTCGGCGAATCCTGCTCCGGCGCCTCCGTCCTCCTCGGTGAAGGGGAGGCCGAGGATGCCGATCTCGGCGAGTGAGGACCAGACGTCCTCACTCCAGCCGCGATCGGTCTCGGCTACGGCACGCAGTTTCTCGACGTCGTAGGCGCGTCCGAGCACCTCGCGGGCGGTGTCGCGCAGGAGCGACTGCTCCTCGGTCAATTCGAAATCCATGGGTGACTCTCTTGTCGTGATTGGTGTCGGGAGGGGTGTCCGGCGCTCTACAGGCCGAGGATCCCCGAGGCGATGATGGTGCGCTGGACCTCCGACGAGCCGCCGTAGATCGAGACTTTGCGGGTGTTCAGGTAGGTCGGCATCGCGAGGTGTGCCCATTCCGCGTCGTCGACCGCAGGGTCGAAGACGGTCAGGGAGTCGGTGCCCGCGAGGTCGGTCATCAGCTCGGTGACCTCCTGGGTGAGCTCACTGCCACGCAGCTTGAGCACCGACGACACCGGGTTGGGCTTGCCGTCGCCGTCGGACGCGACAACACGCAACTGCGTGAGTTCCAGTGCGAGAAGGGCGTTCTCGAGCTCGACGAACCGTGCACGTGTGAAGGGGTCGTCGAGCATGGAACCGTTCGGGGTGGAGATCGACGCGGCGATCTCCTTGGCCCGAGCAAGACGGATCTTGTTGTACGACACCCGCGCGATACCGCCGCGCTCGTTCGAGAGCAAGAACTTGGCGTAGCTCCATCCGGCGTTCTCCTCGCCGACGAGGTTCTCGACCGGGACGCGGACGTCGGTGAACCACACCTCGTTGACCTCGTGGCCACCGTCGATGAGTTGGATGGGGCGGCGCTCGATGCCCTCGGAGTTCATGTCGATGAGCAGGAAGCTGATACCCGCCTGCTTCTTCGGGGCATCGGGGTTGGTGCGCACCAGGCAGAAGATCCAGTCGGCGTACTGCGCCAGCGTGGTCCAGGTCTTCTGGCCGTTGACGATGTAGTGGTCGCCGTCGCGGACGGCCTTGGTCTTCAGCGACGCGAGGTCCGAGCCGGCCTCCGGCTCGGAGAAGCCCTGGCACCACCAGATGTCGAGGTTCGCCGTCGCGGGCAGGAAGCGGTCCTTGATCTCCTGTGAGCCGAACTGCGCGATCACCGGGCCGACCATCGAGGCGTTGAACGCAAGTGGCTCGGGTACCGACGCCAGATTCAACTGGTCCTGCCAGATGTGGCGCTGCACCGGGGTCCAGTCCTTGCCGCCGGCGGCGACGGGCCAGTTGGGCGTCGCGATGCCCTCCTCGTTGAGGATGCGCATCGTGGTGACGATGTCGTCGGGCATGTTCAGATTTCCCGCAGCCGATCGTTCGCGGATCTCTTTGGGGATCTTGGTGGTGAAGAAGGTCCGCATCTCATCGCGGAACGCCGCTTCGTCGGGGGTGAGGGCGAGGTGCATACCTCCTTATTACCCTCCGGTAGGGGCATCGCGGAAATGCGCTCAACAGGTTTTTTCCAAACCGGACGAGGTGGCGGCCCCCGTTACCGTTCCGTGATTTATCGTGACCGTTCCGTTACTTCCGGGCTGCTTGCGTCGAGACATAGCGCTGAGATTCTTCGATTGTTCTCAGATGCACACAAATAATCACGGAAAGCAGGCCCGCCATGAGCGCCACCCACACCGACACCGCCGCGACGCGCACGAAGTCCCGGGCCGTCGGACCCGTCACCGCGATCACCCTGGTGATCGCAGTTGTGTTGATCGCGGCCGTGGTGATCTTCGTCCTGCAGAACACCGATCAGGTCAGCGTGGAGTTCCTGGCGTGGCAGCTCGACCTCGGTCTGGGCGTGGCCATGCTGATCGGCGCGGCCGTGGGCGCGGTCATCGCGTGGATCATCAGTGGCACGGTGCGCGCGCGTCGCGCCCTGAAATGACCCGCTCGTCCACATCTGATCGAGGAGACCGCACATGATCCCGCTGCTCGCGCGCCGTTACATCTATCGATACCTGCTACTCGCGTTCGTGCTGCCGATCGTCGCCCGGCTCAGCCTGACCGCAGGCATGCGCATCGAGCGCCGCAAGGGGCGCCGGACCATCGTGTCCCGCGTGCTCACCGGACTCGGACGCTTCTCCCGCAGGCGTGTCGAGAAGGCCGCTCGCAAGGGAGCGATCGATGACAAGGCGGTCGCGCGAACGCGGGGTTGAGAGAACCGATCAGCGGATCGAGACCGGCTCCTGCGCCGGGGTCGCCGTCACGTCGACGGCGATCTCGGCAGCAGGCGCGCGACGCAGGTTGACGATCGCTGCCGCCGCGGCGGAAGCGACGAGCACCATGATGAATATCGCGTATCCCACTGCGGTGGAGCGCAGTCCGAACATCGTGACGGCCAGACCCGCGACGACGGCCGGGACGCTGAACGCCGTGTAGCAGACCGCGAACACCGCGGCGAAGACGCGACCCCGATCGGCCGGTGCGGTGACCTCGGTGATCGACGACATCATCCCGATCAGCGTGATGCCCCAACCGATTCCGGCGATCACCGAACCGGCGATGTAGGCGGGTGCGGACGAGGCCAGAGTGGCGAACATCGAGATCAGCACCCCTGCTCCCAGCCCGGTGAAGCCCAAGGTGAACCGGACTGTGGTCGATGACGTCTGCGCCAGCGCTGCCGCGACCGCCGCACATCCGAAGAAGGCGAACAGGATGGCGCCGCTGATGGCGTGGTTGCTCACGCCGAGGATCGATGCCGTGATCGACGAACCCAACGAGAGGTACAGACCGCCGAGGGCCCAACTCGCCATCAGCGCGGGCAGTGCCGTCAGGAACGTGAGCCGGGCGTAGCCGGGTACCGAGATGTTCGGCGAGATGATCTGCAGGACGTGACGTCTCGATGTGAAGCCGTGTCGCGGCGACGTCTCGGGGAGGAAGGCGAGCGTCACCAGCAAGATCCCCAGCAGTGCGATGAGGACGACGTAGACGATCACGCGGGGCAGTGGGACGTACTGGACGAGGACGCCGGCCAGCACGGCTCCCGCGGCCAATCCGGCGGGCGGGCTGGCGCTGCTCAGCAGCGCGCCGAGACGCGGGCTCGGGGCGAGGTCGACCATGGCGGCGCTGATCGTTCCCACCAGCGCGCCGGTGGCCAACCCCTGCACGACGCGAGCCACGATGAGCAGCGCCACGCCGTCGGCCTCGAGGAAGATCACCATGCTGACGATCAACAGGACGACGGCGGCGAACAGGACCGGGCGTCGACCTACGTGATCGGACAGTGAGCCGACGGTGAGCAGTGTGCCCACCAACGCGACGACGTACACCGCGAAGATGATCGTCAGCGTGAAGGACGAGAAGCCCCAGAGCTGCTGATATACGGGGTAGAGCGGGGACGGCGCCGCCGACGCCAGCAGTGCGGTCGTCGACATCAGTGCGACCACCCAGAAGGCGATCGGATGCGGGATACGTCGCTGCATGTCAGTCACTCCTCGATTAAAGCAAGGATCTTTGCTTTTTGAGAAGGTAGCACCGTCTCGCAGCTTAAAGCCAGTCCGTTTGCAATAATGACAGACATGACCACTACTCGCACCTCCGCGCGCCGCCCCGGTGGACGCAGCGCACGCGTGCAGGCCGCCGTCTATGCCGCCGTGGGCTCGCTGGTCAGTGAAGGTTTTCGGGACACCATGACCGTGCCGCAGGTGGCCGAGCGCGCCGGCGTCAACCCGACCAGCGTGTATCGGCGATGGGGTGCGGTGTCGACGCTTCTCGAAGAGGTCGCGGTCGCGGCGCTCACCGGGGATGAGCCGATGCCCGACACCGGCAGCATCCGTGGCGATCTCGAGACCTGGTCGGGGATCATCGTCGCCGACATCACGCGTCCCGAACGCATCGTCTACCTGCGTGCGATGGTCGGCGCCCGCGAGGGCACGCCTGGTCAGTGTCCGTGCTGGGAGATCCGCGACGAGCAGGCCGCGGCGATGATCGCCCGTGCCGCCGCTCGCGGCGAGGCCGTGCCGACGGTGGCGCAGGTCCTCAACCACGTGGTCGCCCCGCTGTATCACCACGTCGTGTTCGGGCTGCCGGCCGACGAGGCGTACGCGCATTCGATGGTGGCCGACGTGCTCGCGATGGTGCCCGCGCGCGTGTTCGCGGACTGACGCCGCCCCGGTCTCAGTCGGTTCCGCTCTCGCGCGTCACCTCGGTGATCCGCGCGAGGAAGCGCATCACCACATCTCGTTCGTCGTCGGCCAACTCCCGGCACACCTCGTCGAGGCGGCCGATGGTGGGACCCCAGGCCTGCGCGGCGGTCCGGCGCGCGGTCGGCGTCTCGGTCACCACCACCCGACGTCGATCGACGGTGTCGCGGACCCGTTCGACGTGTCCCGCGCGTTCGAGGCGGTCGACCATCACGGTTGCCGATGCCGACCTGATCCCGAGGTGCGTGGCGAGATCGGCCACGCCCATCGGTCCCTCCTGGGTCAGCTGTGCGATGGCCGACATGTCGTTGGGGTTCATCCCCATCCGGTGGGCCATTCGTCCGACGAGTTCCCTCGAGGCGCCGACCATGTCGCGCACCGCGATCGTGGCCGGATCGAGATCGCCGTAGCTGTCGTCGTCGTTCGGCATGGGCGTCATCCCATCACGTCGGACTTTGCTAGTCAATCTAGTGTTATGTTCTTCTAACAGCTAGATTGTCTACACATATAGCGACGGCGACCAGGAGAAGCGAATGACACGGACACGATCACAGGACGACGAACGACCGACGGTGCTGGTGACCGGGGGCAGCGTGGGCGGTCCGGCCCAGGCGTGGGCGTTGCACCGAGCAGGGTTCGCGGTGACGCTGATGGAACGGGCGCCGCAGATGCGCGAGGCCGGCCAGAACGTCGACATTCGGGACGCCGGCCACGCCGTGCTCCGCGCGATGGGGGTGCGGGCGGAGGTCAAGGCGGCGTCGACCGGTGAAGTCGGGATCCGCTACTACGACCACCGTGGCGAGCCGTACGCCGAGATGCCGACGATCGAGGGATCGGACGGACCGACCGCCGAACTCGAGATCCTGCGGGGGTCGCTGTCGGAGATCCTGCTCCGCCTGACCGAGGGACAGGTCGAGCACCGCTACGGCAACCACATCACCGCCCTCGATCAGGGGGCCGACGGGGTCGAGGTCGAGCTCGCGGACGGGTCCAGGGAACGCTACGACCTCGTCGTCGTAGCCGAGGGACGCAACTCCACCACCCGCGACCTGGTGTTCGGCGACGAGGTCGGCACGATCAGCCGGGGTCTCTACATCGCCTACGGCACGATCGAGCGGACCGCTGGGGATGACGACTGGTGGCGGTGGATGACCGCGCGGGACAGCCGCATGGTCGGTCTGCGCCCGGACAACAAGGGCACCATCCGCGCGAACCTGGGTTTCCTCGCGCCCGACCTCGGCCTGGACCGACTCGGCCACACCGCCCAGATGAAGGTCCTGCGCACACGGTTCGCCGGAGTCGGGTGGGAGACCGACCGCATCCTCGACGGCTTCGCCGTCGCGCCCGAGGAGTTCTACATGGAGCGCACCGACAAGGTGGTGTTGCCGACCTACTCCCGCGGTCGGGTGATCGTCGTCGGCGACGCGGCGTGGGCGGGTGGGCCCACCGGCATGGGAACCACACTCGCGCTGGTCGGGGCATACGTCCTCGCCGGTGAACTCGACGCGGCCCGCGTCGGCGCGACGATCGATCACCGTCGTGCGTTCGCCGCCTACGAGCGGATCATCCGGCCCTACGCCGAGACCGTGCAGACCCCGCCGCCGGGCAACTCGCGCACGGTCATGCCGCGGACCACGTGGGGCCTGCGGGTGCTGCGGACCGCGCACCGGCTGATCGCGAAACCCGCGGTGCGCGAGCGGGTCGAACACCGCCTGCTCTCGCGTGCGGGCAAGGACTTCGTCCTGCCGAGCTACCCGATCTACGCAGATGCCCCGGTCACTGCCGGACGGGGTGTCGGCTGAGGATCGACACCCGGTTGAACGCGTTGATCGCGATGGCGACCCAGATGACCGCCGAGATCTGGTCGTCGGTGAGGTTTTCGCGGGCACGCTCGTAGTCGATCTCCTGCAGATCGTGCGACGGCAGGTCGGTGCAGATCTCGGCGAGACGCAGTGCGGCGCGCTCGGTGGCGTCGAACAACTCGGTGTCGCGCCACGCGGGCAGCGTCGCGATGCGCTGCACGGTCTCGCCCGCCGCGATCGCACGGCGCGAATGCAGCTCGAGACAGAACGCACATCCGTTGATCTGGGAGACGCGCAGGTTGATCAGCTCGACGAGGACGCGGGGCAGCTCGGCGTCGCGCGCCACGTCGGCCACCGCCGTCGCGACACCGCCGAGCGCGCGGTACGCGGAGGGGGACTGCTTGTCGATGTAGATGTGCGAACCGGTCACGGTCATCCCTCTCGGAAGAGCGCGTCGGGAATACTCGCGCAGGCGTATTGTTCTGGCACACATCAAGATAGACGACGCTTCACAGGCGAAGGCGGCCCGACGGATGAGCAATCTCGAGCAACACCCGGTGGAGCAGGAGTGCGTCGGTTCCCCGACCACGGGCGTGGAGGTGCTCACGGCGCGCGAGGTACCGCTCGGCGGGCCCCGCGCCATGCTGGTCCGCCGCACCCTGCCGCAGCGACAGCGATCGCTGATCGGGGCCTGGTGCTTCGTCGACCACTACGGTCCCGAGGACGTCACGCGCAGCGCAGGCATGGATGTCGCGCCACATCCGCACACCGGATTGCAGACCGTGAGCTGGCTGTTCAGCGGCGAGGTCGAACACCGCGACAGCGCCGGGGTGCGTGCGATGGTCCGGCCTGGCGAGCTCAACCTGATGTCCGCGGGTGCGGGCATCAGTCACTCGGAGGTCTCCACCCCGGACACGACGGTCCTGCACGGCGCACAGCTGTGGGTGGCGCTGCCGGAGTCGGCGCGGCACTCCGAGCGCGGTTTCCAACACCACGCTCCCGGCTCTGTCGCGGTCGACGGCGCGGTGCTGCGGGTGTTCATCGGCGAGCTGGCGGGCGAGCGATCACCCGTCACCACGTACACCCCGCTGCTCGGGGCGGAGATCGTCATCGACCCGCACGCCACCATCTCGCTCGACGTGTCCCCGGACTTCGAGCACGGTGTTCTCAGCGACCAGGGTGAGCTCCGGGTCTCCGACACCGACCTGGCCAACGGCGATCTCGCCTACGTCGGTGTCGGGGCGTCGCAGGTGACGATCACGAATGCGGGGTCCGTCCCGGCGCGGTGTCTGCTGCTCGGTGGCGAGCCGTTCGACGAGGAGATCATCATGTGGTGGAACTTCGTCGGACGCACCCACGAGGAGATCGCCGCCTATCGCGAGCAGTGGGAGGCCCACGCCGAGAGGTTCGGATCGGTGCAGGGGTACACCGGTCCGCACGACCGGATCCCGGCGCCCACCCTGCCGAACACCGTTCTGCGGCCACGTTCCAACCCCGCACCGCGCGCCCGGATGACCGATCACCGACAGGACAGCTGATGACCACCGACAAGACCGGCGCCGAGACCACCGTCACCGACAACCCGGAACTGCAGCGCTTCGAGATCGCGCTCGATCCGGAGGGCACGGTCGGGTTCGCGCTTTACCGCGACCGTGACGGTGCCGAGACCGGCGCTCAACGGATCTTTTTCCACACCGAGGTCGACGAGGCCTACGGCGGTCGTGGCCTCGGCACGATCCTCGTACGCGGGGCGATCGACGCCACCCGCGCCGCTGGCCGTCGGGTCGTCCCGGTGTGTCCGCTGTTCGCCGCCTACGTCGGCAAGCACGATGACGTCGCCGACATCGTCGATCAGCCCGACGTCCACGTCATGCGGTACCTACGCGAGCACGCCGGCTGAGCCTGCTGAAATCCCGCGCTGAGCGGGTCGGCATCGATGCATACACGGTGCCGGCGCGCTCCGTGCTGGATCTCAGCAGTCACGGACACCGTGCGGGCGGCGTCGATGGTCGCCGCGACGGACCAGGTCGATGACAGTGTGTTCGCAGGCGTGCCAGTCGTGGACGACCTGCCGGTAGGTGAACCGAATCGGTAGGTACCCCAACTGAGTCAGTAGCCGGTCGCGGGTCCGGTCCGACTCATAGCGCTCGACGCCGGTGTGGTGCGCCTTGCTGTCGACCTCGACGACCAGGCGGTTGCCGACGAGGAGGTCGACGTGCCCGACTCCGGGGACATGGTGCTGCGTCGAGACGCCGATGTTCTTCGCGCGGAGCCGCAGTCGAACCATCGTCTCGGTGCCGGATTGTGCCTGCCCGTCGCATCTGTCGAGAAGAGCGCGTACCCGCGCCGGCGCGGTCGACAAGGCTGATGACAGTTCGTCGAATGTCGCGAGCTTCAGGTTGAGTGCGGAGTCGCTCACGACGATGAAGTCCTCCGCGTCGAGGGATCGCGCGGCATGGCGAAGCGCGGTCACGACGTCGTCCACCGCGCCAACCGCGGTCGGCGTCGGGCCGAATGTTCTACATGGTTGCGAGGCTCGCACGCTGTTTCCGCGAACCATTGGCCGGAGGTGCAGGGCGTGCGGGTGCTCGGGGACCCACCCGCCGTGCCGACGAAGCGCTGACAGACACGTCAGGACTCCGCCTTCGCGTACCGCCTCGACGACCATCTGGTCGGCGGATGAAGCGGCGTACCAGCCGGTCCTGATCCGCCGGAGTGATCCCTGTCGAACGAGCCGTCTGATGTCCGCGTCCGAGAGACCCGCGCTCAGCAACTGCGGGCGGGACACCACGCCGAGGCAGGCCCGGAGGAGGATGTCGAGGTCGGTCACGTGGTCGAGTGTCGCGGGGGTGTCCGGTCTGATGGCCACGGTTCGGTGGAGGCGATCGAGAGTCGGTGCATGCGACACGAACTGGGGACAATGCATGAGCTGCTGAGATCCGGCCCGTAGCGGTACGGCGCGGTCGTATACGTCGTGCCGGGGCGCTCAGAGCAGGATTTCAGCAGCTGCGCAGTAGCTCGATGACCGGCGCGAAGATGGCGAGGTCCGGCTCACTGACGGTGATGTAGCTGATCCCGGTCCGCTCCCGCAGTTCGTTCAGCTTCGCTGCGATCTGCTCGACTGTCCCGACCAGGATCGTGGGGTGTTCTGCGAACTCCGCAGGCGTGAGTTCCGGGGCGAACTGCTCGTGTAGTTCTGCGGTGATCTGTTCATGATCGTCTGTGATCACGACGCGCTGGACCAGCAGGTTCCACTCGATGGAGTCGGCCCGGTCCCCCGCCGCATCGCGCGCGAACTGCACCCGAGACCCCAGGTCGGCGGGGGAGTTCAGCGACATCGTCCCGTCGCGGTCGGTGCTCGCGCCGGTGAACCCGATGATGTCGGCGCGCTCGGCAGCGAGACGGAGCATCTTGTCGCCATTGCCGGCCAGGAACAGCGGGACGTGCGACTGGGTGGGTCTCGGGGCGTGGGACTCGTCGTCGAAGAGGTCGTAGACGGTCTCGACGGTGGTGCGCAGGTGTGCGACGCGCTGTCCCGCCGACTCGAACGGCAACCCGGCCGTCTCGAACTCGGCCCGGACGTATCCGGTGCCGAGCCCCAACTCGATTCGGCCGCCTGTCGAGACGTCTGCGGTGGCGACATCGCGCGCCAGGATGGTCGGGTTGTAGAAGCCGGCGTTGAGAACGCACGTGCCCAGCCGGAGGTGGTCGGTGACTCCGGCGGCGGCCACCAGCGCGGGGAACGGGCTCGGGAATCCCAGGTGGTCGGGCACCAGAAGCATGTCGTAGCCGAGCTCTTCGACTCGTCGCGCACCGTCGAGCCAGCTCCGCCGATCATCGACGGTGCGAAGGTTGACGCCGAACCGGAATGGACGCTCTGAGGATGTCATCGGACAACGGTAGCCACGGTAATGACCTGGTTTGACGACGATTCGCGGACTGCGAAGCAGGCCCCGCCGACCTTGCACTCACCCCACCCGAGTGCTAAAAAGGCAGTTGGCACTCTCGAACCGTGAGTGCCAGGTCGGACCGGTGAGATCGGGTCTTCACTGACACCCCGGTCGTCCGTCGCGGGCACCGAATCCGGCCATGAATCTTTCAGTGTCACCCCCAATCGGAGGATCACTTCGCAATGGCCAAGATCATCGCGTTCGACGAAGAGGCCCGTCGCGGCCTCGAGCGGGGCCTGAACGCCCTCGCCGACGCAGTAAAGGTGACGTTGGGACCCAAGGGTCGCAACGTTGTTCTGGAGAAGAAGTGGGGCGCCCCCACGATCACCAATGACGGTGTTTCCATCGCCAAGGAGATCGAGCTGGAGGACCCCTACGAGAAGATCGGCGCCGAGCTGGTCAAAGAGGTCGCCAAGAAGACCGACGACGTCGCGGGCGACGGCACCACCACCGCCACCGTGCTCGCCCAGGCTCTCGTCCGTGAAGGCCTGCGCAACGTCGCGGCCGGCGCGAACCCGCTGGGCCTGAAGCGCGGCATCGAGAAGGCCGTCGCGGCCGTCACCGAGTCGCTGCTGGCCTCGGCCAAGGAGATCGACACCAAGGAGCAGATCGCTGCGACCGCTGGTATCTCCGCGGGCGACGCGTCCATCGGTGAGCTCATCGCCGAGGCGATGGACAAGGTCGGCAAGGAAGGCGTCATCACCGTCGAAGAGGCACAGACCTTCGGTCTGTCCCTCGAGCTGACCGAGGGTATGCGCTTCGACAAGGGCTACATCTCGGGCTACTTCGTCACCGACGCCGATCGTCAGGAAGCGGTCCTCGAGGACCCCTACATCCTGCTGGTCTCGGGCAAGGTCTCGACCGTCAAGGACCTGCTGCCGCTGCTGGAGAAGGTCATCCAGGCCGGCAAGCCCCTGCTGATCATCGCCGAGGACATCGAGGGCGAAGCGCTCTCGACCCTCGTGGTCAACAAGATCCGCGGCACCTTCAAGTCGGTTGCCGTCAAGGCCCCCGGCTTCGGTGACCGCCGCAAGGCCATGCTCGCCGACATCGCCATCCTCACCGGTGGCGAGGTCATCAGCGAAGAGGTCGGCCTCTCCCTGGAGAGCGCAGGCATCGAGCTGCTCGGTACCGCTCGCAAGGTCGTCGTCACCAAGGACGAGACCACCATCGTCGAGGGCGCGGGAGATTCCGACGCCATCGCCGGTCGTGTCTCGCAGATCCGTGGCGAGATCGAGAACAGCGACTCCGATTACGACCGCGAGAAGCTGCAGGAGCGTCTGGCCAAGCTGGCCGGCGGCGTCGCTGTCATCAAGGCCGGCGCTGCGACCGAGGTCGAGCTCAAGGAGCGCAAGCACCGCATCGAAGATGCCGTGCGCAACGCCAAGGCCGCTGTCGAAGAGGGCATCGTCGCCGGTGGTGGCGTCGCTCTCCTGCAGTCGGAGTCGGCCATTGACGGACTCACCCTCGAGGGTGACGAGGCCACCGGTGCCAACATCGTGCGCGTCGCGCTCGAGGCCCCGGCCAAGCAGATCGCCTTCAACGCCGGCCTCGAGCCCGGTGTTGTCGCCGACAAGATCCGCAACTCGCCGATCGGGACCGGCCTCAACGCCGCGACCGGCGTGTACGAGGACCTGCTCGCGCGTGGCATCAACGACCCGGTGAAGGTCACCCGCTCGGCGCTGCAGAACGCAGCCTCGATCGCGGCTCTGTTCCTCACCACCGAGGCCGTTGTCGCCGACAAGCCCGAAAAGGGCGGCGCACCGGCGATGCCGGGCGGCGACGAGATGGGCGGCATGGGCTTCTGATCCAGTCAGAACCCGCAGTCGCACAACGCAGCTGACGACCGGAGGCCGGTCACCCCACGCGGGGTGGCCGGCCTTCGGCGTTGCCGCGGCCGCACCCGGCGACACCCGGTCCGCGACCGGGGTCACCGCCGATCTGGCGGGACGCCCAGCAGCCCCACGAAGTACCGGTACGCGCTGTCCAGCACGATCGATCCGAACGCGGGCAACAACGGCGGCCGGGTCTTTCCCTACTGACGCCCCCGGCGCGGAGGTTGGTCTCGTGAATCGGACATCGGGTACGTTGTTCGCGTGACTAAGAGTGGCCGGGGTGTCCGGTTCGGTTCCGCGTTCCTCGTCGCGGTGGCAACCGCGTCCCTGACCAGCGCATTGGCGGCGTCGCCGGCGCAGGCTGCCCCGATCAAGTGGGGGCCATGCCCCAAGATCCACGGCGCCTCGCTCGCCACGCAGTGCACCGTCGTGCGCGTGCCCCGTGACTACGCGCGTCCGTCGGCCGGGACCATCGCGGTGACTGTGTCGAAGCTGCCCGCGCGCGATCAGGCGAACAAGCGTGGCGTGCTGATCGGCAATCCCGGTGGGCCGGGCGGGGACGCCATCCCCATGTTCAGCCAGCTGGTCACCCCCGCGCCCCTTCGTGAGCAGTGGGACCTGATCGCGGTTCAGCCGCGCGGGTTGCTGGACGCCAACCCCGTCGCGTGCGCCGAGGTCTCCGGACTCAGCCCGGCCGCGGTCTTCACCGCCGGAGCGGTCACCCGTTCAGCCTGCAACGCACGCACGCCGGGTGGTACCGCGAACATCACCACCGCAAACACCGCCCGCGACATCGAGTCCGCGCGCCGGCAACTCGGCCTCGGCGCGAAGGTCGACCTGCTCGGGATCTCGTACGGCACCACACTGATGTCGACGTACGCGACTCTCTTCCCGCAGCACGTCGATCGTCTGATCCTCGATTCCGCGGTCGACCCGAACCTGGAGTGGAACACGCTGCTGACCGCCCAGACCGAGGGGTACAAGGCGCGGGTACAAGCGCTGTTCGCCTGGATCGCAGAGCGCGACAACGTCTATCACCTCGGAAAGACCCCGCTGGCGGTGTACCGCACGTGGAGCCGCAAGGTGACCGCGGAGGCCGGCGTCCCGCCCTCGCTCGCACCGCCGCCTGCTCGGGTCGGCGACGCACCTCCGGGGTTGCGTGGTGCGGCTCGCGATTACCTGGCCGGCGTGAACACGAACGCGGCCACCCGCGCGTACTTCGACAACCTCGTGGCGAGCATCGCGACCGGCAAGTCGCAGAACGCGTCCACGCTGCTCTCGTTGACGCGCGCCGCGGCGCCGTCGCGCGACAACTGGCCGATCATCGCCCAGCGCATCATCGCCGCACCGAAGCCGGCGCCGCAGTACCCGCCGGACGTGCAGAAGCTGCTCGTCAACTCGTCGCAGATGCAGACGATCCTGCTGTGCAACGAGAACGCGGTCCCCGCCCGACCGCAGGTGGCGCCCGCGTCGCTGCTCGACTCGTTCGTCATCGGCGACGTGTTCACCGGCCCGGGGTACCTCTACGAGTCGGGCCTCGCATGCTCCGGCGCAGCGCCGGTCGCGCAGCCGATACGAATCAGCAACCGCGGCTTGGCCACCGCGCCGCTGCAGCTGCAGAGCATCGGCGACCCGCAGACCCCGTATCGGGGTGGTCTGGTGCACCGGGACCGCATGCGGTCGCACCTGATCGCCGTCGGCGGTGGCGACCACGCGCAGTTCGGCCGGGGGAACCCGGTCGTCGACGCCGCGATCGTCGAGTACCTCCGCACCGGTCGTACCCCGGTGACCAGTGCGCCGCAGGCCCCGATCACGACACCGCTGCTACCGGCGAAGCGATAGCGGTCGGCACCAACCGAATCCCCAACTTCTTCTGCACGGCCACGATGATCCAGCGCACGATTGCCCCGGCGACGAAGAGCACCGGTGTCGTGATCACGCTGATCAGCATGAAGAGGAAACCGGACATCACGGCAATGACGAAGGCGGCCGCGATCACACCCCAGACCGTCGCCGGAGCCATGTAGACGCCGATCCAGCCGAACGTCAGCACCACCAACGAACTCATGCCCCAGACGTAAAGAAGTGGCACGACCACGAAAGCCCCACCGTCGACGTGTCGAGCGCCGTGCGCGAACCACAGAGCGGCGATCACCACGACGACCACCAACGCGGTGATGCAGTACAACCCGACAAACCAGCGGGTCACACGGTGGCGGCATTCCTCGGTGAGCGGGCGACGAACATCGTTGTTCATTCCCACATCACACGCCCGGGGGCGCTCTCGAGAACAGGACCCCGGTCACATGTACGGCACATCACAGGCGTGCGGAATCGACCACGGCCATCCGGTGTTGTGCCCTCTATGAGCAACCTCATCTCCGTCGACGTGTGGTCCGACATCGCCTGCCCGTGGTGCTACGTCGGCAAGCGCCGCTTCGAGGCCGGTCTGGCCGCCTTCGACGGTCGTGACGACGTCACGCTGACCTATCACAGCTTCGAGCTGGCCCCCGACACCCCGGTGGACTTCGACGGCTCCGAGGTCGATTTCCTGGCCCAGCACAAGGGGATTCCCGTCGACAAGGTGGAGCAGATGCTCACCCAGATGACCGGTCTCGCCGCGGACGAGGGGCTCGCCTTCGATTACGACGCGCTGGCGCACACCAACACCCGCAAGGCGCACGAGGTGTTGCACTTCGCCAAACAGCGAGGTCTCCAGCTCGAGTTGGCCGAGCGGTTGTTCGCCGCCTACTTCACCCAGGGGCGGCACCTCGGTCGCGACGAGGAACTGGCGGATCTGGCGGCGGAGGTCGGACTCGATCGGGACGAGGTGCTGGCCGCGCTCGCGGGCGGGGACTTCGTCGACGCGGTCGACACCGATATCGAGCAGGCCCGCGCGTACGGCATCAGCGGCGTCCCGTTCTACGTCATCGACGGTCGGTACGGGGTGTCGGGTGCGCAGCAGCCGGAGGTCTTCCGATCCGCACTAGAGCAGGCCCGCGCCGACGGCCAGGTGACGGCGCAGTGAGCACCGAACCCGTTGCGACACCGACATTCACGATGATCGGATCGGACACCGCGGCGGCGTGCGATGGTGACGCGTGCGCCGTGGTCGTCGAAACGGTCGTGGAGTCGGCCGACTAGCCCACTCCGTTCGCCGTACGTTCACCTCCCGGGTACTCAGCGGGGCTAACGTTCCGTCGGTGATCAAGCATGCGTCGACGACGCTCCTGTCGGCTGTGGCCGTCCTCGCGGCCACTTTTGTCGCGGCCCCGGCCCCGGCCCAGGCAGTGCCGACGCCGGCCCCGACCTCGGTGACCATCGCTGAGGTCCAGGGTCCCGGGTTCGCGTCTCCGCTGGCGGGCCGGGCGGTCTCGGACGTCCCGGGGATCGTCACAACGATCAGGACCACCTCGCCGCGCGGGTTCTGGATGCAGTCCGCGGTTCCTGATCGCGACCCGTCGACCTCCGACGGCATCTTCGTTTTCACCGGTTCGACCGCCCCGACGGTGACACCGGGCGACGCGGTCACGGTGAGCGCGACCGTCACCGAGTACCGGTCGGTGGGGTCCGGCGAGACCGCCGCCACCACGGCGAATCTCGGCGTTACCGAGCTGACGAAGCCCACCGTCACGGTGAGGTCGTCGGGTAGCCCGCTGCCCGCCCCGGTGACCTTCACGCCGTTCTCGGTTCCGTCGCGCTTCGCGCCGCCGGTATCGGGAGACATCGAGCAGGTCAGGCGAGTGGTGCCGGCGCGTTCGGCGCAGGAGTTCCTCGAGGCGCACGAGGGAGAACGGGTGTCGGTGCCGTCCCCGCGCATCATCGCGCCGAGCAACACCTTCGGCGACGTCGACATCACCTCGAAACCGCAGAGCGACGGAACGATCCACGGTGGGGCCGTGCTGTCGAGCTACAACCTTCCCACCGGCCGTATCAAGGTCTCCGCACTCGACGGCAGCAAGCCGGTGATGAACACCGGCGACCGCTTCGCCGGTCCGGTCGTCGGGCCGCTCGACTGGTCGAACTTCGGCGGTTACGTCATCGATGCCCCGACACTGCCCGCGGTGGTCTCGAGCGGACTGACGCCGACCGTGGCGTCGAGGGTGAACGACCGAGATCTCTCGGTGGCCACCTACAACGTCGAGAACCTCGCGCCCGGCGACTCCGCGGGCAAGTACGCGGCCCTCGCACGGGGGATCGTGACCAACCTGGCGAGCCCGGATGTGGTGGCCGTCGAAGAGGTACAGGACAACTCGGGTGCGGCCGACGACGGAACCGTCGCCGCCGACGCCACGATCGCGCGCCTGACCACCGCCATCGCGGCCGCCGGTGGCCCGCGCTACGACCACCGCGGCATCGATCCGGTCAACGACACCGACGGCGGAGCGCCCGGCGGCAACATCCGAACGGTGTTCCTGTTCAACCCGTCCCGGGTGTCGTTCGTCGACCGCGGCAAGCCGTCATCCTCGGCCGCGACCGTCGGTGTGCGCGGACCCGCCGGCCGGGCGCAGTTGTCGGTGTCGCCGGGCCGGATCGCGCCCACCGACCCCGCCTGGAAGAACAGTCGCAAACCGTTGGCCGGCGAGTTCACCTTCCGAGGCCGCACGGTCTTCGTCGTGGGCAACCACTTCAACTCCAAGGGTGGCGACCAGTCCGCCGACGGACGCTTCCAACCACCGGCCCGATCGTCGGAAACCCAACGCACGGCGCAGGCGTCGGTGGAGAACGCGTGGGTCCGGTCGTTGCAGGCCATCGACCCGCGAGCCGCGATCGTCATCGCCGGCGATCTGAACGACTACCAGTTCAGCCCGGCTGTCCGCACGCTGACCGGCAGCGGGGCCGGCCTCACCGACCTCATCGCGACACTGCCGCGCGCGCAGCAGTACACCTACGTCTACTCCGGCGTCTCGCAGGTGCTCGACCACATCATCGTCAGCCGCAGCCTGCGTCCGAGCGCGCGCTACGAGGTCGTCCACCTCAACGCCGAGTTCGCCGGGCAGACCTCCGACCACGACCCGCAGGTGGTCCGCGTCCGGCCGTAGCTGTAGGCATTAAAGTCGGCATCATGCCAACAGCGCTGTTGATCGTCGACGTGCAGAACGACTTCACCGAGGGTGGCGCGCTGGGCGTCGTCGGGGGAGCGTCGGTGGCGCGTCGGGTCACCGAGTACCTGGCGTCGGACGCCGAGTACGACCTGGTCGTCGCCTCGCGGGACTGGCACGACGCGGACAACGACAACGGCGGACACTTCGCCACCGACGGGCCGCCGGACTTCGTCACCACCTGGCCCGTGCACTGCGTGGCCGGGACCACCGGAGCCGAGTACCACCCGGACCTCGTGGCCGACGCCGTGGACGTCCACGTACGCAAAGGGCAAGGCGTGCCTGCCTATTCGATGTTCGAGGGCACGACCGACGACGGGGCGCAACTGTCGGACGTCCTCCGCGAACTGGGGGTCACCGACGTCGACGTGGTGGGCATCGCGACCGACTACTGCGTACGCGCGTCCGCTCTCGATGCGCTCGGCGCCGGGTTCTCGGTGCGGGTGCTCACCGACCTCGTCGCCGGTGTCGCGCCCGAATCGTCAACAGCGGCACTGTCCGAGATGACCGCCGCGGGCGCAACCGTCATCTGACCTGAGCGACCACGAACACCCGCCGGAACGGGAAGTAGGTGGTCCCGTCCGGTCGCATCGGGTACGCCGCGGTCAGCTCGGGCGCGAGATCGGCGCGGAACGCCGCCCAGTCGTCCTCGGACAACACGTCACGCACCGGGGTGAGCGCCGTGCCGGTGACCCATTCCAGCACGGGGTCGGGACCGGACAGTTCCTGTGTGTAGGTGGTCTCCCACGCGTCGACCCGACACCCTGCCTCCGACAGCAGCGCGGCGTACCCGTCCGGGTCCTCGACGGTGTCGCCGCCACGGAAGTCGATGCCAGACAATGCGTCACGCCACCGATCGGACCGCGCCACCTCGCGGATGATGCGGTGCGACGGCGCCTCGAAGTTGCCGGGGACCTGGACAGCCAACCATGCGCCGGAGGAGAGTTCCTCCGGCCACCGACGGAGCAGGTCGCGGTGTTCGGGCACCCACTGCAGCGTCGCGTTCGAGATGACGACGTCGGTGTCGGCGGAGGGGGTCCAGTCGCGCACGTCCTGTAGTCGGGCGTCGAGTCCGCGGCCGCGTGCGGCGTCGACCATCTCCGGTGAGTTGTCGGTGGCCTCGATGGCGGCGTGCGGCCACCGGCGGGAGAGCTCGACCGTCAGATTGCCGGGGCCGCAACCGAGGTCGACGATTCGACGCGGGTCGGCGAGGTCGATGCGGGCGAGCAGTTCGCCGTAGGGACGTCCGCGGTGGTCGGCGAAGGTCAGGTAGTCGGCGGGGTTCCACATGGTCGGTCCTCCTTTAACAGGACGGGCGTACTGCTAGAAAACAGTACGCGCATACTGTTAGCGATCGCAAGGGTAACGGTTCCACAACACGAGTAACCCTTTCGGGAGATGCATCGATATCCGGGTGGTACCAGCAAGTACCGGTTGGGCGACAGGAGAAATGATGCGATCCCAGTACACGATGCTGCAGTTTGTGGGAGTGATCGCGTGTGCGAGCGCAGTCGTGGTCACGGCAGCGTGCGGGACCGACGGTGCGGAGTCGGCGCAGAGCTCGTCGACGGTGACCGTCACAGAGTCGGACGTTCCGACGTCGGCCGGCGAGCAGGCGAGCAGCGAGGCCCCATCGACTCCGGTTGCGGGATCCGCCGCGGCCGAGGCGACTGCGTCGGCAGCGAGCGGGGCGCCGATCATGCGGTTCCGGAAGGACGCGAACGTCAATGCCAACGATTTCTACGGTCCCGGTGCGGGTGTCAACGCCAAATTCTTCCAGTCCCCGTCGGGGAATGTGCGCTGTGGCATCGATTTCGACGATCCGCAGATACCGAGCGGCTGTCAGGCGTCGACCTCGGTCCGCAGCAACACCGGGGTGACCTGCCTGAACCGCGGCAACAGCGTCTACTCCACTCAGTTGATCAGCGGCGCCGCGGTGAGCAAATGCGTGAATCAGCCGTTCTTCGTCGGCGGTTCCGGTAACCCGGGCCAGGACACGGTCGGCGGCCGGGTCCTGCAGTACGGGCAGATCATCTCCGTCGGCGGAACGACGTGCGAATCGGCGGCTGTCGGCATCTCGTGCTGGGCGAATTCGGTGGGCTTCACCCTGGCGCGGGACCGCAACGACACCTACGACCCGGGGTACGGGCAGCGGTGACGTCGGCCTGCCCTCAGCGGGGCAGCGCGGTGATCGAGGCGTGGGTGCGGGCTTCGCCGTCGACGGTCATCCACACCAGGATCCCGCCGTCGGTGGGGGCGGTCGCGATGCGCACGTCCTCGCCGTAGGTGATCGGCTTGTTGTACTCGATGATCAGGCGGTACGGGTTGTCGATCACGTCGGCCAACTGGGGGAACACCTCGCGCATGGCCTGGAGGTAGACCGCGTTGTTGACGTGGTCGAGTCGGTCGGTGTCCCCGAGGCGCAGTGGGAACGGCTGCTCGGTCTGCGCATCCACCGGGTCGTTCAACCAGGCCTTCCACCGGAGGCGCCGTTCGTCGGTGGTGGTTGCGAGGAGTTCGAAGAACTTGTCCTCGAGACGCGACGGCGCACCGGTCTCCATGTTCATGTTGATCCAGAACCCCTCGGTCTCGATGAGACCGCCCTCGCGTCCGTCGACACCGTCGCTGGTCATCCGGACGCGCATGTTGCACCACCGCGGGGAGATGCCCGCGCACCAGCGTGAGAGGTGGACGGTGTCGGGCCACTCGATCGGCCGGATCACGTCGATGACGGTGCGCCGCACGATCCAGAACTTGTGCGTCTCGAACGCACCGCAGTCCACCAGGTGTTGGGCGCCGCACTCCTGGAGGTAGCGGGCCATGCCGTCGACGCTGAGCTTCTCGTACCGATCGATGTCACCGCTGGACAGCGGCCACGAGGTCCGGAAGACGTATCCCTCGTCGGGGAGGTCGGCGAGTGTGCCGGTCACGGTGGTCTCCATCAGTCCGGTAGTGCGGTGATCGACATGTGGGTCCGGGCGCGCCCGTCGACCGAGAGATACACCAGCACACCGTCGTCGATCGGTGTGGTGGTGAGGTGGACCTCTTCGCCGTACATGATCGGCTTGTTGTACTCGATGACCAGACGGTGCTTGCCTGCGACGACGTCGGGTACCTCGTCGAACACCTCGCGCAGCGCCTGCCAGTAGATCGCGTTGGTGACGTGGCCGAACCGGTCGGTGTCGCTGTGGCGGATCTGGAAGGTCCGCGGCGATTCCTGCGCCATCGGTGTCGTCAGCCAGGGAGACCATCGGAGTCGACGCTCGTCGGTGGTGCTGCCCAGCATCTCCAGGAACTTGCCCTCGATGTGGCCCGGGCCGCGGGTCTCCATGTTCATGTGGATCCAGAACGCCTCGGTCTCGATCCGACCGCCGTGATCGCCGATGATCTTCACGCGCATGTTGCACCATCGCGAACCCAGCGCAGCGCACCAGCGCGACAGGGTGAGCGTGTTCGGCCACGTGACCGGCTCGATCATGTCGATGACGGTGCGTCGGACTATCCAGAACGGATCGGTCTCCATCGCTCCGGCGTCGATGAGGTGATACGCGCCCACCTCCTGCAGGTAGCGGGCGACGCCGTCGACACTCAGCTGTTCGAACTGATCCATGTCGCTGGTGGCCGCCGGCCACGAGGTGTGGAAGACGTATCCCTCGGAGGGCATGTCGACGAGCGTGTCGCTCAGGGGCATTGATATCTCCCGGTAGGCGCCGGTGCACAGGGCTTTGTCGGTGAACCTACGTCATGGGTGCATCGTGAGCTGCTGCCCGCCCCGAACGGTCAGGGGAGCAGGATGAATTTGCCGATGTCGTGGGGTTGCTGCAGCTCGGAGTGGGCGGTCGCCACGTCGGCCAGGGGGAACGTCTTGGCCACGACGTTGACGAGCTTCCCCTCGCCGGCGAGGCCCACGAGTTCCTGGCGTGCGGCGTCGCGACGCTCGGCGCTGTCCGGGTTCGAGCCGCCGATGGACCCGAATCCCTCGGCCTGGGCGCGCTCGAACGCGGCCGTGGTGACGATGCGCGACCGGTCGGCGACGAGCTCGAGGGAGACGTCGACGGCCTCGTCGGCTCCGACGGTGTCGAATGCGGCCGTGATGCCCCCGGGAGCCAGATCGCGGACACGATCGGCGAGCCCGTCGCCGTAGGTGGTCGGTTGCGCGCCGATGCTGCGCAGGTAGTCGTGGTTGACCTCGCGGCCGGTGCCGATGACCGTCGCCCCGCGCAGTCGGGCCAGCTGCACGGCGAGGAGTCCCACGCCGCCCGCCGCGCCGTGGATCAGGACGGTGTCACCCTGGCCGACCCCGAGCACCTCGAGCGCGTCGTAGGCGGTCGCGGCGGTGAGCAGCAGCCCGCCCGCCTGCTCCCAGTCGAGACCGGCGGGCTTGGGGATGATCGACGACGCCGGCTGCACGGCCCGCGACGCGTAGGTCCCGACCCCGCGGAACGCGATGACCTCGTCGCCGACCGCGATCGGGCCCGCGGGTCCGACGGCGTCGGGACCCACGGCCGAGACCACGCCCGCGCCCTCGGATCCGAGGCGCTTCGGTAGTTGCGACTCGTCGGTGCCGAACGCACCGCTGTAGAGCTTGTGATCGATCGGATTGACGCCGATGGCGCGGAAATCGACGACGACCTCGCCCGGCCCGGGCTCAGGAACGTCGGCATCGATGACGGACAGGACCTCGGGGCCACCGAACGCGGTGGCGACAACGGTTGGGCTCATGACCGGGTCAACTCGCGCCACCGCGGGCGAATTCCTCGGTGTTTGTCCGGGACCTCGGGGCCTGGACCGGCGTCTTGGTGGGCATGTGGCCTCGCCGCGGGCGGACCGGGGGTAGATTCTGGAGCCATGTCCGATCAAGCCCGGAGCGCGTCGAGAGCATGACTCCGGTCTATCGCGCGGCGCTCGGCAGCGACTTCGAGAAACTCCACCCCAACGTCCAGTGGCGCTACGGGGTGGACTCGACGTCCGGCGTCGCCCAGATGACCAGCGGCATGGTCGAATCCGTTTTCTGCACGTCGAAGCTCACGCCGCCGGTGCTGCGGTTCTTCCGCAAGCGCAACGTCATGCCGACCACGACGAGCCGCCTGGTCCCGTTCTTCATGGACAACTACTGCTATCGCGACGAACGCGGCCGTGAGTGCCTGGCCGTCATCCGACGCTTCGCGTACTCCAACGGCGAGCAGCGTCTGCACTCGTTGCTGGTGAACGGCTCCACCGGTCTGATCGACTACTTCGGCGACGGTCCGGATCTGTTGATCCCGCTCACCCCGCGCGTCGGGCCGGGGGGATCGTTGATCCTGGAGAGCGAGCCGATGCGGATGCTCAGCCGCGGACTCCGCATGGGCATGCGCGGGTTGTTCGCGACGTCCATGCGCTACGTGGAGGAGTGGGACGACGACGCGCAGCGGTTCCGGCTCGACGCGACCGTCCGCAACGTGACGCTGGGGGAGATCATGCACTTCCGCGGGTGGTTCACCGCGGCGGATCGACCGTGTTCGATCCACGAGATCCCGGACGAGGCCTGGCCGCTGCGTCTCGAAGAGCGCGAATAGGTCGCTGCGGTTGGAAGAGCGCGAATAGCGTCACGGGACGCTGCGACCGTCGGGTAACTTCGCGGCATGGCTGTCAGTGGAGAAACCGAATTCGATGTCGACGTCGCGCCGTCGGTGATCATGGAGATCTTGCTCGATGTGGAGGCGCTGCCCGACTGGTCGGGACCGCACAAGAGTGCCGAGATCGTCGAGACGCATTCCGACGGTTCTCCGAAGCGCGTCAAGGTCGCCGTCAGCATGGCCGGACTGACCGACAACGAGGTGCTCGACTACACCTGGACCGACAACTCGTGCTCCTGGGAACTGGTGGAGGCCGATCAGCTGTCGTCGCAGAAGGGCAAGTACACCGTCACCGAGAAGAACGGCGGTGCGCATGTCGCCTTTGAGCTCGAGGCCGACCTGAAGATCAAGCTCCCCGGGATGATCGTCAAGCAGGCCCAGAAGAAGGCGGTCGACACCGCGAAAAAGGGACTCATCGCCGAGGCGAAGCGCCGCAGTTCCTAGCGCCGCACGGTGGCGCGGGAGTTCGTGATCGGACCGTTGCACGTGTTGCGATCGAAACCGCTGTCGCTGGTAGTACGCTAGCGATCATTCGGCAGACGAAATAGTTGCCTGCCTGCTCGCTGCGAAGAGAAAATCATTTGAGGTGCACCATGTTTCGTGTTGATCGTCGGTCCGCTCTACGCGGCGTCGCAGTGGCCTTCATCGGGTCCTCCGCGGTGGCCCTCACCTCGTTGATCGGCGCGGGCGGCGCGTCGGCCGCCCCGCTCGTCTGCGATGCGGTCAACGGCCAGCAGGTCAACCGCGTTGTCGGCACCGGCGGCTGCGGCGCGAGGGCGCTGACCCCGAGCCGTGCGCACGCCGAGGACCGCAGTGGTGTCGGCACCGCCGTCGCCTCGGCGCAGCGCAACGGTCGGGCCAACTCGTACAACACCGCGCCGAAGTCCAGTGCGCTCTCCGGCGCTGATTCCGGTGGCACGAGCTACTCGGTCACCACCGGACCGGGCGGGCTCGCGGTCTCGCAGGCACGCCTCGGCGGCACCTCGATCGCCGTGGCCGGCATCGGCGGCAACGCGTTCTCCGGCGCCGGCGGCGTGCGCTGCTCGGGTGGTGCGGCCGCGGCTTACGACACCACCACGGGCACCTACTGCTTCGGTACCGGTCGGACGTACTTCACCAACGTGCGCTGACCCCGCCCTCGATCGATTGGGTTGGGTCCCGTTCGTTCACCTGCAGGCCATGTGTCCGTACCGCCGACGATCTAGCGTGTAGCAGTGAGTGAACTCAAGGATCATTACCTGGCGCCCGTCACCGACATCGTCGATCTCAGCACGTCCATCGGTCGCGAGCAGCTCGCCGACATCGTCGACCTGGCGGACACGTCGGGGTTCTCCGTCGACGACACCGACGACGACGATCCCCGGCTGATCCTCAAGTCCGACCACGCGGTGGTCGACACGTGGCGCGAGGACTACCCGTACGACGAGCGCATGTCGCGCGCCGACTACGAGATGGAGAAGCGGCTCCTGCAGATCGAGCTGCTCAAACTGCAGAACTGGACGAAGGAGACCGGCGCGCGGGTCGTCCTGCTGTTCGAGGGGCGCGACGCCGCGGGTAAGGGCGGCACGATCAAGCGGTTCATGGAGCACCTCAATCCGCGTGGTGCGCGGGTCGTCGCGCTGGAGAAGCCGTCTGAGCGGGAGTCCACCCAGTGGTACTTCCAGCGCTACGTCAAGCATCTGCCCGCCGCGGGGGAGCTCGTCCTGCTCGACCGCTCCTGGTACAACCGCACCGGCGTCGAACGGGTGATGGGTTTCTGCACCGATGCCGAGCACGAGCGTTTCGTCCGCCAGGTCCCACTCTTCGAGAAGATGCTGATCGACGACGGCATCCACCTCGTGAAGTTCTGGTTCTCGGTCACCGCCCTGGAGCAGCGCACCCGGTTCGCGATCCGGCAGGTCGACCCGGTGCGGCAGTGGAAGTTGTCGCCGATGGATCTGGCCTCGCTGGACAAGTGGGACAAGTACACCGCCGCCAAGGAAGAGATGTTCTCCCACACCGACACCGACTTCGCCCCGTGGACGGTGGTCAAGAGCAACGACAAGAAGCGTGCGCGCGTCAACGCCATGCGCCACGTGCTGAGTCTGTTCGCCTACGACGGCAAGGACGACTCCATCGTCGCCACCCCGGATCCGCTGATCGTCGGGCGCGCGAAGAGCCTCATCGGCGAGTAACGACCGCCCGGTTTCGCGTACCGCTCAGAAGGGCGGTTCGCTGTCGTCGTCGAACCCGTAGTCGGCGGGGCGGGTCTCGGACGAGGCGACTCGTCCGAGGTCGTGGATGCCGTGCGGGTCGTCTGCCGCCTTCGTCTCGAACTCGGCTGCGGCTGTCTCGGCTACCGCTGCCGCGTCGTCGATCGCCTGCTGGTTGGCGACGCGTGCGTTTCGTCGGCGGGCGTGCTTCTCCTCCAGGCGGGTTCGGCGTCTGGTGGGTTCACGATCCGGTTCGTCGTCCGTGGGCGGCGGAGCGTGGGTGGGTTGTTCGAATCGGATGTCGCGCAGCGACGGGAACAGGTCGTCGCCGGTGAACGCCGGCCCGGGCACGATCAGCCCCTCGGGGGTGATGATGCTGGTCTCCGCGCGACCGTCATCGCCGATGACCAGGGTGTCGAGGAAGTCGCTGAACGTCTTCATGTTGTGGTGGAACCGGCACTTGGGGCCCAGTCCGGCGGGAGTGGTCTGGCCACCGCGCTCCGGGTTCTCGTGGTCGTACTCGTCGGTGTGGTCGAGGTCGCAGCGCCACGCCGGTTGGTTGCAGCCGGGGATGTCGCAGTACAGACCACGAGCGCGGATGACGGTGTCCAGGGCGGTCGACGGACGGTACGGATCGCTGGGTTGAGTCGACGGGAGGGGTGCATCGTCGGCGCCGATCGGCCGGATCTTCGTCCCGGGCTCCGACAGCATTTCCTGCACATGGTCTGCCGACACGACGCCGTAGCCATCGAGGAACCCGGGGTGCTCTCCGTCGCCGGCCGCGGTCTCGAGGTCGCACAGGACGTGGATGACGGTGGTCGTCCCCGAGGCGCCCGGAATGTCCCTCGGTGCGGGCGCACTCGGCTCGGGCACGGTGGGTGCTTCGCAGTGGTCGCCGCCGCACTGGCATTCCCAGGCGACGCCCATCGCGAGGCAGAACAGGGCGTCACTGCCAAGGGCCTGTTTCGTCCGTGGGTCGTCACGACACACGCACGAGGCCAATTGCGCGATCCGTCGCGTCATGGCGATGGCGTTCTCGGCCGTCATCGACGAGTTGATCGTCGCCATGCCGTCCTCGCCGCGTTCGAACCAGTACCCACGGGCATCGCGGGCCCGTGCCCGTCGAGCTCGAACGGCGGCCGGGTCGACGCGGAACACGATCCGGTCGATCATGTCGCGCATGCGGGGCGTCGACCACGATCCGCCTCGGCGCAGTGTTGCGGCGATGTCGGCATCGACCAACGACTGCAGGTCCGGGTCGAGGACGAGATCGGTGCGTTCGACGATCGTCCTGACCTGTTGGGCCGTGATCAGTCCGTCCCGCAGGCAGTCGCTCACCCCCGGCAGCCGGTCCCGCAATGCGATCGAGGTGTCCAGCAGGCGTTCCGCGGTGGCCTGCGGGATCGCGTGCACGACCGCGATCCGGGTCGCGCACCGCGACAACACATCCAACCGGCGCTTGTCGTTCGCCTCGTCCGGCGCCACGAGTTGCGTGTGCAACTCCGCGGCCCGCTGGAATCGCACCCACTCGAGAAACGACTGACCCGCCGCGGCGTGCTTCATGTCCAGTAGGAGGTCGTTGACCGGCGCGCCGATGGGGTCGGCGAGCAACCCCACCGCTGCCGCCGGCACCCCAGACCAGCTGGGTTTGCCCGAGGTGGGACCACTCTCGCCCCGAGCGTCAGTGCGCTCTTCGGTCGACGGGCATTCGATCATGTGTTCGATTGTAGTGCGGGGGTCTGACACCGAACAGACGCGCGGATCAGGTTGTGGACAACTCGATCGGTAGCCGCGGAGTCGGCCCTTCACGTCCTAGGACACGGCGTCCGCGATGGCGCGAGCGACACCACGAGGATCTCTGTGGGAGGTGTCGATCACCTCGGCAGCGTCGTGGAGCCACGTCTCGGCTGCATCTGCGTAGGCATCGAGGTACCGCAGACGGAACGACGAGGGGCCCATCACCGCGTCGTCCATGATCCGTGAGCGCAGTGTTGCCGGGTCGGCATGGAGCACGAAGTGGCGCAACGGGATGTCGTGGTCGGCGAGGCCCGAGCTGATCTCGCGCCAATACTGCTCGACCAGAACGGTCATCGGCATTATCATGATCCCGCCGGTGTAGTCGAGAACGTGGCGCGCCGTCTCGACGACCAGCGATCGCCATGGTGGCCAGTGTTGGAAGTTGTCCGTCGCAGGTAGCCCGGGTGTTATGTCCATCAGGGTCTCGCCCACCTTCTCGGCATCGAGCACCCGAGAGTTCGGTAGCAGGTCTCTGAGGATGGAACCCGTGGTTGTCTTGCCCGAGCCATGGGTGCCGTTGATCCAGACGATCACCATCCTGACGCTACCGTCGGCACCGGTGCGCGAATCCAGCCCGACCGCATCGGTAGCCTGAACGGGTGCGAACTCTCGGCGCGGGCCTGCTCACCCTGATCGCGACGATCGCAGTGGTCTGCGCGGTGCCGTCTCTGTGGGCGCACTACCGGGTCGTCGACCCCGGGGGTTTCACGTCGTTCGTCGAACCCATGGCCACCGACCGTGCCATCCAGGACCTGATCGCCGACGAACTGGCGGTGCAGATCTCCGACCAGGCCTCCGGTGTCGTCCCGTCGTCGATCGTGGAGCCGGCGACGCGCGCCTACACACGCAGCGACCAGTTCCCGGCCGACTTCGCCGATGTACTGGGCCAGCAACATGATTGGTTGTTCACCGAACCGACCACCGAGGCGCAACGCAACGGGATCATGGAGCTCAACCTGACCCCGATGGTCAACCGCGTTCTGCGGGGATACGGGCTGTCCGGGGTCCGGGTCGACGGACAGATCGAGGTGGCGCTGAGCGAGTCGCAGCGCAGCGGTCTCGAGGCCGGTCGCTATCGCGCCATCGGCGACCGCATCACGCAGGTCGGTTTCGGGGCTGCCGCGGTCGCGGCCATCGCTGCGCTGCTCGCGCTCGTGATCGCCCGTCGTCGCGGGTTCACCCTCGCAGCCCTCGGCGTCGGTGTGGTGGTCGCCGCCGCGGTCAGCTGGCTGCTCGGAGCACTGATGCGCAGCCGCGCGCGAGACGAGGTCGCCGGCGCCGAGAACTCACCCCGTCGGGTCGCCGAACTGATCATCGACAAGGCCGTGGCGGACTTCCACACCACCGCGCTGGTCGTCGGCGGCGCAGGGGTCGTGGCCGTTGCGCTCGGGATCCTGGTGTCGCTGATCTTCGAGCGTCGTCAGGCGCGCTGACCCGTCTCGCTCAGGCGTCCGCGCTCCCCACGGTCTGCCACAGGAACTCATACGCCAGAGCTGATTTGAACGCCGCCTGCTTGTTGTCGGCCGCGCCGCCGTGCCCACCCTCGATGTTCTCGTAGTAGGAGACGGTGTGCCCGTACTCCTCGAGTCGCGCGGTGAACTTGCGGGCATGTCCGGGATGGACGCGATCGTCGCGGGTGGAGGTCGTCACGAGCAGCGCCGGGTAGGTCGCCTCCCGTTGCACGCGCTGATACGGCGAGTACGCCGAGATGAACTCCCATTCGGCCGGGTCGTCGGGGTCGCCGTACTCCGCGACCCAGGACGCGCCGGCCAGCAGCAGGTGGTATCGGCGCATGTCCAGCAGCGGGACCTGGCAGACCAGGGCTCCGAACAGCTCCGGGTACGACGTCGCCATGACGCCCATCAGCAGACCACCGTTGGAACCGCCCTGCGCGGCGAGCTGACCCGGCGTCGTCAGACCACGTGTGACGAGATCGGTGGCCACCGACGCGAAGTCCTCGTAGACGAGGTGTCGGCCGGCCTTGATCGCCTGGGTGTGCCAGGACGGGCCGTACTCGCCGCCGCCACGGATGTTCGCGATCACATAGATACCCCCGCGGGTGATCCAGCTGCGGGCGGCGATCGCGGAATAGCCCGGGGTCATCGAGTTCTCGAAGCCGCCGTACCCGTAGAGCAGTGTGGGGCCGGTGCTGACGTCGTCGCGTTTGACGACGAAGTAGGGGATCGGTGTGCCGTCGTCGGAGGGGACGAAATACTGGGTGGCCGAGATGGATTCGGCGTCGAAGAAGGCCGGTGTCTGCTTGAGCACCGACACCCCGTCGGTCGTCGTCCCGTGCAGCAGGCTGGGTGGCGTCGTGAAGCTGCTGGCCGAGAGGAAGATCTCGTCGCTCACGTCCGGGTCGGTGTCGAGCACGGAGATCGTCGCCAGCTCGGGCAGACCCGCGAGGGTCGACTCCGACCATCCGTTGCCGATGTCGCGCAGGTGCACGTGGGTCTGGACGTCGCGCAGTGTGACCAGCACCAGGTGGGATCGGGTGAACTGCACGTCCTGCAGGCTGGTGTGCTCGTCGGGGCGGAACAGGACCTCACCGGTCGCGTCGCCACCGCCGACGAAGTCGTCGTAGTCGAAGGCGACCAGCGTGCCCGTCGCGTGGGTGACGCCGCCGCGCTCCCAATCCGAGCGGGTCAGCACGAACAACCACTCGCGCCGGATCATGGTGTGCGCATCGGTCGGGACGGGGATGCCGACCTCGCCGTCGGGACGGAGCTCGACCATCTCCTGATGGAAGAAGTCGGTGGCGCGCACCAGGAAATCGCGTTCGAAACCGGGCGTGTGATCGTGGCCCACCTGGACCGCCACATCGGCGACGTCGCCGGCGAACACCGTCTCGGCCGCGTCCAACGGGGTCCCGCGTGTCCACCGCTTGACCACCCGCGGGTAACCCGAGTCGGTCAGGGACGCCAGGCCGTCGGTGTGGACGCCGAAGTCGGTCCCGACGAACACGGTGTCGCGGTCGATCCAGCTGACGTCGGACTTGTTCTCCGCCAGTGCGAAACCGTTCGAGTCGCAGTCCGCGTCGATCCATGTGCGCGTGACGAGGTCGAACTCGCGGACCACCGCGGCGTCCGCGCCGCCGCGCGACAGCGAGATCAGGGCGCGGTCGTAGTCGGGTCGCAGCACCGATGCGCTCTGCCAGACCCAGTTCTCGCCCTCGGACTCCGCGAGCTGGTCGAGGTCGACGAGGACGTCCCACACGGGGTCCTCGGTGCGGTACGAGTCCAGATCCGTCCGCCGCCAGAGTCCGCGGGTGTTGGTGGCGTCGCGCCAGAAGTTGTAGAGGTACTCGCCGCGGCGCCGTGCGTAGGGGATCCGCTCGTCGGTGTCGAGCACCTCCTGGGCCGAGGCCTGCAGATCGGCGAATCGATCCCCCGAGGTGAGCGCGGCGACCGTCGGCGCGTTGTGCGCACGGACCCAGTCGAGGGATCGCTCCCCGGAGACGTCCTCGAGCCAGATGTACGGGTCGTCGGCGTCGATGTCGGCTGCGGTGCGATCCGCGGGATCGGAGTGGGTGTCGGTCACCGGTCGATTCTCTCAGTGTCGGCGCCCGGACCGCCCACTCACCGGGTGAACCGGTCCTTGAGACCCGGGTCGGCCTCCCACCACAGGGCGGGCGGAGCGGGTGCCGCCGCGTCGGTGTGGTCGTTCGGCGACGACGCCACGTCCGCGGCGGCCGCGTCGAGTTCGGCGTCGATCTCGGTCGCCCGGATCTTCTCGTCGGAGGTGAACCGACTCATCAGCGTCAGCAGGAACGGCAACCCGACCACGTCGCCGAGCACCCACAGCACCCCCGCGCCGATGATCTGGTCGGTACGCAGCGCCGGGCCCCACGTGCGATCGAGCGCGGCGTAGTAGCCGTGCGCGATGTCGTGGCCCTGCCAGATGACGACGCCGAGGGCTCCGTCGCCGATGGTCTCCACGATGGTGATGACCAGGGAGATGACCTGCGGGAACCGACGCGGTACCGGGTCGAGCTGCAGGCGTGAATAGAAGTAGAGGAAGCCGACGGCGACGAACAGCAGTCGGGTGGTGACGTCGGCGGCCGTACCGCGCAGCACCGCCTCGTACCAGCCGGTGAGGTAGAACAACCACGGCGTGACGAGGATGAGGCCCGACGCGACCGCCGGGTAGGTCAGCACCCGCGCGAACCGACTCGCGAGCGCGGCGTCGAACCGGCGGGTGCCCGCCGACCCGAGGGCGTCGCGCAGGACGGTGATCGGCATCCCCGACGCCAGCCCGAACGGGACCACCAGCAGCAGCAGGACCACCTGCAGGGCGCGGACCCAGAAGAGGATGTCGGCGTAGGCACCGACGAAACTCGAGGTGCTCGCCACCCAGATGCCGACCCCGAGCACGCTGAACGCGACCCCGCGCCCCACCGGCACCGTCGAGCGCCGCCACCCCCACCAGTATCCGGCAAGTACGACAAGACAGACGGTGACGGTGACGAGGTCGAGATGCCCTGTGACGAGGGCGGTTTCGACGGTCAGGGGCTCGTGCAGTGCGCTCACCGGATCGAGTGTGCGCCTGCCGGGGGTATTCGGCCAGGTCGGTGACCGGTTGGTGCGGAATGACCGGCATCACCCTCGGCCTACCTCGAGTCGGGGGCGCCACGTAGGCTAAGCCTCGTGGCTGAACACTTTGACACAGTTGTCCTCGGCGCAGGTCCCGGAGGGTACGTCGCCGCGATCCGGCTGGCGCAACTCGGGCAGAAGACCGCCGTCATCGAAGAGAAGTACTGGGGCGGTGTGTGCCTGAACGTGGGCTGCATCCCGTCGAAGGCGTTGCTGCGCAACGCCGAGCTGGCACACATCTTCCACTCGCAGGCGAAGACCTTCGGTATCTCCGGAGACGTCTCCTTCGACTACGGCGCGGCGTTCGACCGCAGCCGGAAGGTCTCCGAGGGGATCGTCAAGGGCGTCCACTTCCTGATGAAGAAGAACAAGATCACCGAGATCGACGGCTACGGCGTCTTCAAGGACTCGAAGACGATCACGGTGGGCGACGATCGTGAGATCACCTTCGACAACGTCATCATCGACACCGGGTCGACGGTCAAGCTGCTGCCGGGCGTCGAGCTGTCGGACAACGTCGTCACCTACGAGACTCAGATCCTCACCCGCGACCTGCCGAAGTCGATCGTCATCGTCGGCGCGGGCGCGATCGGCATGGAGTTCGGCTACGTGATGGCCAACTACGGCGTCGACGTCACGATCGTCGAGTTCCTCGACCGTGTGCTGCCCAACGAGGACAAGGACTCCTCGAAGGAGCTGGCCAAGCAGTACAAGAAGCTCGGCATCAAGATCATGACGTCGACCAAGGTCGACACCATCGACGACCAGGGTTCGCAGGTCGTCGTGAAGTACACCGACGCCAAGGACAAGGAAGGCGAGCTCACCGTCGACAAGGTCCTCATGTCGGTCGGTTTCGCCCCACGCGTGGACGGCTTCGGCCTCGACAAGGCCGGCGTCGACCTGACCGAGCGCGGCGCCATCGCCATCGACGACCACATGCGCACCAACGTCGACGGCGTCTACGCCATCGGCGACGTGACGGCCAAGCTGCAGCTCGCCCACGTGGCCGAGGCGCAGGGTGTCGTCGCCGCGGAGACCATCGCGGGCGCCGAGACCATGACGCTCGGTGACTACCGGATGATGCCGCGCGCGACGTTCTGTCAGCCGCAGGTCGCGTCGTTCGGTCTCACCGAGGACCAGGCCAAGGACGAGGGCTACGACGTGAAGGTGACCACCTTCCCGTTCACCGCGAACGGCAAGGCGCAGGGACTCGGCGAGCCGGCCGGCTTCGTCAAGCTCGTCACCGACAAGACGCACGACGAACTCCTCGGTGGCCACCTCGTCGGCGACAACGTCGCCGAGATGCTGCCCGAGCTGACCCTCGCGCAGAAGTGGGATCTGACCGCCAACGAGTTGGCCCGTAACGTGCACACCCACCCGACGCTGTCGGAGGCGATGCAGGAGACGTTCCACGGCGCGATCGGCCACATGATCAACCTGTAGGACCGTTCGAGAGGCCCGTCGTCGGAGAGGCCAGTGTGGATGCCGAGCTGACCAGGGCGTGGACACCACCCTGGCCGCTCGACATCCGACGGACGCTGTCGCTGCACCGCCGCGGCGCCGGTGACCCGGCGTTCCGTTTCCGCACCGACGGCTCGGTCTGGAAGACCTCGCACACACCGGACGGGCCGGGCACGCTGGCCATCACCCGTCGCGACGGGGTGGTCACCGGCCACGGTTGGGGGCCCGGGGCGGCATGGATGCTCGATCACCTGCCGAGTCTTCTCGGCGCGGACGACGACCCCGATGCTCTCGTCGCACACGATGACGTGGTCGCCGCACTGATGAAGCGGTCCGGAGGAGTGCGCCTGGGTCGCACCGACCGCGTGTGGGAGGCGTTGGTCCCGGCGATCCTCGAGCAGAAGGTCGTCGGCCGGGAGGCGTTCCGGGCCTGGCGGCATCTGCTGATGCGCTACGGCACACCGGCCCCGGGTGCGCCCGACATGAGAGTCGCCCCACCGCAACGCGATTGGCAGGACATCCCCAGTTGGGAATGGCATCGCAGCGGCGCCGAGCCGGTGCGTATGCGGACGATTCGGGGGGCGACGATGCTCGACGTCGAACGCCACCACACCCGACTCACGATGCTGCGCGGTGTCGGAAAATGGACAGAGTCGGAGACCCGGTGTCGCGCACTCGGCGACCCCGACGTGGTCCCGGTCGGGGATTACCACGTCTGCCGGACCGTCGGGCAGACGCTGATCGGCCGACCGGTCGACGACGCGGGAATGCTCGAGCTGCTCGAACCGTATGCGGGACAGCGATATCGCGTTGTGCGCCTGACCGAGATGTTCGGCACCCGGGCCGAGAGGCACGGCGCGCGGATGTCGATCCGCGACTACCGGTCCATCTGAGCGGCCGGCGGTCCGGAGACGGTTCAGTCGAGTCCGGCCTTGATCGGCGATTCGCGGAACTCGTCGTGTGAGCGCATGTGCCGGAGCGAGAAGGTGTGGGTCTGCGGGTCCCAGGCGCGGTTGGCGGGAAGCAGGATCGTCATGCGGATCAGGTTGCCGATCCCGGTGACCCACGCCAGTGCGGCCATCGCGGTCTTCCCGTGCAGCCGGTACGTGCGTGCGCCGCACGCCACGTACTTCAGGAACTCGCGCGGCCCGGCGAGGAGCCGTCGGCCGGACACGGTGGCTCCCATGCCGGGGATCAGCGCGATCTGAAACCCGGCCTCCTGTAGGTGCAGACTGCGGTCGAGATCCTCGAAGACGTCGCGTCGATAGGACACCTGGTCCTTGATCGCCTCCCACGCGTGGCGTCGGATGGCGGAGTTCGCACCGCTCAACGCCAGCAACCGCAGGTGCCTGCCGTCGGCCAGTCGCGCCGCGGCCACCCGCTTGATCCGGTCCTGTCGTCGTTGGAAGTGTTTCTGGAACGGCAGGTCGTGCATGATCATCAACGACCCGCCCGCCGCGATCTCGGCGTGCTCGGCGAAGGCCTCCTCGATGGCCTCGGCCCAGCCGGCCACGACCTCGGTGTCGGAGTCGATGCTGGCGATCACGTCGTGCGAGGCCGCGTCGAACCCGGCGTACCGCGCATGGGAGACCCCCGGCTTCGACTCGTCGATCATCCGCACGCGGCTGTCGCGGCGCGCGATCCCGGTCACCAGCTCGGCAGTGGCGTCGGTGCTGTTGTTGTTCACCACGATGATCTCGGCGACCGCCTCGCCCTGGTGGATCAACTGTTCCAGGCAGGCGACTATGCCGGCTTCTTCGTTGTATGCGGGGAGTACTACCGAAATGGGCACCGTCGATTCTAAACAGACGAAACGCGCGCGGTCCTGGTCATCGTGACCAGGAAGTCCGGAATCGTCCGTTCATCCGACTGACCCGACGGTCATGCCGTTGCGGGCAGAGGGAGCAGGCGTCCGGGGCGGCGCAGGGTGTCGAAGGCGAGGATCGCCGACTGCGCCTGCGCGATGGCCTTGGGGCGGTTCAGGTCGAGGCCCAGCGCGGCCGAGACCCGGGTCATCCGGTTGTCGACGGTGTTCGGGTGGACCGAGAGACGGCGGGCGGTCTCCCGACGGTTCATACCGCACGACATGTGTACCCGAAGGGTCTCGAGCAGTTCCGCACTCGCCTCCTCCAACGGGCGGATGAGTGCGGCGAGCCGTTCGTGGGCGGGACCGGGCCGGGTGATCTGATACTCCACCACCAGGTCGTCCATCGTGTAGACGCCGGGCGACTTCCCGATCGCCCGTGCCAGATCGAGCAGCTCGTCGGCGCGCAGGGCCATGTCGGGGATGGACTCGGCGGTGCCCGCGACCCGCGTCGCGGTGATCTCGGCGCCGACGGAGCGGCCCAGCGCGGTCACCTCGTCGGCGCCGACGAGTGCGTGGGCCCCGTCGGCGGGCAGGACGACGGTTCCGCCGGCCTCGCTGAGCACGGTCAACGCCTGATGGCCCAGGACGCGACGGACCGCGGAGTCGAGGGACCCGACGGTCGGGACGCCGGACCCGGCATCGAGCGTCCGCTCCTCGACCGCCAATGCGATCACCTGATAACGCTCGACCACCGCGAGGCCGACGAGACGCGCACCGGATATGTCGATCCGCCCGGCGAGGAGCGCCTCGCCGAAGGCCCGACGCGACGACGCGGTGACAGCGCGGGTGTCGGTGGCGGCGAAGGCGCCGGCGGCCTGGGTCGCGACATCGGCGCGCACGTCGACGAGGAGTTTGATGTCGGTGGTGAACCGGCCGGTGCTGGCGGCGCGCTCGGCGAGGGCGGTGAACACGATGTCGAAGCCGCGGTCGAGCAACGCCAGCACCGATGCGAGATCGACGCCGTCCCGGGCCCAGCCGGCGATCGTCTCCCGTAGTCGGACAAGGGGTTCGGGACCGGTGCGCAGGAAACCCGACGGCGCCATGGCGTCGGGGACGGTGGCGATCGCGACCCGCATCGACGTCTCGACGAGCTCGTCGACGACCGGTGTGGACGCGTCCGGCGCCGGGATCCGATGCGAGGCGATGGTGGCGGCGGCGCGGTCGACGAGGTGGTGGGCCAGTGGACCCAGGTCGGTCCCCGAACTCGGATCGCGCAGGTACGACCGGAACGTCTCGTGCAGTGCGTCGGTCAGCGATTGGTCGTTCGATGTGCGCTCACGCGTGATCATGGCAGCTTCCCCCCGGATGCTTCGTGGACATGCCCCCCGGCATGGAGTGTCAGGCTAGCCGACCGGACCGTCCCGGCGGGGCGTTACCGAGACGTCGGGGCCGGGGATTTGCGGGCGGTGACGAACTGGCCCTGACCGGTGATGGTCTGCTCGATGTCGACGAGGCCGGCCGCGGCGAGTCGATCGGTGATCTCGTGACGGCCGAAGATGCGGAAGCCGCTGACCCGGTTGAGGACGCCGAGTCCGGGCACCGCGGTGATGCGGGTGCGGACGGTGGTGAACACCGCGACCTCGCCACCGGGGGCGACGACGCGCGCCAATTCGTCGACCACCGCGAACGGATCGGTGATGAGGTACAGCGCCGCCAGGCAGGCGACGGTGTCGAAAGTGTTGTCGGCGAACGGCAGCGCGTGCGCATCGCCTCGGACGTATCCGGTACGTGCTCCGCTGTTGTCGCTCACAGCCCGGCCGAGCATCGGTGCGGAGAAGTCCACTCCCACGCTGATCCCGTCACCGGTCAACCCGGCGGCGAAACGGCGCGTGTAGTTGCCGGGACCGCAGGCGACGTCGAGGACCTTCCGGTCGCCGGAGCGGCTGAGGTGTGTGGTCAGGGTGCGGTCGTGGACGACCGTCGAGGCACCGCCCAGGCTGAACAGGCGGGTGAAGATCGGTCGCCACGCCCGCTCGTAGACCTCGGCGAACACCGGGTTCTGCATCACCCGGAGGCTCAGTGAATCCGCGGCCTCCGGGGGATCGAGGACGTCGAGGTAGCCGGCGGAGTCATCGCGGACGGGAACGGTCAGCATCGCCCGGATGCGGTCGGTGGGTGCGGTCATCGGTCACGCTGCACGCGCAGGGTACCCAGGGTGGTGGCCAACGAATCATATTGTCCGACAAGCATGACCAGGCCGATCTGCTGACGCTCGGACAGGTGCTCGGTGATTGTCCGCCAGGTGAGGTCGGTGATGTCGCGGTCGGTGACGAGCTCGTCCACCGCGCGCAGGATCGCCGTGTCCCGCGCGGACCACCCGGCGTCTGGCCCGGCGACGATGCGTTCGACCATCGCCGCGTCGATACCTGCGCGACGGCCGAGGCGTATGTGGTGGTCCATCTCGTAGGCGGAGTCGCGCAGGTGCGCGGTCCGGAGGATGACCATCTCGGTGTCGCGGCGCGACAGCGTCCCGAACGGCATGAGGCGGGCCGAGTAGTACAGCCACCCGCGGAACAACCCGCCGGTGCGTCCGAGGGTCGAGAAGATGTGCATGTCGGGCAGGCCCAGCGTGCGCGACGCGAGGCGGCAGAAGGCCCAGTTGATCGGGCCTAGCTGTCGGAGGGTGCCTGGTGCGATGCGAGGTTCGGTCACGCGCTCGACGGTAGCGGAGTCACTCGATGAGGTAGGGGGAGATGGTGCTGCGGTGCTCGTCGATCTGCAGCGTCGCTCCGAGAGCAGGGAACGCCCGCTGCGCGCAGTTGACCCGCTCGCAGACGCGGCAACCGGCCCCGATCGGCGTCACCTGGGCCTGCGGGCCGATCTCCAGACCGTCGGCGTAGACCAGCCGTCCGGCGTGGCGCAGCTCGCACCCGAGGCCGATGGCGAATGTCTTGCCCGGCTGGCCGTAGCGGGCCGCGCGCCGCTCCACCGTCCGCGCGACCCACAGGTAGGTGCGTCCGTCGGGCATCTGCGCGATCTGGGTGAGGATCTTGCCGGGTGATGCGAAGGTCTCGTAGACGTTCCACAGGGGGCAGGTGCCCCCGCTCGAGGAGAAGTGGAACCCGGTGGCGGACTGCCGTTTCGACATGTTCCCGGCGCGGTCGACCCGGACGAACGAGAACGGGACGCCGCGCAGGTTCGGGCGCTGCAGCGTCGACAACCGATGGCAGACGGTCTCGTAGGACACCTGGTAGAACGCCGACAACCGCTCGATGTCGTAGCGGAAGTCCTCCGCCGCGCCGTGGAACTGGGCGTAGGGCAGCACGGTGGCGGCGGCGAAGTAGTTGGCCAGGCCGAGCATCGCGAGACTGCGCGCCTCGTCGTTGGTGAAGTTGCCCTCGTCGGCCAGCGTGTTCAGCAGGTCGCCGTACTCCAGATAGGCCAACTCGGCGGCGAGCTTGAAGGTCCGTTGGCCGCCGGAGAGGTGCCGCGAGATCTCGAGGCGTCGCGCGGTCGGGTCGAACCGGTGCAGAACGGTGTCGCCCATGTCGACGCGGCGCACCACCGACACCCCGTGGACGGTCTCGAGTCGGTTGTGGATCTCGCGGCGCACGTCGCCGGAGTGCATCCGCATCCGGTTGGTCAGTTCCTCGGCGGCGGTGTCGAGGTCGTGGAGATAGTTGTGCCGTTGGTAGAAGTAGTCGCGGACCTCTTCGTGGGGCGCGGTGATCGCGCCGCGCATGCTGCCGTCGACCCGGTCGTCGGTCGCAGCCGCGAGTTGGTCGGTCGCGATCCGGTAGCGCCGGTGCAGGTTCACCATGGCGCGGGCGAGGTCGGGGTGGGCGCGGACCATGTCGGCGACCTCGGCCGATTCTGTCCCGCTGCCGACGTCGGGGTCCTGGAGCACCTCGTTCATCTCGGCGACCAGTCGCACGTTGTCCTGCGAGCTGAAGAACACCTCGTCGACGCCGAAGACCTCGCTGAGCTTGAGCAGGACCGGATCGGTCAGCGGTCGCGCGTCGTGCTCGAGCTGGTTCAGATAGGACGGCGAGATCGCCAGCGTCTGGGCCAGCGAGACCTGGGAGAGCCCGCGCTCGGACCGCAGTTGGCGCAGTCGCGATCCCACGTAGGTCTTGCTCACCGTCTCAGGCTACGACGGGTTCGGCGCGTGCCGCGGTGTCGCGTCGGGTCCGGGTTGCCGGACCCGCACTGTGATTGTCGCCACACCGGGACGCCTCGCCCCTGTGTGGACCCGACGTGTGGCGCCCGGAACGCCCGCGTCGGTCGGCGCAGCCCGCCCGTGTAAAAACGCAGTACGGGCGTACTTTTTGGCGCTCGACGCCCTGGGGCTTCGCAGACTTAACTTTGCAAACTTCGCAAGAAGTGCGCAAATGCTGGCCTCAATTGGCATTCGCAAGGTGTGGACCAGCAGGTTTGTTCTGTGGCACTCTCGTTGCAGGCACCGCCCAGTCAGCCAGTTGATTGCGAAGAAATTCGTGTCGACGTAGGCGGTCCGCAAATCGCACGATGAAACAACGAAAGCGAAGTGGCGTACATGAGCACTGTCGGAAAGCCGAAGACCCCCGCCGAGATCCAGCAGGACTGGGACACCAACTCCCGCTGGTCGGGCGTCAAGCGTGACTACACCGCCGAGCAGGTGTCGGAACTCCAGGGCACCGTCGTCGAGGAGCACACCCTCGCCCGTCGTGGCGCGGAGATCCTGTGGGACGGCGTCACAAAGGGTGACGGCAGCTACCTCAACTCGCTGGGCGCCCTCACCGGCAACCAGGCCGTGCAGCAGGTTCGCGCCGGCCTGAAGGCCGTGTACCTCTCCGGCTGGCAGGTCGCCGGTGACGCGAACCTGTCCGGTCACACCTACCCCGACCAGTCGCTGTACCCGGCGAACTCGGTGCCGAACGTCGTTCGTCGCATCAACAACGCCCTGCTCCGCGCCGACGAGGTCGCCGCGGTCGAGGGTGACAAGTCCATCGACAACTGGCTCGTCCCGATCGTCGCCGACGGTGAGGCCGGCTTCGGCGGCGCGCTCAACGTCTACGAGCTGCAGAAGGCCCTCATCGCAGCCGGTGCCGCAGGCACCCACTGGGAGGACCAGCTCGCGTCGGAGAAGAAGTGCGGCCACCTCGGTGGCAAGGTGCTCATCCCCACCCAGCAGCACATCCGCACCCTGAACTCGGCTCGTCTGGCCGCTGACGTCGCGAACGTGCCCACCGTGGTCATCGCCCGCACCGACGCCGAGGCCGCGACCCTCATCACCTCCGACGTCGACGACCGCGACAAGCAGTTCGTCACCGGCGAGCGCACCGCCGAGGGTTACTACAACGTCAAGAACGGCATCGAGCCCTGCATCGCGCGTGCGAAGTCCTACGCGCCGTACGCCGACCTGATCTGGATGGAGACCGGCACCCCCGATCTCCAGCTGGCCCGCAAGTTCTCGGAGGCGGTCAAGGCCGACTTCCCCGATCAGCTGCTCGCCTACAACTGCAGCCCGTCCTTCAACTGGTCGCAGCACCTGGACGACGAGACCATCGCCAAGTTCCAGAAGGAGCTCGGCGCGATGGGCTTCACCTTCCAATTCATCACCCTGGCCGGTTTCCACTCGCTGAACTACGGCATGTTCGACCTGGCCCACGGCTACGCCCGCAACGGCATGACGGCCTTCGTCGACCTGCAGAACCGCGAGTTCAAGGCTGCCGAGGAGCGTGGCTTCACCGCCGTCAAGCACCAGCGTGAGGTCGGCGCCGGCTACTTCGACCGCATCGCCACCACCGTCGACCCCAACACGTCGACCGCAGCACTGAAGGGCTCCACCGAAGAGGGCCAGTTCCACTAGGAGAACTGTTCCGCCTCTCCGGAACTCTTCGCCGGTAAGACAGGCGGTCCGCGACTTCCGTTGCGGGCCGCCTGTTGGCTTTCGTCACCTGAGTTCGTTCCCGAGAAGAGTTACCCTCGTCTCGCCTTTTGTCTGTTGTTGCGTGAGCACGCTGCGCGTCTTGTTTCTTTGAAGGAGTTGTTGTGAGCGAGAAGATTTCGCGGGTCGGTGTCATCGGCGCCGGTCAGATGGGCGCAGGTATCGCCGAGGTGTGCGCACGTGCCCACGCCGACGTCCTGGTGTACGAGAACACCCCCGAGTTGGTCGCCGAAGGTCGTGACCGGATCCTCAAGTCGCTCGACCGCGGCGTGAGCAGCGGCAAGCTGACCGAGCGCGAACGCGAACAGGCCACCGACAACCTGCGTTTCACCTCCGACCTCGCCGACTTCGCCGACCGCCAGATCGTGTGTGAGGCCATCATCGAGGACGAGACGATCAAGACGAAGGTCTTCGCCGAGCTAGACAAGGTCGTCACCGACCCCGACGCAGTCCTGGCCTCGAACACGTCCTCGATCCCGATCACCCGTCTCGGTGTGGCCACCGCCAACCCCGAGCGCGTCATCGGCATGCACTTCTTCAACCCGGTACCGGTGTTGCCGTTGGTGGAGCTGATCACCAGCCTCGCGACCTCGGATGCGGTCTCCGCCCGCGCCGAGCAGTTCGCCGGCGAGATCCTCGGCAAGCAGGTCGTGCGCTCGGCCGACCGGTCGGGCTTCATCGTCAACGCCCTGCTGGTGCCGTACCTGCTGTCGGCGATCCGCATGGTGGAGAGCGGCTTCGCCACCGCCGAGGACGTCGACAAGGGCATGGTCCTGGGGTGCGCGCACCCGATGGGTCCGCTCAAGCTCACCGACCTCGTGGGCCTCGACACCGTGAAGTCGATCGCCGACAAGATGTTCGACGAGTACAAGGAACCGCTGTACGCGCCGCCGCCCCTGCTGCTGCGCCTCGTCGAGGCCGGTCGCCTCGGCAAGAAGTCGGGACACGGCTTCTACGAGTACGCCAAGAAGTAGTCACATAACCCGCGCCGTTTCGCGGCTCGCGGTGTTTACTTTCTCCCACGTCGTCGGGTCGGTGACGCAGGCGAAAGGGTGACGATGACTGCTCGCCCGCGGGTCCGGTTGCCGGTTCTGCTCGTGGCTCTTGTGACGGCGGCGGTCACGGGTGGTCTCGGGTCGGCGCACGCCGCCCCTAGCGTGACCGTCGGTGGCGGCGCCGGACTACTCATCGGCACCCGGTCGTCGGCGCAGTTGTGCACGCTGAACTCGATCGGTCGCGACCGCTTCGGCGGACTGGTCGGGCTCACCGCGGGTCACTGCGGCAGCGTCGGAGAGACTGTGCGACTCGAGACCGCGGCGGGTTCCGGTGTGATCGGTGTCGTCCGGTCGTCAGTGCTCACCGCCGCACCCTCGTCGGTGTCGGGACTCGACTACGCGGTCATCACGTTCGCCACCACGAAGGTCCGACCGACCGCCACGCGTGGCCGGGTCATGATCGCCGGTGTCGGACGGGATCCGGCCGTCGGCGCGACGGTCTGCAAGCAGGGGCGAACCACCGGCTTCAGTTGCGGACCGGTCCTCCGTCCGCTGGCGCCGACCTCGATCGTCGTGGCGACCTGCGCGCAACCCGGCGACTCCGGTGGCCCGGTCATCGCGGGTGGACGCGTCGTCGGACTGCTGCGCGGGAGCGTCGTCTACTCCGGCACCGCCGGATCCGCGTATCCCTCGTGCTCGACGCCCGCCGATGCCGGGCGGACCCCGGCGGCAGCCTCGTCGATGAGCGCGATAGTCGCCGACCTCGGGCGCGCAGGTGGGGTGGGTGCCGGGTACCGACCGGTCTGAGCACCCGGCAGCCAGTCGGATCGTCAGCAGTTTGTGTCGCTCAGCGATACAAACTGCTACGGATTCGGCGCGTCAGCTCTCGGCGAGGCGCTTCTTCTCGTGTTCGACGTCGAAGTCGGGTTCCGGCCACTCGAGGTCCAATGCCTCCAGCGCCTCGATCAACAACTCCGTGATCGACAGGCGCGCAAACCATTTGCGGTCGGCAGGGATGACATACCAGGGAGCATCGTCGTTGTCGGTGCGATCGAGGACGACCTGGTAGGCCTCCTGGTAGGCCGACCAGAACGCCCGCTCGTCGATGTCGGACGGGTTGTACTTCCAGTACTTGTCCGGCCGGTTCAGCCGTTTGGTCAGTCGCTCGCGCTGCTCGTCCGGCGAGATGTGCAGCATCGCCTTGATGACGGTCGTTCCCTCGGCGGCGAGCTCACGCTCGAACTCGTTGATGACGTCATACCGCTTCTGCCACTCCTGCTCGGGCACCAGGTCGTGAACACGCACCGCCAGGACGTCCTCGTAATGCGAGCGGTCGAAGACCCCGATCTGACCGGGCGTCGGCAACTTCGCGCGGATCCGCCACAGAAAATCGTGCGCGAGCTCATCCTCGGTGGGTTTGCCGAACGTCGCGTGTGACACGCCCTGCGGATCGACCATGCCCACGACGTGCCGGACGATGCCACCCTTTCCGGACGTGTCCATCCCCTGCAACACCAGCAGGATGGAACGTCGGTCGCCGCTGCGGCCGTGGGCGTAGAGCCTCTCCTGCAGCGCCGCGAGCAGTTCACCACGCTCCTTGAGCAACGCCTTGCCGTCGGACTTGTAGCCGTCGAAACCCGGTGTGTCACGGGGGTCGACGTCGGTCAGACGGCCCATCGACGAAGCGCGCAGGGTGGTGGTGGGTGCCGCCGGCGGTTCGGCGTCGCTCGATGAGGCCATCGGGTCAACCTACCGGTCCGAACAGACCTCCACCGCCGAATGGCTCGCGGTGTGAGTCCGGTTGGCTGCCATCGTCGTTGGTCAACCCGTACGCCATACCGGCTTCGGAGCTGATGACCGTCGACCCGTTGTGTGTCGCCAGGTCGGGATCGGCGGCCAGCGCATCGATCACGCGTCCGACGAACGTCGGGTCCTCCGCGCGTTCGAGCGAGAACCCGGCGAACTCGTCGATGCCGAGGGACAGGAGCAGCTCGGTGCGGATGAGCCCGAGCCACAGACTGATCGCCGACACCCCGGTGCCGTCGAGTTCGTGGCCCATGTCGAACGACATCTTGTCCAGCGCGGTCTTGCTCATCCCGTAGAGCACCGAGTGCAGATGCCCCCGTGATCCGAACGACGAGATGTTCACCAGCAGCCCGGAACCCTGCGGGACCATGATCTGAGCGGCGTGGACCGACGCGACGTAGTGCGCCCGCAGACCCACCTCGATCAGCGTGTCCCAGTCGGAGATCGGGCGCTGCCAGAACCTGTCGCTGAAGCCGCCGAAACCCCGCGGTGCGGCCCAGACGTTGTTGACGAGCAGATCCAACCGCGACTCGTCGGCGCGGATGCGGGCGAAGACCTCGGCGACCTGATCGTCGTCGACGTGATCGCAGGTCACCGCGTGTGCGCGACCACCCGCGGACCGGATGTCGGCCGCGACCCGGCCCAGGGGATCGTCGGGGTCGGTCCCGCCGCGCCCGGTGAGATAGACCGTCCACCCGGCCGCGCCCAGTGCGACGGCCACACCGCGGCCCACGCCACGGCTGCCGCCCGTCACCAGGGCGACCCGGTGGTCGGTCACCGTTCCACGTCGTCGGGGAGCTGTGCGAACGGGGGAGCGCCCACGCCGGTCACCACGTGACCGCCGAACGCGTCCTGGGCGGCGAGCAGTCCGTCACCGGCGCCCCGAGGGGTCGCGATGTGGACATCGGTCCCGTCGGCGACCGGCGGGTCATCCGGGTCGGATGCGGCCGTCAATCCGCGAATACGGCCCTGCCACACGAACTTCCCGGCGATGGGATCGAAATGGCCGACCAGCTGCACCGGCACCTCGACGGGTCGACGCCCGGCGACGGTCACCGTGGCGGGACCGGAGTAGCTCCCCGCGTCGTCATCGTCGTGGCCGGACTCATCGGCATCGCTCATGTAGGGAGACTAGATGCTCACGGCGCATCGGAGGGGAAGTGCGGCAGCGGGTGCTCCTGCGCGTTGAACAGTTCCGCCGACCCGCCGACCTCGGTGATGCCGACGAACGAGGTCCACACCAGCATCGTCAGGTGGTTGATGAGCGCCTCCTGCGACACGCTGCGCTCGACCATCCACCAGTGGGTGGCCAGCTGCACCCCACCGACGAGGGCGTACGCCCAGGTCTCGAAGCCGCTCGTGTCGAGGTCGCGGTCGGACAGACGATCGGTCATCGCATAGGAGACGACCTGGGCGATGAGTTTCTCCGAGTCGGCGAGCACCTTCGGGGAGGCGTAGTTCGAGCTGGTGACGAACGCGTAGATCTCGGGCTCGTCGGAGATGGTCTGCACGTACACCGAGATGACGCCGCGGGTCATCGTGAACTCGTCGACGTCCTCGACCAGCGTCTCGGTCAGTCGGGGCAGCAGCGTGATCTCGATGAACCGCACCATCGCCGCGGTGTTGAGGTCGTTCTTGTCGGTGAAGTAGCGATAGAGGACCGTCTTCGACACCCCGATGTGGGCGGCAATCTCGTCCATCCCCACGTCGGCGCCGAGCACCCGCACCGCCTCGAGGGTCCCGTCGACCAACTCGGTGCGCCGCTCCTCCTTGTGCTGCGTCCACCGCTGCTTGCGGCCGTCGGTCTTGCCGTTCGTCTCGGCGGGGGCGGTGGCGCGCAGAGCCGCCTCCAGTCCCTTCGTCGCATGCGCGGCCGCGGCCACTGCGGCGCGAGCGGCGGCGGCTGTGGTGTGACGGGCTGGCATGACGCAAGAGTATCGGTGGTCACGCTGCACGACGACGTTGCTGCCGTCAGGGCCGATTCGGGTAAGACTGGACGGGTGAATCCGACCCATGTCCAGGAGCGCGACACCGCTGTGTCGCCCCCGCCGCCGAACACGCTCGGCGGCCTCAGCGGTGGTAACGCCGCCGACGACGAACGCCGTCGTTCGCTACGCAAGATGAAGATCGTGGCCACCGGACTGCTGGTGTTCGCCGCGTGTGTCTACCTGTTCACCCGGTGGCTCGAGGATCGCGGTGGCGACGACACCGCGGGCTGGGTGGCCTACGTCCGGGCGGCCTCCGAGGCGGGCATGGTCGGCGCGCTCGCCGACTGGTTCGCCGTCACCGCCCTGTTCCGCCAGCCCCTCGGACTCCCGATCCCGCACACCGCACTCATCCGTCGCAAGAAGGACCAGATCGGCGAGCAGCTCGGCGATTTCGTCGAGCAGAACTTCATGACCCCGTCGGTGATCGAGGGGCAGGTCTCGAAGCTGGAACTGCCCCAGCGCGTCTCGCGGTGGCTGGCCGATCCGAAGAACTCGCCGCGGGTCAGCGCGGAGGCGTCGCGCGCCATCGGCCTCGCCGGTGAGATGCTCGCCGACGACGACATCGAACAGTTCATCGTCGCAGGCATGCGCTGGATGGCCGAGCCGCAGTGGGGCCCGCCGGCGGGCCGTGTCCTCGAGTCGCTCATCGAGGAGAACCGGCTCGCACCGGTCATCCAGATGCTGTGCGACCGCGCGCACGACTGGGCGCTGGGCAGCCAGGGCCTCATCGACAGGGTCATCGACAAGGACGGGCCCACGTGGGCACCGAAGTTCCTCAACGCGGTGGTGGGGGATCGCATCCACCGCGAACTCGTCGACTACACCGACAAGGTGCGCACCGATCCCGACCACGACATCCGTCGGGCGATGAACGAGTTCCTCGAACAGTTCGCCCAGGACCTGCAGCACGACCCGGACACCATCGCCCGACTCGAGCAGATCAAGGAGGAGTTCATCGGCCGCGACGAGGTCGCCGGCGCGGCCTCCACCGCGTGGCGCTCGGCCAAGGCGGTGCTCGGCCAGGCTCTCGACGATCCCGACAGCACGCTGCGCTCGAACCTCGCCGACGCCGTCATCAAGGTGGCCACACGCGTCAGCAACGACGAGCCGCTGCAGGCCAAGATGAACATGTGGACCGTGCGCGTGGCCCGACACGTCGCGAACAACTACGCGACCGAGATCGTCTCGGTGATCACCGAGACCGTCCGAGGGTGGGACGCCGAGGACACCAGCCGCAAGATCGAGCTCCAGGTCGGCCGCGATCTGCAGTTCATCCGTATCAACGGCACGGTCGTGGGCTCGCTCGCCGGCCTCGCCATCTACACGGTGTCGGTGCTGCTGTTCTCCTGAGATGTGGCGTCTACCACTTATGACGGGGAAAATTAGCTGACTGCTTGCATTTGCTAGCACTCGTCCGAATACTGGACATCGGAACCAGAGGAGGTTACCGATGAAGCCAGAGGCGGTTGATCCCACGGAGAACACGTCAGATGACGTCGACCTCGAGGAAGCAGCCAGTCGAGCGGTCGCAGGCGTTGCCAGTGCCGCACTGGACATCGGTGGATTCATCCGGTCTCAGCGGGTCGCCGCGGAGGTGTCGCTGCGCCAGTTGGCGGAGCGCGCCGGCGTGAGCAACCCGTATCTCAGTCAGATCGAACGAGGGCTTCGCAAGCCCTCCGCCGATGTGCTGGCGCAGATCGCCAAGGGTCTGCGCGTGTCGGCCGAAGTGCTCTATGTACGCGCCGGCATTCTCGAAGAACGCCCAGCCAGCCCTGTGCGCGACGCGTTGCTCGTCGATTCGGCGATCAGTGAGCGACAGAAGCAGATGCTGCTGGAGATCTACGAGTCGTTCTGCAGAGAGAACAGCTCGGACTCCGCGAAGTCCTAGCAGCACATGGCTATTCGAGAATCATCGGTCGCGACCACCGCGCCGACATCACCAGATCACTCACATGAGGGAGACATCATGAGCAAGTCAGACCGTAACTTCGCCACCCCGATCTTCGCCGCTGTCGGCGCGGGCGACCTCGCCCTGCAGCAGGTCAACGAGGTCCTCAACCAGCTCCGCGAGCGCACCGAGGCGGCTGCCGAGACCGCGCAGACCCGCATCGAGGAGACCCGCGAGCGCCTGAACTCGCTGCCCGAGGACGTCCCGGCCGGCATCGACGAGCTGCGCACCCGCTTCACCCAGGAGGAGCTGCGCAAGGTCGCGGAGGCCTACATCGAGGTCGCCACCGGCATCTACAACTCGCTTGCCGAGCGTGGCGAGGAGACCGTCGAGCGCCTGCGTCAGCAGCCCGAGTTCCAGGAGAACGTCTCGAAGGCCGAGAAGGCCTACAACGAGGCGATCGACCTGACTGAGGACGCGCTGGGCACCATCTCGTCGCAGACCAAGGCCGTCGGTGAGCGCGCCGCCAAGCTCGCGAATCTCGCCTCGGGCAAGGTCGCCGGCGCCGCGGGCACCGTCGAGGCCAAGGGCCGTGGCGCCAAGGACTCGCCGGCCAAGAAGCTCGAGGAGCTCAAGAACGAGCCCGTGACCTCCAAGAAGGCCCCGGCCAAGAAGGCGCCCGCCAAGAAGGCCACCCCGGCCAAGAAGGCTCCGGCCAAGAAGGCCCCGGCCAAGAAGGCTGCGAAGTAAGACCCTCGCACCCTGCTCGACCCCGTGCCCCCGCGACTCCACAGTTGCGGGGGCACCGTCGTGTCCGGTGTCAGTGGACGCCGGTGTCCGCCGATGTCCGATATAGACTGCGCGCGTGAACTTCGTCTCCGTACTCGACTACTCCCGCAGCTTCTTCGTGCTGATCCTCACCGTGATCGCCGGCGTCGCGGCACTCGTCGCACTCATCCACGCCGCGATCCAACGTCCCGATGCGTTCCCGGCCGTCGATCGTCAGAGCAAGGTGATCTGGGTCAGCATCCTCGTGGTCGCGACCCTGTTCCTGTGGCTGTTCGGACTTCTCGGCATCTTCGGCATCATCGGGATCGTCGCCGTGCTGGTCTACCTGGTCGACGTCCGTCCCCGCGTGGACTCGATCCAGAACAAGAAGTGGTTCCGCAAGGTCTGACACCCCGATATGACAATGTTCGTTGTCGAAATACCTTGACATCGAGCAGTGTCATGTTGCATCGTTGATTGACAAGGTTTTTGTCGTCGACGACGGGTCATCCGGCCCGCATAGGAGTGCACGATGACCATCGCTGAACCGCTCACCCGGCTCGACAAGGTGTCCGACCGCCAGGATGTCGCGCGTCGTCTGCTCGCGTCGTCGGCACGGAAGTCCTACGACCCGCTGATCGAGGTCGACTGGGAAGCACCCATCGACCACGAAAGTTTCTACGGGATGACCCCCGAATGGTGCAGCCTCTACGGCACCGAGATGTGGGATCAGATGACCGAGGCGCAGCGCATCACGCTCACCGAGCACGAGGCCGCCAGCATCAGTGCGACCGGTATCTGGTTCGAGATCATCCTCATGCAGATGCTCATCCGCGACGCATACAAGCAGGACCCCGCGTCGCCCCACTTCCAGTTCGCGCTGACCGAGATCGCCGACGAGTGCCGTCACTCGACGATGTTCGCCAAGGCGGCCGACTACTTCGGCATCCCCAACTACGAGCGCCCGAAGTGGATCAACTTCCTGAGCCGTCCGTTCAAGGCGCTGGCCTCGGGGTCGCTCGCCTTCGGTGGCACGCTCGCCGCCGAGGAGATCCTCGACATGATGCAGCGCGATTTCATGAAGGATCCGCGCGTCCAGCCGGTCACCCGCACCGTGAGCAAGATCCACGTGCTCGAAGAGGCCCGCCACATCCGCTTCGCCCGCGAGGAGACGGTCCGCATCGCGGCTGACATGAGCCCGATCCGTCGGCACATGACGCGCCTGATGCTCGCGATCACCGTCTACATGGTCGTGTTCTGCCTGGTCAACCCCAAGGTGTACGAGGCGGCCGGGCTCGACAAGAAGGCCGCCGTCAAGGCCGCGCGTCGCAACACGTTCTACAACGACCGCAAGCGCAACGGATGCGCCAAGACCGTGTCCTTCCTCGACGAATGCGGTCTCATCGGCGGTCCGGGCAAGCTTCTGCTGCGTCGCGGCGCGATCATCTGATCGCCGCGTACGAGAACGCACGACGTGCGCGCATAGAATCGGCCGGTGGCTGAATACCGGATCAACGAGCTTGCCGACATCTCGGGTGTCAGTGTCCGAAACATCCGGGTGTACCAGGATCGTGGTCTGCTGCCATCTCCCAAGATCAAGGGGCGGACCGGGTGGTACTCGCAGGAGCATCTCGTCCGGCTGAACCTCATCTCCAAGCTGCTCGACCGCGGGTACACTTTCGCGACGATCAGCGAGTTGTTGCTGGCCGCGCACTACGGGATGAAGGTCGAGCACGTTCTCGACGGCGAGCCCAAGGGCGGCCGGTGGCGGACCTTCAAACGGGCCGCGACCATCACCATGACCGAACTGCGCCGCACCATCGGCGCCACCGACACCACCATCGCGATGAGTCAGCGACTCGGTCTGCTGGCCAAGGAGGGTGCGCAGTACGCGATCAAGAGCCCGGAACTCCTCGAGGGCGCCGAGGTGCTGGTCAAGGCGGGTATCGATCTGGAGTCGCTGCTGCGCAAGTGGGAGCGGGTGCAGAACGATCTCGACGACGTGGCCGACAGCTTCGTCGCGATCATCACCGACAAATACTTCGGCGAGGACGGGCAGCTGCTCGACCTCGAGGAGAAGGAGGTCGCGAAGGCCGCCCACCTCATCCGGACGGTGCGGCCGATGGCGCACGAGATCGTGCAGTCGGCCTTCCGTCGCGCGCTCGACCGGAAGATCTCGATCGCGATCGGCGAGGCGTCGGAGATACTCGAGGGCGACCACGGCGAATTCGACGCTCAGCTCGACATCGCGCCTGACGGCAGCGGACCCCAGACCACCTGACGAGAGGCACGACTCCATGACCAGGTCCAGCAAGGCACTCACCGGGCTCGCCGTCGCCGGGGGTGTCGGCGTCGGCGCGGTCGGGATCGGCGTCGGCACCATCCTCACCGCCCTGGTGCGCTCCGCGCTCACCGCCGCCCCGCCGGTCGACGACGGCCCCGATCATCTGCTGGACCGGCCGCGCGCGACGCCGGAGCGGATCGCCGTGCGCGCCGCGGACGGCAACCCGATCAACGTGCTCGCCTACGGGCCGGCCGACGGCGATCTGATCGTCGCCGCGCACGGATGGACCTGCAACACCCGGCACTGGTGGGCGCAGATCAACGACTTCGCCGACACGTGCCGCGTCGTCGTCTACGACCAGCGCGGTCACGGTGAGACCCCGCTCGGCAAGACCAAGCTCAGCACCGACCTGCTCGGATCCGATCTGGAATCGGTTCTGCAGGCGGTGGTCCCGGCGGATCGGCGTGCCGTCATCGCCGGCCACAGCATGGGCGGGATGTCGGTGCTCGCGTGGGCCGCCAATCACCCGCAGAGCGTGGAACGGTTCGCCCGGGGCGTGGTGCTCACCTCGACCGCCGCGGTCGAGATCATGCAGAACCTCGCGGTCATCCCCGAGGGGTTGCCGCGGTTCACCCGCCCACTGGAGTACGCGGTGGGCCGGATGATCGCGACGACACCGATGCCGTTGCCGCACACCACCGTCTCGCCGAAGATGGCGCAGTACATCGCGTTGAACACACAGGCCCGACTCGCGCACGTGGAGTTCTGCGACCGCATGATCTCCGAGTGCCCGGCCGTCGCGCGGGCGCGATGGGGTGCGGCCATGCTGGACCTCGACGTGTGGCAGGGCGTCCTCAACCTGACCGTGCCCACCGCCGTGGTCGTCGGCACCGACGACCGGCTCACCCCACGCAAGCACTCCGACGCGATCGCCGCGACGTTGGAAGAAGCCGGCCACCTGCACGAGTACCTCGTGCTGCCGCACACCGGACACATGAGCAACATCGAGGAGCACGACGCCTACGACCGGCTGCTCACCGAGCTGCTCGAGAAGACCACCGACAGAGCGCAGTTCATCGCCTGACGGCTCGGCGTGACGGGGCGGTCAGACGTCGTCGAACCCGTCGAGTACCGCGCGCGAACCCGACAACCCCAGCCGGGTGGCGCCGGCGGCGATCAACTCGGCCGCGAATTCCGCGGTCCGGATGCCGCCGGAGGCCTTGATGCCCACACGTCCGGGAACGGCGGCACGCATCAGTCTCACGGCCTCGACGCTCGCCCCGCCGCAGGGGTGGAATCCCGTCGACGTCTTGACCATCGACGCACCGGCGGCGGCCGCCTTCACGCACACCTGGGTGACGCAGTCCGGGCCGCTGAGCTCCAACAGCGCGGCGGACTCGATGATCACCTTGAGCACCACCTCGGGGCCCACCGCCTCGCGCACGGTCAGCACGTCGGCGAAGATCTCGTCGTAGTGTCCCGCCACGGCGGCACCGACGTCGATGACCATGTCGACCTCGTGGGCGCCGGAGTCCACGGCCAGGCGGGCCTCGGCCGCCTTGACGAGCGAATGGTGTTTGCCCGACGGGAATCCCGCTACGACGCACGTCGCCTGATGGCCGGTGTCGATGGGCAACATCGACGGCGAGAGGCAGACCGCCGCGACACCCAGTTCGGCGGCCTCGGCGACCGTGGCGTCGGCGTCGGCGCGGGTCGCCTCGGGCTTGAGCAGGGTGTGGTCGACGATGGCCGCGACCTGCCGGCGGGTGTATTGCGAGGTGATGGACTCGGTCATGCCCACGAGCGTGGCACACCGACGCCCGAGCACACCGACGCGCCCTGCGTGAGCGTCAGGTCCGGGTGCGGGCCGTCCGGGTGTCTCGCAGCAGCGCGTTCACCGCGAACAACAGGGTGCCCGCCACCAGAGCGGAGAACCCGGCCGCCAGAATCCAGTGCTCCAGCGGGTATTCGTGCCGCGGGCCGTGGTCGACGGCGGTCGAGTAGAACAGGGTGACGGCGAAGACCGCCACCGCGGCGTACAGGACACCGGCATAACTGACGATCGCGACCGCGGCTCGGTTCTGCTCAGGCATGATCATGCGCACCTCGTCTCGCCCCTGTGGGAACTGTGGCCGATCGTACGCGCGCCGCTGCGTCGACGTAGGCGTTCGGCGACCACGTCAGAACACCTCCCGGTGGGCTTCCTGCTCGAGCACCGCGTCGAGATCGGAGAGACGGTTCATCGTCGAGACCGCGCGTGCGGTGCGGTGATTGGCCGAGAGCATCTCCCGGTGCCGGTGGGTGAACGCCCAGTACCCGGCGGTGAACGGACAGGCGTCGTCGCCGACGCGCTTTTTCGGGTTGTACTCGCAGGAGCGGCAGTGGTCGGACATCTTGTTGATGTACGCGCCGCCGGATGTGTACGGCTTCGTGGCCATCAGGCCCCCGTCGGCGTGCTGACTCATCCCGATGACGTTGACCGGCATGACCCACTCGTATCCGTCGACGAAGTGGGCGCGGAACCATTCGGTCAGCTCGGCCGGATCGTAATTGCGTTGCAACGCATGGCTGCCCAGGATCATCAACCGCGGGATGTGGTGTACCCACCCGCGGTCCCGGACACCCTCGAGCGCATCGGACAGGCACCGTGCCGTCACGGCGTCGGCGTCGAGGTCGCGGAACCAGTCCGGCAACGGCACGTGCGCGTCGAGTGAGTTCTTCGTCATGTAATCGGCGCCGAAGTGCCAGTAGAGATGCCAGATGAACTCGCGCCAGCCGATGATCTGGCGGATGAAGCCCTCGGCGGCGGCGAGGTCCACGTCGCCGTTGCGTGCGGCGTCCTCCGCGGCGTGGACCACGTCGAGGGGATCGAGCAGCGACAGGTTGAGCGGCACCGACAGCAGCGAGTGCGACATCGTCCAGTCCGCGCCCATGATGGCGTCCTCGTAGCGTCCGAACGTCGCGAGCCGCTGGTCGATGAAGGTGCGCAGGGCCTCGTTGGCCTCGTCGGTGGTCACCGCGAACAGGCGCGGTCCGTCGGCGCCGGACCACTCGATCTCGAGGGCGTCGAGGTCGGCGCGGACCTGCTCGTCGATCTCGTCCTCGGTCGGCCACCAGGGTGGGTCGACCCCGAGGGTCTCGGACTTCGGCGGTGACTCACGGTTCTCGTGGTCGTAGTTCCACGTCCCGCCCGCAGGTCGGTCGCCGTCCATGAGGATGTCGAAACGGCGGCGTTGCTCCCGATAGAAGGTCTCCATGCGAAACGACGACGCCGTGCCCGCCCAGGTCTCGAAGTCGTCCCGGGAGAGGGCGAACGAGGGGTTGGGCAGCACCTCGGCGACGAGACCCTCCTCGACGAGGGCGTGCACGAAGTCGTGCGCTGCCCGCGAGGTGGGTTCGTGCACGACGACCGGCCGACCGAGTTCGACGAGCGCGTCGCGATATCCCTCCGCCTGCCACAGTTGGGCTCGCTCACCGAGTTCGGCCGCGAGGTGTCGCATCCCCGACAGCAGCAGGTGCGCCTTCTGGCGGTGTCCGCCGCGTCGACGCAGCGCCGCGGTCGACTCGATGAGGATGATGTCGCGGTCGGCGTGCTCGGGGGCCGAGTGGATGTGGCGCCCGAGTTGATCGGCGAAGAGCCACAACGGCTCCGGCTTCGAGGTCATGACCGCATCAGATCACCGTGCAGGTGGTCTGGCCCTGCGACCCCGACGTCGAGCCCGATGTGTTCTGGTCGAGCGGCACATCGGTTCCGGTGACCGCGAAGTCGACACCGGTGGGGGTGACGGTGAGCTTGTCGATCGAGAGCTGATCGAACAGGGGCGGGAACAGCGACTTCGACACCCCGTCGACGAGGGTCTGCGCGAAGTTCGACGGGATGCCGAACACGAGGGCGCTGGCCTTGACCACCTGGAAATCGATCTTGCCGCCGGTGGTGACGGGCTTGATCTCGGTGCTGACCGGGATGGAGATCAGCCCGGCCACGCTCACGCCCGCGTTGACGGTGATGGTGCCGCTCGACGGGTCGCCGGTGAGGCTGTCCAGCGTGAAGTCGCCGAACAGGCCGCCGAGGCCGGTCGAGGGCTGCTGGCTCTGGGTGGTGTCGGTGGACTGCTGCGAGGACTGCTTGCTCAACTCGACGATGCGGGAGAACGGGACCGATCCGGTGGCGGCGAGTCGGCCGATGGTCGAGCCGTCGGAGATGCCCTTGATGTTGTCGGCGCGGCCGTGCAGCGAGATCGCCGATCCGTCGTCCCCGGAGGTGTCGATCTGGACGTAGGGGACCTCTTTGGTGGCCGCCTGCAGCAGCATCGGCTTCTTGCTCAACGACACCGACGCCGACGACCCGGTCAGTTCCGTGAACGACTTCTCCAGGCAGTCCTTGGTCGCGTTACGCAGGTAGAGCTCGCTGCCCACCCCGGCGACGACCAGCACCAGCACCAGCACGAGAGCGCTGATCGTGACGATCATCCCGACGCGGCGGCGCGGCTTCGCCGGTCGCGGCGGGTCCCCCGCGGGCTGTGACGGATCGTCGAACCCGGTTCCGGGCGGAGGTGGACCCGACGGCGGGCCGTATCCGGGTACGGCGGGGTACTCCGTTCCCGGGGGAGCCTCGAACGGCCGGGTCTGCGAGTAGGCCTTGGCGGTGGGGGCGTCGTCGTTGTCGTTGCGCTCATTCATCGCCCTCGATTCTGCCTGCCCATGTTGTGCCGATCGTGAGACTTCTCTGAAACCTCTGACCGCGACGTCAGACGTGCAGCATCTTGTTGTCGAGCACCGCGATCGTCGACCGGGCCTTGTTGACGCGGTCGAAGTCGAGTTCGTGCAGGTCCAGGTGCTCGTCGTCACCGTATTCGGCGAGTACGTCCCCGAACGGGTCGACGAGCAGCGAATGGCCGATCCCGGTCGGCGCGGCGGAGTCCGCGACACCGGGATCCGGCGGGACCGGTTGGCCGACCGCGGCGACGATGGTGCTGCTGTCGAGTGCACGGGCCTGGGCCAGCACCCGCCACTGCTGCTGCTTGCCGGGGCCGGCGCCCCAGGATGCCGGGACGACGATCAGTTCCGCGCCGGCCCGCGCGAGGGTGGTGAACAGTTCGGGGAAGCGGATGTCGTAGCAGGTCGCCAGGCCGACGGTGTGTCCGCCGACCTCGATGACCACCGGGGTCGACCCGGGCGCGACCGTGGCGGACTCGCGGAACCCGAACGCGTCGTAGAGGTGGATCTTGTCGTAGGAGGTCACCGTTCCGTCCGGCGCGGCGGCGATCAGCGTGTTGCGCACGCGTCGGCGACCGTCGAGGGTGTCGGCCGGGGTGAACATCCCCGCCACGATCGTCACGGCCGACGTGGTGGCGGTGTCGCGGACGCCGGTGGCCCACGGACCGTCGAGGGGTTCGGCGATCGGGTCCAGCGACACCCCGAACCGGCACATCATCGCCTCCGGGAACACGACCAGATCGGCACCGTCGGCCGCGGCCTGCTCGGTCCGTGCACGCAGCAGATCCAGGTTGGCGGCGGGATCGGTCCCGCTCGGGACCTGGGCCATCGCGATACGCATGCATCCGATTCTACGGTCGGACGGGCGCGACGACCTCCCACGGGACGGTCAGGACGTTGTCGCGCAGGCGCCTACGGGGCAGCTCACACGGCACGCCCTGGGCGTGCAACGCGGTCCGGGCGTGCTGCCACCGCACACGACGGCCGTAGGCCGCGTACGGTGCCGCGGAATCCCAGCACCGATCGGCGGCGGTCAGCAGATCGTGGATCGGGGTCCCCGGCACGTTGTGGTGGATCAACGCCTTGGGCAGTCGGGGCGCGATGTCGGACGGTCGGTCGGTGTGCTCGGGGTCCCAGGCCAGGGTGAGCGAGCGCGGCCCGTCGGCGTCGAGGAGGATCCAGGCGCACCGACGGCCGATCTCATCGCACGTGCCCTCGACGATCAACCCGCCGGGAGCCAGACCGGACTGCATGCGCGCCCATGCGGGGCCGACCTGCGACTCGTCGTACTGTCGCAGGACGTTGAACGCGCGGACCAGGTGCGGGCGCAGTCCGGCGAGTTCGAAGCCGCCGCGGGCGAAGCGCACCCCATCGCGGTCGTCGACCACGCGGGCGGGGTCGATCTCCAGGCCCACCAACGTCGTTCGCGGTGCCACCGCCCGCAGTCGGCGTGACATCTCCACCGCGGTGTCGGGGCGGTCGCCGTAGCCCAGGTCCACCGCGAGTGGATCACGGTGCGAGCGAAGGAGTTCGACGATCTCGGCGCGACCGGCCATCCACCGGTCCACGCGACGGAGACGGTTGAGGTTCGTGGTGCCCCGGGTGATCTGGCCCTCCGGGGATGAGGCTGTCCGTACGGACCCGTCGGGACCCACGCGAACCCAGGTGGGAGGTCAGCTGTTCTTGGCGATCCAGTCGGCCGTGAACTCCGCCTCTCCGCGGAACAGGTCGACGAGGTTCACCAGGATGAGCTGCTCGAGTTTGCCGTTGACGAACGGGACGTAGACCTTGACCTCGGTGGTGCGTCGCAGGGTGCACCCGGTGTCGGTGGGGAACAGTTCCTGCACGCCGGACACGTTGCCCGGTCCCGCCGGGATGCCCGCGCTGTAGGTGCCCTCGGTCTTCTCCGGGTTGTACGGCCCGAGGAACTCCTTGCGGGTGATGATCATGTCCTTCTTGATCACCGCGCTGGCGATGGCAGGCAGGTCGGATTTGGGGAGCGTCTGCACGAGGACGATGTCGACACCGTTCTCGTCGACGACGAATTTGTCGACGTCGGACTGCGGGGTCAGCTTGCGGAACTCGACCATCTGGTCGTCCCAGAACTCGCGGCTGGACAGTGCCGAGTAGACCTTCTCGGTTGGATGCTCATATCGGGCTGAATAACTGAGACGGCGCGCCATGGTGGTTACCGTACCGCCCGGGCGATCAGCGGTGCTCCTCGTGCCACGCAACGGTGAAGTCGCGCTCGGCGTCGAAGAGATCGGTGAGGTTCGCGGCGATCATCTTCTCGATCTTGCCGCCGACCAGGGGGATTCGGACAGTGACCGTGCCGCTGAACTCGACGGTGGTCTCGTCGGCGGTGCCCGAGGCGTTGATCGTGCCGCGGACCGTGGCCGGGGCGCCCGACACGACGGCGTCGAACGTCCCGGTGGTGTGGTCGGCGTCGTCGAATGTGAGCTCGACCCCACGGTGGATCGACAGGTCGCCGGAGATGAGGCCCGAGACCGCCGAGGGCAGCTTGTCCGACGGGATGCGCTGGATCAGGTGGATCTCGGCGGCCGTGTCGGTGATGTCGGTGGATTCCAACTCGCCGGGAGCATCCGGGGTGCCGACCGCGAGGGTCGCCCAGTACTCCGGGTCGGAGAGCGCCGCGACGTACGCGGACATCCCGAACGGGCAGGTGATCGTGTGCCGCAGCTTCGTCGCCATGATCTGCAGACGTTACCGTTGGGTCCGTGAGCCCCGAACGCGCCTCCGCGGACAGCCCCGGTCAGCCGGTGTCGCTGTCGCAGCTCACCACCCTGCGCCTCGGCGGTCCGGCCCGCGCGTTCGTACGTGTGACCACCGCTGATGACCTCGTCGCGACCCTCACGCGCCTCGATCGCGCCGGTGAACCGGTCCTGCTCGTCGGCGGTGGATCCAATCTGGTTGTCTCCGACGACGGTTTCGCCGGGACCGTCGTGCAGATCGCCAACGACGAGGTCCGCTACGACGTCGGTTCGGACGGCTCCCCGCGAGTGGTGGCCGACGCCGGGGCCGGCTGGGATGCCGTGGTCGCCGACACCGTCGACCGGAACCTCGGCGGTCTCGAGTGCCTGTCCGGGATCCCCGGGGCGGTCGGGTCGACGCCGGTGCAGAACGTGGGTGCGTACGGCGTCGAGATGGCCGACGTGCTCGACGGCGTCGAGGTGCTCGACCGCACCGACGGCACCCTGCGGTGGATCACCCCCACCGAGCTCGCCCTGGCCTATCGGACCAGCGCGCTGAAGAACCATGACGACCGCGTCGTCGTCCGGGTCGCCATGGCGCTGACCGACGACGGACTCAGCGCTCCCATCCGCTACCGCGAACTCGCGCACACGCTGGGGGTGGAGCAGGGCGAGCGCGTCCCGGTCGCCGTCGTCCGCGAGCAAGTGCTCGCGCTACGGTCCGGCAAGGGGATGGTGCTCGACGCCGATGACCACGACACGTGGAGCGCGGGGTCGTTCTTCACCAACCCGATCGTCACCGACGATGATCTCCCTCACATCCTGGCGGCCATCGCGACCCGGGTGGGCGATGTGCCGGTCCCCCGATTCGCCGCCGAGGGAGGCATCAAACTGTCCGCCGGGTGGCTCATCGAGCGAGCCGGGTTCTCCCGCGGATACCCCGACGAGACCTCTCCTGTACGCCTGTCCACCAAGCACACCCTGGCCTTGACCAATCGTGGCGACGCCACGACCGAGAATCTGCTCACCCTCGCCCGCCAGGTGCGCGACGGTGTCGAGGCCGCGTTCGGGGTCCGGCTCGAACCCGAGCCGGTGCTGGTCGGCTGCCGCCTGTAGGCCCTTCGGCCGAGACGGGCACCGTAGATCACCAGGTAATGTCGATTTACATGACCAGTAGTGACCCAGTGCGGTTGACCCGGCGAGGAGCTCTCGCGGCTTTGGCCGTGGGCGCTGTCGGCGTGACCGCCGCAGCCTGCAGCAAGAGCGACAACGGTGGTTCGACCACCGGCGCCGCCGCGTCGAAGAGCGCCGAGCCGACCGCGGAGATCAGCTACCTGCCGAAGTTGGACTCCGACGCCAACCCGAGCCCGACGGCCGAGTTCGCCGTCAAGGTCTCCAAGGGGCAGTTGAACCCGGACGTCAAGCTCACCAACGCTCGCGGCAACGTCGTGACCGGCGCGTTGTCGGAGGACCGCTCGACGTACACCGTCACCGAGCCGCTCGGTTACGGCGGCACGTACACCTGGTCCGGTTCGGCAACCGGCGAGGACCGCAAGGTCGTGCCCATCGAGGGCACCGTCACCACGCTGACCCCGCAGGAGCAGGTCAACGTCGTGGTGAACGTCGCCGACGGCCAGGAGGTCGGCATCGCCGCGCCCCTGATCCTGAAGTTCGACTCGACCGTGACGGACAAGAAGGCCGTCGAGCGTGCGCTGAAGGTGACCACCACGCCGCCCACCGAGGGCAGCTGGGCGTGGCTCCCCGAGGACAACGGCTCACGTGCGCACTGGCGCAGCAAGGAGTACTTCGCTCCGGGGACCAAGGTGTCGATGAAGGCATCGTTGTACGGCCTCGACCACGGCGACGGCGCCTACGGTGCGGCCGACGTCACCAGCGATTTCGTCATCGGGCGTGCGCAGATCGTCAAGGCTGACGCGAATTCGTTCAAGATCGATGTGATGCGCGGCAGCGACGTGCTCATGACGCTGCCCTGCAGCTACGGCAGCGGCGATCTCGACCGCAACGTGACGCGCTCGGGCATCCACGTCGTCAGCGAGAAGTACGAGGACTTCGCGATGTCCAACCCCGCGGCCGGTTACTTCAACGTCCGCGAGCGGTTTGCTGTGCGCATCTCCAACAACGGCGAGTTCATCCACGCCAACCCGGAGACGATCGGTGTGCAGGGGGCGTCGAACGTCACCAACGGTTGCATCAACCTGTCGCTGGACAACGCCCAGCAGTACTTTGGCGTCGCGGTCTACGGCGATCCGGTGGAGGTCACCAACACCCGGATCCCGCTGTCGGAGGCCGACGGAGACATCTACGACTGGACGTTCTCGTGGGACGACTGGAAGTCGATGTCGGCGCTGGAGGGCGAGGTCGTCAGCTCGAGCGCGCCGGCGACGCCGTCGAATGCGCCGCAGTTGTCCGGCACCCCTACCTCGACCCCGCAGCCGGCCCGTCAGGGGCAGACGGGCTGATCGGGCTCTACCCGGTCTTGACGTTGCGGCGGGCGCTGGCCTGATCGCGCGGCTTGAGCAGGATCTGGTCGAGGTTGACGTGCGGCGGGCGTGAGGCCACGAAGCCGATGACCTCGGCGACGTCGTCGGCGGTGAGCGGGGTCAACCCGTCGTAGACCGCGTCGGCCCGCTCGGAGTCGCCGTCGAACCGCACCAGCGAGAACTCGGTCTCCACCATTCCGGGCAGGATCTCGGTGAATCGGACGGGTTGCCCGATCAACTCCAGCCGCAGGGTGCGGTGCAGGACCGCCTGCGCGTGCTTGGCCGAGGTGTATCCGGCGCCGTTGTCATAGGCCTCGATCGCCGCGATCGACGTGACGGTCACGACGAGTCCGTCGCCGGAGGCGATGAGCGCGGGCAGCAGCGCCTTGGTCATCCGCAGTGTGCCGAGCACATTGGTCTCCCACATCCAGCGCCACTCGTCGAGGTCGGCGTCGGCCACCGTGGACAGTCCACGAGCGCCACCGGCGTTGTTGACGAGGATGTCCACAGAGTCGAGCTGGGCGCAGAACCGGGCGACGGAGTCGTCGTCGGTGACATCGAGTTCGATGGCGCGACCGTTTATCGATTCGGCCACCGCGGTGAGTCGGTCGAGTCTGCGGGCACCGACGACCACCTCATAACCCTGTGCGGCAAGCGTTCTCGCCGTGGCCTCGCCGATGCCCGAACTGGCGCCGGTGACGACCGCGACGGGTCGGGGGTCGGACGGAGTCGATGTGTCGCTCATGTCCACGAGTTTACGGTTGCCGTCTGTGCGCCTTAGGCTTAGGCCCACAGGCGCCTTGAAGCAGTTCGAGGACCGCCGTATCGCAGGGTTTCACCGACGGTTAGGGCGCCGACCGCGTATGGGCACAATCAAGCGTGACGTTTCATCGATGATGGACATCTGGGTGGACTCGGCCACCGAACTCGAACTGCAGGTCACCGTCGCTCGTCTTCCCGGCATGGAACTCGTCGAGACGCTGTCGGTGTCGGTGAACGGCAGCTCGGTCACCCCCGAGGAGATCATGGGGGAGGCCGGCACCCGGATCCACCGACTGAACGTGGAGCGCGGCAACGTGCTCGTCCAGTACTCCGCGGCGGTCAACGCCCCGGCCGATCCTGTCGCGGTGCAGGTGGGTGAGCGGTCGCTGTACCTGCGTCCCAGTCGATACGCCGAGGCCGACAAGTTCTTCGGTTACGTCTCAGCGGAATTCGACCTGTCCAAGCCGCCGATCGATCTGCTCTACGAGGTGTCGCGGTTCGTCGCGGCCCGCCTCAACTACATCCCCGGTGCCAGCGACCCGATCGACGGCGCCGAGGACACGTTGCTGGCCAACGCCGGTGTGTGCCGCGACTTCGCCCACCTCGTGGTCGCGCTGCTGCGCGCGCTGAACATCCCGGCCCGTCTCGTCGCCGTGTACGCACCGGGCTGTGTGCCGATGGACTTCCACGCCGTCGCCGAGGCGTTGATCGACGACAAGTGGCTGGTCGTGGACGCGACCGGACTGGCCCCGCGTCAGGCTCTGGTCCGCATCGCGACCGGTCGCGACGCCGCCGACACGGCGTTCCTCGACAACCACTCGGGCAACATCACCCTGAACAACTACGAGGTCATCGCGACCGTCGACGGGGACCTGCCCATCGACAACGGCGCCGACCACATCAGCATCGGCTGAAATCGTCCGATATACGGGCCGTCGAGGGCAATATGCCCTCGACGGCCCGTATTCCGGACGATCTCGGTGGAGGGTCAGGCTCCGAGAAGGGCCGCGCAGCGCAGCAAACCGATGTGGCTGTAGGCCTGCGGGTGGTTGCCCAGGGACCGTTCGGCGACGGGGTCGTACTCCTCGGACAGCAGGCCGGTGGGGCCGGCGGCCTTGACGAGCTGGTCGAACAGCGCCTCGGCGTCCGAGCGACGGCCGATCAACAGGTACGCCTCGACGAGCCACGCGGCACACAGGTGGAAGCCGCCCTCGCCGCCGGGCAGGCCGTCGTCGTGGTGGTAGCGGTACACGGTTGCGCCGCTGCGTAATTCGGCTTCGGTGGCCTTGACCGTCTGAGCGAATCGCTCGTCGGTCGGGTCGATGAGCCCGGACAGCCCGATGTGCAGGGTGGCCGCGTCGAGGTCGACGCCGTCGTAAGCGGCGGTGAACGACTTGGCCGAGGCGTTCCAACCCTGCTCGAGAACCTGCGCCGCGATCACGTCGCGCAGCACCGACCAGCCCGGTTCGACCTCACGCCCGAAGCGCGCGCCGATGCTCAACGCGCGGTCGACGGTCAACCAGCACATGACCTTCGAGTAGACGTGGTGGCGCGGGTTGCCGCGGATCTCCCAGATCCCGTGGTCGGGCTCGAACCACCGACGTTCCACGGCCCACACCATGTTGGCGACGAGATCCCAGTCGGCGTCGGTGAGCGGGGTGGCCAGGCCGGATGCGGCGCGGGCATCGGCGAGGTGCCCGATGAGTTCGACGATGGGGCCGAACACGTCGAGCTGGACCTGCTGATTGGCGGCGTTGCCAACACGGACCGGCCGCGATCCCGCGTATCCGGGCAGCGAGTCGATGATCGCCTCGGGTGGCAGACCGCCACCGGCGAGCGTGTAGAGCGGGTGCAGCCACTCGGGTCCGTTGACCGTCCCCAACACCCGGTAGAGCCAGTTCAGATAGCCCTCGGCCTCGGCGTGCGAGCCCACCGACACCAGCGCGGACGCGGTCATCGCGGCGTCACGCAGCCAGCAGTACCGGTAGTCCCAGTTGCGGACGCCACCGATCTCCTCGGGCAGCGAGGTGGTGGCCGCGGCCATGATCGACCCGGAATCGGCGTGCACGAGTCCCCGCAGCGTCAGTGCCGACCGCTTCATCAGGTCGGGCTTGAGGCCCGGCAAGGTGAGGCGGGAGACCCAGTCGCTCCAGTAGGTCTCGGAGAGTGCGCGGCGTTGTCCCTCGCTGCGCTCCTCCTCGCCGATGTAGTCGGTGCCGCAGCGCAATTCGAGGACGATTGGCCCGTCGGACGGATCGACGACGGCGGTCGCACGCTGGTAGAAGCGATCGGTGTCGATGCTCCAGGTGACACCCGGCGACCGCAGCACGATCGGCTCGTTCGAGCCGAGCACCCGCAGACCCTCGTCGACGGCTTCGAGCTGGACGCTGGCCTGACCGAACTCCGGACGCGGCGCGAACTCCACGAGCGTCGGCACGGTCCCGGTGACCACGCGCATCAGATCGGTGCGGCCAGGTGCGACATCGTGCGGCAGGTAGTCGATGACCTCGAGCCCGGCCCAGCGGGTCTGGATGGTCATGGTGCCGTCGACGTAGCGCTGGCTCTGCGGCAGCGGCGGGCGCCGATCACCGTCGACCCACGGCCGCACACCGAACTCCCCGGCGTCGACGGTGCCCAACAGGCTGGCGAACACGGCGGCCGAGTCCGGCTCGGGATGACACATCCAGCAGATCTTGGCGTCCGGCGTCATCAGCGCGACGGTGCGCGGCGACGCGAGCATCGACAACCGCTCGATCGGGGCGGCGTTCTCCCCGCGCAGCCAGGCGCGGCGCTCCTCGTAGAGGAAGGCCAGGGCGGTCGCGACGTCGTCGGTGGTGGACACGCGGTAGGTGGCGAGGGTGTCGCCGTCACCGACCTTCACGCCGAAGTCCGGCCCGTGCAGCCGGCGGAAGGCCTTCTCGTCGGTCACGTCGTCGCCGAAGAAGATGGCCGCGCCCGCGCCCGCCTGATGACGCAGGATGTCGAGCGCCTGGCCCTTGTCGGTGCGGATGACGGCCAGTTCGATGACCGACTTGCCCTCGGTGACCTGCACCCCGTCCCAGGACGCGGGCCCGACGCGCACGCGATGGACGGCGGCGTCGGCATCGGTGGTCGACGCGTTGCGGACGTGCAGTGCGGTGCTCGCCGGTTTGGTCTCGACGGTCACACCGGAATAGTCGACGGCGATCGCACGCAGTTCGGTGATCACGGTGTCGAGGAGCTCGGTGGCCTCGGGGCTGATCTCGTGGACGAAGCCGATGTCGAACTCGCTGCCGTGGCTGCCGACGAGGTGGACCTCGGCGGGCAGTCGGGAGAGGGTGGCCAGGTCCCGCAGCGCGCGGCCGGAGATGACCGCGGCGGTGGTGGAGTCGAGGTCGGCGATCGCCCGCATCGCCCGGACCGAATCGGGATTGGGTCGGGCGTCCTCGGGTCGCGACACGATCGGGGCCATGCAGCCGTCGTAGTCGGAGGCGACGAGGAGTCGAGGCGTACGCGCGATGTCCTTCAACGCGCGACGAAGTTCCGGTGCTAGATCTTGGGCACTCACCCGGTGAGTCTAGAGCGAGAAACCAGGTACCCGTCCAATCGAGCGCACCGGGTCAGCGATCAATCACCCGTCGACGATGTCGACGCCGCGATTGGCGCTCGACGCGGTCTCCTGCGTGCTGCCGAGTGCCCCCAGGAAGCTCTTCGCCCACCGGCTCACATCGTGTGCGAGAACCTGCCTGCGCAGCGCTCGCATGCGTCGTCGACCTTCCTCGTCGTCCTGGTTCACCGCGGCCATGATCGCGTCCTTGACGCCGTCGAGGTCGTACGGGTTGGCCTGGTACGCCGACCGCAGTTCGGCCGCGGCACCGGTGAACTCGCTGAGCACCAGGGCGCCACCGAGGTCGCTGCGGCAGGCCACGTACTCCTTGGCCACCAGGTTCATGCCGTCGCGCAGCGGCGTCACCAGCATCACGTCGGCGGCGACGAAGAAGGCGATGAGCTCGTCGCGGTCGACCGGCCGGTGCAGGTACTGGACGACCTGGTGTGCGACCTCGCCGTAGGTGCCGTTGATGTTGCCGACGAGTTGCTCGATACCGGCGCGCATCTGGATGTAGCTGTCCACGCGCTCGCGGCTGGGGGTGGCCAGCTGGATCATCACGGTGTCCGACGGGTCGATGCGTCCCTCGGCCAGCAGCTCCGACAGCGCCTGCAGGCGGACGTCGATGCCCTTGGTGTAGTCGAGACGGTCGACGCCGAGCAGGATCGTCGACGGATTGCCCAACTCGGTGCGGATCTCGGCGGCCCGTGCCCGGATCTTGCGCGACCGGGACTCGGCGTCGAGAGCGCCGGAGTCGATCGAGATGGGGAACGCGCCCACACGGACGTGTCGGAACCCGACCTGGACCACACCGAACTTCGAGCGCACCCCGACCGTGCCCTTCGACGTCGCCTGGCCGGCGAGTCGGCGTGCGAGGTAGAGGAAGTTCTGGGCACCGCCGGGCAGGTGGAATCCGATGAGGTCGGCGCCGAGCAGCCCCTCGACGATCTCCGTGCGCCATGGCAGCTGCATGAACAGCTCGACCGGCGGGAACGGGATGTGCAGGAAGAACCCGATCTTGAGATCGGGACGCAGCATGCGCAGCATCTTGGGTACCAACTGCAGTTGGTAGTCCTGGATCCAGACCATCGCGCCGTCCGAGGCCGCCGCTGACGCGGCCTCGGCGAAGCGCCGGTTGACCTCGACGTAGGCGTTCCACCATTCACGGTGGTACTCGGGTTTGACCAGGACATCGTGGTAGAGCGGCCACAGGGTGGCGTTGGAGAAACCCTCGTAGTACTCGTTGATCTCGGATGCGCTGAGCGGGACCGAGATCAGTTGCAGGCCGTCGACGACCGGGTTGTCGTGCGAGTCGGGGACGCCCGACCAGCCGACCCAGGCGCCGGTCTGTGACCGCAGGATGGGCTCGAGGGCGGTGACGAGACCGCCGGGACTCCGCTTCCAGCGGATCGAACCGTCGGGGAGTGTTTCCTTGTCGACCGGGAGACGGTTGGCGACCACCACGAAATCCGCCGTGTGCAACTCATCGGGGTCGATCTGGAGGTCGGTACCGGTCGAGCTCACGCTCAGGCTTCGTCGGTGGGTGCGATCCCGAGCATGGCCAGCAGCATCCGGCACTCGTCGGCGTCGGTGGCGAACGCGGCCACCACGCGGCGCGCGGCACGGGCTGTCTCGTCTGCGACCGTCGCCAGTTCTTCGTCGGGAATGTCGGTCTTGTCCGTGGTCTTCGCTGGCATGACCTCTACTTTACCCGGTTCGTCGAATCGGGTTGTGCCCGGAGCGGCTCGGTGATGGCACTGAGCAGCGGATCGCTGACCGGCTGCGGTTCGGTGTCGGGTCGGGTGAACCGTTTCGGCCGCAGTGCCGACCGCGCGGTGAGCAGGGCGCGGGTGGGTCGCGTCGTGATCCGCGGACGCCGCAGGGTGCGGGCGATGAACTCGCCGAGGGTCACCCCTGCGGCCAGGGCGGCGCCGATGCCCAGAGCGGACGCCAGGGCGGTGAAACCGTCGAGCGTCTGTTCGTTGAGCACGCCGTACAGACCGCGGTAGACGGCCAGACCGGGCAGCAGGGGGGTGATGCCCGCGACCGCGACGACCAGCGGCGGGGTGAGCGCGCGGCGGGCCAGGAGACCACCGACGAAGCCGACCGTCAACGCGGCCATGCCACCTCCGATCACCGCGCCGACCTCGGCGAGGGCGGCACCGGCCGACACCGCCGCACCGATGAACCCGCCCATGAACGCCACCGGAAGCGCGCGGTTCTCCGCGTAGCTGGCCAGCGCATACGAACCGGCCGCGACACCGCCACCGATGATCTGGGCGGGGGCATCGATGAGGCCCAGCTGCGTGGTGCTGGTGATCGTCGGCAGGTAGATGCCGGTGCTCTCCAGCAGCTGGATCGCGACGGTGACGCCGGCGATGATCCCGCCGGTCAGGATCAGCAACTCGAAGAACCGGGCGACACCGGTGATGGGGGCGCCGGTGATCGCGTCCTGAACCGAGCCGACCAGTGACAGCCCGGACAGCAGCACGATCACGCCCGCGGCGATGACCAGCGTCGGGGATATGCCGACACCGAGCGCCTCCTGATACTGGTAGACGACCGCCGCCGGGATCACCGCGACGAAACCGCCCGCGATCTGTTGGAAGAACACCGGCGTGCCGAGACGGTTGAGTGCCTGGTTGAGTCGGTAGATGACCGCGGTTGTCAGGAACGACACCAGAGCGACAAGCCAGTTGCCGCCCAGCGTGACCGACAGCGCTGCCGCCATCGACGACCACGCGAGTGTCGCGAGCCATCGTGGGTACGGGTGCGGCGCGGAGATGATCTCGTCGATCACGATGTGGGCCTCGGCCGGTGTGACGGCGAGGCTGCGGATCTTGCGGATGAGTCGGTCGACCTGCGCCAGGCGGGTGAAGTCGAGTGATCGGTAGTGCACCGTGCGCATCGCGGTCACCGGCGGCATCGCCGATCCGCGCCGGGCGCTGGCCATGATCGTATTGTAGGTCACGTCGACGTCGCAGCGCTCAACGCCGAACATTCCGGCCACGAACCGGATCTGAGTCGAGGTGTCGATCGCGCCGGTGCCTGAGTCGAGCAGCACCGACCCGACCTTGATGGCGAGGTCGAGGACCTCGGTGACCGCGCCGTCGTCGGTGAGATCGACCGGCTGCCGAGGCGACAGCGGCGATGTGTACGGCTCGATCGTGTCGATCGTGGCCCGCTTGGAGCCCGCCAATGGGCGCAACATCCGGCCGATATACTCACGCACGAGACACACGCCTCCTTAGCTCAGCGGTAGAGCACTCGCCTTGTAAGCGAAAGGTCGTCGGTTCAATCCCGACAGGAGGCTCCACGAGTCCGATCACACTGTCGCTGAACACGATAATCTCTTTGGATGCTCGACATCCTCGACGCCCTGGTCGTCGAGTCCACCCGATCGCCGGTGGCACTCGCGCGGATCGTCGGTGTCACCGGATCGTCCCCGCGCACGGTGGGTTCCGCGCTCATGGTCACCGCTGCTGGAGACGTGATCGGATCGCTTTCGTCCGGGTGTGTCGAGGCGGCGGTGATCGCGGTCGCCGCCGACGTGATCGCCACTGGCGAACCATCGTTCGAGCGCTTCGGCGGATCCGACATCGACCCGTTGGCGGTCGGTCTGACCTGTGGCGGCGAGATCGAGGTGCTCGTCGAGCGGGTCGATGATCCTGCCGTCCTCGTCGACCTGCGCGATCGGATCGCGGCGCGGACGCCGTGCGCCCTCGTGACCACCATCGCAGTGCCCACGAGCCGGACGGTGCTGTGCGCAGGCGACACCGGCGAACCGGATCCGCTGTGGAACCGCGTCGACCGCGATTCCCGTGCGATGCTCGCGGTCGGTCGCAGCGGGTTGGTCGGCGGCAGCGACATCAACGGTGGCGAGGAGGCGGCCGGGTGCCGTCCGACGGTCTTCGTGCAGTCCTTCGCGGTCGCGCCGCGCATGATCCTGGCCGGCGCCAACGACTTCGTCCGGGCACTGGGCGACACCGCCCGGTCGCTCGGCTACGACGTAGCCGTTGTCGATGCCCGCGCCACTTTCGCATCGCCGCAGCGTTTTCCGGGTGTCGACGTCGTGGTGGACTGGCCGGACCGGTACCTGCGCGCCGAGCACGCGGCCGGACGCCTCGACGCACGGACGGTGGTCGCCGTGATGACCCACGACGACAAGTTCGACGTCCCGACCATTCAAGCGGCGTTGACGATCGACCGGTTCGCGTTCGTCGGGGCGATGGGATCCCGTCGAACCCACGCCGACCGGTGGTCGCGACTCATCGACGCCGGTGTGGCCACCGAGGACCTGGCTCGTCTGCACAGCCCGATGGGTCTCGACCTCGACGCCCACACGCCCGAGGAGACGGCCGTGTCGATCGTGGCTCAGATCATCGCGGAGCGCTCCGGCGCCTCGGCGCAACCTTTGTCGACCCTCGACGGCCCGATCCACCGATAGCGAGCGCGTCTTCGTGATCGGTGTCACGTGGGATCTCGAGTGCAGAACTCCGTCGGCCGCCGACTCATCTCATGTAACCGCGGCACTCCGGTCGCGGGACCTGAGGAAGGAATCACCATGGGAATCGTCGACAAGGCCAAGAACGCTGCAGAAGACGCGATCGGCAAGGCCAAGGAGGTCGTCGGTGACGTGACCGACAACAAGGATCTCGAGGCCGAGGGCAAGAAGGACCAGGGCGTCTCCGGCGCCAAGAAGGTCGGCGAGAACATCAAGGACAAGCTGAGCTGATCAGCCCCTTGATCTGCCGTTCGACACATGCTCGTCGGGTCGCCGCCCATCCGGCGGCGACCCGCAGGGCCGCGATTCGGCCACCCGCCCTCGCCCCGCCCTGAACCACCCACTTTCACCACCTCTGAGAGAGAAGGCATCGCCATGGCCACCGCCACCACCGACACCACGACCCACCGTTCCGGACGCCGCACCTTCGGTGCCGCGTCGAAGCTGATGCTCGCCGTCGCGACCGTTCTCGTCGCCGCGCTCGTCGTCTTCGTCCTGCAGAACACGGTGCACACCAGCATCAGCTTCATCGCGTGGGACTTCGACCTGGGTGTCGGTGTCGCGCTGCTGGGTTCGGCCGTCGTCGGTGCCGTGGTCGCGTTGACCCTCAGCGGAGCCGTTCGCGCCCGCCGCGCGCTGCGCTGATCTCCTCCGCTCCACCGGACCCCGTCGCGACGTGATCGCGGCGGGGTCCTGTGTCGGTCCGACCGGGCGTCAGCGCTCGCGTTCCTCGTCCACGAGTTCCTTGGTGCGGAGCAGTCGCAGCGCCGTCACCAGCACCACACCGCCGATGATGTTGAACGCGGTGGTGTACCAGAACCAGTTGAGCCAGTCGAGGTAGCTGACCGAGGCGCCGCTCTGGATGGCACCGAAGATGATCAGCGAGTCCAGGACCGAGTGGAACAGCTGCAGGCCGGCGAGCAGGAATGCGGCGCCGACCGCCGCGACGATCTTCGCCACGTCGGACTGCGTCCCCTGTTGCATGCGGGTCAACAGGGTCATCGTGGCCCCGCCGAGCACGGCGAGGCAGATCGACTGCAGCGCGAGCGGCGCGTCGACGAAATGGTGTGCGGATTCGCTCAGCACGTCGGACCATTCGGGAAACGCCCGCGTGATGATCCACATGATCGCCCACCCGCCGACGAGGTTGGCCGCGAGCGTCCCGATCCACAGCTTGGCCAGCTGGGCGACGGACCCGTCTCGAGACACCACCGCCGCGACGGGCATCAGGAAATCCTCGGTGAACAACTCGCTGTGCGCCAGGAAGATCGCGATGAGCCCGATGCTGAACGCCAGTCCGGCGAGCAGGTGGTTGCCCGTCTCGTGCAGCACGGCCAACATCGCCATGATGCCCAGGGCGACCTCGATGCCGCCGAAAAGGCCGGTGATGATCACCGTCCGGACGGTGCGGTGTAGCCGCTCGGCCCCCTCGGTGACGATTGCCTCGAAGCTGTCCTCGAGTTCGCTCTCGAGCGGGCCGTCGTTGCGTCCGATGCTGCGGCGCTGCTCCTCGGTCATCCGCGGTCGCTCCGTGCGGTGACCCATTCGAGAACGGACTTCGCGACGTCGGACCAGCCGTTGTCGATGACCAGTGAGTGCCCACGGTCGGCGAAGACGCGGCGCTCGGTGACCGCGTCGGCGTGACGGTACGACTCGAAGCTGGACGTGGGCGCGGCGTCGTCGGCGTCCTGACCCCGGCCGCTGGAGACGAGGAGCAGTGGGCCGCGGGCCGGGTCGTCGGCCGCGGGCGGCTCGCTGCCCGCGAAATCGGTCTCGAACAGCAGCGCTCCGGAGGCAGGGATCGTCCAGCGTTCGTACAGGCTGTCCGACTCGTCCTCGCCGATCGCATTGCCGAACACCGACCGGAACTGGCGGTTGTTCAGGTTCACCTCGCGGCCGCGGTTGGCCGGGTTCGCCATGGCGGGGTACTCCGCGATCAGCTGCGAGATGGGTTGTGGCAGTTCTTCGCTCAGTCGGGCCGGGTCGATGGCGACGGCGGCTGACGCGAGCCCGCGTGCGAGCAGGTACTCGGCGACGAGGCCACCGTGCGAGTGACCGACCACCACCGGCGGGCTGTCGAACTCGGCGGCGATGCGCGAGTAGTGCGTCGCGACCTCGGCGATCCCCATGCCCACTACGTCCTCGCCGCGTTGACGGCACTTGAACACCGAGGAGTGCTCGCGCGGCCACCCGGGCGCAGACGCGGGGATGTCCTCGGCGGAGAACAGATCGATCCAGGGTTTCCAGGTGGACGAGTGCAGCCAGAGGCCGTGGACGAAGATCACCGGTGTGGATGCGGCCATGCGGCGCTCCTTCATCGATAGCGGAACAGGCCCGATGCTGGAGACGCTGCGGTACCCCGAGATCCGGGACACAGACCGACGCTACTCGGATACGAGGGCCACCGGAGGGCGACGACGTAGGGTGGTCCCCATGTCGCAGTTACGCCTGAACGGCTCCGAGACGCTCTACGACGGTGGATTCACCTACAGCGCAACGGCGTTGCCCGGATCGATCATCTTCACCGCCGGCGCTGCACCCACCGAGGCCGACGGATCGACCTTCGGGCCCGGCGATGTGCAGGCCCAGGCGCGCCAGTGCATGCTCAACCTCACCACCATCCTGTCCGAGGCGGGCGCCTCGCTCTCGGACGTGGCCAAGGTGACGGTCTACGTCGCCGAGGGGCTGCAGGCCGACCTCTCGGTGGCCTGGGACGCGGTGGTCGAGGCCTTCGGTGCCCACAAGCCGGCGGGCACCCTGATCGGTGTCACCGTGCTCGCCCACGACGGTCAACTCGTCGAGATCGAGGCGATCGCGGCCATCCCGCAGAGCTGACCCGCGCGTCGATGTCCACCCGGTTGCGAGTCACCGCGGCGCAGAGGCGTGCTCGCATGCTGCGACGGCACCTGCTGACCGACGCCGACCGCGCCGACGACGCGCTCGAGGTGGCCCGGGCGGTCGTCGCGCTGCACGCCACCTGCCCGCCGACGGTGTTCATGTCGGTGTGGGCGCGCACAACGGGTTTCGTGCCCGATGATCTCCAGGCCCTGCTGTACGAGTCGCGTTCTCTCGTCAAGCAGCTCGCGATGCGTCGCACCGTGTTCGTCGTCGACCGTGCGACCCTCGCCGACGCGGTGAGCGCGGTCGGTCCGCGGGTGGCGGCGAGCGAGCGGACCAACATGCTGCGCGATCTGCGGCGCAGCCCCGACTTCGATGATCCCGAGGGGTGGATCGACACGGCGCGGTCGGCCGTCGTCGCCGAGCTGTCCGACGGCACCCTCGCGTCGTCGTCGGAACTGCGCAAACGTCTTCCGCAACTCGACGGTGTCATCGTCGCCGGTCCGCTCGATACGTGGGGCGGGTCGTCCCCGATGGGCCCGCGGGTGCTGAACATGATGAGCGCGGCCGGCGACATCGTCCGCGGACCGAACACCGCGGGCTGGCATGTCTCCCGGCCGCGGTGGTCGTCGATGTCGCGCTGGCTGGGGACTGAACTGGTTCTCGCCGATCCCGAGGCCGGACACCGGGCCATGGTGGAGCGGTGGCTGCGGTCGTTCGGGCCCGGTACCGAGACCGACATCGTGTGGTGGTTGGGATCGACCAAGAAGGCCGTCCGGACCGCGTTGGCGCAGCTCGACGCGGTGGAGGTGGACATCGAGGTAGACACCGACCGGTTCGAGCCCGGATACCTGCTGCCCGACGACCTCGAACCCGTGGAGCCGGTGCCGCCGACCGGGGCCGTGCTGCCCGAGCTCGACCCCACCACCATGGGGTGGAAGGAGCGCGGGTGGTACCTCGGTGCGCACGGCGCGGAGATGTTCGACCGCAACGGCAACGGCGGGCAGAGCATCTGGTGGGACGGTCGGATCGTCGGCGGATGGTTCTTCCGACCGGACGGCTCGATCGGGCTGCACCCGTTGGAGAAACTTCCGCGCGCGGCGACGAAAGACCTGAGCGCGCGTGCCGACGCACTGGCAGATTGGCTCGGCGAGGTGCGGCCCAAGCCGGGGTATCCGGCACCGTTCATGGCAGAACACCGTCTCGTGATGAACGAGAAGAAGTGAACTTCCGCGACCGGGGGTTCGCGCTGTTCGACACCGCGCTGGGGACCTGCGGACTGGCCTGGGATCTCGAGGACCGCATCGTCGCCGTCGCCTTGCCCGAGCCGGACGCGCGCGATGTCGTCGACTACCTCCGCGGGTTCGACGCGACCGAGCAGACCCCACCGGAGGCGATCGGCGAGGTGGTCGAGTCCATCGTCCGACTGTTCGCAGGCGAGGACGTCGACCTGTCGGCGATCGTCGTCCACATCTCGGACCTCCCCGAGTTCGACCAGCGGGTCTACGCGGTCACCCGAACGATCCCGCGGGGTCGAACCCTGACGTATGGACAGGTCGCGGCGCGGATCGGTCAGCCGTTGGCCGCGCAGGCGGTCGGGCGATCGCTGGGCCGCAACCCCATCCCGGTCGTCATCCCGTGTCACCGGGTGCTCGGGGCGGGGTCCGAGGTCGGAGGGTTCTCGGCACCAGGGGGAGCGGCGACGAAGGGTCGGATCCTCGCCGCCGAGAGCGTCCCCGGGTTCGGTGAACCCACGCTGTTCTGACGCCCCACATGGTGCGATGAGAGTTCACAGCGAGCTGCCAGGAACTGTTCAGCGGTGCCCCAGCGTCATCACGGAAGGTGTCACCATGACTGATTCCGGTGCCCGGGTGCTCGTCGTCGACGACGAGCCCAACATCCTCGAATTGCTGTCGGTGTCGCTGAAGTTCCAGAACTTCGACGTCGCCACCGCGGCGAGCGGTCCGGCCGCGATCGACAAGGCGCGGACCTTCCGTCCCGACGCGCTCGTCCTCGACGTGATGATGCCCGGCATGGACGGTTTCGGACTCTTGCGACGTCTGCGTGCCGACGGCATCGAGGCGCCCGCGCTGTTCCTCACCGCGCGCGACTCGATGGAGGACAAGATCAACGGCCTCACCATCGGTGGCGACGACTACGTCACCAAGCCGTTCAGTCTGGAGGAGGTCGTCGCGCGTCTGCGGGTGATATTGCGACGCAATGGTTTCGGTGAGCAGAAGGCCGAACCCACCCGGATCACGTTCGCCGACATCGAGCTCGACGACGACACCCACGAGGTGTGGAAGGACGGCGAGTTGGTCGCACTGTCTCCGACGGAGTTCACGCTGCTGCGCTACTTCATGATCAACGCGGGCACCGTGCTGTCCAAGCCCCGGATCCTCGACCACGTGTGGAACTACGATTTCGGCGGCGAGGTCAACGTCGTCGAGTCGTACGTGTCGTACCTGCGTCGCAAGGTCGATACCGGGGAGAAGCGACTGATCCACACGTTGCGTGGCGTGGGATATGTGATGCGCGAACCCCGATGACCACCGCCCATCCGGATCACGTCGCGCCCGCGGCGCCGTCGCCCCCGACGCAGCCCCGGCATCGCCGGGGCATCCCTCTGCGGGTGTCGTTGGTCGGGTTGATGCTGGTGCTCGTGGCGCTGGGACTGCTCGTGTCCGGCGTGTCGGTCACGTCGGCGATGCAGAACCGTCTCATCGAGCGCACCGACAACGGACTCAAGGGGGCGGCCGAGGGCTGGGCCCGTCCGCGGGAGGGTGACGACAAGGGTCCGTTCTCGCCCAACGCAGGCGGACAGAGCGGAAGCCCCACCGTCGAACGCCGTCCGCCGTCGCCGTACTACGTGGTGCTGTTCCGCTCGGACGGGAGCACCTTCACCATCAACGACGTCGGCGGATCCCCCGACCTGTCCGACGTCGACCGGCTGGGCCCGGATCCCGAGACCGTCGGGAGCGCGACCGGATCGGACACCCGCTGGCGCGTGGTCAAGGTGTCGGCGACGAACTCATCCGGGGCCATGACCACCTCGGTGGTGGCCATCAAGCTCACCGATTTCGACGACACCGTCACCCGACTCATCTGGCTGCAGCTCGCCATCGGTCTCGGGGTCGTGGTGATCGTCGGCGGGCTCGGATACCTGTTGGTACGCAGTAGCCTTCGACCGCTACGACGCGTGGAGGTCACCGCCGAGGCCATCGCCGGCGGTGACCTCGACCAACGTGTCCCGGTGTCGCCGGCCAACACCGAGGTCGGTCGACTCGCGGCGTCGCTGAACGTGATGCTGCACCAGATCCAGACCGCGTTCGCCACCACCGCCGCGTCGGAGGAACAGGCTCGCCGCTCCGAGGACAAGATGCGGCGTTTCGTCGCCGACGCCAGCCACGAACTTCGCACTCCGCTGACCTCGATCCGCGGCTTCTCCGAGTTGTACCGGCAGGGCGCGATGACCGATCCCGACCAGTTGATGTCGCGGATCGAGCACGAGGCGGGCCGGATGGGGCTGCTGGTCGAGGAGTTGCTGATGTTGGCCCGGCTCGACGCGCAGCGCCCGCTCGAGCGTGCCCAGGTCGACCTGCTCGGTCTGGCGTCGGACTCGGTCCACAGCGCGCGGGCCACCGCCCCGAACCGCGACATCTCCGTCGAGATGATCGACGGACCGGGCATCCCCGCCGTGATGGGTGACGCCGCGCGGTTGTCGCAGGTGCTGAGCAACCTGATCACCAACGCCATCCGGCACACCGGAGACGACGCACGGATCACCGTCCGGGTCGGCACCGACGACCACAGCGCGGTACTCGCCGTCGCCGACACCGGCCCCGGGCTGAGTCCTGAGGACCAGGCGCGGGTCTTCGAACGCTTCTACCGGGGCGACAGCTCGCGGCATCGGGACGAGCGTTCCGGCGGCAGTGGGCTCGGGTTGTCGATCGTGGCCGCACTGGTCGCCGCCCACGGCGGCACCGTCGGCGTCGAGGACACCCCCGGCGGCGGAGCCACCTTCTGGGTTCGGTTGCCGCGGTTGGAGTGAGTGGGTCAGATCCGCTCCGATCTCACGAACCCGCCTGTTGTCCGACGCGGGTTCGCAAGTTTCGCGCGGATCGAGCGCTGACACCCGACCCGACCGAGTGGACCCGACGCATACGATCGGTCCCATGGCTTCGGTATTCAGCATGATCATCAACGGCGACATCCCGGGACGTTTCGTCTGGAAGGACGACACGGCCGTCGCGTTCCTCACCATCAACCCGGTCACTCCCGGGCACGTGCTGGTGGTGCCGCGCGAGGAGATCGATCACTGGGAACAGGTCGACCCGGCGGTCTTCGCCCACCTGACGGCGGTGTCGCAGACGATCGGGCAGGCCACCCGGGACGCGTTCGACGCCCCTCGGATGGGCCTGCTCATCGCCGGCCTCGAGGTGCCGCACCTGCACATCCATGTCTTCCCGGCGCATTCGGTGGAGACGTTCGACCTCGCGCTGGCCGAGAAGGACCCCGATCCGGCGTCCCTCGAAGACGCCGCGACGCGTATCCGTGCAGCTCTGCGTGCTGCCGGGCACGAGGAGCACACCTCCGACTAGGGGTCTGCCCGCTCACAGGTAGCTGACAGGCCGGCCGCAGAGACGCGGCAGCTTCCGGGGTCAGAGTCTGTTCCATGACAACAGACACCGTCGATCGCTCGGGCGGCACCTCGATGCCGGAACCGACAGACGCCCCCGAGATGATCGTCGTCGTGGACGGCACCGCCGGACATCCCGAGCTCGACATCGTCGTACCGGTCTACAACGAGGAAGCCGACCTCGCCGGCTGCATACGCCGCCTGGGCGAACACCTGAAGAACAACTTTCCCTACTCGGCGCGGATCACCATCGCCGACAACGCGAGCACCGACAGCACCCTCGCCGTCGGTGTCGAACTCGCGCAGACCATGGATCAGGTGCGCGTCGTGCACCTGGCGCAGAAGGGCCGCGGCCGCGCACTCAACGCGACGTGGACCATGAGCGACGCCACCGTCGTCGCCTACTGCGACGTCGATCTGTCGACCGACCTCAACGCGCTGATGCCGTTGGTCGCGCCGCTGCTGTCCGGCCATTCCGATGTGGCGATCGGTTCGCGGCTGTCGCGGTCGGCGCGGGTGGTCCGCGGGGCCAAGCGCGAATTCATCTCGCGCAGTTACAACCTGATCCTCCGCACGACGATGGGGGCCAAGTTCTCCGACGCCCAGTGCGGTTTCAAGGCGATGCGCGCCGACGTCGCGCAGGCACTGCTGCCGTACGTCGAGGACACCGGCTGGTTCTTCGACACCGAGCTGTTGGTGCTCGCTGAGCGCATCGGACTGCGGATCGCCGAGGTGCCGGTGGACTGGGTGGACGACCCCAACAGCAGCGTCGACATCGTCAAGACCGCAACCGAGGACCTCAAGGGGTGCTGGCGCGTCGCCCGCGCGCTGGCCAGCGGCGATCTCCCGGTGGCCGAGCTGCGACGCAGTCTGGGGCGCAATCGCTTCGACGATCCGCAACTCACCGGGGTGCCGCACGGCATGGTCGGTCAGCTGGTCCGCTTCGGTGTCATCGGGGTCATCTCCACCGTCGCCTACGCCGTGCTCTACCTCGTCCTGCACTCGATGCTCGGCGCCCAGTTCGCGAACTTCGCGGCGCTGCTCATCACCGCGGTGTTCAACACCGCCGCCAACCGCGCGTTCACCTTCGGGGTCAAGGGCCGCGAGGGCGCTGCCCGGCACCACATGCAGGGAATCGCGGTGTTCCTGTTCGGATGGGCGATCACCGCGGGATCCCTGCTCGCCCTGGAGGCCGGTTTCCCGGGCGCTTCCAAGCACGTCGAACTCCTCGTCCTCGTGGTCGCGAATCTCGTTGCCACTCTGACCCGATTCGTCGCCTTCCGCTGGGTGTTCCGCAACGCCCACGGCTCGGCGAGCCGGGCCCGATCCGACGATGCAGGCATGGAGGCCGCAGCGTGACCTCAGTACTCGACACCCCCACCGGCGTCTCCCCATCCGAGGATGGGAGGCGCCGGTGGGCGGTTCCCCGTCCGGACCGGTGGGGGCTCGGCATACTGCTCACCGCCACCGCCGTGCTCTACCTGTGGAATCTGAGCATCAACGGCTACGCCAACTCGTTCTACTCGGCGGCGATCCAGGCCGGGTCGCAGTCGTGGAAGGCGTGGTTCTTCGGTTCGTCGGACGCCGGCAACTCCATCACCGTCGACAAACCGCCGGTCTCGCTGTGGATCCCGGGGATCTCTGTCCGCATCTTCGGGCTCAACTCGTGGTCGATCCTGGTCCCGCAGGTGCTGATGGGTGTGGCGTCGGTCGCTCTGCTCTATCTGATCGTCAAGAAGTACCTCGGGGTCTCGGCGGGCCTGCTGGCCGGCGCCGCACTCGCGCTCACTCCGGTGGCCACGTTGATGTTCCGCTTCAACAACCCCGACGCACTGCTGGTCCTGTTGATGATCGCCGCCGTCTGGGCGACCCTGAAGGGGATCGAAGACGGTCGTATCCGGTGGATGGTGCTGACCGGCGTGCTGGTGGGTATCGGGTTCCTCACCAAACAACTGCAGGTGTTCCTGGTGATACCGCCGTTGGCGATCACCTATCTCGCGTTCGGGCAGCACACCTGGCTGAAGCGTCTCGGTCATCTGATCACCGCCCTGGTCGCGATGCTCGTCAGCGCGGGCTGGTGGGTACTGGCCGTGACGTTCTGGCCCAAGGACTCCCGACCATTCATCGGCGGTTCACAGAACAACTCGATTCTGGAGTTGACGTTCGGCTACAACGGATTCGGTCGACTCACCGGAAACGAGACCGGCAGTGTGGTTCCCGGTGGCGGGAACCGGTCCGGTGCGGCCGAGGCGGCCACTGGCGCCTTCGGTGGTCAGGCCCCCGGCGGTGTGGGCGGACCGGGCGGACGTGGCGGCATGTGGGGTGAGACCGGGTTGTTCCGGATGTTCCAGCCCGAGCAGGGCGGCCAGATCGCCTGGCTCATCCCCACCGCTCTCATCCTCGGTATCGCGGCACTGGTGCTGTGCGGCAGGTCGTCTCGCACCAACATCCACAGGGCGCTCATCAGCGTCTGGATGCTGTGGCTGCTCACCACCACGGCCGTCTTCAGCTTCATGTCCGGGATCTTCCACGCGTATTACACCGTCGCACTCGCGCCGGCAATCGCCGCGCTCGTCGGGGCCGGCGGCGTCATGTGCTGGAAGGCGCGGGACACCTACGGGGTGCGGATCGTGCTCGCGGTCGCCGTCGCGGTGACCGGCGCGATGTCGTTCTTCCTGCTCAACCGCTCGTCGGACTTCGTGCCGTGGCTGCGGTGGGTGGTCGTGGTCCTCGCCGTGGTCGCCGCCGTCGCGCTGGTTGTGCCGAAGTGGCCGAGGGCTGCCGCGATCGCGGCCGCGGTTGCGATCGTGATGGGCCTCGCCGGTCCGACGGCGTACGCCCTCGACACCGTGACGACCGCGAAGAACGGACCGATCGTCTCGGCCGGGCCGTCGCAGGGCGGCTTCGGTCCCGGCGGTATGGGCGGGCGTCGTGGCGGGATGCGCGGAGGCTTCGGACCGGGCGGGTTCGGTGGCCAGGCGCAAGGAGGCCAGACCCCCGGTGGTCAGATATCCGGCGGCTTCGGTGGTCAGATGCCTCCGGGGATGGCTCAGGGCGGCGGGCAACAGGGTGGTGCGACGCCGGGCGCCGGAACGGGTTCCGCCGGTTCGACCATGGCCGAGCGTTTCGGCGGTATGGGCGGTCCCGGTGGGTTCATGCAGGCGTCGAAGCCGTCGACGCAACTGGTGGAGCTGCTGGAATCCGACTCCGACGAGTACACGTGGGTGGCGGCCACCGTCACCGCGATGTCGGCGGCGGGGTATCAGCTGGCGACGCAGGATCCGGTCATGCCGATCGGCGGGTTCAACGGCAGCGATCCGTCGCCGACGCTGGCGCAGTTCCAGGAGTACGTCCGTCAGGGCAAGATCCACTACTTCATCGGCGGCGGGATGATGGGTGGAGGGATGAACGCCGAGGGCACGGCCACACAGATCAGGGAGTGGGTCACCGCGAACTACACCGAGAAGACGGTCGGTTCGGTGACCCTCTACGACCTGACCCAGCCCAAGAGCTGAGTCACGGCAGCGACGGCCGTCGGACCCCCGATCCGGCGGCCGTCGCGTTGTCGACTGCTGCGGAAAACTCGTTGTACGTCGCGCCGGCCCGCGCGTAGCGTCACTCGCCGAGCCCGACCGACGATCAACGAAAAGTGACCCCATGGACCCCGTGAACGAAGCCGACATCAGGTCGTCGTTCGTCAACTGCACCAAGGGCGAGGCCAAGCGCATCGTCATCCCGCGCGATCTCGACACCCGCCCGTGGGACGAACTCGACTTCCTCGGGTGGACCGATCCGACGTACGCCGGCCGGTGCTACCTCGTCACCCCACACGGGGACGACCTCGTCGGGCTGGCCCTGCGGCACGAGACCGGCGGGTCCAGGCGGGCCCAGATGTGCAAGATCTGCCTCACCACGCATCCTTCGGGCGGGGTCTCGCTGATGACGGCGAACAAGTCCGGGGACGCGGGTCGGAAGGGCAACTCGGTGGGCACCTACATGTGCACCGACCTGGCCTGTTCCCTCTACGCGCGCGGGAAGAAGACCCCGGCGCTGGGCAAGCAGTACCGCGAGGACCTCGACGTCGAGGCCAAGATCGAACGGGTGCGGGTGAACCTGAGCGCGTTCGTCGCCCGGGTCTGACCGCCGCGTCGAGTACGGATCAGTTGTCGGCCGCACGCGCGGCGCGGGCGATACGTACTATTTCGCAATGACTTCAGACCCCGGCAACGGTGGAGCAAAGGTCCTGAGCCATCGCGTCGCGCAGATGACCGGCCGCGCGCGGGACGAAGAAGGTCGCACCGCAACCAGTCTGGAACTCTTCTTCGACCTCACATTCGTCGTCGCGTTCTCGTTGGCAGGCAGCGAGGTGGCGCACTATCTGGCCGACGGCGACTACAAGACCGCGGTCATCGGGTTCCTGTTCGCGACGTTCGCCAGCATCTGGGCGTGGATCAACTTCTCGTGGTTCGCCTCCGCCTTCGACACCGACGACTGGGTGTTCCGCGTCGTCACGATGGTGCAGATGGGTGGCGTGCTGATCCTTGCGCTCGGCATCGAGCCGGTGTTCGCCTCCGTCGCCGAGGGGGAGCACATCGACAACCGGGTCGCGGTCCTGGGATACGTGGTCATGCGCGTGGCGATGATGTTCCAGTGGATCCGCGCAGCGCTACAGAGCCCGGAGTACCGACGAACCTGCCTGACCTACGCGCTGGCCATCCTCGTCGCACAGGTCGGGTGGATTGCGATCATCGTGGTGAACACCTCGCTGATCCCCACGCTCGTCGCGACACTGGGCCTGGTGGCCGTCGAGTTGTCCGGTCCGTTCATCGCCGAGCGCCTGAACTCCGAGCCGGACACACCGTGGCATCCGCACCACATCGCCGAGCGGTACGGACTGCTGGCGATCATCACCCTCGGCGAGGGCATCGTGGGGACGGTGGTCGCGTTGCAGGCGGTGATCCACGCCCAGGGCTGGACCCTGGAGACCGCCGTTCTCGGGCTCGCCGGGACGGCCGCCACCTTCGCGATGTGGTGGATCTACTTCGTCGTCCCCACCGGCGACGCCTTGGAACTCCGACGCGCCAAGTGTTTCGGATGGGGATACGCGCACATCATCGTCTTCATTTCCATCGCCGCGGTCGGTGCCGGGCTGCACGTCGCGGCGCTCTACCTCGAACACGAGTCGCACATCTCGGCCGCGGCCGCGGTGGCGTGTGTCGCCGTCCCACTCGGCGTCTACATCGTGTCGATCGCCGCGATGTACACCTACCTCGTCGAGTTCGACGTGCTCAACCTGGCGTTGACGGTGGTGGCGGTCGCGATCCTGGTCGGTTCGGTGTTGCTCGCAGCGGCCGGGTTGTCGGTGGTCTACGCCCTGGTGGTCACGGCCGTCGCGCCGGTCGCCGTGGTGATCCTCGACGAGATCGTCGGCACCCGGCACCGTGCGGTCGCGCTCGCCCGGCTGGAACAGAGCCTGTCCTGATCGCGCGGCGGTCCTAGTAGAGTCAGGCCCCGTGCGAACACTGGTGATCGGATCGGGCGGCCGCGAACACGCGCTGCTCGTGGGGCTGTCGAACGACCCGGAGGTCACGGCACTGCACGTCGCCCCCGGCAACGCGGGCACGGAACGGTTGGCCACCAACCATGCGGTCGACATCGCCTCGGCCGACGCAGTCATCGCGCTGGCGCGTGAGGTCGAGGCCGACCTCGTGGTGATCGGACCCGAGGTGCCCCTGGTGCTCGGTGTCGCCGACGCCCTGCGGGACGCGGGTTTCGCGACCTTCGGTCCCGGGGCGCAGGCCGCACGGATCGAGGGGTCGAAGGCGTTCGCCAAGGACGTCATGGCCGCGGCGAACGTCCGGACCGCCCACAGCGAGATCGTCGACAACCCCGCTCGTCTCGACGCCGCGCTGGACCGGTTCGGCCCCACGTGGGTGGTCAAGGACGACGGGCTGGCCGCGGGCAAGGGTGTCGTGGTCACCGCTGATCGTGCCGCCGCCCGCGTGCACGCCGCGGACCTGCTCGAGGGCGGGCACCCGGTCCTGTTGGAGTCGTTCCTCGACGGACCCGAGGTCTCCCTGTTCTGCCTGGTCGACGGCACCGTGGTCCTCCCGTTGCTCCCCGCGCAGGACCACAAACGAGTCGGCGACAACGACCAGGGGCCCAACACCGGCGGCATGGGCGCTTACACGCCGTTGCCGTGGTTGCCCGACGGCATGGTCGATCGCATCGTCGACGAGGTCGTCAGACCGGTGGCGGTGGAGATGGAATCGCGCGGCATCCCGTTCAGTGGTCTGCTCTACGCCGGGCTCGCCATCGGTGCCGACGGGCCCGCGGTCGTCGAGTTCAACTGTCGCTTCGGCGATCCCGAGACCCAGGCCGTGCTCTCGTTGCTCGAATCCCCGTTGGGACAGGCGTTGTCGGCCACCGCGACCGGCACACTGGCCGACCTCGAGCCGCTGCGCTGGCGTGAGGGTTCGGCCGTCACCGTCGTCGTCGCCGCCGAGAACTACCCCGGCACACCGCGTAAGGGTGACGTGATCACCGGCAGTGAGGCCGACGGGGTGCTGCATGCCGGCACCGCACGCAACTCCGATGGGTCGATCGTCTCCAGCGGGGGACGTGTCCTGAGCGTCGTCGGTTCCGGTGCCGACCTGGCCGCCGCCCGGGCCCAGGCCTACGAGCGCATCGCCGCGGTCAAACTGCCGGGCGGACACCACCGTTCCGACATCGGCCTCGCGGCCCTCGAGGGACGCATCACCATCCCCTGACCGTCGACGACGGGATCTTCAGGCGGCGAGACTGCGACCCAGGAACGCCATCTGGTCGGGCAGCACGCTGCGCCAGTACCGGTTGTTGTGTCCACCGGGGGAGGTGGAGAACGCCGCGGCCGGATGCAGGCCGGCCATCCACTGGCGGGTGTAGAGGTAAAATTGGTCGCTCGACCCGATGTTGATGAGCACGGGGATCTTGGTCAGCGCGGCCTGCTGGCCGAACAGCGAATTGGCCTGGTAGTCGGCCGGGTTGTCGAAGGCGCGGGGCGGGAAGTTCCGCGGATCACCCCACAGCGCAGGCGAACTCGCCGCGATGCCGGCCACCCGCGACGGACCCATGATGGCCCCGAGCCGCAGCGCACCGTAGCCGCCCATCGACCAGCCGTACAGGCCGATGCGGTCGGTGCGGAGACCGAGTGAGCGGTTGTCGGTGAGCATCGGGAGGAACTCGTCGATGACCATCGCCCCGCTGTCGGTGCCGTCGACCCGGGGATGAAAATACGACCGCGCCGCGTCGACGGCCGCGAGGGCGAACGGCGCCGTGCCGCCGGCGACCGACTGGGCCAGATAGCGGTGCATCTGCAGGCTGCTGTCGAAGGCGGTGCGCTCGTCAGAGTTCAGCGCGTGCAGGATCACCACGACCGGGATGTCGCCGGTGACACCCGGGGGTCGGGCGACGACCCAGCGGGTGTCACGACCACGCATGGCGGCCGAGCGAAAACTGCCGGTGATCAGGGCGGGGTCGCCGGGGACGACGGCCGCGCTGGTCGGGCTCTCGGGTACGACCTCGTCCTGTGCCCGCGCCTGCATCCGTTGCCGCGGAGCCGATCCGGTGGCCGGTTCGCCCGCGCACGCGGCCAGCGCGCCCAACGCGGTGAGACCGGCGCCGGCGCGGAACAGCGCACGACGGTTCAGTCCGCCCGTCACAGCTCGCCCCCCGTCATCGTCGTCCCCCGTGTCCCTGACCCGTCCGCCCCGTGGTCATCGAACACACAGGGTACCGGTGGCGCCGCGGACCGATGAATCGCGACGTGGGCGCCCTTTCCCGCCCCGGATCGACGTCACTTAGGCTCGACGAATGGCGGCAGCGGAGGGATCGCGGCGATCGGACGTGGCGATGTTCCACGTCATGGATGTGCTTGCCGCGAGTGCCGCGCGACGCGCCGCGGGGCTCGAGGTGGTCTCGCTCGCCGCCGGCCAACCGTCGACACCGGCGCCTGCCCCGGTACTGCGTGCGGTGCATGCAGCCCTGGACTCCGACCTGCTCGGCTACACCGAGTCGTTGGGTCTGACGCCGCTGCGTGAGGCCATCGCCGACCTGTACCGACGCCGTTACGGCCTGGCTGTCGACCCGACCGATGTCGTGGTCACCACGGGGTCGTCCGGCGCGTTCACGCTGATCTTCCTCGCCGCGTTCGACGTGGGGGACCGCGTCGCGATGGCGCGCCCGGGTTACCCCGCCTACCGCAACGCGCTGACCGCGCTCGGATGTGAGGTCGTCGAGCTCGACTGCGGTCCGGAGTCGAGGTTCGTCCCGACCCCGGCCATGCTCGACGCTCTCGACGAACCTCCCGCGGGACTCATCGTGGCGAGTCCGGCCAACCCCACCGGGACGATCCTGACGCCGACCGAACTGGCCGACCTCGCCCGCTGGTGCGATGCCCACGGCACACTGCTGATCTCCGACGAGATCTATCACGGCATCGAATACGGCAGCCCGGACCGGGCGACGTCCTGCGCGTGGGCGACCTCGCGCGAGTCGGTGGTGATGGGTTCGGTGTCGAAGTACTTCTCGATGACGGGGTGGCGCCTCGGCTGGATGTTGGTGCCGCGGCGGTACCTCCGGGGCGTCGAGCGGCTGACGGCGAACCTCACGATCTGTCCGCCCGCGGTGTCGCAGATCGCGGCGATCGCGGCCTTCGACGACGAGTCGATCGCCGAGTGCGACGCCCACGTCGCCCGGTACGCCGCCAACCGGGCGGTCCTGCTCGACGGTCTAACGAGTCTGGGCATCGACGACATCGCCCCGCCGGACGGGGCCTTCTACGTCTACGCCGACGTGGGTGCGGTGACCGACGACACCCTGGCGTGGTGCGCGCGGGTGCTGACCGAGACCGGGGTGGCCATGGCTCCGGGCGCGGACTTCGACACCCGTACCGGACACCGCACGGTGCGGATGAGCTTCGCGGGTAGCGCGGCAGACATCGAGCGCGGCATCGAGTTGCTCGCCCCCGTGGTCCGGCGCTGACGGCTGCTCACGACGGCCGGGAGGATTGCGGATCGGTCCACATCAGATTTGCGCAAAACAAGTCTGAGGTCGCGTGTGCTTTGGCACGATGAGTCGATGACGTCGGCAGCCACGCCCAAGGGATTGCGACGGCGGGCGCGACTGATCTCCGCCGCCGGAGAACTCTTGCTGGAGGGTGGGTTTGATGCCGTCCGCCACCGGGCCGTGGCCGAACGTGCCGGGCTGCCCCTGGCGTCGACGACGTATTACTTCGAGTCGCTCGAGGATCTGATCGTCGAGGCGGTCACCTTCGCGTGCCACCACGATGAGGAGGCGATCCGGTTGCGGTCGGAGCTGCTGACGCGTCGTCGTCGTGGCGGTGAGGCGACGGCGGAGGCACTGGCGGACGTCTTCGTCGGCGACTGCACGACGCGCGACGAACTCACGACCCGCTACGAGATGGTCGTGCTCTGTGCTCGCTTCCCGCGACTGCGGCCGGTGTTGGCCAACCGGCGCAAGCTGTTGGCCGGCCTGCACGGCGAGGTGTTGGAGAAGTCCGGGCGCGTCGGGAGTCCCGCGCGGATCGTCCAACTGATGGCGGTCGAGGACGGCGCCGTGGTGGGCGCGCTCGCCGACGCCGAGGACGACGTGATGGCCGTGACGAGGGTGGCACTGTGCGACGTGGTCGACGTCCTCGCACCGGTCAACGCCTGAACCTGCACGCATTAACACTCGATGAACACCCCGGTCTGAGCTGGCCCGTCATGCCACGACACCCATAGTTTGGACTCTCGTGAACTCTTCTCGCCTGCTCCGCAGTGCCGCCCTGCTCACCGCCGCCGCGGCTGCCACCGTCGGTCTCGCCGCCTGCGGCTCGGATTCGTCGCCCGCCGCGTCCGACTCGTCGTCGAGTTCGGCGTCGGGATCGGACCGCGCGTTCGATCTGCAGGCGCACCGTGGCGGACGTGGTGAGCACACCGAGGAGTCGCTGTACGGGTTCGAGCAGGCGCTGAAACTGGGCGTCGACACCCTCGAACTCGACATCGTCCTGACCAAGGACCTGCAGCCGATCATCTGGCACGACCCCACGATCGACCCCACCAAGTGCTCCGACACCGCGGCCGCGACACCGGGCGACCCGCAGTTCCCGTACGTCGGCAAGGTGGTCCACGACCTGACGTACAAGCAGATCGAGACACTGACGTGTGGCAAGAAGCTCGAGGGCTTCCCGGACGCGAAGGTCGTCGAGGGCAACAAGATCGCGCTCCTGCCGCAGTTGTTCGCGCTGGCGGACAAGTACAACGCGAAGGTGCACTACAACATCGAGACCAAGATCGAGGGCGAGAAGCGCAGCGAATCGGCGACGCCGCAGCAGTACGTCGATGTGATGCTCGGTGCGATCAAGGCTGCGGGTAAGACCGATCTCGTCGACATCCAGAGTTTCGACTGGCGCACGCTGCCGCTCGTGAAGGAGGCGAACCCGTCCATCCCGCTGGTGGCTCTGTGGGACGAGACGACCTGGAAGCCGAAGTCGCAGTGGACCGGGTCGGTGGACTACGACGCGGTCGGTGGCGACGTGATCGCCGGTGCCAAGCAACTCGGGGTGCAGGTGCTCTCGCCCGGCTACTCGAACCCCTACGGCCAGACGACCAAGGACGCCGGCTTCCGGCTCATCGCCGACAAGTCGTTCGTCGACCGGGCTCATTCCCAGGGCTTCACCGTCATCCCGTGGACCATCAACGACACCGACGTGATGAACGCGCAGATCGACGCGGGCGCCGACGGGATCATCACCGACTACCCGACGCGGTTGCGTCAGGTGCTCGCCGATCGCAAGATGCCGCTGCCCGCGACCTACTGAGCCGCCAGTTGGGCACGTAAGCCCGCCAGTTGGGCAGATAAACCCGTCAGTTGGGCAGCTACGGACGTCGAGTGGGCAGCTACGGACGTCGAGTGGGCAGCAGGGCAGAATGAGCGTCGTGTCTGACAAACCCCGCATCAGCAATGTCCTGGCCGGCCGCTACGCATCGGCCGATCTCGTGTCGTTGTGGTCGCCCGAGCACAAGATCTCTCTCGAGCGTCAGCTCTGGATCGCCGTGCTCTCGGCGCAGCGGGAACTCGGTGTCGATGTGCCCGACGGTGTCATCGAGGACTATCAGCGCGTCGTCGACCAGATCGACCTGGCGTCGATCGCCGACCGCGAACGGGTCACCCGGCATGACGTGAAGGCGCGCATCGAGGAGTTCAACGACCTCGCCGGCCACGAACACATCCACAAGGGCATGACCAGCCGCGACCTCACCGAGAACGTCGAGCAGCTGCAGATCCTGCGATCGCTGCAGCACGTGCACGCCCACGGTGTCGCCGTCGCGGCCCGTTTGGCCGACCGCGCCGCGGAGTACTCGTCGGTCGTGATGGCCGGCCGCAGCCACAACGTCGCCGCACAGGCCACCACGCTGGGCAAGCGTTTCGCCTCCGCCGCCGACGAACTGCTGGTGTCGCTGACGCGGCTGCGCGAGCTGATCGACCGGTACCCGCTGCGCGGCATCAAGGGACCGATGGGCACCTCGCAGGACATGCTCGACCTGCTCGACGGTGACACCGCGAAACTGGCGCAGCTGGAGTCGAAGGTCGCTGCGCACCTGGGCTTCTCACACTCGCTGACCTCGGTGGGGCAGGTCTATCCCCGCTCGCTCGACCACGACGTGGTCTCGGCGCTGGTCCAGGTCGCCGCCGGACCGTCGTCGCTGGCGCACACGATCCGGCTGATGGCGGGACACGAACTGGTCACCGAGGGCTTCCAACCCGGCCAGGTGGGCAGCTCGGCCATGCCGCACAAGATGAACACCCGCAGCTGCGAGCGCGTCAACGGCCTCGCGGTGATTCTCCGCGGCTACGGCTCCATGGCCGCCGAACTCGCAGGCGCGCAATGGAACGAGGGAGATGTGTTCTGCTCGGTGGTGCGCCGTGTCGCGCTGCCGGATGCGTTCTTCGCCATCGACGGGCTGATGGAGACCTTCCTGACGGTGCTCGCCGAGTTCGGTGCGTACCCGGCGGTGATCGAGAAGGAACTCGCGCGGTACCTGCCCTTCCTCGCCACGACCAAGGTCCTCATCGCCGCCGTGCGCGCGGGTGTCGGACGCGAGACCGCCCACGAGGCGATCAAGGAGAACGCGGTCGCCGTCGCGTTGGCGATGCGTGAGCAGGGTCGCGAGCCCGACCTCATCGATCGTCTCGCCGCCGACGACCGGCTCCCGTTGGACCGGGCCGCGCTCGACGCCGCGCTCGCCGACAAGGCCGCGTTCATCGGGGCCGCGGAGCAGCAGGTGGCCGACGTGGTCGGCGCGGTCGGCGAGCTGGTCGCACGCTATCCCGACGCCGCGTCGTACGAGCCCGCACCGATCCTGTAAGTCCGGGAGTCGACGCCGTCGCGGGGCGGTCGCCGTCAGAAGTTGGCGGCGAGGCCCTTGAGGTAGGCGGCCTGGCCGATGTGCTGCGTCGCGTCGTTGATGACGCTGACCAGGCGCACCGACACGGTCACCGGCGGATCCCAGTTCTCGTCGACGACCCGTTCGAGTTCGGCGAGCGTCAGCGCCTCGAGGTAGCGGACGGTCTGCTCGTGCACGTCGTGGTGGTATCCGGCCAGCAACTCGGCGTCGACGACGACCTTGCCGACGTCCTCGGAGCTCATGCCGTAACCGGTGGCGAAGTCGTCGAACGGGAGATCGAAGCGGTCGCGCCACTTCGGCCACACCTGGTCGACGTCGGCGACACCGGCGACGTGGTCGTCCTGTACGCGCGCCGAGTGCCAGATGAGCCACGCGATGGAGTTGGCCTCGGGCTCGGGGCGGAAGGTCGCGGTCTGGGTGTCGAGGTCGCCGGTCAGCTCACCGACGAGCTCGTCGATGCGGCCGAAGCAGTCGATGAGCAGCTCGCGCGCCGCGACGATCTCACCTGATGTCTCCTGGTCTGTCATGTGTCCTCCGTAGTGCTGGGTGAGTGGTCGACGGTGGGCGTCACAGGTCGGCTCCGGTCCCCGTGCCCGAGGTCTCGGTCCGGATCTGCCACGTCGCGAACCCGTTGTTTGAGGGTGACGATGTCCGGAAACCCGCCGTCGCGTCTGCGGTCCCACACCGAATTGTCGTCGACCTCCACGGTGAAGATCCCGCCGGTACCCGGTATCAGGGTCACGCCGGAGAGATCGGAGCCGAAGGTCGACAGCAGTTCGGTTGCCATCCACGATGCCCGGAGCAGCCAATTGCACTGCGTGCAGTAGGTGATGCGCACGGCGGGGGCATGGTCCACGCTTCAAGCCTGCCACGCCCTGACTAACCTCGGAGCCATGCGTCCTTCACTGGAGTCCTATCAGCACGTGGCGTCGGGAAAGGTGCGCGAGCTCTACGCAGTCGATGACGAGACGTTGTTGATGGTCTCGTCGGACCGCATCTCGGCCTACGACCACATCCTCTCCACGCCCATCCCGGACAAGGGCCGCGTCCTGACCGCGATGACCTTCTTCTGGTTCGACACCCTCGGTGTGCCCAACCATCTGGCCGGGGGGCCCACCGACGAGCGCATCCCGGCCGAGCTCGTCGGGCGGTCGATGGTGGTCCGGCGTCTGCCGATGCTGCCGGTGGAGTGTGTGGCGCGGGGGTATCTGACGGGGTCGGGTCTGTTGGACTACCAGGCGTCCGGAGCGGTCTGCGGGATCGCTCTCCCGGACGGCCTGGGCGAGGCGTCGCGGCTGCCCGAGCCCATCTTCACCCCGGCGTCGAAGGCCGATCTCGGCGACCACGACGAGAACATCGACTACGAGACGGTCGTCGGCAAGGTCGGTGTCGAGGTCGCGGCAGCCGCCCGCAGTGCCACGCTCGAGATCTACTCGCGAGGAACCGAACTGGCGGCAGAGCGTGGGATCATTCTCGCCGACACCAAGTTCGAGTTCGGGACCGCCGCCGATGGATCATTGGTGCTCGCCGACGAGGTGATGACGCCGGACAGCTCCCGTTACTGGGATGCGGAGACCTATCGTCCGGGGGAGGTGCAGCCCAGCTTCGACAAGCAGATCGTGCGGAACTGGTTGACCGGCCCGGATTCGGGATGGGACCGCCGTGCCGACGGCCCGCCACCCCCGTTGCCCGCCGACGTCGCCGAGCGCACGCGGGCGCGTTACATCGAAGCCTATGAACGTATTTCAGGTCTGTCGTTCGCCGACTGGCCGGAGGGAGAGCAGTGACCGACAAGCAGGCCGTGCCCGTCGCCAAGAAGGTGCCCAGCACCCGGGTGCACCATGGCGACGAGGTCGTCGACAACTACGAGTGGCTGCGCGAGAAGGACGACCCGGAGGTCATCTCCTTCCTCGAGGCGCAGAACGCCCTCACCGAGGCCGACACCGCGGAGCTCGCCGACCTACGGGCTGCGATCTACGGTGAGATCAAGTCGCGCACACAGGAAACCGACATGTCGGTGCCGTCGCGGCGCGGGCAGTACTGGTGCTACGCGCGGACGGTGGAGGGCCAGCAGTACGCACTGCGGTGCCGCGCGCCGATCTCCGGCGACGACGACTGGGATCCGCCGACGGTGTCCGGTGACGACCCGCTGCCCGGCGAGCAGGTCCTCCTCGACTCCAACCTCGACGCCGAGGGCACCGACTTCTACAGCCTCGGTGCGTTCTCGGTGACCGACGACGGAACGATGCTGGCCTACAGTGTCGACAAGGTCGGCGACGAGCGATACACGCTGCGTTTCAAGGATCTTCGCAGCGGTGAGCTGCTGACGGAGACGGTGGAGAACACCGCCCCGGGCGCGACCTGGTCGCACGACGGTCGTCACATCTTCTACCTCACCGTCGACGACGCCTGGCGTCCCGACACCGTGTGGCGCCACGATCTCGGCGCCGGCACCGACGACGTGAAGGTGTTCCACGAGCCCGACGAGCGGTTCTGGGTCGGCATCGGCGGGACGCGCAGCGACAAGTACCTGATGATCGGGCTCGGGTCGAAGATCACCTCCGAGGTGCACGTGCTCTCGGCCGACGACCCGACCGGGGAATTCCAGGTGGTCTGGCCACGCCGCGACGGTGTCGAGTACGACGTCGAGCACGCCGTGATCGGTGGCGAGGACCGCTTTCTCATCACCCACAACGAGAATGCCGAGAACTTCGAGCTCCTCGACGCCCCGGTCGACGACCCCACCGCGACGCGGGTCCTGATCCCGCACGACGCGGAATCGCGGCTCGAGGGGGTCGACGCCTTCGCCGATCAGTTGGTGCTCAGCTACCGACGTGCGGCGACCCCGCGGATCGCGATCGCCGACATCCGTGGGGCGAAGAGCTCGTCGGATGTGTCGTTCGAGGAGTTGACCTTCGACGAGCCGCTGTCGTCGGTCGGACTGGCCGGCAACCCCGAGTGGGCGGCGCCGCGACTGCGGATCGGCTACACCAGCTTCATCGAGCCCAGCGAGATCATCGACCTCGACGTCACCTCGGGGGACCGGATCCTGCTCAAACGTCAAGTGGTGCTGGGTGATTACGACCCGGCCGACTACGAGCAGAAGCGCGAGTGGGTCACCGCGGCCGACGGCACGCAGGTCCCGTTGTCGATCGTGAGTCGCAAGGGGGTGTCGCGGCCGGCTCCGACACTGCTCTACGGCTACGGCTCGTACGAGGCGAGCATGGATCCCGGGTTCTCGATCGCGCGGTTGTCGCTGCTCGACCGGGGTGTCGTGTTCGTCATCGCGCACATCCGCGGTGGTGGCGAGATGGGTCGGCACTGGTACGAGAACGGCAAGACCCTCACGAAGAAGAACACCTTCACCGACTTCGTCGATTCGGCACGGCATCTCGTCGATTCCCGGGCGACCACCCCGGCGCAGCTCGTCGGGGAGGGTGGCTCGGCCGGCGGTCTGCTGATCGGGGCGGTCGCGAATCTCGCGCCCGAGCTGTTCAGCGGGATCCTCGCGGTGGTGCCCTTCGTCGACCCGCTCACGTCCATCCTCGACCCGTCGTTGCCGCTCACCGTCATCGAATGGGACGAGTGGGGGAACCCGCTGGAGGACAAAGAGGTCTACGAGTACATGCGGTCGTACTCGCCGTACGAGAACGTCGCCGCACTCGAGTACCCGGCGATCCTCGCGCTCACGTCGCTCAACGACACCCGCGTGATGTACACCGAGGCGGCCAAGTGGGTGGCGCGGTTGCAGGACAACTCGACGTCGGACAACGCGATCCTGCTCAAGACCGAGATGTCCGCCGGGCACGGCGGCGTCAGCGGTCGCTACAAGCAGTGGGAAGAGGTCGCCTTCGAACACGCCTGGGTCCTCCGCCAGACGGGTGCCGTCTGACCCCCCGCCAGTTGGGCACCTAAACCCGCCAGTTGGGCACCTTTGCGCGCTGGTTGGGCACTTACGGCAGCCAGTTGGGCAGTTGTGGTGCGTATCAGTGTCGCCGAGGTTCGCGACAGCCGCGGATGGCCAGCAACTCCTCGATCCTGGAGACGACCGTGTCCGGGTTCGTCGACATCGCCTGACCGGTGACGCGGATGGTGTCCCAGCCGAGTTCGGCGAGCTTGCGATCGCGTTCAGCATTGTCGGCGCGATCGCCGGCCGATGTGTGGTGCTCGACGCCATCGAACTCGATGTCGATCTTGTACCGGCGGTAGCCGAGATCCAGTTTGGCGATGAGGCGGCCGTCTGCACCGAACACCTCTATCTGTGCCTCCGGACGCGGCAGACCACTCTTGATGATCAGGTATCGCAAGGCGCTCTCGCGAGGGGATTCCGATTTGGGCTCGATGTACTGGATCAGGTCGCGGATCTGGCGGATCCCTTTCGTGTGTGGGTGATCGCGGATATACGACCAGAGTTCCGCGAGGTCCAGGTCGGATACATAGGCGAGATCGTCCAGGCGTGCCAGAGCTTTCCAAGCCGGTCCCCGTCGACCTATGTCGTAAGCGGTGCGAACCGGGGTGGTTACAGTCAGGCCGTCGACCACCTGTACGTCTCCTGCTGCGAGGTGGTCGGTTCGCATGATGCGCACACCGTCGAACTGTCGGCCCTGGCCCGTTAGGCCCCGAATCAGTTCGATGTCTGCGTCGTAGTCGGCGAAACGGGCTCCGTGGAGAACCGCGGCACTCATTCCAGCGACGACCGCGCCATCCCCGGCGCGCATCGCTGCCGCCCGGATGAGGTCGTGGTCGGTGAGGGTGAAGTGGGGTGGAGCGTGTACGCCGCGTTGGATTCGACGACAGTCCCTCCGCACGTCTCGCGCCGCGGCGTCAGTACGGATCAAGTTCTCGTCTCCCCAGAAGGGATGCTGGTCGGGCTGCACGATGGATCGGACGTCCCTGACATCACGACGGTTCCATCTGGTTCGGGTCCTGCCCAACTGGCGTGCTTACGTGCCCAACTGGCGTGCTTACGTGCCCAACTGGCGTGCTTACGTGCCCAACTGACGTGCTTACGTGCCCAACTGGCGGAGGTGGAATGCGGAAGGCCCCGCCGGTGTGGTGCTACCAGCGGGGCCTTCCGGTCGAGAATCAGCTCAGTGCATCATGACCGGAGCGGCCTTGACGGGCTCGCCGTCGGCACCGATCTCGGTGTGCACCGACACCTTCTTGCGGGGCAGGAAGAACGCAGGCACCAGGCACAGGACGATCAACACCACGGCGACGACGAACGTGTCACCGAAGGCCCCGGCGAGACCGGACGGCGTCGGGGGCGTCACCGACTTGAGGTTGCTGGCGAGGATCACCGAGATGACCGCGGTACCGACCGAGGCGGCGGTCTGCTGGACGACGTTGACGAGCGTCGAGCCGTCGGCGACCTTGTCGGCCGACAGGGTGGCCAACGCGGCCGACATCATCGGCATCATCGACATGCCCATACCGAGACCCTGCACGAACAGCGCCGCACCCAGGATCCAGTAGGACGTCCCGGCGCCGAGGAACATGAACGCCCCCAGGCCGAAGGCGATCAACACGATGCCGGTCAGGACGAACTTGCCCGGACCGATCTTGTCGGTCATCCGGCCCGCGATGGGCATGGTGATCATCGCGCCGAGACCCTGTGGTGCGACCAGCAATCCGGCCATCAGGGTGGACTCGCCGCGCACGCCGATGAAGTACTGCGGGAACAGCAGCGAGGCGCCGAAGAACGCGATCAGGAACAGGCTGAACGTGACCACGGTCCAGCTCAGCGTGGGGTTCTTGAAGAGTCGCAGGTCGATCAACGGGTTGTTGTTCTTGCCGCGCAGGGCGTGGAACACGAACGCGATGATCAGGGCGGCGCCGATCACCATCGGGATCAGCACCTTGGCTGCGATGAACGTTCCCGCGTCGTTCGACGACGACACGCCGTACAGGAACAGCGCGAGACCCGGCGAGAGCAGCAGCAGTCCGACGAAATCGAACGGCGGCCTGGTCTTCTCGTCGTCGTCCTCGAGGATCCAGGCCGAGTACAGGAAGGCGAGGATGCCGATCGGGACGTTGATCAGGAAGATCCAGTGCCAGGACACGTACTCGATGAGCACGCCGCCCAGGATCGGGCCGGCGATGGGGCCCAACAGCATCGGGACACCGAGGACTGCCATGACCGAACCGACACGCTCGGGTCCGGCAGCGCGCGTCAGGATCATCATGCCGACGGGCATCAGCATGCCGCCGCCAGCGCCCTGCAGCATGCGGAACGCGACGAGCGAGCCGATGTTCCAGGCGAAAGCACAGAGGATGGACCCGATGACGAACAGGACCAGCGAGGTCAGGTAGACCTTCTTGGTGCCGAAACGTGCTGCGGCCCAGCTCGACAGCGGGATGACCGCGGCCAGGGCCAGGGTGTAGCCGGTCGCGGTCCACGCGGCGCTCGCCGCGGACGTGTCGAAGACGTCCTGGAAGGTGTTCTGCGCCACCGCGACCACGGTGGTGTCGAGGATGGACATGATCGCGCCGAGCACGACCACGGCGGCGATCTTCAGAACCCGCGCGTCGAGACCGCCGCTCTCTGCGCCTGCCCCTTCTGCGGAGGCCTTGGTAGGTGAGGTCATCCGTTCACTTTCTGGCTCTTCCGGTGCACGAACACCGGATCGGATTCGGAGAGATAGTCGCCGCTGACTATCGAGTTCAGGACGGAATGCAGTCCGTCACGCAGTTCTTCGGGCAACCGGCCCACGAAGCTGCGGAACTGGTCTTCCTTGTTGTCGAGATGTGCGCTGACCATCGCGTGGCCCTCGTCGGTGAGGGACACCCGCTTGACCCGGCGGTCCTGGCTGTCCTCGCGCCGGTCCACCAGTCCCAGACCCACCAGCTTGTCGACGTTGCGTCCGGCCGCCGCGAGCGACAGGTGCAACGCGTCGCCGAGCTCGTTCAACGACAACGCCCGGCCGCGCCCGGACAGGATCATCAGGGTTCGGAAGTGGGAGAACGAGATCTCGGTGTTCATCATGCTGTCGAGCGCGTCGACCTCGGTCGTGCAGAGCAGACGGTTGAGGAAATCGACGAGCACGTCGAACGTCTGCTCCTCCGACACCGATGCCGAGAGCGCAGGCTGCGGGTGGGTGAGAGTCACCGAAAAAAGGTAACGCACGCGCAACTATCGTCGCCAACGCAATTGTTGTGGGATCGAACACACCTCCCAAAACCGGTGGTCCGGGTCACTTCGCTGTCGTCGGTCGAACGACCTACTCTCATCAGATGACCTCCATCAACACCATCCCCCTCACCACCCTGCAGGGCTCCGACACCACGCTCGGCGACTTCAGCGGTCCCGTCCTCGTCGTCAACGTGGCCAGCAAGTGCGGCCTGACCCCGCAGTACAGCGGCCTCGAGAAGATCGCCGAGGACTACCGCGACCGTGGACTCACCGTCGTCGGCGTCCCGTGTAACCAGTTCATGGGCCAGGAGCCCGGCACGGCGGAGGAGATCGAGACCTTCTGCTCGACCACCTACGGCGTGACCTTCCCTCTGTTGGAGAAGGTGGAGGTCAACGGCGACGATCGGCACCCGCTCTACGTCGAGTTGACGCAGGCGACCGATGATTCCGGTGAGGCGGGTGATGTGCAATGGAATTTCGAGAAGTTCCTGCTCGACGCCGACGGGACCGTCGTCCGACGCTTCCGTCCGCGCACCGAGCCCGACGCCCCCGAGGTCATCGAGGCCATCGAAGCCGTTCTCTGACCTCGTCCGGCGCCTGCGAGACGCGGCGCATGTCACACGGGTAGTTCGATCGCCGTACACGTCGACTCCACCATCGCAACACCTCCGCGGTCGACACTGGGACCCATGGCAGGACAGCTCTACGTATCGATCTCCGGCATCCGTACCGAGACCGCGGCCGCGGTCCGGGACTTCACCGAGACCCTCGCCGCGCGTGAGGTCCCGGTGTCGTTGCTGGTTGCGCCGCGTCTCAAGCACGGGTACCGACTCCTGGACGACACCGACACCGTCGGGTGGCTGCGGGACCGACGGTCCGGCGACGACGCGATCGTGCTGCACGGATACGACCAAGCGGCCACCAAGCGTCGTCGCGCCGAGTTCGCGGTCATCGCCGCCCACGAGGCGGCGCTTCGGCTGACCGCCGCCGACCGGGTCCTCGAGCGCAGCGGTCTGCGCACGCGCATCTTCGCCGCCCCTCGGTGGTCCGCGTCCGCGGGCGCGCTCGAGGCACTGCCGCAGGCCGGGTTCCGGGTCAACCTCGGGTTCTCCGGCTGGAACGACCTGTCGACCGGGTCGTTCCACCGCTCGCGGGTGCTCGGGTTCGGCGACGGGTTCCGGGCGGACGCCTGGTGGTGTCGCATGGTGGTCGTCGCGTCGAACCGCACCGCACGAAAGGGTGGGGTCGTTCGACTGTCGATCGCCGCCAAACACCTCGACAACCCGATGGCGCGCTCGACCATCCTCGACTGCGTCGACCTCTCGTTGCACCACGGTCTGGCGCCGGTCACCTACCGTGAGCTGACGCACTCGGCCGCGCGACGCAGCGCTGCGTAGACCAGCCGCGACAGCCGGTAAGCTGACCCCAGAATCAGCCCCCGGTGATACAGGAGCGAACAAGATGGCGCGTGTGGTTGTCGACGTGATGCCCAAGACGGAGATCCTCGACCCGCAGGGGCAGGCGATCGTGGGAGCGCTCGGCCGACTCGGCTTCGCCGGCATCGCCGACGTCCGGCAGGGCAAACGATTCGAGCTGGAGGTCGACGGTTCGGTCGACGACGCCGCCCTGGAGCGCATCGCAGCGGAACTGTTGGCCAACACCGTGATCGAGAACTTCACCGTCTCCCGGGCGGAGCAGTGACGGCACGCATCGGGGTCATCACGTTCCCGGGGACCCTCGACGACATCGACGCCTCGCGGGCGGTCCGTCTCGCGGGTGCCCAGCCGGTCGAACTCTGGCACGCCGACGCCGATCTGCAGGGCGTCGACGCGGTCATCGTGCCCGGCGGTTTCTCCTACGGCGACTACCTGCGTGCCGGCGCCATCGCCCGCTTCGCCCCGATGATGGGCGCGGTGGTCGAGGCGGCCACCCACGGCACCCCGATCCTGGGTATCTGCAACGGTTTCCAGGTGCTGTGTGAGGCCGGTCTGCTGCCGGGTGCATTGACCCGTAACACCGGGTTGCACTTCGTCTGCCGTGACCAGTGGCTCAAGGTCGAGTCGACGACGTCGGCGTGGAGCAGTCGCTTCGAGCCGGGCGCCGAGATCCTGGTGCCGCTCAAGTCCGGCGAGGGGCGGTTCGTCGCCTCCGAAGAGGTGCTCGACGAACTCGAGGGCGAGGGCCGCGTCGTGTTCCGTTACGCCGGCGACAACCCGAACGGGTCGCTGCGTTCGATCGCGGGCATCTCGAGTGCCGACGGCCGCATCGTGGGCCTCATGCCTCACCCCGAGCACGCCACCGAGCCGCTGACCGGTCCCAGTGACGACGGACTCGGACTGTTCTTCTCCGCCATCGACGCGGTCCTGGCCTCGGCCTGAATCGCATGACGATCCCGACGTCGGCGACCGCGGCCGGCCTCTGCACGTTCGTCGACGCCTCGCCGTCGCCGTTCCACGTGTGCGCGAGCGTTGCGGCCGAACTGGCGACCGCCGGATACACCGAGCTGCACGAGACGCAGGCGTGGGCCGACGTCGCGGGGGCGCACTACGTCGTTCGCGGCGGATCGATCATCGCCTGGGACGCCCGCGGCACCGACACCCCCTTCCGGATCGTCGGCGGCCACACCGACAGCCCCAACCTGCGTCTCAAGCAGCACCCCGAACTCCGTTCGGTCGGATTGCGCATGGTCGGTCTCGAGCCGTACGGCGGCGCGTGGTTGAACTCCTGGCTCGACCGGGATCTCGGCGTCTCCGGTCGCCTCGCGATCCGGCGCGGGACCGGGCTCGAACAGCGATTGGTCCGGGTCGACGACCCCGTGCTTCGAGTGCCGCAGCTGGCCATCCACCTGTCCGAGGATCGCAAGGGCGTGACCCTCGACCCGCAGCGACACGTCAACGCCATCTGGGGAGTCGACGACGGCGCATCGGCCCAGTTCCTCGAGTGGCTGTGCGCACGTGAGGATCTCGACCTCGGCGACGTGGTCGGCTGGGAACTGATGACCCACGACCTCGTCCCCAGTTCGCTGATCGGCGCGCACTCGGACCTGCTCAGCGCACCGCGCCTGGACAACCAGGGCACCTGCTACGCGGGGCTGCGCGGCCTGCTCGACGCCGCGGACTCGACCGGCCCGACGCGCGTGCTCGCGTTGTTCGACCACGAAGAGGTCGGCAGCGGATCCGAGCGCGGCGCCGCGTCAGACTTCCTCGCGAGCACGTTGGAACGAATCGTGTTGGCGCGCGGGGGAGATCGCGGCGACTACCTGCAGACGATGGCCGCCAGTGTCTGTGCGTCGGGCGACATGGCGCACGCGACGCACCCGAACTATCCGGACCGTCACGAGCCCGCTCATCGGATCGCGGTCAACGGCGGACCGGTGCTCAAGGTAAACCAGAACCTGCGCTACGCCAGCGATGCCGAGGGCGAAGGTCTGTTCGCACTGGCCTGCGAGCAGGCCGGGGTACCACTCCAGCGCTACGTCCACCGCGCCGACCTGCCCTGCGGATCGACGATCGGGCCGATCACGGCCACCCGCACCGGTCTTCGCACGGTCGATGTCGGCGCCGCGCAGCTCGCGATGCACAGTGCGCGGGAGATGATGGGCGCCGACGACGTCGCGAGCTATTCGGCTGCGCTGCAGGCGTTCCTCGCACCGGCCTGACGGGCGTCGCGCGCCGGGTCACACCGGCGGCAGGTCCGCCAATTCGCCGGAGTCGAGCGCGATCTCGGCGCGATTGAACATCCACTCCAGGGCGTCACGATCGGCCTGCAGGGTGATCTGCTCGTAACCCACCAGCAGATACATCGACCATTTCGCGAACATCTCGGCGCCGCGCTCGTTGCCGACGATCGCGAAGGCGGCGTCGTGCAGCACCTGGACGCGCTGGGCGTCGACTTCCTGCTGCACCGCGAGCACCGCGGGATCGAGGCTGCTCCAGGTCCGGATCGCCGACTCCGCGCGGTAGGGCAACGACATGCCGATCGCGCGGAGGGCCTCGATGCGCTTGCGCGGATCCGGTTCGGCGCGAACGTGTTCGATGAGCGCGGCCGACCGCTCGGTACGCCAGTGTTCGAGAAGCTCACCGGTGTAGTGACCCCAGTTGTCAAAGAAGTGATAGAAGGACCCCGACGTGACACCGAGTCGTCGACACACCTCGGCGAGCTTCAGCCCGCCGTACCCGAGATCGGCGAGTACATCCAGCCCGGTCTCCAGGTACGCCTGGCGCGTTGTCGTGGTCGCCATCGCCTCAGCCTAGTGCTCTGCGCTTGAAATCCTTAGACGGTTCGCGGCGTTCGATCGCCGCCTGACGGGGTTGTCGTCGGTCGAGATAGCTAGCGCTATCCCTCCCTCCTCCGTCCACGCCAGACGATGATCGCTCCACCGCGCACCGCCTGAGGATTTCAAGCGCAGACCACCAGGTCGTCAGTGTGCTTCTGCGACGGACGGGTGTCCGATTCCCTTGACCATAAGTGAAGTTATGGCTACTGTGATCCACACCTCATCCGTTCGATGGGGTCAGCCCTGAACTGCGACAACGGAGGACATGATGGGTTTCGCCAGTGCCGACGAGGTGTGCACCTACATCGGAGGGATCTTCGAGACGGCGTTCACCGACGATGAGATCGGTCCGAAGCTGGCCGGCACGGGGATCGTTCTCGAGTTCGCCTTCTCCGAGCCCGAGGCGCACGTGGTGATCGACGCCGCCAATCAGAAGGTGTTCGGTGACGGTCTGCCGGGTGGACTCGACGCCGCACCGACACCCGGCGCCACGATGTCGATGACCGCAGACGTCGGCAGCGCCTACTGGCAGGGCAAGGTCAACCTCCCGATGGCCATGGCCAAGAAGAAGATCTCGGTCGACGGCAACGTCGCGGCGCTGCTCAAACTCGCACCCCTGTCGAAGAAGCTGTTCCCCACCTACGTCGATCGACTGAAGGCCGACGGCCGCGACGACCTGCTCGTCTGACGCCCAGCCCCGTTCTCGAAGACAAGGATCTCACCCATGAGCGCACCGACCACAGACCGAACCTTTCATCCCGTGAGCATCTCGCCGCAGTCGTTCTGGGCGGCCACCGCCGAGGACCGCGAGGCGACCTTCCGACTCCTGCGGGACAAGGCGCCGATCAGTTGGCACCCCCCGATCGAGGGCGCACTGATCCCGCCGGAGCAGCCCGGCGTGTGGGCGGTGGCCACCCACGCCGACATCACCTACGTCAGCAAGCACCCGGAGCTGTTCACCTCCGCACAGGGCGTGATGGTCGAAGAGCTCCCGGAGGAGTTGCTCGAGGCGTCGATGTCGTTCCTCGCCATGGACGGAAAGCGTCACGCCTCGCTGCGTCGGCTGGTCAGCGCCGCGTTCACCCCTCGGCAGGTGAAGACCATCACCGAGCAGATCCAGAGCCAGGCCGAGCGCATCGTCGATGATCTGCTGGCCAATCCCGAGGGTGACTTCGTCATGCAGGTGTCCAAGCGTCTGCCCATGTGGACCATCTACGAGATGATGGGACTCGACGAGAGTCACCGTGACGACGCGGCGCACCACGCCGACGGCCTGGTCTCGTGGAACGACCCGGCCGTCGCCGCCGGTCGTGAGCCGGGCGAGGTGCTCAACGAGTCGTTGGTCGCGCTGCTCACCATGGCTCTGGAGCTGGCCGAGGCCCGCCGCGCCGAACCCCGCGACGACCTCATGACCAACCTCGTGCAGGCCGAGGTCGACGGCGAGAAGCTGACCGACGACGAGATCGCCGCGTTCTTCGTGCTGCTGTCGGTGGCGGGCAACGACACCACCCGAAACACCATCAGCCTCGTCGCGAAGGCGTTGCAGGACAACCCTGCTCAGCGCCAACTGCTCGTCGACGACTTCGACGGGACCATCGGCACCGCCGTCGACGAGTTCATCCGATACGCCACCCCGGTGATGACGTTCCGACGGACCGCGCTGGTGGACACCGAGGTGGGCGGGCAGCCGATCCGCGCGGGGGAGTGGCTGTTGATGCTCTATCCGTCGGCCAACCGCGACGCCGAGGTGTTCACCGATCCCGAACGGTTCGACGTCACCCGGTCGCCCAACCCGCACGTCGGATTCGGCGGCGGTGGACCGCACTTCTGCATGGGGGCCTTCCTCGCCAAGACGCAGCTCCGAGAGTTGTTCGGCCAGTTGCTGACCCGTGCTCCCCACATGCAGCTCGGTGAGCCTGAGTTCCTGGTCGGCAACTTCGTCCACGCCGTCAGGTCCATGCCCTACACCGTGCGGGGATGACCCGGGGAATCCTTCGGTTCCGCCCGGCCGGGCAGGCTCGATGGGTGACGATGATCCCTACACGGCATCTGAACATCTGACAGGACACATCATGGCTGCACCCACACTGCCCACCACACCCGTCGTCGAATCGGTCGACCCATCGGTGCTCGCCGACCTGCGCCGGTACCACGCGTCCGGCGCGACTCGGGACATCGGTTGGCGCACAAGTCAGTTGGCGGCGCTCGAGCGCATGCTGGACGAGCGCGAGTCCGACATCGTGGCCGCACTCGACGCCGATCTCGGTCGCGCGGGCTTCGACGCGTGGCTCGGCGACATCGCATCGACCAAGGGTGAGGCCACGTTCGCGCGCAAGAACCTCAAGAAGTGGATGAAACGGCAGCGTCAGTCGCTCCCGCTGGCCCAGTTGCCCGCCCGCGGCTGGGTGCAGTACGAGCCCCTCGGGGTGGTGCTGGTCATCGGCCCGTGGAACTACCCCGTGTATCTGACGCTCGGACCGCTGGTCGCGGCGATCGCAGCGGGCAACTGTGCTGTGCTCAAGCCGTCGGAGATGGCGCCGGCGTCGTCGGCACTGCTGGCCCGGATCGTTCCGGAATACCTCGACACCTCCGCGTTCCGCGTGATCGAGGGCGACGCGTCGACCACCCAGGACCTCCTCGCACTGGGTTTCGACCACGCCGTGTTCACCGGCGGCACCGAGGTCGGCAAGAAGATCATGGCCGCCGCGGCCCCGACCCTCACGCCGGTGACTCTCGAACTCGGCGGTAAGAGTCCGGTCTACGTGGCCGCCGACGCCGACCTCGACGTCACCGCGCGCCGCATCGCCTGGACCAAGCTGCTCAACTCCGGCCAGACCTGCATCGCACCCGACTACGTGCTCGCCGACCGCGCGGTGGTCGACGAGCTCGTCGGCAAGATCGGCGCCACCATCGCCGAGTTCCGCAAAGACAAGGTCGAGGCGACGGTGAAGATCGTGAACAGCCGCCAGTTCGAGCGTCTCGCCTCCTACCTGGAGGCGACCACCGGACGCGTCGTCCTCGGCGGCGGCATCGATCGAGAGAACCTGCGGATCGAACCCACTGTGGTCGTCGACCCCGACCCCGATGACGCCGTGATGGAGAACGAGATCTTCGGCCCCATCCTGCCCGTGCTCACCGTCGAGTCGCCCGAGGCTGCGATCGCGTTCATCAACTCCCGACCCAAGCCGCTCGCCAGCTATGTCTTCACCTCGTCGAAGTCGTTGGCCGCGAGAATGATCGATGCCATCCCGTCGGGAGGCGCGGTGGTCAACCACATCGCGATGCACTGCCTGATCCCGCAACTACCGTTCGGCGGTGTCGGTGCCAGCGGCATGGGTGCCTACCACGGTCGCTGGGGTTTCGAAGCGCTCAGCCATCGCAAGGCGGTGCTCTCCAAGCCGGCGAAACCCGATCTGTCACTGATCTATCCGCCCTACAGCGACCGCGCGGTGAAGCTGCTGCGTCGGATGCTCTGAGACCCCCTTCGACACGAGAGGTTCGACCATGAAGGTGACCGTGGACCGTGAATTGTGCTGCGCATCGGGCATGTGTGAGATGACCGCGCCGGAGGTGTTCCTGCTCGCCGACTCCGGTGATGTCGAGGTCGACAACGACGAGGTCGACGCCCACTCCGACAAAGTGCGCCGCGCCCTCATCGAATGCCCTACCCAGGCGCTGACCCTTATCGAGTGACGCCGACGACGCGGAAATCGTCCGATATGAGTGCCGTCGAGGGCAATATGCCGACGATGCACCGTATAGCGGACGATTTCCGTCAGTACTGCCCGAGGTAGAACCGCACGCCCTGGTCGTCGACGCATTCCGCGGTGGTCGCGTACGGCATCCGCTCGGGCCCGCTGATCACCTCGCCGCCGGCCTCCCGGACACGTGTCACCGCGGCCTCGATGTCGTCGACCGACCACATCGCCACCACGGAGTACTCGTCGGCGCCGCCGGCGATCCCGATCTGTGGTCGAGAATCGTCGACCTCCCACCCGTCGTCGACGCGACCGGCCGTGAACTCCCAGCCCAGGACCCGGGAGTGGAAGTCGCGGAACGCCCGGCTGTCGGGGGTGTGCACCGTGATGTAGGTGAGTTCGCCGTGTCCGGCCGGATGCTGTTCCCCGCGAACCTCATCGGGGTCGGCTACGTAGACCGCGAAGCGGGCGCCCTGGTCGTCGCTCGCGTCCAACGACCCGGGGTGACCGTCGGCCTCGGTGAGGTCGGTGCCCCCGGCCGCGACGATCGCCTCCCGCGCGCCCTCGAGATCGGCGACGGCGTAGACGAGGAACAGAGATCGCAGATCCCCGAGCGTTGACAGGCCGAGACGGTGTCCGAGGTTGGTGACCTGACGCGTCTCGGCGTCGTAGCGCCACCCGAGCACCGCCCCATAGAACCGGACCGCGCGCTCGACATCGGGGGTGCACAGCGACGGGTACACGACGTCGCCGGGACGGACCCGGTCAACCACACCCGTAGGGGTGCGCACCGGCCCGGACAGCATCCACCGATGACCGAAGGGGTCGATGATCACCGCCGTCCTGGACCCGTGGCCCTCGTAGGGCTCTCGCTGCACAGACGCGCCGCCGGCGCGGGCAGCGGACAGCGCGCGGTCGGTGTTGTCGACGGCGAGCATGAGACTCACCGAGACTGCGCCGGGCGCAGGGGCGGCCAGCCCGATCTCGTCGAACGCCGCGGCCAGGTAGATGACGCCTCCGCCGATCTCCAGCTCGGCGTGGCCGACACGGCCGTCGTCCATCAGGATCGGCTCGCCACGCAGGCGCGCGCCCAGATGGGCCCGGTACCAGTCGATCGCCGCCAGGCCGTCCGCGACCGTGAGGTAGGGCAGGGCGCCGGGTCGCTCGATGATCCCGGTCGGGGCGGTCTGGTCTGCGGTGACCCCACTCATGACGACTCCTCGGGGTAGATCGGCTCCGCGCTCGAGACGGGCGCGGAGTTGTCGGGAGAACACCGACGCCGGGTCGACATCGGTGTCGACCGCGCGCAGTGCGGTGAAGGGATCGGGGCGGATCGGGCCGGTCATCGCCGTGCCCCCTGTCGTGGGTTCCGCGAGCCGCGGTCGTCGGGATACGTCGCGCGGAACTCGCGCTTGGCCCGGGTCAGCAACGCCTCGGTCGCCATCACGGTGCGGCCGAGGACCTCGGCGCAGCGGGGGACCGTGCAGTCGTCGACGTAGCGAAGCGTCAGGATCGCCCGGTGCAGAGGGCTGATCTGCGCCAACGTGTGCTCGGCGATCAGGCGGTCGAGCTCGGTGTCCCAGGTGTCGTGGGCGGTCTCCGGCGGGTCACCCACCGGCTCGGCGGTCCGCTGCATGCGCCGCCAGTGGTCGGCCAGCTTGTGTCGGGCCACGCCGATCAGCCACGGCACGGTCGGGTCGGGTGGATCGACCCGTCGGACGCTGTCCATCGCCGCGAGGAACGTCTCGGAGGTGAGGTCCTCGGCGAGGGTGGTGTCGCGGCAGCGACGCAGCAGGTACCCGTAGACGGCGGGCAATGCGTCGTCGTACACGTCGAGCAGGAGCTGCGACCCCGGGTGAGCACTCACATCCTCATAGTCGTCGGTGGGCACGGTTTTCCGACGGAGTCGGGCGAAAGTGGCTTCGGCTACCGCGACCGGACCGCGGTGGTGCGCCGTCGTATCGTGTGCACCGTGGCCCACGGTTCCCTCATCCGCATGCTCGGCGACGCGATGACGATCCCCCTGCGGGTGGGCGGCCTGCTCACGCATTCGACCGACGATGTCGGTGAACTCGCGCCCGACCAGGAGGTCGACAACCCCGCCCCGCGCGGCGCCGCACGCGACCGACAGAAGGTCGCCTACAACTTCTTCTCCGGCATCGGGCCCGAGATCGCCAACCCCGGTGGGGCCCTACCCGGCGCGAACCAGTGGGACGCCCCGGTGGACCCTGCTCATCCCAACCCGGTGATCCTGGTGCACGGCACAGGCGGGGGCGGTCAGACCAACTGGGGCACCTACGTCCCGCTGCTCGCGCTCGAGGGCTACTCCGTGTTCACGCTCACCTACGGCGCTCTCGCCCACGTGCCGTGGCCGCTCAAGGCCATGGGCGGGATGACGCTCATGGAGGACAGCGCCGCCGAACTCGGCGACTTCATCGAGAAGGTCCTCGCCGCGACCGGCGCCGAGAAGGTCGACATCGTCGGCCATTCGCAGGGCACGCTGGTGCCGAACCATTACGCGAAGTTCCTCGGCGGCGGCGACAAGATCGGGCGCTACGTCTCGCTCGCCCCGCTGTGGGAGGGCACCACGGCATTTGGTGCCGGTCTGCTCCACACCGTCGACCTGCGGCTCGGGATCGACCCGCTCAAGGTGCTGCCGTGTCGCGCGGTGGCGCAGATGACGCGGGGCTCGGAGTTCATCACCGCGATGAACGCCGACGGCGGCCCGTATGTGCCGGGCATCGACTACGTCAACATCTCCACCCGCTTCGACGAGTTCGTCCGGCCGTACACCAGCGGTCAGCTCCCCGCGGTCAGTGACGACCAGACGGTCACGAACATCGTTGTCCAGCACGATTGCTCGCAGGACTTCTGCGATCATCTGGGTATCTGCGGGTCACCACGCGCGGCGCGACACGTGCTCAACGCGCTCGACCCGTCCAGCAGTGAGAAGGTGCCATGTCAGTTCGTCCCGCCGTTCTTCGGCTGATCGTCCTCGTCGCGACCGCGTCGGCCTGTCTCGTGCTCGCCGCTCCGGCCTCGGCGGCCCCCGGTCGGCCGACCCTCCCGGTCACCTACGACTTCTTCGCCGGAGCCCGTGACGCTGTGGCGCGTCCGGGTGCGTCGGCGCCCGGGACCAACGACTTCTCGTGCCGTCCCACCGCGGCGCATCCGAACCCGGTGGTCCTGGTCCACGGCACCGGCGGCAACCGTCAGACCAACTGGGCCACCCTCGGGCCGGTGCTGCACAACGCGGGCTACTGCGTGTTCGCGCTGACCTACGGCACGCTGCCCGGCACGCCCTATCCGATCAACGCGCTCGGTGGACTGACCAGCATGATCCCCAGCGCGAAACAGTTGGGCGCGTTCATCGACCGCGTCCGAGGCGCGACCGGCGCGGCGAAGGTCGACATCGTCGGGCACTCCGAGGGCACGCTCATGCCGGAGTACTACGTGCGCTACCTCGGGGGTTCGCGCGTCGTGGAGCGGTACGTCTCGCTCGCGCCGTACTGGAAGGGGCAGGACAGCTCGGGTTATCTGGCGCTCGAGAAGGCTACGCGCGCAATCGGGCTCGACCCGAAGCGCGTACTGCCGTGCCCGGAGTGCGCCGAGGAGCAGTACGGCAGCCCGTTCATGCGCGCCATCAACGCCGGCGGCAGCCCGTACGACCCCGCGGTCGTCTACACCAACATCATGACCCGCGACGACGGCGTCGTGGAGCCGTGGACAGACGGTTTCGTGCCCGGCCCGCGGACGACGAACATCGTCGTCCAGGACACGTGCGCGGCCGACCGCTCGGACCATCTGTCGTTGGTGTCGTCACCGCGCACGGCAGCATTTGTCCGCACCGCCCTGGACCCGCGGAACCCGGTTGCGGTCCCGTGTGTGCCGGTTCCGCCCGGTATACCTGGCTGAGCGACGATGAGTTCTCGCCGGATGGCCAGTCAGTACTCACATGGCAACAGCGACGATCTCCAGTGCACTGCTCTCCAGCGACAACCCCGAACGCCTGCGCGACTGGTACGCGCGCGTGTTCGACGCGTCGATCGAACGAACACCGGGTGAGCCCGGCTACGACGTCGTCGATCTCGACGGTTTCTATCTGATGATCGACTCGCGTCCCGACGTCCGCGGACCGGCGGCCGAGGCGGCGCGGCTCATCGTCAACGCCGAGGTCGACTGCGCGCAGACCACCGGGGCGCTGGTGGACGAACTCGGCTACGGATGGCTGAGCCCGCTCGAGCGCCGCGACGCCGGATGGTTCGGGACCGCGCTCGACCCCGACGGCAACTACGTGCAGCTCATCGGTTTCGACGAAGAGATGCAGCGCGAGGCGTCCGAGGCGTCGATGACGCCGTTCAGCGGTTTCGCGGTGCACGACGTGGACGCCGCGGCAGCGTTCTACTCCGACGTCCTCGGGCTGCGAGTGGACCGCAACCCGATGGGCCTGCTGGCGCTCCATCTCGACCGCCACACCCGGGTCGTCATGTACCCCAAGGACGACCACGTCCCGGCGTCGTTCACGGTCCTCAACATCCCGGTCCCCGACATCGACGCCGCCGTCGACGACCTCGAGGCGAAGGGAGTCCGGCTGCTGCGGTACGACGGCCTCCCGTGCGACGACCGCGGCGTGATGCGCGGTCGGAGTGTGCAGATGGGCCCCGACATCGCCTGGTTCACCGACCCGTCCGGCAACGTGATCTCGGTGATGCACTGACCGATAGTCTTGACCACCATGGCGCCCCCGACCGACATCGACACCGCGCCGGGTGATGACACGGTCGTCCGGTTGCTCGAGGCGATGGCGACATCGGTGGACGAACGTGGCTTCAAGGCGACGACGGTCGCCGATGTGGTGCGGATCGCGAAAACGTCGCGGCGCACGTTCTACGAACACTTCTCCGGCCGCGACGACTGTTTTCTCGCACTGCTCGCGCGGGTCAACGGCGAGTTGATCGCGCACATCACGGACGCGGTCGATCGCAGCCTGCCGTGGCGTGAGCAGGTGCGCCAGGCCATCGAGGCGTGGATCGGCGGTTCCCTGTCGCGTCCGGCGATCACCCTGTCGTGGATCCTCGACACCCCCGGCCTCGGGACGGCCGCCCGCGCCCAGCAGCGCGAGTCGATGGCCGAGTTCTACTCGCTGATCGCCGATCTGCTCGATTCGCCCACCTATCACGTCGAACACCCGCAACCGGTGCCGCGATACGTGTCGATCATCCTCGTCGGCGGGCTCCGTGAACTCCTCGCCATCCACGTCGAGGACAGTGGCGACGTGTCCGACATCGAGGACATCGTCGACGCCGCGACCGAGGCGACCATCGCGGTCCTGTCGGCCTCGATCGACTGAGCGTTTTCCGCGCGGGGACGTGGGTGTCTCGCTACGCTCAGAGCACCGATCGCACCTGCAGTCACCCGGGTGGACGCGTCTCACAGCCCACACGACACGGCGAGGTTCCCTCATGACTGCACCCCATTCGACCCCGATCACCCGCGCACTGGCCTCCGTCGAAGGGGTGTCGGCCCTCGACGCACCCGCCGATGTGATCGCCGGGCCACTGCGGGCGCTGCTCGACAACGGCCTCGGTGACGCTCTGCGCGGATCCTGGCTCGGTCACCCGCTGCACCCGGTGGCCGTCACCGTGCCCATCGGGGTGTGGACCGCGGCCCCGGTGTTCGACCTGTTCCGGCAACCGCTGGCCGCTCAGCGACTGGTCCTCGTCGGTCTCGGTGCCGCGATGCCGGCCGCGGTCACCGGACTCGCCGAGTTCACCACCCTCGACGCCCCGCAACGTCGGGTGGCTGTCGTGCACGCGTCGTCGAACTCGGTGGCGATGACGCTGCTCGCGGGGTCGATGCTGGTGCGCCGCAAGGGTCGACGTCTTGCAGCGATCGGCCTCACCCTGGCGGGCCTGTCGGTCACGGGTGTCTCGGGCGCGCTCGGGGGTCATCTGGCGTACGTCCAGGGCGCCGGAGTGCAGCGCGAGGCCCGACCGTCGGTTACGGCCGACTCCTGGGACGTGTGAACGGCGCGCGGGCTGATCATGCGGTGAGTGTCCGACGGAATTCGCGCGGGCTCACCCCGCGTGCGCGCTTGAAGGCGGCGCTCAGCGCGAAAGCGCTGCTGTACCCCACCTCTCGTGCGACCGAGTCGAGCGTGCGGACGGGGTCGGCGAGCAGATCGGCGGCCACGGACAGGCGCCACTGTGTCACGTAGGTCATCGGTGGATCGCCGACGAGATCGGTGAAGCGCCGTGAGAAACCCGCTCGGGAGATACCGACCGCGGCGGCCAGTCCGTCCACCGACCACGGGTGCGCGGCGTTGTGGTGGATGAGACGGAGAGCCTGTCCCACAACGGCATCGGACTGTGCGGTGTACCACCGTGGGGCGGCGGCGCCGGGGCGGTCGAACCACTCGCGCAGGCTCGTGATGAGGATCAGATCCAGCAGTCGGTTCACCACGGTCTCGTGACCGGGGGCGTCTCGAAGCATCTCGGCGTCGAGTAGACCGGCGAGAGGATTGTGGGCCCCGGTGACCAGGATCGTGCGGTCCAGGGCATCGAGCAGGCGTGAACTCACCTCTCCCGCCGAGACATACGTCCCGATCAACATCACCACCGATCCGTCGGTCCCCGGAGTCGCGTTGCCCCAGGTGCGCACCCCGAGCGACATGTGGTCGGGCAACGTCGCGCCGACCTCGCTGCGACACACACCGTCCGGGTGGATGACCGCGGTCAGATCGGTGCCCGCGGTGTCGGCGAACACGTAGGGATCAGGCCCGCGCAGGATGACGACGTCGCCGGGCCCGGCGTGCAGGAATGCTCCGTCGGCGTAGGTGATGTCGACGTGCCCGGCGACCATGACCACCACGGTCAGCGGCGCCTCGTCGCGGACCTCGATGGCCCACGGCGACTCCATCACCACGCGCAGCAGGAACGGGGTGTGCGCCCGGGGGCCGTCGAGCAGGCCGGACAGCATGTCCATGTAGACGATTGAACATGAAAACGAGTCGATAAGCCATGTTCTGTCCAGGTGCTCAGGGCTTGACTGTTATCCATGACCGCACTTCGCCAGACCATCCTCGTGCTCGGCGTCACCACCACCGGACTCATGGCCGGACTCTTCTGCGCGTTCGCCTATGCGGTGATGCCGGGTCTGCATCGCACCGACGCGCGCACGCTGGTGACGGCGATGCAGAAGATCAACGCCGCCATCGTCAATCCCGTGTTCCTGCTGTTGTTCTTCGGCGGTCTCGTCGTCACCGTCGCGGCGGCCTGGTTGTGTCGCCACGAGGCCATCGCGCCGTGGGTGATCGTCGCGGCGGTGCTCTACCTTCTCGGGCTGGTCGTGACCGTCGCGTTCAACATCCCGTTGAACGATCGACTCGCAGCGGCCACCGATCCGGACACCGCACGGGCCGCGTTCGAGACCGCCTGGGTGCGATGGAATCTCGTGCGCGCCGTGCTGCACACCGGCGGTTTCATGGTGTTGGCCGCCGGGCTGGTGGTCTCGTCTTCCGCCTGATGGGCATGATGGAACCGTGGAGACGGCAACGGTACGAGCAGGGGTCCTCGATATCGCGATCGAGCGGCACGGCGATCCCGGCGGGCGTTCGGTGGTGCTGGCACACGGGTTCCCGTACGACCCGAGGTGTTTCGACGACGTCGTGGCACTGCTGGTCGCATCGGGTGCCGATGTGGTCGTGCCCTACCTACGCGGCTACGGCCCGACCCAGTTCATCTCGCCGACCACGGTGCGGTCGGGACAACAGGCCGCGTTGGCGCACGATCTCCGGGAGCTCATCATCGCGATGGACCTGGATCAGCCGGTGGTGGCCGGATTCGACTGGGGTGGTCGGGCCGCCTGCCTGGTGTCGCTGCTGTGGCCGGAGCTGGTGTCCGGGTTGGCGACCGTCGGCGGGTACAACGTCCAGGACATCGCCGCGTCCGCAACACCGGCACCGCCGCATCTCGACCGCCGCGCCTGGTACCAGTACTACCTGCACTCCGAGCGTGGTCGTGCCGGCCTGGCCGAGTACCGCGCCGAGTTCGCGCAACTGCTGTGGACGGAGTGGTCCCCGACGTGGCGGTTCGGCGACTCCGAGTTCGCCGCGACCGCACCGTCGTTCGACAACCCGGACTTCGTCGACGTGGTCGTGCACTCCTACCGGCACCGGTACGGACTCGTCGACGGTGACCCCGCCTACGCGGCGACCGAGGACGAGATCGCGCACCGGCGACCGATCGGCGTCCCGACGGTCGTCCTCGAACCCACCGAGGACCCGATCGCCTCGCTGTCGGGGACCGGCGACCACGAGCAGCACTTCACCGACCTCGTCGATGTCCGTCCGATCGATTGCGGCCACAACCCACCCCAGGAACTGCCCAGCCTGTTCGCCGACGCGGTTCGTCGCCTGTTCTGATCGACGCCGCGGCTACGCCAATGCCGCCCGGATGACGTCGACGAACGGGGTGGACGGCCGTCCGAGCAGATCGGCGAGGTCGGTCGACGTCGAGTCCAACTCGCCGCGCGCGATCCCGGCGTCGGAGTCGGCGAGTACGGCCGGCATCGGCTCGGGTACCCCGGCCTGCGCCAGTGCGGCGGCGTAGTCGTCGGTGGAGAGGTCCTGGTACCGGACAGGTGTGCCCGCGACGTCGGCGATGACGGCCGCGATGTCGGCGTAGGTCAGATGCTCGGTCCCCGCGAGCTCGAACACCCCCGGGCGGCCGGCGATGAGGGCCGACACGGCAGCGCCGGCGAAGTCGGGTCGGGTCGCCGGAGCGACGCGTCCCTCGCCGGCGGCACCGTAGAGGACGCCGCCGTCGATGGTCGGCTGCAGTGACGCGACATAGTTCTCCGAGTACCACCCGTTGCGCAGCAGGATGTGGTCCAGGCCGCTGTCGGCCAGGGCCTTCTCGGTCGCGACGTGCTCGGTGGCCAGCGAGAGTCCACTCGACTCGGCCTTGAGAACGCTCGTGTACGCGACGAGACCGACCTGCGCGGCGACGGCCGCATCGACGACCGAGGAATGCTGCGCAAGGCGCGAGCCCACCTCGGAGCCCGAGATGAACAGCAGGCGGTCGACGCCCGCGAAGGCTGCGGTGAGCGCGGCGGTGTCCGCGTAGTCCGCGACGCGGACGACGACGCCACGCTCGGCAAGGCCGCTCGCCTTGGCCTCGTCGCGCACCACGGCGACGATGTCGCCGGCCGGGATGCCCCGGTCGATGAGGTCGTCGACGGCCAGACGGCCCAACTGGCCGGTGGCCCCGGTGACTCCGTAGATGGTCATTGCGTCCCTCTTTCGTGTCGGTGGCGCGCGGACCGTCCTGTCCGCGCCGCTCACTACATTGTTAGCACTTACTTTTAATACAGTGCAAACACAAATGCCAGCACAGGCATGATCTGAGGTACCATCGGTGCATGTCGACGGACGAATCAGCTGCGCAGGACGCCTTCCTCGAGGCCGACGTCTTCGCGCGCAACTGTGGTTCGCGAGACGTGCTGCAGAACCTGACGAGCCGGTGGGGTCTGCTCGCGCTGCTGGCCCTGACCGAGGGCGACTACCGGTTCAACGCGCTGCGGCGTCGGGTCGACGGCGTCAGCGAACGGATGCTGTCGCAGACGTTGCAGACCCTCGAACGCGACGGCTTCGTCACCCGCACGGTGCTGCAGAGCATCCCGCCGCGCGTCGAGTACTCACTGACCGATCTGGGACGTGCGGTCGGGGCATCTGTCGAGGGGCTCATCGAACAGGTCGAGGCCGCGGTACCCGAGGTCATGTCGGCTCGTGAACGCTATGACGACCGGCCGCCTCGGGACTGACCTATCCGCTGCGCGGGGGTCGGTGCGAGATCGATTCGATCGCGCTGCTGACGGCGTCCGGTTCGTCGATCGCGACGAATGTGCGCGCGCCCGGCACCGCGACGTACGTCGAATCCGGAAAACGGTCGGCCAGTCGCTTTCCGAGGCGCGGGGTGAAGCAGCGATCGTCCTGACCCCAGACGAGCGTGACCGGCTTGTCGAACCGCGGCAGCCGGTTGCTCACCTCGAGCAGGTCCGCGGGTCGGATGGAGCGCAGCAGTCCGGCGAGGTCGCGGGCGATGCGCGGATCGGTACGCGACGGTTCCGTCCAGGACCGCGTGAGCTCGGCGTCGGCTCGCTTCACCAGCAGCCCGAAGCCGAGCGGACTGTGTCGTAGGACCGTCGGGCGCATCGCGTTCATCAGTGCGCGCAGCGTCCTCGGGCCGCGCATCAGCGCGAAGACCTGCTTGAACGGCGCCGGCGGGAACCGGTCGAAGGCGTCGCAGTTCAACAGCACCAGACGGCCGACGTGGTCGGCGTACTCGTCGATGACGAACTGACAGAGCGCACCGCCGGTGTCGCAGCCGACGAGCGTCACGTCGGTGAGTTCGAGCTCGACGATCAGGTCGCGGATCATCCGGGCCGATGTCTTGGGGGTCGGGCTCGCGCGTGCGTCGAGCGGGATGGTGTGCGAGCCGAGGGGAAGGGTTGGGATGACGCAGCGGTAGCCCCGCTCGGCGAGTTGATCGGCCACCACCGTCCACAGGCGGTGGTCCACGAGGATGCCGTGGACGAACAGCACCGTCGGATGCAGTGAATCCTCCGGTCCGACGACGCGGTAGGCGATGGTCCCCTCGGGGAGCGTGATCTCGGGCATGGGGGTCGACCTCCTCTCGATCTCATCAGCTCTACCACCTGTTCAACGACGGGATGGCGCTGTTCGTCGAGGTCGACTCTGGGTGTGCCGAGTGCCCGATCGGCCCGTTGACCGCACGATGAGCACAATTCGGCTCGCGTTCGCTGACGGCGTAGGGCATCGGTGAAGATCCCCGGGTGCTGCGACGTTGTGATCGATACGGCCGCGATCTGCGGTCGACAACCGCCGACGAGGTGGAGTTACCCGCGAGGAGTCGACCTGCGGCCACTACAGTGGTGACAAGGCTGCCGCCGACGTCTTTCGCCACCCCACGTGACGAATCATCTCGGTGGCCGTGGGCCCACCAGGGACCGACCTGAGTGTCCAGGTCGATCTCGTTGTCAGTAAAGGGAGAACAATGTTCGAACGGTTCACCGATCGCGCACGCCGGGTTGTCGTCCTCGCCCAAGAAGAGGCGCGGATGCTCAATCACAACTACATCGGCACCGAGCACATCCTGCTCGGCCTCATCCACGAGGGCGAGGGAGTCGCGGCGAAGTCGCTCGAGTCGCTCGGCATCTCGCTCGAGGGTGTCCGCAGCCAGGTCGAGGAGATCATCGGACAGGGCCAGCAGGCTCCGTCGGGTCACATCCCCTTCACGCCGCGTGCCAAGAAGGTCCTCGAGCTCTCGCTGCGTGAGGCGCTGCAGCTCGGCCACAACTACATCGGCACCGAGCACATCCTGCTCGGCCTGATCCGCGAGGGCGAGGGCGTCGCAGCCCAGGTCCTGGTGAAGCTGGGCGCCGACCTCAACCGTGTGCGCCAGCAGGTCATCCAGCTGCTCTCGGGCTACCAGGGCAAGGAGCCGCAGGAAGCCGGTACCGGCGGACGCAGCTCCGAAGCGGGCACCCCGTCGACCTCGCTCGTGCTCGACCAGTTCGGTCGGAACCTGACGGCCGCGGCCGCCGACGCCAAGCTCGACCCGGTCATCGGGCGCGAGAAGGAGATCGAGCGGGTCATGCAGGTGCTCTCACGACGCACCAAGAACAACCCGGTCCTCATCGGTGAGCCCGGCGTCGGCAAGACCGCCGTCGTCGAGGGCCTCGCCCAGGCCATCGTGTCCGGCAACGTCCCCGAGACGCTGAAGGACAAGCAGCTCTACACCCTCGACCTCGGTTCGCTTGTCGCCGGTAGCCGCTACCGCGGTGACTTCGAGGAGCGCCTGAAGAAGGTCCTCAAGGAGATCAACACCCGCGGCGACATCATCCTGTTCATCGACGAGCTGCACACGCTCGTCGGCGCGGGTGCCGCCGAGGGCGCGATCGACGCGGCCTCGATCCTCAAGCCGAAGCTGGCCCGTGGTGAGCTGCAGACCATCGGTGCCACCACGCTCGACGAGTACCGCAAGTACATCGAGAAGGACGCCGCCCTCGAGCGTCGTTTCCAGCCGGTCCAGGTCGGCGAGCCCTCGGTGGAGCACACCATCGAGATCCTCAAGGGTCTGCGCGACCGCTACGAGTCGCACCACCGCGTCTCGATCACCGACGGCGCGCTGGTGGCCGCGGCCACCCTGGCCGACAGGTACATCAACGACCGTTTCCTGCCGGACAAGGCGATCGACCTCATCGACGAGGCGGGCGCGCGAATGCGCATCCGCCGGATGACCGCGCCGCCGGACCTCCGCGAGTTCGACGACAAGATCGCCGGCGCGCGCAAGGAGAAGGAATCGGCGATCGACGCCCAGGACTTCGAGAAGGCCGCGAACCTGCGCGACAAGGAGAAGCAGCTCGTCGTCGAGCGTGCCGAGCGCGAGAAGCAGTGGCGCAGCGGTGACATGGACGTCGTGGCCGAGGTCGACGACGAGCAGATCGCCGAGGTGCTGGGCAACTGGACCGGTATCCCCGTCTTCAAGCTCACCGAGGAGGAGACCACCCGTCTGCTCCGCATGGAGGACGAGCTGCACAAGCGGATCATCGGCCAGGTCGAGGCGGTCAAGGCCGTCTCCAAGGCGATCCGTCGTACGCGTGCCGGTCTGAAGGACCCCAAGCGCCCGTCGGGCTCGTTCATCTTCGCCGGCCCGTCCGGTGTCGGTAAGACCGAGCTCTCCAAGGCGCTGGCGAACTTCCTGTTCGGCGAGGACGACGCGCTCATCCAGATCGACATGGGCGAGTTCCATGACCGCTTCACCGCATCGCGGCTGTTCGGTGCCCCTCCCGGGTACGTCGGCTACGAAGAGGGTGGTCAGCTGACCGAGAAGGTCCGCCGCAAGCCGTTCTCGGTGGTGCTGTTCGACGAGATCGAGAAGGCGCACTCGGAGATCTACAACACGCTGCTGCAGGTGTTGGAGGACGGTCGTCTGACCGACGGTCAGGGTCGTACGGTCGACTTCAAGAACACCGTGCTGATCTTCACCTCGAACCTCGGTACGGCCGACATCTCCAAGGCGGTCGGGCTGGGCTTCACCTCGGGTGAGGGCGCCGGCTCGAACTACGAGCGGATGAAGCAGAAGGTCAACGACGAGCTGAAGAAACATTTCCGCCCGGAGTTCCTCAACCGCATCGACGACATCGTGGTGTTCCATCAGCTCACCAAGGACGAGATCATCTCGATGGTCGACCTGATGCTCAACCGCGTCGAGGGTGCGCTGAAGAACAAGGACATGGCCCTCGAGGTCACCGACAAGGCCAAGAGCTTGCTGGCCAAGCGCGGGTTCGACCCGGTGCTGGGTGCGCGGCCGCTGCGTCGCACCATCCAGCGCGAGATCGAGGATGCGCTGTCGGAGAAGATCCTGTTCAACGACATCACCGCCGGCCAGATCATCCTGGTCGACGTGGAGAACTGGGACGGCGAGGGCGACGGCGACGAGGCGAAGTTCACCTTCGTCGGATCGAAGAAGCCCGTCGAGCTCCCCGACACCCCGGTGGAGCTGGCCAAGAGCGCAGAGTGATCGGCTGCTCGGTCTGATCTGATCGACAGAGAAGGGACGCAACCGTTTCGGTTGCGTCCCTTCTGCTGTCAGCGTGGGCAGTCGACGGGTGTTTCTGCACAGTCAGCACGCGCAGAATCAGAACCAGGCCGGCTCGAGATCCAGGGTGGTGCGGTCGAGAGAGGCCAGTAGGTCGAACTGCGGGCCGGTCTTCGGCAGCTCGTACCGGAAGAAGTACTGTGCTGCAGCGCGTTTGCCGTCGTAGAAGTCGCCGGTGTTGTCGCCGACCGCGAGCAGTTGCTCCAGCCAGATCCAGGCGAGGACGACGTGACCGGTGGCCTCGAGATAGACCGTCGAGTTCGCCAGCGTGGTGGCCGGATCGCCGACCGACCACAGTGCGACGGTGACCTCGGTCAGTCGATCCACCGCGCGGCGCAGATCGGCGGCGTACACCGCGGCGTCGGCCCCGGCCGACTCGGCGCGATCGATGGTCGCCGTGATGGTCTCGGCGAGCAGCTTGAGTCCGGCGCCGTCCTGCATGACGACCTTGCGGCCCAACAGGTCGAGGCCGTGGATACCGTGTGCGCCTTCGTGGATCGGGTTCAGGCGGTTGTCGCGGTAGTACTGCTCGACGTCGAACTCCTTGGTGTAGCCGTATCCGCCGAGCACCTGGATGGCCAGGCTGTTGGCCTCGAGGCACCACTGTGACGGCCAGCTCTTGGCGATGGGGGTGAGCACCTCGAGCAGCAGATGGGTCCGGTCGCGGTCGGCGCCGGTGGTGGTCTGCTCGTCGTCGACGAGCTGCGCGCAGTACAGGGTGAGTGCGAGAGCGCCTTCCACGTATGACTTCTGCGCCAGCAGCATGCGGCGGACGTCGGCGTGGTCGATGATCGGGACCGCGGGCGAACTGGGGTCCTTGTTGTCCAACGGGCGTCCCTGCGTGCGGACCTTGGCGTACTCGAGCGAGGCGAGGTAACCGGCGTAGCCGATCGCGGTGGCGAGGAACCCGACACCGATCCGAGCCTCGTTCATCATGTGGAACATGTACATGAGGCCGTGGTGCTCCTCGCCGACCAGATAGCCGACCGCGCCCTTCTCGTCTGCGGGACTGTGTGTTCCGTCCCCGAAGTTGAGCAGGGTGTTGGTGGTGCCGCGGTTGCCCATCTTGTGGTTCAAGCCCACCAGGGCGACGTCGTTGCGGGTTCCGTCGGCGAGGTACTTCGGGACGATGAGCAGCGAGATGCCCTTGACCCCGGGAGGTCCGCCGGGTGTCTTGGCGAGCACCAGGTGGACGATGTTCTCGCTCAGTTCGTGTTCGCCGGCGGAGATCCACATCTTGGTGCCGCTGACCCGGTAGCTGCCGTCGTCGGCTGGGACGGCCTTGGTGGTGATGTCCGCCAGCGACGACCCGGCCTGCGGTTCGGACAAGCACATCGTCCCGTAGAAGCGCCCCTCGACCATGGGCCGGACCCAGGTGTCGATCTGCTCGGGGGTGCCGTACTCGATCAACAGGTTCGCGTTGCCGATCGTGAGGAACGGGTATGTCGACGACGACGGATTCGCCGCCTGGAACCAGGCCAGCGCGGCCTTGCCGATGACGTTGGGCAGTTGCAGCCCGCCGACGGACTCGTCGAACGACCCGGCCATGAGACCCGACTTGGTGAACTCGTCGAGAGCGGCCTGCACCTCGTCGATGAGGACGACCTTTCCGTCGTCACCGATGTAGGGCTCGTTCTGGTCGCCCTTCTTGTTGTGCGTCGCGAACATCTTGGTCGCGATGTCGGCACTGAGGTCGAGGACGTCGTCGAACGTCTCGCGGGAGTGCTCGGTGAAGCGTTCGCGGGTGGTCAGGGCGGCGACGTCCAGCCACTCGAACAGCAGGAAGTCGATGTCGCGGCGGGACAGCGGGGCGGCCATGGTTCTCCTCGATCGGGACTGCAGTGTGTCTCGCGCCGCGGGGGCGACGAGCTCTGCGAATGAGCACTCGCTAACAAATGAGCGTCTGCTTATGATGCTCCCCAGACCGTGACGTCGTCAACGGGCGCGTACCGAATCGCAGCAGGGGAGTGTGATGACCACCGGGACCACCGTGGGTGACTCCGCTGCCGCGGACCGCATCCGACGAGCGGCGATCGAGGCCTTCGCCGAGTCCGGGTACGCGGGCAGTTCGACGCGGCAGATCACCAGACGTCTGAACATGAGCGCCACCGCGATGTACCCGCACTTCCGATCCAAGGAAGACCTGCTCTACGCCATCGCCCTCGACGGACACCGGGCCGTTCTGGCGGCGCTCCGCGACGCCGACGACCCCGCGTCACCCGTCCTGGATCGGCTGACCTCGGTGGTCTCGGCGTTCGCGACCTGGCAGGCGGAGTTCCATCAACTCGCCCGGGTCGTCCAGTACGAGTTGGCCGCGCTGACCCCGGTGCACTACCGGACGATCACCGCGATGCGTCGGGACACGGTCGCGGTGGTCGCGGCGATCGTGCAGGCGGGCAAGGACTCCGGCGAGTTCTCGGTCGACGACGTCGACGATGTGGTCTTGGCCATCTCGTCGCTGTGCGTGGACGTGTGCCGGTGGTTCCCGTCGAAGATCCACGACGACCCGCGACGTCTCGGCGTGGCGTACGGCCGGATCGCGCAGCGCCTCGTCCGCTGACGCCCGACGTCCTCAGGCGACGATGCTGTCGAGCAGACCGAACGAGATCACGAGCAGGACGAGCTGGACGGCCATGCCTAGCAGCGGAACCCAGAACGCGATGTGCTTGCGGACCATCAGCACGATCGCGGCGATCGAGGTGGACAGCAGGACCAGACCACCGACGAGGTCGGTCAGGATGTACGCCCAGGTGAGGTTGTCGTAGTTGCACGTCTGGTAGCTGCACGAGTCGGTCCCCATCACCCAGAAGAGGCTGAAGAAGGCGACGAGCACGAAGCCGCCGACGTAGGTCGTGATGAGCATGGACGTCACCACCACGTCGGCGGTGTGCGATCGACGTACCGGCACGAACGGTGCCTGCGGCGCGGGGAACGGCTGGTAGTAGGTCATGTCGATGAACCTACGAATCATTCGCCGCGCTCGACAGCGTGAAACTACTCAACTGCTCGGTACCGCGGCGATCGGCGCGGGACACTTGCCGTCTTTCTCGCCGATGGAGTTGATCTCGGCGTTGCTGCGGGGGTCGCCCGCGTAGTTCAACTGATCCGTGCACGACTTCTCGGCTGCTGTGATCGGCGCGGGGCACGCCCCGTTCTTCTCGCCGATGGAGTTGATCTCGGCGTTGCTCCGTGGATCGCCCGCGTAATTCGTCCGGTTGGTGCACCGGTTGTCGGGGGTGGACCGGGCGGCGGCCGGCGGTCTGGTCGTCCCCCGTGGTGTGGCCTCGATGCCCGCACCGTCGGTGTCCTCGGGCGGCGCGATGCCGGGTCCGTCTGACGAGGTGGAGGTGGTCGCAGCCGACGACGATGTCGAGGATGACGCGACCGCCGAAGAAGATGACGATGACGAACTCGATGAACCGCTGTTACCGGGATCGTCTGTGCCGCATCCCGACAAGAGAAGGCCTGCCGCGGCCGCACAGATCAGGCCGGCGCCTCGAAGGCGAAGCATCACGGAGCGAAAGTCGTTGTCAGCATGAGGGAACTCTAGAGTTCCGCTCTGCGGTCGGCGCCTGCTCTGGCGTTTCGATTCGATAACGAACGACGCGGAGAGCTCGAGTGCGTCCGGACGGATCGGCCGCGCGAGTCTCTCTCGGCGAAAAGGAGTTCGACGGATCATGTCGCGACGCGTACCCACTCGGCGGAGGTGCGACCCGACCAGTTGGCGAGAACCTCGGTGGGGCCTGCGTCCGACCTGCTCGTCACGACCTCGCCGAACGGGACGTCACCGATCGCGCGGATGTCGGCGCCGATGAACATCTGCGCGATCGGCAGAGTGGCCTCGGCCAGCCCGGCCGGCGCCTCGGCGTCCTGACCGGTGGCCACCGCGAGATCCCATCCGTGCACGAGGGTCTCGTTGACGTAACCCCACAGCGCACCGCTGCCGGGAACGGTGCCCCACGGAACGGTGACCGGGGTGTCGAGCTTCGCGTCGTCGGACCACAGCTCCCGTGCCCGGCGGGTGGTCGCGGCGTACTCCGCCGGCTCGTGGAGCCGGTCGGTCACCGAGACCGCGAAGATGTCGGTGCCCGCGCCCAGCGCAGCGGCGCGGCCCGCGGTGCCGAGCAGGTGACCGCTCAGGGCGAGGACGTCGAACTCGGTACACGGCGTGGGGTTGTCGAGCTGGTCGGGCGCCACGGCCTCGAGCAGGGACGTGACCCACTCGGTCGCGGCGGCGTAGACGGGGCGGGGATCGGCTGCGTTCATGATGGTCTCGTTTCCTGGGCTGATGGTGGCTTCCGGAATCAGTCAATCGTCGATACATGACACCAACTGTCATGTATTTCTGACACGATTGCCGCCATGCGGGCCGACCGACTCCTTGCGCTGGTGATGCTGCTCCGTCATCACGGGCGGATGACCGCGGCCGCGCTCGCCGCCGAGCTCGAGGTGTCGCAGCGAACGGTCCTGCGTGACATCGACGCGCTGTCGGTGTCGGGGGTGCCGGTCTACGCCGATCGCGGTCGCAACGGCGGATTCGCGCTTCTGCCCGGTTACCGCACCGACCTGACCGGGCTCACGCTCGACGAGGCCAGGGCGCTGTTGTCGTCGGGCGCGGGCCGGTTGACCTCGCCGGCGTTCGTCAGCGCGATGCGGAAGGTGGCCGCGGCGATCCCGGACTCGCATCGCGACGAGGTGAAGCTCGCCGCGCGGCGCATCCTGGTGCGCCCCGAGGGGTTCGTCGCCGAGGCGCCGGCGTCGCAGCCGCTCGCCCAACTCCAGGAGTCGGTGTTCCTCGGTCACCGGATCCGGCTGCAGTACAAGCGGTTCGGAGCCGAGTCCGTCGAGCGGACACTGGATCCCGTCGGCCTCATCATGGGCGGCGACACCTGGTATCTCGTCGCCCGTCGCGATGGAACCGAGCGCATGTACCGCGTCTCACGCATGTCCGACGTCACCGTGCTCGACGAGCCCGCGGACCGACCCGACGACGTCGACCTCGAACACATCTGGCAGGAACGGCGCAGTGAGTTCCGCGGACGGTTCGTCCCGAGCGAGGTTGCGGTCCGGGTGCGCGCGGATCGCTACGACGACCTCACGCGCATGCGGTTCGACGTCCTCGACGTCGGGCCCGTGACCGACGGGTGGCGGTCGGTGCGGATGACCTGCGCCGACCTGCGGTACGCGCTCGGCGCGCTGTGGTCGATGGCCGACGCCGTCGTGGTCAACTCTCCCGGCGAGGTCGCCGACGAGATCCGCCGCCGCACCCGGGCGATGACCGGTGCGTCCCGATGATGTGTGGTTTCGGTGACCCTCACCTGGGGAAACGGTCACCGAAACGGCACACTTCCGGCGCCGGGTCAGTTGCGGGAGTCGCGCCCGGCCAGCAGTAGTTCGATGGTCAACTCGAGACGGTTGGTGACGTCGGTCGCCGAGGCGCGACGGGTCAACCACTGCACCAGGTTCGACATCCACACGTCGGATATGACGCGCGCGATCTTGAGGTCCTCGTCGCTGGGCTCGCCGGTGACCATCGCGCCCGCGAGGAGGCGGTCGATGACGGCGGCGACGGCGTCGACCTCGGTGGCCGCGGAGGCGTCGGCGAACATGAACGCCCGCGTCATCGCCTCGGTCAGCAGCGGATCGCGCTGCATCGCGAGGGTGATCAGGTCGAGCACGCTGCGGAGTCGTTCGAGTGCGGTGTCGCCCTGCAGGCGTGAGCGATCGGCCCGCGACTCGACGCGTTCGAGTTCGCGAGCCAGGGCCGTCACCAGCAGGTGCACCTTCGACGGGAAGTAGCGGTAGAGGGTGCCGACGGCGACGTCGGCCTTGTCGGCGACAGCGCGCATCTGCACGGCGTCGTATCCGCCCTTCGAGGCCAGGGCCAACGTCGAGTCCAGGATCCGACGACGGCGTTCCCGTTGCGCGTTGGACCCCAGATCCGGGTCGGTGGTCACGCCCACGGTGGGCACCGGGCCGCCGGGTGTCGCGGGGGTGGCCATGGTCACTTCCTTACTTCCGCGCTCCGCTCGGGTGACCCCGCCGCGGTGCTGCCGCAAAACCGATTTGTCCACGATATGCCGCGCCGCCTTCGGTCGACGAGTTGACATCCCGAGTACCCGACTACCCGCATCCGTCACCAACAGGCATAATTAGAACAGGTTCTACTTTGCCCGCACGCGGAATTGAGTGAGGTCGCCGGAGTCATGACGATTGCCAGCACGGAAGATCAGACGACGTTCGCCGAGGCCATCGGACGCTGGGCGCAGCACACCGGGGTCGTCGACGTGGTCCGCCGCAGTCTCGACGAGCAGGCCGTCGACGACGAATCCGACGCGCGATCGGCGGTGTGGCCCGGCGTCGCCGAACTCGGCCTGTTCGCGGCGACCGCACCCGACGAGCGCGGCGGCCTCGACCTGGGGTTCGTGGACCTCGCGGTGATGCTCGAACAGTGTGGGCGTGATCTGGTCCCCGGCCCGCTGGTGTCGACGGCGATCGCGACGCATTTCCTGAGCCGGTCGGGGGCCGACGCGGCACAGGAGATGGCAACGGAAATGATGTCCGGCCACCGGGGTTGCGCGCTCGCCCCCGCCGGGCTGGTGTCCGACGCGACGCCGTCTGCGGTCGCACGACATATTGACGGCGGTGGGATCGTCGTCGACGCAGAGCCGCAGACCGTGGTCGGGCACAGCGGAGGCGGACTGCTGCTCCTGGTGATCGACGTCGACGGCTCCCGTCGGTGGGCGGTCGTCGACGCAGCTGCGCCGGGCGTCGAGGTCAAGGCGGCCGACGCGGTCGACGGCACCGCGACCGTGAGCACGGTGTCGCTACGCGGTGTCGGGATGGCCGAGCATCAGATCCTCGACGCAGGCGACGCCCTCGTGTGCGGCGCGCTGGTCGCCGGTCTCGCCGCCCAGGCCTCCGGCGTGGCCCGATGGACACTCGACACCGCGGTCGAGTACGCCAAGGTCCGCGAGCAGTTCGGGTCGCCGATCGGGTCGTTCCAGGCCGTCAAACACATCTGCGCCGAGATGCTGTGCCGCAGCGAGCAGATGAGTGCGGCGGCGTGGGACGTCGCCCACGCGGTGGCCGAACACGCGGCCGCGTCGGACCCCGACGACGTTCAGACAGCGCTGTCGACGGCGGTCGCGGCCGCTGCGGTCGGCGACCTCGCAGTGGCCAACGCGAAGGACTGCATCCAGATCCTCGGCGGCATCGGCTTCACGTTCGACCACGCCGCGCACCTCTACCTCCGATTCGCGCTCTCGCTGCGTGCGCAACTCGGTGGCACCACACCGTGGCGCGCGGCCACGGCCCATGCCGTCCTGGGCGGGACGAGACGCGGCATCGACATCGACCTGTCCGAGGTGGACGACGACCGCGCCGCCGTCCGCGCCACATGCGAGCAGATCGCCGCCGCTGCGGACACGCGGCGCGCGCTCGTCGACGCCGGGTACCTGACCCCCCACTGGCCCGCGCCGTTCGGGCTGGGGGCGGGCGCCGCGCTGCAGTTGCTCATCGACGCCGAACTCGACCGCGCGGGCGTCTCCCGACCCGACCTGGTGATCGGCGCCTGGGCGATCCCGACCATCCTCGAGCACGGGACGGCCGCGCAGCGCGAGCGGTTCGTGGCGCCCACACTCGCCGGTGACGTGTCCTGGTGCCAGCTGTTCTCCGAGCCGGAGGCGGGCTCGGATCTCGCCTCCCTGCGCACCCGGGCCACCCGCGTCGACGGCGGGTGGACCCTGCGCGGGCAGAAGGTGTGGACCTCGGCCGCACAGACCGCGGACTGGGCCATCTGCCTCGCCCGCACCGACACCGACGTCCCGAAACACAAGGGCATCAGCTACTTCCTCGTCGACATGACCAGCGCGGGGATCGACGTCCGGCCGCTGCGCGAGATCACCGGCAACGCCCTGTTCAACGAGGTCTTCCTCGACGACGTCTTCGTACCCGACGACTGCCTCGTGGGGGAGCAGAACGGCGGCTGGCGACTCGCTCGCACGACGCTGGCCAACGAACGCGTGGCCATGGGCGGTTCGGGTCTCGGCGCCGAGATGGAGTCCCTGCTCGGCCAGATCGCCACGTCGGACACCGACCTCGGACCGGTGGACCTCGACGCCCTCGGCGCACTGTGCGTCCAGGCGCAGATCGGCCGCGTGATGGACGCGCAGTCGGTTCTGCGCAGCATGGCCGGCCACGACCCCGGCGCGATCTCGAGCGTCCGCAAGCTGATCGGCGCCCGGCACCGACAGGACGTACCGGAGTTCGCGCTGTCGGTGCTCGGGCCGGCCGGACTCGCCACCTCCGACGCCGCCGATCTGTTCCTGCGCAACCGCTGCCTGACCATCGCCGGCGGTACGACCCAGGTGCTGGCCACGGCGGCCGCAGAACGAATCCTCGGCCTACCGCGCGCACTCTGATCTCTGATACAACTAGAACAGGTTCTAGAAACGGTTTCGACGAGGAGGTGTCCCGGCGTGGATTTCACCCTGGACGGCACGGCCCAGGCGGTCAGCGACGTGGCCACTGACCTGGTCGGACGTCACACCCCGGTGTGGGACGAACAGTTCGACGCACCCGGCGGCCTCGAGGTTCCCCTGTGGTCGGCGATGGTCGAGTCCGGGGTGGTCGCGCTCCCGCTGCCGGAGGACCGTGGCGGCGACACCGTCGGCATCCTGGGACTGCTGCCGTTGCTGACCAAACTCGGCGAGTCGGCGGGCGTCACCCCCGCCATCGGCACCCTGGTCGCCGGACTGGCGATCCGGGAATCGTCGTCTGCGCTCGATCGTCTCGCCGAGACCATCGTCGCCGGAGGCCATGTCGCCATCGCGATCGGTGAACCCGGCGCCGCGCTGACCACCGCACCGCACACCTCGCTGTCCGGCCGTCGGCTCACCGGAACGAAGACCGCGGTCCTGCACGCCGACGGGGCGGCAGCGCTGTTGGTCACCACCGACTCCGGCATCGTGCTCGTCGACGCGGCCGCCGACGGGGTGTCGATCACTCGTACCCCGGCGTCGTCGCGATGGGGTGAGTACACCGTCCGGCTGGAGAACGTCGCCGTCGACGACGCGGCGCTGGTGTCTCGGGACGGTCGGGCGTTGCGGGACCTCTACCGACTCGGGTTGGCCGCGTACGCCGACGGGATCCTCGCCGGTGCGCTGCGCATCACCGCCGACCACGTCAGCAACCGCAATCAGTTCGGCAAGCCCATCGGCACCTTCCAGGCCGTCACCCAGCAGATCGCCGACATCTATGTGGTGGGGCGGTCGATGAACCTGGCGGTGACGTCGGCGGCGTGGCGCCTGGCCGAGGGGCTCGACGCCGACCGCGACCTGTCGATCGCCACCTACTGGCTCGCCGCCGAGATGCCGTCGACCCTGCGCACCATGACGCACCTGCACGGCGGTGTCGGTGTGGACATCACCTATCCGTTGCACCGCTACTACTCGATCATCAAGGACCTCGCCCGCATCGTCGGTGGGGCCACCGCCCGTCTCGACGAGCTTGCGGAGTCGTCCATGTTCGCCGACGAGTTGGCGGACTCGACCGGCCAGGAGTACTAGATCGATGTTCATCGACCTCACCCCCGAACAGAAGTCCCTCAAAGCCGAGCTGCGCGAATACTTCTCGACGCTGATCTCGCCCGAGGACCAGGCGGCGATGCTGACCGAGCGACACGGTCCGACGTACCGCAAGGTGATCCGCCAGATGGGCAGCGACGGCTGGCTCGGCGTCGGATGGCCGGCGGAGTACGGCGGCAAGGGATTCGGCGACATCGAGCAGCAGATCTTCGTCAACGAGGCGGCGCGCGCCGACGTCCCGCTGCCCGCGGTGACCCTGCAGACCGTCGGCCCCACCCTGCAGGTGCACGGCACCGACGAGCAGAAGCAGAAGTTCCTCCCGGCGATCCTGGCGGGCGAGGTGCACTTCGCGATCGGCTACAGCGAGCCCGAGGCGGGCACCGACCTCGCGTCGCTGAAGACCTCCGCGGTCCGGCACGGTGACGAGTACATCGTCAACGGGCAGAAGCTGTGGACCACAGGCGGTCACGACGCCGACTACGTGTGGCTCGCGTGCCGGACCGACAAGGACGCCCCGAAGCACAAGGGCATCTCGATGCTCATCGTCGACACCAGCGATCCCGGCTACAGCTGGACCCCGATCATCACCGCCGACCGCGCCCACCATGTCAACGCGACCTACTACAACGACGTCCGCGTCCCGGTCGGCATGCTGGTCGGCGAGGAGAACCTCGGCTGGCGGTTGCTGACCACCCAGCTGAACCACGAGCGCGTCATGCTCGGTCCCGCGGGACGGATGGACGGACTGCTGGCCCGCATCACCGCGTGGGCGCAGAAACCGGCGGCCGACGGCACGGTGCCCGCGAAGAATCCGGACGTGCGCAGGGCGCTCGCCGAGATCGCGGCCTACACCCGCATCAACGAACTGCTGAACTGGCAGGTGTCCTCGTCGGGCAACGAGTCCATCTCCATGGCCGACGCCGCGGCCACCAAGGTGTTCGCCACCGAACGGGTGCAGCGCATCTCCCGACTCATCGACGAGATCATCGGCCGCTTCGGCGATCTCGCCGATCCGGAGACCGCCGAGCTCATCCGCTGGTTCGACGCGCAGGCCAAACGCAACGTGGTGATCACCTTCGGTGGCGGCGTCAACGAGGTCATGCGGGACATGATCGCGACCTCGGGCCTCGGTCTCCCGCGCGCGCCGCGATGAGCGTGGATCAGACCGTGGCGAGCACGGCCGACCGGATCCGCACTTCGACCGACGCGGTGCGTGCCGGTGGCGCCAGCGCTCCGGTGCCCGGACGTGATCCGATCAACGGCCCTATGATCGCCAACTGGACGGAGGCGATCGGCGACGGGAACCCGATCTACCGCGACGACGACGCGGCGCGGGCCGCCGGCTGGGACGGCGTCGTCGCCCCGCCCGCGATGGCGCAGGTGTGGACCATGCGCGGCCTACACGGGGCGCGGTCCGACGACGACCCGCTGGGCGCGGTCTCGCAGATCTTCGACGACGCCGGGTACACCTCGGTCGTCGCCACCAACTGCGACTCGACCTATCACCGCTACACCCGCCCGGGGGAGCACGTCGCCATCTCGTCGGAACTGCTCGACGTGGTCGGCCCGAAGACCACCGGGCTCGGCGAGGGATGGTTCTTCACCACCCGCAACGTCTGGACCGTCGGCGACGAGGTCGTCGCCGAGATGAACTTCCGCATCCTCAAGTTCCGGCCACCCACCGCATCGAACGAGTCGGCGGCAGCCCCCGGCGTCACATCGTCGCTGGCCGCCCCCACGGACGACCTCGACGCCGGCGCGATGATGCGGCCCACTGCATCTCGCGACACCGCGTTCTTCTGGGCCGGGGTGGCCGATCACGAACTACGCATCCAACGCCGCCCCGACGGAACCCTGGTCCACCCGCCGGTTCCCGCGCTGTGGAAGCACCATTCCGAGACCACCGACTACCAGGTCGCCGCCGGGACGGGCACCGTCTACAGCTTCGTGGTGCACCACGCCCCGCGCGTGCCCGGCCGGACCCTGCCGTTCGTCATCGCCCTGGTCGAACTCGACGAGGGCGCCCGCATGCTCGGCCAACTCCGTGGGGTCGACCCCGCCGAGGTGTCCATCGGGATGCCGGTCGTCGTCGAGTTCCTCGATTTCCCAGCAGAATCCAACGCAGCCGATCCCGACGCCACCGTCCCCGGACCCGGTGATCCGTGGACCCTGTACGCCTGGCAACCCGCCGGATCGAAAGGCGCGACGACATGACCGCCCCCGTGGCCCCGCCCCGCACGCCACCCCGCGTGGCCGTCGACGACACCCTGCCGCCCCTGGTGATCGAGGCAACGCCGACGTTCATCGTCTCGACCGCCCTGGCCACCCGCGACTTCCAGGACGTCCACCACGACCGAGACCTCGCGCAGAGCAAGGGATCCGAGGACATCTTCGTCAACATCCTCACCGACACCGGGTTGGTCGGGCGCTACGTCACGGACTGGGCCGGACAGCGGGCCCAGATCCGTTCGATCACGCTGCGCCTCGGCGTCCCCTGGTACGCCTACGACACGCTCACGTTCGCCGGGACGGTCAGCGCCGTCGACGACGGGGTCGCGACGGTCGACGTGGTCGGCACGAACGCACTGGGCAAGCACGTCACCTCGCAGGTGAGCGTCGTCCTGGACCACACCGAGACACCGGACCACACCGCTCAGGGCAACGCATGAGTACCTCGTTGTCCGGCGCCGCCGCGATCGTCGGGATCGGTGCCACCGATTTCTCGAAGAACTCCGGCCGCAGTGAGCTGCGCCTGGCCGCCGAGGCGGTCGGGGCGGCGATCGCCGACGCGGGACTCGACCCGTCCGAGGTCGACGGCCTGGTCTCGTTCACGATGGACACCAACACCGAGATCGCCGTCGCCCGTGCCGCGGGAATCGGTGACCTGACGTACTTCTCGCGCATCCACTACGGCGGTGGGGCGGCGTGCTCGACGGTGCAGCAGGCGGCGATGGCCGTCGCCACCGGTGTCGCCGACGTCGTGGTCGCCTACCGTGCCTTCAACGAGCGGTCCGGTATGCGCTTCGGTCAGGTCAACGCCGGTCTCGCCGCCCAGGACAACTCGTCGGGCACCGACAACGCGTTCAGCTATCCGCACGGGTTGTCCACGCCGGCTGCGTTCGTGGCCATGGTCGCCCAGCGGTACATGCACGAATACGGCGCGACAAGTGCCGATTTCGGTGCCGTGGCGGTGGTCGATCGCAAACACGCCGCGGTCAATCCCAACGCCTTCTTCTACGACAAGCCCATCACCATCGACGACCACCAGAACTCGCGCTACATCGCCGAGCCCCTGCACCTGCTCGACTGTTGTCAGGAATCCGATGGTGGTGTGGCGCTGGTGATCGTCTCCGCCGAGCGGGCGAAGGACATGCCGCACGTCCCGGCGATCATCGCGGGTGCGGCGTCGGGCAGCGGCAACGACCAATACATCATGACCAGCTACTACCGCGACGACCTGGGCGGCCTGCCGGAGATGGGTCTCGTCGGACGGCAGCTGTGGGAGCAGTCCGGACTCGGTCCCACCGACATGGACGCGGCCATCCTCTACGACCACTTCACGCCCTACACACTGATGCAGCTCGAGGAACTCGGGTTCTGCGGCCGTGGTGAGGCCAAGGATTTCGTCCGACGCCCCGGCGTCCTCGAGGTCGGTGGCGAGCTGCCGCTCAACACCCACGGTGGACAGCTCGGCGAGGCCTACATCCACGGGATGAACGGGATCGCCGAGGCCGTGCGGCAACTCCGGGGCGACTCGGTCAATCAGGTCGACGGTGCGCAACGCGTCGTCGTCACGGCCGGGACCGGAGTTCCCACGAGCGGATTGGTGCTGACCCGATGACCGAGACGACCTCCACCGACTTCAATCTCGGCGACATCTTCGAGACCATCGCCGATGCCGTGCCCGATCGGATCGCGATCGGCTACGAGGGCGTCGATGTCAGTTACCACGACCTCGACGAGCGGTCCAATGCTTTCGGGCATCTGTTGCGCGACCATGGGATCGGTGCCGGCGACCACGTCGCGCTGTACCTCAAGAACAGTCTCGAGCACGTCTACGCGATGGTCGCGCTGCTCAAGATCGGTGCGACCGCGATCAACGTCAACTATCGCTACACCGCAACCGAACTCGCCTACATCCTGGAGAACTCCGACGCGGTCGCGGTCCTCGTGGAGCTCGACGAGCACCAGCGCACGCTGTCGACCGTGCTGCCGCAGACCGCGGTGCACACCGTGCTGGTGATCGGCGACATCACGCCGGAACTCGCTGCCGCAGCCGACGATCGGGTCTCGGTCGGGGTCGTCGACCTCACCGGGCACAGCACCGCGCGCGACTTCCCGCCCCGATCCGGCGACCAGCACTACATCCTCTACACCGGGGGCACCACCGGCTATCCGAAGGGCGTGGTGTGGCGCCACGACGACTTCTTCCACAAGCCGCTGTCCGGGGGCAACCCCTACGGCCCCGAACCGCTCGCCGACCACGCCGCGATCGCGAACAACGCGAGTACATTCGCCCCGATCTCGTTCCTGCTGGCCGCGCCGCTGATGCACGGCGCCGCGATCTACTCGCTGTTCATGTTCTTCATCAATGGCGGCCGGTTGGTGCTGCAGCGCGACTTCGTCCCGGCGGCCGTGCTCGACTCGATCGAGCACCACGGGGTGCAGATCGTGCTCATCGTCGGTGACGGGATGGGTGCGCCGCTCGTGGAGGAGATGGAGCGCAGAGAAGCGCTGGGGACCCTCGACGTCAGCGGGTTGCTGTCGGTGACCAACGGCGGCGCCATCTGGTCGACGGCGGTGCGCGACCGGATGCGGGCGGTCAAACCCGATCTGTGGATGCGCGACAACTTCGGTGCGTCGGAGACCGGCAACGACGGCGAGCTGATCATGGGCGCGGACGGCCTGCTGCGGTCCACCTCGAACCCGGCACTGACCGTTCTCGACGAGGCCCTCGAGCCGATCGAACCGGGATCGGAGGAAATCGGCTTCATCGCCCGCGTCGGCCGCGTCCCCGTCGGCTATCACAAGGATCCCGAGAAGTCGGCCCGTACGTTCGTGACGTTGCCCGACGGGCGTCGCGCGGCGATCCTCGGCGACATGGGCCGACTCGACGCCGACGGCGGCGTCGTGTTCCTGGGCCGCGGTTCGGGGTGCATCAACACCGGCGGCGAGAAGGTGTTCGCCGAGGAGGTCGAGGCGGCTGTGCAGGCACATCCGGCCGTGCACGACGTCCTCGTCGTCGGCGTGCCGGACCCGCGATTCGGCCAGAAGGTCGCCGCTGTGGTCTCGGTGGTCGAGGGGGCCGACGCGCCGACCCTCGACGAGATCCAGACGACCTGCCGCGAACGGATCGCCGGCTACAAGGTGCCGCGCACGATCACCGTGGTGGAACAGATCCATCGATCCCCGGCAGGCAAGGCCGACTACAAGTGGGCCTCGGCGACCGCTGTCGAGGCCGTGGCGACCGTCTAGACCGCGTGGGTCAACCCACCGGGTCGGACTCCCGGTCCGATGGTGCCGCCACCACCGTCGTCCCGGTCGCCTTCTCGTCCAGTCGATTCGGGGCCCAGAACGCCAACACCACCGAACCGGCGATCACGAGCGCACCCAGCACGATGTAGGCCTGGCTCGAGGGATGCAGGAACGCCTGTTGCGCGCCGTCGAGAACGGTCCGGGCGAGGTCGCCGGGGACGTTCTGCTCGAGCTGTTCGGAGACCGCCTTCGCCTCGGCCAGCGACCGTCCGATGTTCTCGGCGACGACGTCACCCTGCGCGGCGACCATCTCGCCGCGGGCCTGTTGTCCACCGGAGATCAGCTGATCACCCATGGTCTGGAACTGTTCACGCGCGCGGTCGGCGGTCGCGCCGATACGCGCGGTGTAGCCCGCGGCGACGATGCTGCCCGCCAGGGCCATGCCGATCGCGGCGCCGAGTTCGCGGGCGGTGTCGTTGACGGCGGAGCCGACGCCCTGGTTCTCGACCGGGGTCGACACCATGATGGCTGTGGTCGCGGGGGCGGTCGCGACGCCCAGACCGAAGGCCATGACCGACAACAGGATCGCGATGACCCAGTACTCGGTGTAGGTCAACGCGCCCAACAGCACGATCCCGATCCCGAACACGAACATGCCCGGCGCCAGCACGGCGCGGAAGTTGAACCGCACCGCCAGCCAATTTCCCAGCAGGGACATCACCATCACGACGATCACCAGCGGGAACATCGCCACGGCCGATTGCAGTGGTGAATACCCGAGCACCAGCTGTAGACGCTGCAGGATCAGGAAGAACGTGCCGAAGGATCCCAGGAACTGCAGCGCGATCGCGAATGCGCCCGAACCGAAGGCGCGTCGACGGAACAGGCGGACATCGAGCAGCGGGTGGTCGCGGGCCAGCTCCAGATGGATGAATGCGCCCACGAGTGCCAACCCGCCGATGAGGGCGATCAGGACGAGTGGGTCGTCCCAACCGCGGACCGGGCCCTCGATGAGCCCGAACACGAAGGCGGCGATCGCCACCGCCGAGGTGACGGAGCCGCGGATGTCGAAGCGTGGTGGGTTCTCGTCGCGCGAGGTGTCGACGGTGAGGGCCATGACCACGATGACCGCGGACGCCGCGGCGAAGGTGATGAAGATCGAATGCCAGCTGAAGAACTCCAACAGGATTCCGGTGACGAAGAACCCGCCGATGGCTCCGGCGCCTGCGACACCGGCCCAGATGCTCACCGCGAGTGGTCTCTTGGATTCGGGGACACCCGAGGTGATCAGCGAGAGGGTGGCGGGCATGACCAGCGCGGCACCGGCACCGGCCAGGCAGCGGGACGCGATGATCAGGTTCGGGTCGTCGAGGAACACCGGCAGCAGGGACGCGACGCCGAACACGACCATGCCGCCGATCAACATCCCGCGTCGACCGAACCGGTCGCCGAGCGCGCCCGCGGGCAGCAGTAGTGCCGCCAGGGTGAGCGTGTAGCCGTCGACCAGCCAGGTGATCTGTCCGGCGTCGGCCTCGATGTCCGGGGCGATCTCGGCCAACGCCGTGTTGAGTGCGGCCATGGCCGCGACGACCGCGCTCAGTGCGCCGCAGGCGACGGCGATGAGCCAGACGGCACGAATCGTGAGGCGGTCGGGGCCGGGCTTCACCGTGGTCATCGCTCGCACCCTCTCGTGATCGGGTGGCTGCTCGACACACCCGTGTTGCGCAATCGTGACGCCGACGCGCGGAGTGGCTGCCCGATCTCAACTGTTACTTCTGTCACTCTGGTCCTAGCAGTCACAGATCGCTCGAAGGGCCCGGGTCGACGTCGCCCCGGTGTGAAAGGAACCGTGACCATGTCTCTCCGTACTCATACCGGCCGACCGCATTCCGGTGCGTCCATCCGATTCTGGCGCGTCGTGGCGATGGTGGCACCGCTCGTGTTGCTGGTCCTCGGGATGCTGCTGGTCGTCGGCTCGATGGGCTGACGATTTTTTGAGACTAACAGTCTCGTAAGCGGTAGGTTGCGTTTCGTGACCATGGATGACCGGGTGCGCCGCACTGATCCCCGTCCGGCGCAATCGCGCGCCAAGGTGGTGGCCGCCGCGGCAGATCTGCTCCGCGCCGCCGGGCCGTCCGCCGTCACCGTGGAGTCCGTGATCGGGGCCGCCGAGGTGTCGCGCGCGACGTTCTATCGTCATTTCGCCTCGACGACAGAGGTGGTCGCGGCCGCGTTCGGTGTCGTGGTCCCGGCCGCCCCGGCACCGCCGCCCATGGGTTCGGTACGTGACCGGCTGACGGCCCTGGCCCTGTCGCAGGCCCGACTGTTCGCGGAGGTGCCCGCCTCGACGACGTTTCTGGCGTGGCTCTCGCTCGGCGCCGGGCTGGACGAGACGTACGGTGCGCGTGGCGAGGACCCGGACCGTGTCGAGCAACGGACGTTGCGCGAACGGGTCGCCGATCAGTACCTGTGGCCGTTCGACGAGGTGCTCTCGAGTGCGGACGCGGTCGAACTGCTCGGACAGGTTGATCGGATCACCGCGATGGCCTTGATCATCGGACCGCTGGCGATGGGACGGCTCAGCACACTGCCGACCTTCGACTACGAGGCCATCGCGCGGGCTGCGGTCGACGGCTTCCTGGCGACGCACAGCCGGGACTAGCGCCGGGTCAGGACCACGTTGCCCAGTACCGGAGCATCGTCGCGCTCGACCGCGGTCGCGGTCGCCACCAGGTCGGTGCCGGTGTCCCACACCGAGATCCGGAACGTCTCGCCCGGGAAGAACACGCCGGCGAACTTCGCGCCGAACCCGGCCACGGCGTCGGCGTCGCCGCCGAGGAGCTCGTCGGTGATCGCCCGGCAGACCGTCCCGTAGCTGCACAGTCCGTGCAGGATCGGCGCGGGGAAACCGGCGGCGGAGGCGAAGGCCGGATCGGAGTGCAGCGGGTTGCGATCGCCGCAGAGACGGTAGAGCAGAGCCTGGTTCGGTCGCGTCGCCACGGTCAGGACGGAGTCCGGGTCGCGGTCCGGGTACTCGACGCGCTCCGACGTGCCGCGATCACCACCGAAGCCGCCCTCGCCCTTGGCGAAGATGGACGACCGGGTGGTCCACAGGAGTTCACCGTCGGAGTCGAACGTCTGCGTCTCGGTGATGACGACGGCCGCCGATCCTTTGTCCTGCACCTCGGCGATCCGCGAGTGGGTCGTGCCCTTGCCGCTCGCCGGGATCGGACGGTGGGTCGTGACCTGCTGGCTCCCGTGCACGACCTTCGCGAGGTCGATCTCGATACCGGGGAAGGAAACCGTCGGAGCCTCGGTCGCCTCGAAGCTCCCGGCCACGGTCGCGAACGTGGGCAACACCTTCGGGGAGATGTCGTGGATGTAGCGCAGGCCCTCGACGTCGAGCGGATCCGCCGCGGCGCCGACACCGAGGTTGTACAGCGCCACGTTCGATGCCGACCACTCGAACGAGGACTCGCCGAGATCGGCCCCGACCGCGACCGAAGGATCGATCGGCATCAGCCGGCCCGCCGATCGGACCCGGCCGACACGGTGTCGTTCGCGGCGATGTCCATGGCGGCGAGATAGCCGAACACCATCGCCGGTCCGATGGTCGCGCCCGGTCCCGCGTAGGTGTGGCCCATCACCGGGCTGCTCGTGTTGCCGGCGGCGTAGAGACCCTCGATGATCGAACCGTCCTCGCGCAGAGCGCGTCCGGCGACGTCGGTGTTGATGCCGCCCTTGGTGCCGAGGTCGCCGGGGAACATCTTGACCGCGTAATACGGCGCCTTGGTCAGTTCGCCGAGGCTGGGGTTGGGCTTGTTGGTGATGTCCCCGTAGTAGTGGTCGTACTTGCTCACACCGCGACCGAAGTCCTCGTCGGAACCGTTGCGCGCGAACCCGTTGAAGCGTTCGGCGGTGGCCGCGAGTGCATCGGCGGGCACCTCCATCTTCGCGGCGAGGCTCTCCAGCGATTCGGCCTTGAGCACGGCGCCGGTCTTGAACCATTTGCCGGGCAACGGCTGTCGGCCCGAGACGGAGGCGAACATGTAGCGGTCTCGATAGGTCTGGTCGAAGACCAACCACGCCGGGATGTTCTCGCCGGGGCCCTCGCCCTGACCGAACTCCCCACCGAACATCTGGTGCACTGCCTCGACGTAGGGCAGCGACTCGTTCATGAACCGCTCGCCGCGGGTGTTGACCATGAACGAGCACGGCAGCGAGCGCTCGGCGAGGGCGAACCACGGGCCGCGCGGCAGCATGATCGTCGGACCCCACCACGAGTCCTCCATGAAGCTCACCGCGGCGCCGATCTTGATGCCCGCGTTGATGCCGTCGCCGGTGTTGCTCGGCGCACCGGTCGTCCACTCGGTCCCGATCGGCTCGCGCTGGTACTTCTTGCGCATCTCCTCGTTGTGCTCGAAACCGCCGCACGCCAGGATCACGCCCTTGCGGGCGCGGATGGTCTTCGTGGTCCCGTCGACGTCGACGGTCACCCCGACCACGCGTCCGTTCTCGGTCACCAGGTCGGTCAGGCCCGTGTTCAGCAGCAGCGGCACACCGAGTTTGCGCACCCCGAGCAGCAGTTCGCCCATCAGCGCGGCGCCCATCCCGATCAGATGCTTGCGCGTCACGCGGCCCCAGATCATCCGCAGGCCCACCTGCATGATCTTCAGCGGTCCGCGCCAATGGCGCAGCCCGGTCGACAGCCAGCGGTAGTCGGACTGCTTGACCACGACGCCGAGCGGGGCCTTGGTGTACTGCGGGTGCAGGGTTGCGAAGTCGGCGCCGAGCTTGCGGGCATCGAACGGTTTCGGCTCGCACGAGCGTCCGCCGACCCGTCCACCCGGGGCCTCGGGGTAGTAGTCGGAGTAGTTCTTCACCCACTCCAACTCCAGCGGCGCGTGCTCGGAGAGGAAGTCGAGCACCTTCGGGCCGTTGTCGATGTAGGCGTCGATCCGCTCGGGGGCGACCACGTCGCCGACGATCGACCGCACATAGGTGCGCGCGGCCTCGGGATCGTCCTTGACGCCGTCGCGCTCGAGGACGGAGTTGTTCGGGATCCACACACCGCCGCCGGAACGAGACGTCGAGCCACCCCAGTACGCCGACTTCTCGATGATGACGGTCTTGAGGCCCTGCGACGCAGCGGTGATCGCGGCGCTCATACCCGCACCGCCCGCGCCGACGATGATGACGTCGTACTCGTCCTCGAGATGGTCTGTCGTGGTCATGTGAGGCCCCTTCACGGACGCGGTGGTCCGGTGGTCGCGGCGCCGAAGAACGTCGGTGCCTGTTCCCGCCAATCTAGAACACGTTATAGAATTGGTCTGTCGCCAGGCTATACCAGGTCCAGGCATGCTCACCAGGACCGCTGGTGGGCGAGAACGGCAACACGTTCACTAACGAGAGGTGTCGAGAAATGACAGTCTCCCCGGAGGTCCGGGAACAGCTGGCCCGTGCCCTGGCCGACGCCGAGTCGGGAGCGAGCGCGATCGATCCGCTGACCGCCGCCCATCCCGAGCTCGACGTCGTCGACGCCTACGAGATCCAACTCGTCAACATCCGACGACGCCTCGATGGCGGCGCCGTCGTCGCCGGTCACAAGGTGGGTCTCGCGTCGGAGGCGATGCAGAAGATGATGGGCGTCGACGAGCCGGACTACGGGCACCTCCTCGACACCATGCAGTACCACGAGCACACGCCCATCGACGCGAGTCGCTTCTGTTTTCCCCGGGTCGAGGTCGAGGTCGGTTTCATCCTCGGCAAGGACCTCCCCGGCGCCGGCTGCACCAACGACGACGTCATCGACGCGGTCGAGTGGGTGGTCCCGTCGATCGAACTCATCGACAGTCGGATCCGCGACTGGAAGATCACCCTCTGCGACACCATCGCCGACAACGCGTCGTCGTGCGGGTGGATCCTCGGTGAGCAGCGCGTGACGATCTCCGACATCGACACCGGCGACATCGATGCGCGGTTGCACCGCAACGGTGAGGTCATCGCCGAGGGCAACTCGTCGGCGGTGTTGGGCCATCCGCTCAACGCGGTGTCCTGGCTCGCGCGCAAGGTGGAGAGCTTCGGGGTGCGTCTGCGGGCGGGCGACGTGATCCTGCCCGGCACCGCGACCCGGGCCATCGACATCTCCTCCGGCGACCACTTCGTCGCCGAGTTCGCGAAGCTCGGCAGCGTCACCCTGGACTTCGTGTGACGCCGAGAACCGACCTGTCCAACCATCACGAGCCGTTCGAGTTGAGGAGTCATCAGTGAGCGCCAAGGTCACCGCCGCGATCATCGGATCGGGCAACATCGGGACCGACCTGATGTACAAGCTGGAGCGGTCGGAGTACATCGCGCCTCGCTGGATGGTCGGCATCGACGCCGATTCGGAGGGCATGAAGCGAGCCGCCGACCACGGGCTGATCACCATGTCCGGGGGTGCCGAGGAGCTCCTGAACTCCTCGGAGCGCCCGGATTTCATCTTCGAGGCGACCTCGGCGTACGTCCATCGTGAGTACGCCCCGCGGTATGAGGCGGCGGGGATCACCGCCATCGACCTGACCCCGGCCGCGGTCGGGCCCGCGGTGGTACCGCCGGCGAATCTGCGTGAACATCTCGATGCCCCGAACACGAACATGATCACCTGCGGCGGCCAGGCCACCATCCCGATGGTGCACGCGGTGTCGTCGGTGGTGCCGGTGAGCTACGCCGAGATCGTCGCCTCGGTGGCATCGGTGTCGGCCGGGCCCGGAACCCGCGCCAACATCGACGAGTTCACCAAGACCACCTCGCGGGGCATCGAGACGATCGGCGGTGCGACCCGCGGTAAGGCGATCATCATCCTCAACCCGGCCGATCCGCCGATGATCATGCGCGACACCATCTTCTGCGCCATCCCCGAGGATGCCGACACCGACGCCATCGCGGAGTCGATCCACAAACGGGAGAGGGAGATCCAAGCGTATGTGCCGGGGTACCGCCTGCTGCAGGATCCGCAGTTCGATCCGCCGAGTGTCATCAACGGCGGTCTGGCGCGGGTGTCGATCTTCGTCGAGGTCGAAGGCGCGGGCGACTTCCTGCCGCCCTATGCGGGCAACCTCGACATCATGACCGCCGCGGCCACCAAGGTCGGCGAAGAGCTGGCCAAGCAGAAACTGGGAGTGTGAATCGTGTTCGCAGACAGAGCTGATCTGATGGCCGGTGCGCGGAAATACAGCGACACCCTCGACATCCGCATCACCGATTCGTCGTTGCGCGACGGCAGCCACCACAAGCGACACCAGTTCACCACCGACGACGTCCGCAACATCGTCGGCGCGCTCGACGGTGCCGGTGTGCCGGTCATCGAGGTCACCCACGGTGACGGTCTCGGCGGGTCGTCGTTCAACTACGGCTTCTCCAAAACCCCCGAACAGGAACTCATCCGGGCTGCGGTCGAGACGGCGACGTCGGCGAAGATCGCCTTCCTGATGCTGCCCGGCCTCGGCGTCAAGGACGACATCCGGGCCGCGCAGGACAACGGTGCCTCGATCTGTCGGATCGCCACCCACTGCACCGAGGCCGACGTCTCGATCCAACACTTCGGGCTGGCCCGCGAGCTCGGCCTGGAGACCGTCGGGTTCCTGATGATGTCGCACAGTCAGCCGCCGGAGGTGCTCGCGAAACAGGCCCGCATCCAGGCCGACGCCGGATGTCAGTGCGTCTACGTCGTCGACTCGGCCGGCGCGCTGGTGCTCGAGCAGGTGTCGGATCGGGTGGCGGCGTTGGTCGCCGAACTCGGCGACGACGCCCAGGTGGGATTCCACGGTCACGAGAACCTCGACATCGCCGTCGCCAACTCGATCGCCGCCGTTCGTGCGGGTGCGCAGCAGATCGATGGGTCGGTGCGGCGTTTCGGTGCCGGTGCGGGTAACACGCCGGTCGAGGCGTTCGTCGGGGTCTGCGACAAGCTCGGGATCGCCACCGGCGTCGACTTCATGAAGATCGCCGACGCCGCGCAGGACGTGGTGCGCCCGGTGATGCCGTCGGAGTGCCTGGTCGATCGTCCGTCGATGATGATGGGCTACGCGGGCTGCTACAGCTCGTTTCTCAAGCACGCAGAGGGTCACGCCGAGAAGTACGGGGTGTCGGCCGCCGACATCCTCCTCGAGGCCGGAGCCCGAAAGCTGGTGGGCGGCCAGGAAGACCAGCTCATCGACATCGCCCTCGAGTTGCTTAAAAAGCAGAACGCCAACGCCGGAGTCTGACCCTCGCGCGCAAACGCGCGCCCTCCGTTCAACCGCGCGCCGAGGTTGACGCGCGTGTGAACGGTAGCGGCGCGTTCATGCAGCCGTGAGCCCCAGCCGCGCCAGCCACTCGCGGATCATGGGCACGACGCGCCCGTCCTGAAGGTCCTTCCACGTCCACCGGATCACCATGACGCCGGTGCGACGCAATGCGTCCTCGCGCTGTTTCTCGCGACGCATTGCGTCGAATGGTGTCTCTCCGGGGCGAAGGTGCTTCTGATACTTGGTCATCCCGTCGAATTCGCCGACCAACAGCCCGCTCCAGTCGAAGTCGGTACGGGCGATCTCGTTTCCCTGCACGTCCCGGAATTGGTGCTGAAGTCGCGGCGACGACAACCCGGCCTCGATCATCTGAGCCCGGCTCCACGATTCGCCGGGGTTCTCGGCTTTGCCGTCTGCGTATCGCAGTGCTCGCCGTGCTCGGCCGACGCCGCGACGGGTGGTCTGCACCATCTCCTGCATCTCGGCTCGATCCGCACCCAGTCGTAGGGCTGAGTCGAAAACGGCCAACGCTCCCGCGAACCCCATCGTCGTCGTGCACGCGACGTCGACCGCGGTGCGTTCGAGCGTGGTGATGACGATCCCGTCGACTATGGAGATCTCATCGTCGGCCAGGACGCCGACGTGCTCGTGGCGGGTGGTGGTGCGGTGAGCGCCCGCCGGCGACCCCGTCGTCAGGTGGACTCGGCGCAGGCTCGGCTGCAGCATCTCGAGGCCGTGCACCGTGGCGGCCGACTGATGACTGACGACAACGCTGCCGCCCGCCAGTTCGCTCGTGGCGATGGCGGCCAACCGGTGAATCTGCTCGGGTGTTCGATCGCCGGGCGGGGCGAACGCTCCGCGCGCGACACGCACGATGTCGCCCCGCGTCACGGCACGCGTGATCTCGGTGTCGGTGAATCCCGCGTCAAGGGCGGTCGAACGGTAGATGAGTCCGTGTCGGTCGGTGGGGTAGCCGGTCACGCTGCTCAGACGGGGCCGCCGCGCTGCTGGTTCCCACGATCGCGAACGCGCGCCGCCCGTTCACCCGCGCGCCGAGGTGGGCGCGCGTGCGAACGGACGGCGCGCGTTGACGCCCGAAGTCGACGAATTACATCCCGGCGGGCGGGTGGCCGAGGTTGAACACGGCGCCGTAGGGGTCCTTGAGCGACGCGAGGGTTCCGTACGGGGTCTCGTCAGCGGGCATCAGCACCGATCCGCCCAACGACGTCACCTTCTCCACCGTCGCAGCGACATCGTCGACGGTGACGTACATCTGCCAGAACGACGGCGCCTCGGGCGGCAGCATGGTCGACGCGTTCATGATCCCGGAGTAGCTGAGGTCGCCGTTGAACACCTGGGAGTAGAAGTCGGGTCCCTGGGCGTTGGCGTCGCCACCGCTCCCGACCTCCTCGAGTCGTGCACCGGTGACCGGCGGGTAGAACGCCAGCGACGCCGCGTAGTCCTTGCTCAGGCAGTCGAACCAGTACGGCGCACCGTGTACACCCCACTCGGCGAAACCGGTGTGCGCGTTCGGTTGCCAGAAGCCGATCGCCGCGCCTGCGGTGTCGGCGACGACGAGCATCGTGCCCTCGTCCCCGACGGCCATCGGCGGCACGATGGCGGTGCCGCCGGCTTCGCCTGCTGCTGCCGCCGTGGCCTCCGCGTCGGCGGTGTGCAGATAGACCGACCAGATGTCCGCCGGTGCGCCCGCCCCCTCCATGAACGGGCTCAGCCCCGCGACGCGGTGGCCGTGGAGCATGAAGTTCTGATAACCGCCGAACTCCTCACGCGGTGGTCCCTCGACCTCCCACCCGAAGATCGAACGGTAGAACTCGGCGGCGCCGGCCGGGTCGCTGCTCATCAGATCCATCCAGATGGGTGCGCCCAGCGGGGCGGAGTAGTCGGTCATCGCTGTGGTCCTCTCGCGCGGTGTCAGGTCACTGTGTCTGACCCGGGCGCCCGGCGAAAGTAATCGCGAGGAATCGACCCGGCCTCAGAAATATCCGTCGGGGTCGGTGTCCGGGCTGTGCGGCGGGATGATCCCCTCGCTGACGCCGTGGTCGATGCTGGCCGACAGCCGCGAGCACGTCGGCGTCATCGCCGGGTTCCCGCCCTGCTCACGAACGCGCGTCAGCTCGTTGCACTGCTCGCGGGCATCGGCGTTCCACTGCACGCTGGTCTGGAACTCGCTGGTCTTCTTCACCAGCACACACGCGTGGCAGGCGCGGCATTCGATCTCGCGCATGCCGCCCCGCAGGTAGTGCGTCCGGTCGCGCTCGGTGGCCGAGCGGACGGAGCGCAGTCGCTGGGGGTCATCACCGAAGTCCGGCGCCTTCGCCCAGCCCTTCGGTTTGTCGACGGCGCTGGTCATCGGCGGTCAGACCTTCGCGGCGTCGTTGGTGGCCTTGAGCTTCGCGGTCTCCTCGGCGATCGCGGAGTCCGTGTCCTCACCCTCGGCCTTGCGCCGCAGGTTCTCCTCCATCTCGACACCCCAGTTCTCCAGCGCCTTCTCGGTATCGATCTCGTACTCGTAGCGACCGGTCATCTCCTCGGTCACGTCGGCGACATCGACATAGAACTGCTCGTACCAGCGGCGCAGCTGGTATACCGGACCGTCCTCTTCGACGAGGAGCGGATTGTCGATGCGGCTCTTGTGCTTCCAGATCTCGACGTCCTGCAGAAAACCGACCTCGACGCCCTCGGAGATCTTGCGGGCCATGCCCTGGGCCTGCTTCTCCGACAGTCCCTCGGGCTTCTTGGCCATCACGCCGAACATCAACACGAACGAGTTGTTGTCGATGGGGTAGTGGCAGTTCGTCAGGATCGTCTCGATCGCGTAGCCGCCGTAGGTCTGGTGCATCGGGTTGAGCATGTACGCCGGGCCGTAGTACGCGGCGATCGATTTGAGGTAGCTGTCGCCGTAGGCCGACGTCATCTCGATGTCGGGCCGGCCACGCGAGTTCATGTACTGCGCGGCGGTCTCACCCTCGAAGACGTTCTTGAAGAAGTCCGGCAGGGCGTAGTGGATGTAGAAGAAGTGCGCCATGTCGACGACGTTGTCGATGATCTCGCGGCAGTTGGAGCCCTCGATGACGATGCGGTTCCAGGTCCAGTCGGTCCACTCGTCGGTGCCCCATTCCTCGACGACGGGGATCACCACGTCCTCGGGCGGGGGGTTGCCCTCGGGGTCGTTGTAGACGAAGAGCTGCCCGCTGCGGATCATCGTCGGCCACGAGCGGGTCTTGGCCAGCTTCGGTGCGCGCTTGGCGTAGGGCACGCCCGCGCATCGACCGTTGCCCTTCCACCGCCAGTCGTGGAACGGGCACGCGATGTTCCCGTCCTTGACGCTGCCCTTCGACAGGTCGCCACCCATGTGCCGGCAGTACGCGTCGAGGATGTTCACGTCGCCGGTCTCGGCGTTCGCCCACACCACCAACTTGGTGCCAAAGGCGTCGATCGCGTGGGGTTTGCCGTCGCGGTACTCGTCGGCCAGGCCGATGCAGTGCCAGCCGCGCGCGAAACGGGTGGGCGGGGTCCCGGTGTCGATTTCCCGGACTGCTACGCCGTCGTCGTGCTTGTCTGACATCTGATGACCTCCTGGAGATCGAGCGATCCGGGCCGGGATCCTGGATGCGTGCGTACTAGAACACGTTACAGAAATGGGGGTTCCCACGCCAGCCGTAGGGCGGTTTTGCGGCGTTTGTCATCGGTAAACGTGCTGGCCTCGACATAAATGAGAACGTGTTCTAGTCTTGATCCGAACACGTTCCACCAGAGCGACGAATTGGGAGTTACGCACATGTCACAGCGCAGTGAGGTCGGCACCGAGGTCCTCGACAGGATCAGCGCCCTGCTCCCCGAACTGGAGAAGCGCGCGCAGGAGTGCGAGGACCAGCGTCGCATCCCGGTCGAGACCATCGCGAGCCTCGACGAGGTCGGCTTCTTCAAGCTGGTGCAGCCCGCCCAGTGGGGTGGCTACGAGGTCGACCCGGTGACCTACTACGAGGCCGTGCGCCGCATCGCGAGCGCCTGCGGATCCACCGGATGGGTCTCCTCGATCCTCGGTATCCACAACTGGCACCTCGCCCTGTACCCGCAGCAGGCCCAGGAAGAGGTCTGGGGCAAGGACCCCAGCACGCGCATCGGATCGTCCTACGCCCCGATGGGCATGGGTGAGGTCGTCGACGGTGGATACAAGGTCAACGGTGAGTGGCACTGGTCGTCGGGCTGCGACCACGCCGACTGGACGTTCGTCGGTGGCCCGGTGTTCAAGAACGGCAAGCCCGTCGACTTCGTCAGCTACCTGCTGCCGCGCAGCGATTACGAGATCCGCGACGTGTGGCACGTCTCCGGACTCAAGGGCACCGGCTCGAACACGCTGGTGATCAAGGACGCGTTCGTCCCGTCGCACCGCATGCTCAGCTTCCGCGCCATGGCCACCGGCACGTCGCCGGGCCTCGAGGTCAACACCGCCCCCGTCTACAAGATGCCCTGGGGCACCATCCATCCCACCGTCATCTCGACACCGGTCGTCGGCATGGGCTACGGCGCCTACGCCGCCCACGTCGAGGCGCAGGGCAAGCGCGTCCGCGCCGCCTACGCCGGCGAGAAGGCCAAGGACGACCCGTTCGGCAAGGTGCGTATCGCCGAGGCGGCCAGCGACATCGACGCCGCGTGGCGACAGCTCTCGGGCAACGTCCAGGACGAGTACGACCTCATCCTGGCCGGCAAGGAGGTCCCGATGGAACTCCGCCTGCGTGCCCGTCGCGATCAGGTGCGTGCGTCGTCGCGGTCGATCTCCGCGATCGACCGTCTCTTCGAGGCCGCGGGCGCCCGTGCGCTCGACAGCGATCAACCGCTGCAGCGTTTCTGGCGCGACGCGCACGCCGGTCGCGTGCACGCCGCCAACGACGCCGAGCGGGCCTACCAGGCCTTCGCCAACGGCGAGTTCGGCATCCCGATCGGTGACACGATGGTCTGACCCGCTCCGCGGCTGAAGGGCAACTGCTCTGAGGTCGCTGCGCGGTCAGACGGACACGATGGTCTGAGTGCTCTTCCGAGCATTCCGGCCCGCAGAACAGCTACGAAAGGACCCCGGCGAGATGGCTTCGGTCGCAACCGATTCCGCACCGATCAGATCCCTCGGATACATGCGTATCGAGGCCACCGACATGGCGGCCTGGCGGGAATACGGTCTGAAGGTGCTCGGCATGGTCGAGGGCAAGGGCGTCACCGAGGGTGCGCTCTACCTCCGCATGGACGACTTCCCCGCGCGTCTGGTCATCGTGCCCAGCGACCGCGACCACCTCGCGTCGTCGGGGTGGGAGTGCTCCGACGCCGCTGCGCTGCAGCAGGTCCGCGACCGTTTGTCCGACGCCGGCGTCATCTTCCGTGAGGCGAAGGACGAGGAGCTGGTGGATCGGCAGGTCGTCGAGATGATCGTGTTCTCCGACCCCACCGGCAACGTACTCGAGGCGTTCCACGGTGTGGCCCTGCAACACCGGCGCGTGGTCAGCCCGTACGGACACAAGTTCGTCACCGGCGAGCAGGGGCTCGGACACGTCGTGCTGACCACCGACGACGACGAGGCGTCGCTGAACTTCTACCGCGATGTCCTCGGGTTCCGTCTGCGCGACTCGATGCGCCTTCCGCCGCAGGTGGTCGGCCGCGAGGAGGGTGACGACCCCCCGTGGTTGCGCTTCTTCGGCTGCAACCCGCGCCATCACAGTCTGGCGTTCCTGCCCATCCCGAACGACACCGGCATCGTGCATCTGATGGTGGAGGTCGAGAACTACGACGACGTGGGTCTCGCGCACGATCGGGCGCTGCGCAAGAAGGTGCCGATGTCGGCGACGCTGGGCCGGCACGTCAACGACCTCATGCTGTCGTTCTACATGAAGACCCCCGGTGGCTTCGACATCGAATTCGGTTGTGAGGGACGCACCGTCGCCGACGAGGAGTGGGTGGCGCGGGAGAGCACCGCGGTCAGCCTCTGGGGTCACGATTTCACCATCGGCTTCAAGAACTGACATGGCCTACGTCTCGAGTGGGACGACGGATTTCGACTCGCGCCAGTTCCGAACGGCCATGGGCCAGTTCTGCACCGGCGTCACGGTCATCACGACCATCGACGCCGACGGCGCGCCGGCGGGGTTCGCCTGCCAGTCGTTCGCGGCACTGTCGCTCGATCCGCCCCTGGTCCTGTTCTGCCCCCAGAAGACCTCGCGCAGTTGGAAGATCATCGAGGCCGCGGGCAACTTCTGCGTCAACATCCTCTCCAACCATCAGCAGGACGTGAGCGCGACCTTCGGCGCCCCCGGCACCGACAAGTTCGCCTCGATCGAGTGGGATCCCTCGCCCGCGGGTCTCCCGGTCATCCGACGGTCCATCACCTGGGCCGAGTGCACCGTCGAGCGTGTCGAGGACGGCGGTGACCACCTGATCGCCATCGGACGCGTCACGACGCTCGGGGAGATGCTGCAGGACAAGCCATTGCTGTTCTACCGCGGCGGGTACCTGTCCACCGAGCATCCGCGGGTCACACCGGCCCAGGCCGAACTCGACGACTTCCTCACCTGGACCGGAGGCGACACATGGCTGTGAGCAGTGAGCTCTCCGACAGTCGGACGCCCATCCCGGTCACCGACATCACCGCCCCACTGACCGCGGCGATCGCCGAGGCCGAGCGCCTGATCGCCTCGGCCGAGTTCATCCGCTCCGACACCGACCTCGCCGAGGGGTACAGCTACCTCGGCCAGAGCGTGCACGCCGTGATGCAACTCGCGTGGGCCCGCGCCAGGACCCACCCTTTCTTCGCGACGTCGACCGGCCCGTACACGAAGATGGGTCTCGACAACCCCGACACCCTCTACTACAGCGCCGACATCGAGGCGGGTGCCGAGTACCTGGTCACCGGGGTGCGGGGCAGCACAACCGATCTCAGCTTCCAGGTGATCACCGGCGATTACAACCCCGACAAGGTGCCCGGCGGGGACGACGCGTTCGACGACCGGCGCCTCGACATCGACGCCGACGGATCGTTCCGGTTGCGCTTCGGCCCACCCCGCGACGACGCCGGCCCGAACTACTTCGTCCTCGCCGAGGGCGCCACCACCCTCGCCGTGCGCGAGGTGTTCAGCGACTGGACCGCCGAACGCAAGGGCTCGATCACCATCGAGCGCACCGACACCGTCGGGACGCCGGCCGACGAACCGGATCTCGACGTGCTGACCAAGCGCTACCGCGTCGCGGGCAAGATGCTGCTCTCGCGCATCAACACGTGGTTCAACTTCCCGAAGTGGTTCTATCTCGACAAGCCGGTGAACACCTTCACCGAACCCCGGCTCACCCCCGGTGGACTGTCGACGCAGTATTCCTCGGTCGGCCACTTCGACCTCAGCGACGACCAGGCCATGATCATCACCGTCCCGAGATCAACTGCGCCGTACCAGGGATTCCAACTCGGCAGCATGTGGTACATCTCGCTGGACTACGTGCACCACCAGACGAGTCTGAACACCGCGCAGGCGCAGGTCGATCCGGACGGACTCATCCGGATGGTGGTCTCCCGACGAGACCCGCACGTCGCCAACTGGATCGAGACAACCGGTCGCACCCACGGCATCATGCAGTTCCGATGGCAACGCGTCTCCGCGCCCGTCGGGCCGCAGGACGGCCCCACCGCCGTGGTCGTCGGGTTCGACGAGGTTGCACAGCACCTCCCGCACCTCGACCACAATCGGATCGACGACGCGGGATGGCGGGATCGGATCGCGACGCGGCAGCGGGCATTCGCGCAGAGGATGCTCGGATGACCGCCCAGGTGAGTTCGGCCGCAGGGACCTCGGGACCACTACTGGCCGACAAGGTAGTCGTGGTCGGTGGGGTCGGGCCCGGACTGGGCCGATCGATCTGCCTGCAGGCCGCGGCCGCCGGTGCCTCGGTGGTCCTCGCGGCGCGCACCGAGGAGCGGCTGCGTGCGGTGGCCGACGAGATCACCGCGGCCGGTGGGAACGCGATCGTCGTCCCCACCGACATCACCGCCGACGCCGACGTCGACCGACTCGTGGACGCGGCGCTGACGGCCTACGGTCGGGTCGACGCCCTGGTCAACAACGCGTTCGCGCTGCCGTCGATGAAGCCGTTGGCGCGCACCGACTTCGGCCACATCAGCTCCAGTCTCGACCTCACCATCCTCGGTGGCCTGCGCATGACGAAGGCCTTCACCGAGGCGTTGGCCGCCACGGACGGCTCGATCGTGATGATCAACTCGATGGTGGTCCGGCACTCCGAACCGCGATACGGCAGCTACAAGCTCGCCAAGGCGGCCCTGCTGGCCATGTCGGAGTCGCTGGCCACCGAACTCGGTGACCAGGGCATCCGCGTCAACAGCATTCTGCCGGGCTACATCTGGGACGACCAGCTCAAGTGGTACTTCGGTGAGGTCGCGAAGAAGTACGGCATCAGCGCGGACGACGTGTACGCGCAGACCGCGGCGAAGTCCGACCTCAAGCGCTTGCCCGAACCCGATGAGATCGCCCGCGCCGTGGTGTTCCTCGCGTCCCCGTGGGCCAGCGCCATCACGGGTCAGACCCTCGACGTCAACTGCGGTGAGTACCACAACTGACCGACCCGGTCACCGGACAAGGAGTTCTTCCCATGACAGGACGTACCAGCGTCGGAACGGTCGCCGATCTCCACGCCTCGGCGACCAAGGCGTGCGGACTGGACGACTTCGGGACCGACGACTACACCGAGGGGCTGCAGGTCCTGCTCGACTCCTACGTCGACGAGGCCGGTCTGACCGAACTGGGCAGCAAGATGTTCCGGTTCTTCCTCCGCGGGGCGTTGGTCGCACGGTTGCTCAGCGAGGCGTCCTGGAAGGCGAACCCGGGATACGCCGACGTGGCCGTCGAACGGCCGATCTTCGTGACCGGGCTACCGCGCACCGGGACCACCGCTCTGCACCGCCTGCTGACCGCCGACCCGTCGCATCAGGGGCTCGAGATGTGGCTGGCCGAGTTCCCGCAACCGCGGCCCCCGCGGGACACGTGGGAGGCCAATCCTGTCTTCCAACAGATCAACAGCGGTCTCGAGCAGCACCACGTGGACAACCCCGAGTTCATGGGGCTGCACTACATGAGCGCCGACGACGTCGAGGAATGCTGGCAGCTGCTCCGACAGACGATGAAGTCGATCTCGTATGAGTCGCTGGCCTACCTGCCGTCGTATTCGCGATGGCTCGCCCAGCAGGACTGGACGAACGCCTATGCGCGGCATCGCAAGAACCTTCAGCTGATCGGTCTGAACGACCCGGGCAAGCGGTGGGTGTTGAAGAACCCCAGCCATCTGTTCGCCCTCGACGAGTTGATGTCGGTGTACCCCGACGCCCTGATCATCCAGACGCACCGACCGCCGCGGACCATCATCGGGTCGATGTGTTCGCTCGCGCAGAGCGCGACCGACGGGTGGTCGACGACGTTCGTCGGCGAGAAGGTCGGTCGGACCCAGCTCGAACTGTGGTCCCGGGGGTTGCGCGCCTTCACCGAGGCGCGGTCACGGTACAACCCGGACCAGTTCGTCGACGTCGACTTCACCGAACTGCGGGACGACCCGATCGGTACGGTGGAGCGCGTCTACACCGCGCTCGGTGCGCCGTTCACCGACGACGCGCGCGCTGCGATGACGACCATGGACGCCGAGAGCAAATCCGGCGATCGCAGACCGGCACACCGGTATTCGCTGTCCGACTTCGGTCTCGACGACGCAATGGTCGACGCCGAGTTCGAGGGTCTGGTGCCCCAGGCCTGACCGGCCCGGTGAGGTGTCTAGGCCGGACGTGGGTCGGGCTGCGGCACCTGGAAGTGATACCCCTGCGCGAGGGGACACTGCAGCGCCACCAGTGAGCGGACCTGGTCGGGGGTCTCGATGCCCTCGGCGATCACCACCAGGTCGTTGGCGTCCGCGTGCTCGATCAGGCCGGTCAGCAGATGGTCGACGACCCGCGTACCGAGACCGGACGTGAGTGACGCATCGATCTTGAACCCGTCGATGGGCCACGTGACCATCCGGCTCAACGACGACCACCCGCGACCGACGTCGTCGATGACGATGTGTGCGCCGATCGACCGCAGCGTCGAGATCGCCTGTGCGGCAACCGTGTCGTCGAGGGTGGCCGATTCGATGAGCTCGATGCGGAGCCGGTCGGTCGGGAACTCGCTCTCGGTGATCGCCGCGGTGAGCATCTCGATCCGCTGTGGCCGGATGAGGTGTGCGCCGTCGATGTTGGCGTGCAGCACGGTGGGTTCGCCGGTGGTGTCGTATTCGAGCATCATCGCCATGGCCTGCCGCAGGACCTGCAGATCGAGGTCGAGCATGATGTCGGTGCTGCGAACTGTGGGGAGGAACCGTGCCGGGCTCAGGACGCCGTCGGTCGGGTGCAGCCAGCGGCACAGCGCCTCGTACCCGTGGGTCCGCCGGGTGCGCGGATCAACGATGGCCTGGAACCACGGTCGGATCTCGTCGCGCGACATGGCGTCGACGATCTCCTCGATCGAGTACGCGTCGCTGGTGACGGTCCGGTCGCGCTGCAACTCGAGTTGCTCCTCGAGGACCTTGGCGTATTTCTGCAGGATCTGCACGTCCTCGGGACCGATGTCGTGTCCGACGGTGTCGGTCATGCACAGGGTGCCGATGGCGGTGTGTTCCCGGCTGAACAGCGGCACCCCGACGTACGTGCGCATGCCGGCGGCGACGAGCGGTGCCGTCAGCGACGGATCCATCCCGGGTTGCGATGCGTCGGTGATCACCAGTGGCCGACCGGTGTCGACGACTTCCTTGCACGTCGTGGACTGGCGATCGGTGACCGCCCCGACGAGCCCCTCGATCCCGTACGCCGCGAGGACGTGTTGATTCTGGTCGTCGAGGATGTGCAGGAGTGCGACGGGATATCCGGCCGCCGTGGCGGCGAGCTCGAGGGTGGTGTTCAACACCGGGCTGACCGCGGCCGGATCGAGATAGTTTCCGGCTGGGCCGCCACGCGTCCTCGACCGGTCACTCATCAGTCGGATGGTAGTACTCCGGCCGACTGCACGTACCCACCGCGGGGATATGCCGTCACCGTCGGCGCGTCACAGGCCCGCGGCACGCGCCAGCGAGTCCATCGACGACGACGGTTGACCGAACAGCTGTGCGGCGCCGTGGGTGCGCTTGAAATACAGCTGGACGTCGTGCTCCCACGTGATGCCGATCCCGCCGTGTAACTGGACCGCCTCGCCGGCGACCGAGGCACTCATCCGTGAGCAGTAGACGCGGGCGGCCGCCGCCAGTTCGTCGGTGTCCGGATCGTCGGCCGCGAGCGCACCGGCCGCCGCGTACGAGATCGATCGCGCGGTCTCGGTGAACGCGTACATGTCGGCCATCCGGTGTTTGAGGGCCTGGAACGAGCCGATCACCCGCCCGAACTGTCGTCGTGACGAGGTGTACTCGACGGTCTGGTCGAGCACGGCCCGTGCGGCCCCGACCTGTTCGGCCGACAACGCCACCGCCGCGACCGTCCGCAGGCGGCGCAGGAGGTCGGCGGGCGCGGCGATCGTCTGCGACGGTGTCTCCTCGAAACTCACCGACGACAGCGGCCGGGTGGGGTCCATGGTGGGCAGCGCGGTCACGACCACACCGTCGGCATCCGGGGACACCTCGTGCAGAGTCACGTGCCCGCCCGAACGTGCGACGACGATCAGCACGTCCGCGTACTCGGCGTCGAGCACGTAGTGGGCGGTGCCGGTGAGCAGACCGCCGTCGGCGCCCACACCGGGCTCGTCCCAGCCCGTCGCGTCCGCCCAGCACAGTGCGGCGACGGATTCGCCGGCCGCGATGGCGGGCAGCACCCGCTCACACGCCTCGTCGTCGCGGGAGAGCAGTACCGCCTGCGCGGCGAGCACCGCCGACCCGAGCATGGGCACCGGGCTCAACGTCCGTCCGAGTTCCTCGAGCACGACGTGGGACTCCATCAGCGACGCGTCGACGCCGCCGAAGCGTTCCGGGATGGCCAGCGCCGCGACACCGATCTGTTCGGCCAGCGCACTCCACAGCGTCCGGTCGTAGCGCGGGGTCGCGGCCATCGCCGACCGCAGCGCCGCGGAGTCACCGTGGCGCCGCAGCACGTCGCGGACCGCACCCCGCAGGTCCGCCTGGTCCTCGGTGTCGATGCCGGGTGAGGTGATCACGGGGGAGGTCACGGCGCCCCCACGGGTGCGGTGACCGATCGCAGGACGCGATCGCGATGCAGCGCCGGGGTGCCCCAGGCGGTGAGCAGCGCGCGTGTCTTGGTCAGGTAGAGCGACAGGTCGTGTTCCTGGGTGTAGCCGATCGCGCCGAGGGTCTGCAGTCCGACGCGCGACGCCAGGTAGGCGGCCTGGCCCGCCGCGACCTTGGCCGCCGACACGTCGCGCGACGCATCGCCGCCGGGGGGCACCGCGCCGTCGAGCGCCAGGGCGGCCCCGTGGACCAGTGGGCGTGCCATCTCCACGGCGATGGCGACATCGGCGAGGTGGTGCTTGATGGCCTGGAACGATCCGATCGGTCGGCCGAACTGGGTGCGCGAGATGGCGTACGCGCCGGACAGGGCGAGCATCTGCGAGGCGAGTCCGAGCAGTTGCGCGGCGGTGGCCAGGGCGCCGTGGTCGAACGCGGCCGAGCCGTCGATGTCGGTGGCGACGGTGTCGGCGGGTGCGAGCACCGACACCGTGCGGGCCCGGTCGACCGAGGCGTGGGTGGTCACCACCTCACCCGTGCTCAGGGTGGTCCCGGCGAGCAGCAGTCGGTGGGTCGCGGCCTCGGTGTCGGCGGCGTAGGGAACGGCGTCGGGGACGGCCAGCGTCGCCAACTCGCCCGCGACGAGTGCCTCGAGGAGGTCGGTGCGGTCGGTGCCGGCGAGCAGGGTCGGCACCGCACCGATGGTCTCGGCGACCGGACCGGGAACGCAGTGTCGGCCGAGTTGTTCGGCGGCGACGACCATCTCGAGCGCGCCGGCGCCGAACCCGCCCGACGCCTCGTCGATCAGCAGGGCCGTCACGCCGGTGTCGGCGAGTCGCGCCCACACCGCGAGTCCGGGGCCGCGGTCCCCGTCGTTCCAGGACCGCACGACCGCGGGCAGGTCGGCGCGCGTCAACATCGAGTCGATACTGTTCGCGAGGTCGGTGTGCTCGGTCTCGAGCAGGAATCTCATCGGTCGCCCCGGGGTAGTCCGAGCAGACGCTCGGCGATGACATTGCGTTGGATCTCGTTGGTGCCCGCGTAGATCGGGCCGGACAGGGAGAACAGGAACCCGTCCATCCACCCGCCCGCAGGGTCGTCGTGCGATGGGCCTGCGATCTCGGCGTCCGCGCCGAGCAGGTCCAACGCGGTCTCGTGGGTGGCGATGTCCCACTCCGACCAGAAGACCTTGTTGATCGACGACTCCATCCCGAGCTGCCCGCCCTCGGCGAGACGGCTGACCGTGGCCCAGGTCGACAACTCGTAGGCGCGGGCCCCGATCCAGGCGTCGGCGACACGCGAGCCGAGCGCCTCGCCGGCCGTCCCGTTCTTGTCCGCCCGGGCCCACAGCGCCAGCAGCCGGTCGGTGGTGGCGAGGAAACGACCGGGGGAGCGCAGCGACAGGCCGCGTTCGTTGGCGGCGGTGCTCATCGCGATCCGCCACCCGTTGTCGACCTCGCCGATCACGCCCGAATCACCGGGACGGTCCGGGTCGTCGGGGACGAACACGTCGTCGAGGAACAGTTCCGCGAATCCGGGTTCACCGTCGAGTTGGTTGATCGGTCGCACGGTCACCCCGTCGGCGCGCAGGTCGAACATGAAGTACGTGAGTCCCTTGTGGCGGGACGAGTTCGGGTCGCTGCGGAACAGTCCGAAGCCACAGTCGGCGAAACTCGACCGCGAACTCCACGTCTTCTGTCCGCTGAGCAACCATCCGCCGTCGGTGCGTACGGCCGTCGAGCGCAGCGACGCGAGGTCGCTGCCGGACTCGGGCTCGCTCCACGCCTGCCCCCAGATGTCGTCCGCCCGCGCCATCCGCGGCATGATCCGGGCGAGCTGGTCGGGATGGGCGTGCTCGAAAAGAGTTGGGGCGAGCAGGAAGATGCCGTTCTGGCTGACCCGTCCGGGGGCGCCGCTGCGGTAGTACTCCTCCTCGAAGACGACCCAGTGCAGCAGTCCGACGTCGCGTCCACCGAACTCCTCGGGCCAACTGACCACCGACATGCGCGCATCGGCCATCGTCTGTTCCCATGCGCGGTGCGCCTCGAAGCCCTCCGCCGAATCCATCGACGGCAGCGGGGAACTCGGCACGTTGGCGGCCAGCCAGGACCGGACCTCGGCGCGGAAGGACTCGGTGTCGTCGTCGAAGGTGAGGTCCATCAGGCGTTTCCGCCCGCGCTCGTCGATCCGGCGCTGGCCTTCATCGACTTCGCGTCCATCCCGCCGAGGGAGTCGCCACCGGCCGCCTCCGCGTTGGCGCTGTGCGCGAAGTGATGCCACCCGAACACCGAGTCCATGGAGTTGCGCAGGCCCATCTGGTCCTCGCAGATGTTGACGGCCTTCTTGGCCAGGGCCAGTCCGAGCTGCGGCATCTCGGTGATGCGCCCGGAGATCTCGGTCACCTTGTCCTGCAGGTCATCCCGGGGGACGACGTGGTTGACCATGCCCCACTGGAGCGCCTGGGCCGCGGTGAACCGCTCGCCGGTGAACAGCAACTCCTTGGCCCGGCGCGGCCCGAGGACGAAGGCGTGTGCGAAGTACTCGACACCCGGGATGCCCATCCGCACCACGGGATCGGAGAAGAAGGCGTCGTCGGAGGCGACGATGAAGTCACACACCCAGGCCAGCATGAGGCCTCCGGCGATGCAGGCGCCGTGGACCTGGGCGATCATCGGCTTCGGGATCTCGCGCCACCGACGACACATGCCGACGTAGACCTCGATCTCGCGGGCGAGTCGCTGGTCGCCCCCGCTGCGATCGGTGTGATCCCAGTACAGCGACGCGGTGTTCGGATACTGCACGTGGAAGTCGCGCTCGGGGGTCCCGATGTCGTGGCCCGCCGAGAAGTGTTTGCCGTTCGCGCGCAGGACGATCACCTTCACCGCGTTGTCGTCGACGGCGCGCACGAAGGCGGCGTCGAGCGAGTACGTCATCACCGAGTTCTGCGCGTTCCGGAAGTCGGGGCGGTTGAGCGTCACGTAGGCGACGCCGTCGGTGACCTCGTAGGCCACCGGCGTCGAGTCGGCGGTGAGCTGGTCGCCGGTGAGGGGCGCCGGGATCTGGCTGGCGGGCTCGGTCATGGCTCGACCCTACCTAGCAAGTGCTTGGTTGGTAAAGCTCAGCGCAGCAGGGCGCGCTCGATCTCCGCGGCTGCGCCCTGCAGCTCCTCGACCAGCGCCGCGAGCGCGGATCCGCCCACTCTGGTGCCGGGGCAGATCACTATCGACGACGAGACCCGGTTCTGCGCGGTGCGGTCGGCCTCGGTGCGCACGGGCGCCGCCACCGACAGCGCCCGGACGTCGCCGTCGAGGTCCTCGGGTCGGTAGTCGGAGTTCATCAGGTCCATGAGCAGATCGGCCAGGCGTCGCCGGACCGGCTGCGACGCGTCGGTGAGGTGCACCGCACGCAGCGTCGCCATGACCTCGGTTGCCTCGGGGCCCAGGCGCTCCACGCTGTACCCCCGCTCGCGGATGACGGCCAGCAAGGATGCGAGGCGGTTACGACTCGGTGGCGGCGCGGTCGCGAGCCACTCGGCCTGCTCGCGGCCCCCCGCCCACGCGATGTACTCGCGGCACAGCGGGGCGGTGACGGGGATCCGGGTGCCCGGAGTGGCCCAGCCGATGTCGCCGGCGATCTCGGTGATCTGGATGAACTCGCCGTCGCGCTCGGAGAGGAAGACCGGCAGTCCGATCCGCCGGTGCAGGTCGGTGAGTACCGGCCGGGCTGCGCTGGTCAAGGGTTGGGCGCCGGCGGCGTGCCGGATGCGGGCGAGGAAGCGCGGGGCCAGCGAGAAGCGCCCGGCGTCGTCGCGGACCGTCCAGCCGTCGGCGCAGAGCTGGGTGAGGACCGCGTGTGCGGTCGCCCGGGTCATGTCCGTGGCGCGGATGATATCGGCCAGCGTGGGTCGCGCCGACACGTCGTCGGCCAGGTGGTCGATCACCGACACGACCCGTCGGGTCGGCGCCGACACCGGTTGACGATCGGCGTCGTCGGCACCTACATTCAGTGTCATATTGTCGAACGGTAGTGTCGAATAACCGACATTGCAAGGTTCATCGGCGTGCGGTGTTCGATGGACGCAGGTACGTGGCCGAGGGTCGACAACAGTGATCGAGTGAGGAGTCGTCAGTGCCCCAGATCGGGTATGAGCTGTCGCACCTGAGTGCGTTGGAAGCCGAATCGGTCCACATCTTCCGAGAGGTCGCGGCCACGTTCGAGCGGCCGGGCCTGCTCTTCTCGGGCGGCAAGGACTCGGTGGTCATGTTCCACCTGGCCCGCAAGGCCTTCTGGCCCGCGCCGATCCCGTTCCCACTCATGCACGTCGACACCGGGCACAACTTCGACGAGGTCATCGAGTACCGGGATCGCGTGGTCGCCGAGACCGGGGTGCGGCTGATCGTCTCCAGCGTGCAGGACGACATCGACGCCGGCCGCGTCGTGGAGCAGACCGGTCCCGGCGCGAGCCGCAACCGTCTGCAGACCGCGGCTCTGCTGCGCGGCATCACCGAGAACCGGTTCGACGCGGTCTTCGGCGGGGCCCGACGCGACGAGGAGAAGGCCCGCGCCAAGGAGCGGGTGTTCAGCTTCCGGGATCGCTTCGGCGCCTGGGATCCTCGCGCGCAGCGGCCAGAACTGTGGAACCTCTACAACGGCCGTCACGCCAAGGGCGAGCACATCCGGGTGTTCCCGCTGAGCAACTGGACCGAACTCGACATCTGGCAGTACATCGAGGCCGAGGCGATCGATCTGCCGTCCATCTACTACGCGCATCAGCGCGAGGTCGTCCCCCGCGACGGGATGTTACTGGCGAAGACACGTTTCCTCGAGATCGCCGACGGCGAGCGGTCGCACACCGAGACCGTGCGCTTCCGCACCGTCGGGGACGCCACGTGCACCGGCTGTGTGGAGAGCACGGCCGCGACCGTGGCCGAGGTGATCGACGAGGTCGCCGCCACCCGGCTCACCGAACGCGGCGCGACCCGTGCCGACGACCGGATCTCGGAATCGGGCATGGAAGACCGGAAGAAAGAGGGGTACTTCTGATGACCATCCCCGCCGACCGTCTGCGGACGGAGACCGCCGCCCTGCGCGGCGGCAAGGAACTCCTGCGCCTGGCCACCGCGGGCAGCGTCGACGACGGCAAGTCGACGCTCATCGGTCGCCTGCTCTACGACTCGAAGTCGATCTTCGCCGATCAGATGGCCTCGATCGAACGGACCAGCGCCGAGCGCGGCGACGAGTACGCCAACCTCGCACTGCTCACCGACGGTCTGCGGGCCGAGCGCGAGCAGGGCATCACCATCGACGTCGCCTACCGGTACTTCTCCACGCCGCGACGGAAATTCATCATCGCCGACACCCCCGGGCACGTGCAGTACACCCGGAACATGGTGACCGGCGCCTCGACCGCCGATCTGGCGATCGTGCTGATCGACGCCCGCAAAGGGGTTCTCGAACAGACGCGTCGGCACGCGTTCCTGTCGTCGCTGCTGGGTATCCCGCACCTCACGCTCGCGGTGAACAAGATGGATCTCGTCGACTGGTCGCAGGAGCGCTTCGACGAGATCCGCGACGAGTTCGCGACCTTCGCCTCCAAGCTCAACGTCACCGACCTCACCTTCGTCCCGGTCTCGGCGCTGTTGGGCGACAACATCGTCGACACCTCGGTCAACATGCCCTGGTACCACGGCGGCCCTCTGCTCGACCACCTCGAGCGCGTCCACATCGCATCGGACCGCAACCTGATCGACGCCCGCATGCCGGTGCAGTACGTGATCCGCCCGCAGCGCAGCGACGGGTCCGACCACCGCAGCTACGCGGGCACCATCGCCGGCGGCACGTTCAAGCCCGGTGACGACGTCGTGGTGCTCCCCAGTGGATTCGGCAGCACGATCGAGTCCATCTGGGGGCCAGGGGGAGTCGAGGTCACCGAGGCGTTCGCGCCGATGGCCGTGTCGATCTCGCTCGCCGACGAGATCGATGTCGCCCGTGGCGAGATGATCGCCCGACCCAACAACCGTCCGTATGTGGGCCGTGACATCGACGCGATGGTCTGCTGGTTCTCCGAGGACGGCGAGCTCCGTGAGGGCAACCGGTACGTGATCGCCTCCACGACGACCGAGTCGCGCGCCTCGATCAGCTCGATCGCCTACCGGCTCGACGTCAACTCGCTGCACCGGGACGAGAACGCAGAATCACTGTCACTGAACGAGATCGGCCGCATCACACTGCACTCCCAGCAGCCGTTGATGTTCGACGGCTACCGCCGCAACCGTGAGACGGGCAGCTTCATCCTCGTCGACGAGGCGACCAACAAGACCGTCGGCGCCGGCATGATCACCGGCCCGGTCGCCCGGGACAGCAACGTGGTGTGGCACGGGTCGAAGGTGTCGGCCGACCAACGGCCCTACCGTGGTGGCACCATCTGGCTGACCGGGCTGTCGGCCTCCGGGAAGAGTTCCATCGCAGTGGAACTGGAGCGCCGGCTCGTCGCGGCGGGTCGCCCGGCCTACCTCATGGACGGCGACAACCTCCGTCACGGACTCAACTCGGATCTCGGTTTCGGCGACGACGACCGTCGCGAGAACATCCGTCGCACCTCCGAGGTGGCGACCCTGTTCGCCGACTCGGGCGCGATCGCGATCGTCTCGCTGATCAGCCCGTTCGCCGACGAGCGCCAACGGGCGCGGGAGATCCACGCCGCCCGCGAGCTGCCGTTCTACGAGGTGTTCGTCGACACGCCGCTCGAGGAATGCGAGCGGCGAGATCCCAAGGGGCTCTATGCCCGTGCGCGGGCAGGCGAGGTGAAACAGTTCACCGGCATAGACTCCCCATATGAGCGCCCCAGCACGGCAGAACTCGTGGTGACCCCCGCCGACGGCTCGCCCGGCGAGGTCGCCGACGCCGTGATCCGGAACCTCGGCCTGTGAGCGCGGTGGGATTCGAGGCCGACATCGCCCTGGCCGCCGAACTGGCCACCGGGGCGGGTGAACTGCTGGTCCGTCTGCGGCGCGAGAGCGGTCTGTCCGGGCGAGAACTCGGCGACGCGGGCGATCAACAGTCCAACGACTGGCTGCTCGCACAACTGGCGCAGCGCCGGCCCGACGACGCGGTGCTGTCGGAAGAATCGGCCGACGACCGCACGCGACTGCAGGCTCCCCGGGTGTGGATCGTCGACCCGGTGGACGGGACGCGCGAGTACGGCATGGAGGGCCACGCCGATTGGGCAGTCCACGTGGCGCTGTGGACCGCCGACGAGGGTCTGGTCGTGGGCGCGGTGTCGCTACCGGCCCTCGAGATCACCTACGACAGTGGTTCCGGCGCCGTCGCACCCACCGCCGGGCTGATGTCGACGCCGCGCGGTGACGTGCCGCGGGTGGTGATCAGCGGCTCCCGACCGCCCACCTTCTCCGACGACGTCGCGACGGCAATCGGCGGTGTCGCGGTGCCGCTCGGCTCCGCGGGCGCCAAGGCGATGGCGGTCCTGCGCGGTGAGGCCGACGCCTACGTCCACGCGGGCGGGCAATACGAGTGGGACTCGGCGGCCCCGGTCGCGGTCGCGCAGGCCGCCGGTCTGTGGTGCAGCCGCATCGACGGATCCCCGTTGGTCTACAACCAGTCCGACGTCTACCTTCCCGACCTCGTCATCTGCCGGCCCGAACTCGCGCAGACCGTGCTCGGCGCGATGGCCTGACCCGGTGATCACCTGGCTGTTCCTCGGCGCGGCCATCGTCTCCGAGGTCGCAGGTTCACTCGCCCTGAAGGCTGCTCTGGATCATCCGGGGTGGTACGCGCTTGTGGTGATCGGCTACCTCGCCGCCTTCGTCCTACTGGACCGGGTGTTGCGACGCGGGTTCCCGCTCGGGGTGGCGTACGGGATCTGGGGCGCCCTCGGGGTGGCCGCGACCGCTGTGATGTCGTCGGTCCTGTTCGGGGAGACGGTCACCGTGGTCATGGCCGCAGGCATGGTCCTCGTGATCGGTGGGGTCCTCTGCATCGAACTGGGATCCGGCCCGCGCGCAGGGAAATCGGTCGACCCGTCGTGAGCGGATGGGCGTTCCTCGTCGTCGCGATCGGCTCGGAGGTGGCAGGCACCCTCGCGCTGCGGGCCGCCGCCGGCGGAAAGAACCTCTGGTACATCGCCGTCGCGGTCGGCTACCTGCTGTCGTTCGTGTTCCTGTCGTTGACGCTGTCGCACGGTGTCGGGCTCGGTGTCGCGTACGGGATCTGGGCGGCGACCGGTGTCGCTCTGACCGCCGTCGCGAGCCGCTACCTGTTCGGCGAGGCCCTCACGAAGGTGATGGGAGTCGGTATCGGCCTGGTCGTCGCCGGGGTGCTCCTGATCGAGATCGGCGCCGGCCACTGAGGTCTCGGTGCACGAGATCCCAGCGGCCGGTCGATCGTCAGTTCGCCGTCTGATCAGCCTTCGTGAGGATCAGGTACTGCGCCGAGATCATCTGCCTGGCCTTGACCGCGTCGCGGTCGTAGGTCGCGCCGATGTAGCGGCCCTCGGGGACATAGCAATTGTTCTGCTGCCCGGAGGCGGTGTCCTGCGTGACGCAGGTGGCGGTCGGCAGACCCGCCGGCGACCCGCTGCGCGAGTAGCCGGCCGCGAGATCCCGGTCGACGAGCTTGGTCAGGATCTCCGACGCATCGCTCTCGGTGGTGGCGCGGTACACCGTCGACCGCCAGACCGCGTTGTGCTCGGACCCGTTGTCCTGCAGGGTCGTGAGGATCTCCGGTCCCTCCACACTGGCCATCCCGCGCGGGCCGTACACGCCGCGGGTGAGTCCACCCAGCATCTGCCCGTCGGTCTCCGGGATGGCGTAGATCAGGATGTTGTTCTGATCCAGTTTGATTCGCGACTTCACCCCCGGGACGATCGGTGTCGCGGGGAAGCGGTCGATCAACGGGATCTGTTTCGCGACCGCTGTGCGGATGATCGACTCGGCGCTGCCCTCCTGTCCGGGCGGCACCGCCACGCCGGTGGAGATGACGTAGCTGTTGTGCGCGGTGAACGAACGCATCCCGGGGAACTGGCCGGACGCCCGACTGACGAGGGTGCCCGGCAGATTCGAGATGGTGGCCGGCGCGAAGGCGATCTCACCGTCGGCGGGGCGGGCGATCGACGCGTTGTTCATGGCGATCGCGGCGGTGTTCGCCGCCGCCGGCGAGTTGTACCGCAGCACCAGCTGCGTCAACGACCTGGTCTTGTCGCTGATCTTCTTCTTCGGCTGGCCCGCCGAGGTGAAGAAGCCCGTGACGAGACCTTTGACACCGGCCGCGTCGGCGACGGCCTTCGAGGCGAACACCGACCTCAGGTTGTTGGTCCCGAACACCACGCCGGTGGGCAGACCGACGTCGGTCATCTCGGGATCGATCTCCGAGGGGATCGTGACGAACTCGGCCAGCCGCTGCCCCTCCGCTCCGACGATCTCCGGGTCAGGGGCGGTCGCGAAGCCGAAGGGGGCCGACGGCGACGTCGGGTAGGTGCCGGTGTCGAGTTGGGCGGTGTTGACCGCGGTGCTCGACGCCGACGTCGCCGTCGACGCGGATGCTCCCGACGACGACGCGGCGACGCCGGTGCCGTCGGTGGTGGACGTGCAGGCGGTGAGGCCGGTGATGCAGGTGATCGCAGCCGTCGTCGCCAGGAGGGTTCTCGCGCGCATGGAAGTTCTCCTCGATGTGGTCGGTAGATGGTCGCACCGATTCGGCGACCGGTCATCACCGATCGCCGAACCTGGTGCGTGGGGTGGGATCAGAAGCCGAAGCTGTCGTGTCCGGTGTCGTGGCCGGGGTCGTTGGCCTGGTAGTCGAGGTGGACTTCGGTCTGGGGTGCGGGGTCGGTGTAGTTCGAGGTGGAGTGGTCGACGTCGCCGTCGTGGTCGGAGTCGATGCGGGCGGTGTCGTAGTAGTGGTCGCCGTCGGTGTCGCGGATCTCGATGTCGGCGCGGCCGTCGTGGTTGGTGTCGACATATTTGTGGTCCCAGGTGCCGTCACCGTCGGCGTCGACCTGCACGACGTCGATGCGTCCGTCGCCGTCGGTGTCCCAGGAGGCGGTGTCGGCCTCACCGTCGCTGTCGGTGTCGGTGAGCACGACGTCGTTGGTGCCGTCGTGGTTGGTGTCGAGTTCCCACCGACCGTCCTGGTCCTGCGACGAGGTGGTGGACCGATCGGCCGAGGAGCCGTAGGTCGAGTCGTGGCTGGAGGTGGTCGAGGACTCGGTGGTCGTCGAGCGGCTGTAGGACTCCGAGGACCGGTAGCCCTCCGACGCGGTGTTGCTGCTCGTCGAGTCGTTGTCGCTGCTCGACGTCGCGGTGGTGGGCTCGGTGCCGGACAGGGTGTTGGCACGCAGGTCGACGCTGGTGGTCGAATCGGGGCGGCCGTCGCTGTCGGCGTCGACGACCTGCCGGTCGTAGCGGCCGTCGTGATCGGTGTCGGTCACCAGGACATCGATACGTCCGTCGCCGTCGGTGTCCGAGGCCCGGACATCGGCGATGCCGTCACGATTGGTGTCGGCCTCGCCGTAGTCGACGGTGCCGTCGTTGTCGACGTCGGTGAGGACCACATCGGTGGTGCCGTCGTGGTTGGTGTCCATCTTCTTGGTGCTCATCGCATATCTCCTCGGTGCTGGGGAGTCGGTATCGACTCGGACACAGCATCAGATGCAGACACCGACCCGGAAAGTTCCCGGGAGTCGAAAAAGAATCGTTTCCCGCCGTCCGACGGCCCACGCCGGCGCCCGGGAACAAACGCACGGGGTGAGCGCATCCCATGTGACGACGGATTGCTCACCGGCGATGCGATTTACTGTCTGTGTCGAGCCCGACGCGGGCGGGCCGAGTCAACGGATGCGGGGTGGTGTCGATGAGCGACGAGTCGGCGTCGCGGGACGTCTCGCACGGCGAGGATCCCGCCGGCGAGGCAAGCAAGGTCCTGGGCGCTGCAGCATCCGTGCTGCGCGCCTACAAACTCGACGATGTGGCCGATCTCGCGGCCCGGAAGGCGGCACGTGATGGTCAGGTGCGCAGTGTCGTCGTCGTCGGCGAGGTCAAGCGGGGAAAGAGCTTTCTGGTCAACGCCCTCGTCGGACGCCGCGATCTCTCCCCGGTGGGTGTGAACGTGGCGACCACCGTGGCCATCAGCGTGTGCCCGACCGACGACCCGCCGCTCGACGGCACCGTCGACCTGCTGTTCCCCGACCGCACCGAACAGGTACCGCTGCGCACCCTGCCCGACTGGGTCACGGTCGACGGTCGTTACGTACGCGACCCCAACGTCGCATCACTCCCCACACGGGCCAGTATTCCCGTCACCGACACCGCGCTGCCTGGTGTGACCATCGTCGACACGCCCGGGGTGGGCGGCCTGGATCCGGCGATGGCGACGCTGGCGACGCAGACCGCGCAGCAGGCGTGCGTCGTGGTGATCGCGTGTGACGCGTCGTCGCCGCTGACGGCGCCCGAGATGGACTTCATCCGTGACGCCGGCGCGTCGGTCGACGCCCTGATCGTGGCGGTGACCAAGACCGACAAGAACATTCGACGGTGGAAGGCGATCGTCGAGGACAACCGGCGTCTGTTGGCCGCCCACCTCGACCGTGAGGTGACCGTGGTCGGGGTGTCCAGCCTGCGTGCGGTGATGGCCTCGGAGATGTCACCCGGACCCGAGCGCGACCATGCCGAGCACGCATCCGGCATCACGGCCCTGCGTGCGGAGATAGTGCAGCGGTTGGACTCCGCCGCGCAGCTCCCCGCCATCGACGCCCTGCGCACGACGCGCGAGGGACTGGTGGCGGTCGCCCGGCGGGTCGACGCCGAGTACCAGGCCATCGAGGGTCGGGGTGACACCCTGCCCGACCTGACCTCGCAACTGGAGGAGCTGCAGTCGCTCAAGGAGCAGAGTCGCGAATGGGAGCAGTACCTCGCGCGTGATCTGATCGAGTTGCGGCAGAGGGCCATCGACGACAGCGACCGACGGCTCGAGGAGATCCGCGACCGGTGGACCACCCGGATCAACAAGAACGGCATGGAGGTCCTGCGGAACAGCCCGCAGAAGTTCACCGCCGACATGCAGAGCGAGTTGCAGCAGGCGTTGGCGACGACGATGTCGGGGTTCCTCGGGGAGCTGTACACCACCATCGTGGCGCCGCGTTTCCACTCGAACGTGGTGTGGGAGCAGATCTGCGGGCGCATAGTCGGGTCACTGCAGGGGCAGTCCATCGACGGACCGCAGGTCGGCAGCAAACGACACGGTCTGTTCGACCCGACGCTGCTGACCATGGGCGTGATGGGGTCGTCGACCATCGGCGGTCTCATCGGGCTGTCGGCCGCGCTGGGTGTCGGGGCCGTGGTCGGGACGCTGTGGGTGGGCGTCAATCTCGGGTTTCGGGCGATGCGGACCGGCAAGACCAACCTGCTCAACTGGCTGCGCGAGACGATGACTCTGACGCGTACGGTCACCGCGCGACTGTTGGAGATGGCGATCGCCCAGGCCCGTCCGGAGATCATCGTCCGTTACCGCGACCACCTGCGGACCTCGATGGACGAGCTGCAGCGTCAGATCACGGTGGCCAAGGAGGCGGCCGGTGCCGACGCCGCCCGTCGCGAGAAGGACCTCAAGCGACTCGGCAACAACCGGGACGTGATCCGCAAGCGACTCGACGAGACCGAGCGGATGCTCGTCCGCCTCCAGCAGATGGCGGAAAACCGATGAGCGGCATGATGTCCGACCCGGTCCACGTGGTCCTCGACCACGGTCTGCGTTCGCTCGCGTCGCTCGGCGGTGACCTCGTCGGCCACGCCAACTCCATCGGCGCGAGCCTGTGGGCGCCACCGCGACTCGTCGTCGTCGGACGACTCAAGGCGGGCAAGTCCACACTGGTCAACGCGTTGATCGGCGCGCCCGTGGCCGAGACCGCGGCTCTCGAGGCCACCCGCGTGGTTGCCGTCTACCAAGACGGCGCGCCGTCGCGCGCGGAAGTCGTCGCACTCGACGGCACCCGACACCCCGTGCCCGTGGTCCCCGGCCGGACCAGCACACTCCCGATCCCCGACGAGCAGATCGCCTACCTCCACCGGTGGTTGCCGTCGGCGGCGATCCGCGACCTGACCTTCGTCGACACCCCCGGTCTGGCCACCCTGACGGCGAAGAACGAGGCGGCGACGCGTCGGGTTCTCATCGACGGGTTCGAGCAGACCCGGACCGCCTCGGTGGACGCCGACGCCGCGGTGTTCCTCTTCGACTCGACCCCGCGCGCCGACGAACTGGAGTTTCTCAAGCAACTGCCGCTGTCGCCTCTGAACACCCTCGGTGTGCTGTCCCGGGCCGACAGCTTCGGTGAGGGCGCACTCGGGCGGCGGGATCCGTTGCAGCACGCGGCCGAGCACGCCGTCCACATGAGTCGCGAACTGGCGCAGACCGTGTCGAGGGTCGTGCCCATCTCGGGTCTGATGGCCCAGACCAGCCACACCGGGGCGCTGGGGGAGGGCGACGCGCGGGCGCTGGCTTCGCTGGCCGGGATGGCCCCCCTGGATCTGATCGACGCCCTCGAGTCCGACGGCCCCGGTCCGCTGGCCCCGGCCGTTCGCGACCGGCTACTCGACCTGGTCGGTGAATACGGCGTCCTGAACGGGCGGCAGGTGGCCACGCGTGGCGCGGCCGCTCTCAACGAGTGGCTCGCCGCGAACTCCGGTATCGCTGCGCTGCAGCAGGTACTGCGGACCTCGCTCAGCGAGTTCGCGGTGCTCAACCGAGCACGGCGGGTGCTCGACCGTGTCGATCAGCTGGCCTACACCCACCCGGCTCGCGAGCCCATCCGGTCGATCGCCTACGCGATGCGCAGCGAACCCGCGATGCTGCGTGTGGGGCTGCTCGGCGACCTGCAGCGGCTGCTCGTCGCCGATCCGCGCAGCCCCGTGGTGGACGAACTGCGGACCCTGCTGACCGGTCGCGGTCCGGCCGCGTGCGTCGGTCTGCCGCCGGATGCATCGGTCGACCACGTCCGGGCCCACGCCCGCCAACGACTCGCGACCGCGCAGGGGCGGGCATCGGCGACCATGACCGCCGCCGAGGACGCCGCCCTGGTCGACGTCATCCGTGCGTACACGTCGCTGATGACCACCGGTCATCTGTGACCGCCCACACCACCCGAGAGGATTTCCCGATGTCGTCTGACGACTGGTTCCTGAGCATCGACTTCGGTACGTCGAACACTGCTGCCGCGCATTCGGCGGCCCTGAGCGGCGCGATCGAGTCGTTGTCGCTGTCGCATGCCGGCAACCTGATGCCGTCCGGTGTCTTCGTCGACGCGCCCGATCGGATCGCGGTCGGGGAGCACGCGGCCAACGAGGCGCAACGCAACCCCGCCGCCTACATCCCGGCGCCCAAGCGCCTCGTCGGGCAGCCGTCTGTGGCGGTCAACGGGTTCATCGTCCCGACCTCCGCGCCGATCGCCGCGGTGCTGCGGACGGTGTTCTCGCGTGCGGTGGCGCTGCACGCCGGGCAGATGCCCGCCCATCTGGTCCTGACGCACCCCGAGGCGTGGTCGCCGTCGCAGATCCGGACGCTCACCGACGCCGCGACCGTGGCCGGGATGCGACCCGATGCCATCACCACCGTGTCCGAACCCCGAGCTGCGGCGGCGCATTACGCGCGCAGCAACCGCCTCGCCGACGGCGCGAAGATCGCGGTGTTCGACTTCGGTGGCGGCACCCTCGACGTCGCGGTGCTGAGCAAGAACACAGGCGGCACCTTCACCGTCCTGGCCGCCCGGGGCGACAACGGGTTGGGCGGCAAGAACTTCGACGCCCTCATCCGACAGTGGGTCGACGAGCAGCTCGAGGCGCGCAACCCCGACCTGCTCGAATACCTCCGACGCGATGCCCCGGTCGGGATCCGTCATCAGCTCGACGACTCCATCCGTCGTGCGAAAGAACTGCTGTCGGAGACCCCGTCGGCGACCATCACCGCCGCCGGCGGCGGGTTCCACGAGACGTTCCAGCTGACGAGGGACGAGTTCGACGAGCTCATCTCCGCGCCGATCGGTGTCGCGCTGTCGTTGACGCGGTCGGCGTTCGCCGACGCCGGCATCACCCGCCGCGATCAGCTCAGCGCGCTCTACCTCACCGGCGGGACGTCGCGTATCCCCCTGGTGCATCGCGCACTGCAGGACATCGGGCCGGTGGCAACTCTCGACGACCCGAAAACCGTTGTGGCCCAGGGTGCACTGAGTTCATGGCTGGCGTCATCGCCGCAGCGGCCGCACATCCCCGGTGCGGACAGCGTCATGGGCGACCGCTTCCCGACGTCGCCGACCGATCAGCTCGGTGGCCGCCCCACGGCGCCTACCGGGCCGACCGTGCGGGCGCCCCAGGGATGGTCGGATGCCGGTGCGGACTCGAGCGCCCCGACCACACCCGGTCGTCGGCGTCGCGGACCGCTGATCGCCGCCGCGGCCGCCGTGGTCGTGGTGGTGGCGGCCGGAGCCATCGCGGCGGTGACCCTGTCCGGCGGAGGCGATGACTCACCGGAAGCTCAGCCGTCGGCGTCGGCTCCCGCATCGTCGGGTGCCGCGGTCTCGCTGGCCACGACCCAGGAGCAGGTGCTCGCCGCGATGCCGGCCACGCTCGCCGATCAACTGACCAGATGCCAGAACAGCTCGTTCACCGAGAACCAGGGTGTCGTGGTGCGGTGTTACTTCAAACCCGGTGCGAGTGTTGTCGCCGGCCTCGCGGCCACCGATGCCTCCGATGATCCCTACGTGACCCTCTCCGTCGACGAACTGGCCGCTCGAAAGGTGGTTGTCGCGAACCGGCAGGGCAACTTCGACGGCACCGCGACGCTCGTGGAGAACGCCGCCAAGACCGCGTCGGCATCGATCGAAGAATTGTCGGGCAGCAAGGACTACACGGTGACCTACGCCGACAACACGAAGTTCCTGATGGTGAAGGCCTGGAATCTGGCCGGGGTCGACCAGGGCAAGACGTTCCTGAGTCGGTCCGGTCTCATCTCCTGACATGCGGGAACATTTGCGCGGCCCGCACGCATCTGACACTCCATGAGCGATCCATCACCGCCGCCGCCCGGCGACCCGGAACTATGCTCTCCGGGAGACGAGGCGACGACCGACGCGCGGTCCCTGCTCGGCGAACTCGGTCTCCGAGTCGATCGTGACTACCGGGTACCGATTCGCATCTGGGAGACCGCGCTGACGATCGCGCTGTCCGGAGAGAGGAACAGTCATGGCCGATGACGACGGGTCGGTGCTCAGTTCGCTGGGTATCGATGGCGCCGAGGAGTATTCGATCCCCGACTCGGTGTGGGACGCCGCCCTCGCGGCCGCCTTCGATCCTGACGCCCCGACCGCCGATGCGGCACTGGTCCCGGAGATGGACGACGACGGCGATGTGCCGGTGGATGCCGGCGACGACCCCGCCGAGGCAATCCACCACGGGGGCGACGACCACCCGGCGGACCACGCCACCGACGGCGCCCCGCACGATGATCCCCCGCACGACGACGCCACGATCGACCTCGGCGGTCACGACGTCGGCGATCATCCGTCGCCGGGACACGATCACCACGACGACCACGCGACCGACCACGACTGGCACGGCTGATCTGTGATGGACGAAACCGCACTGTTGATGCAGGCCCGCAGCGGGGACCAGCACGCCTTCGCCGAACTGGTCGGGATGCACAAGAACCGCGTGTGGGCGGTGTGTCTGAACATCGCGGGCAATCGCCAGGACGCCGAGGACGCGGTCCAGGACACGTTGATCGCCGCGTGGCAGCACCTCGACAAGTTCCGTGGCGAGGCACGTTTCAGCACCTGGCTGCACCGGGTCGCGGCGAATGCCGCACTGGCGCTTGTGCGTAAGCGCAAACCACAGACCGACACCGTCGACTTCAACGATCCCGATCGCCCCGTCCTGCTCGACGACGACGGATCAGTGGCGTTCGACGACCGCCTCGCTATCCGGGATCAGCTGCGGGTGGCCCTCGCCGAGATCCCCGAGGAGTTCCGCATCGCGATCGTGCTCCGGGAGTTCGGCGACATGAGTTACAACGAGATCGCCGAGCATCAGGGCGTCGGCGTGCAGACCGTGAAATCGCGACTCAACCGTGCACGTACTCAACTCGCCGAGCGGATGCGCGCCAACGAGCAGGTGCCCGAGGGGTCCTGACACGCGGCGCGACGACCACGGGGATCGCCTCAGGCGGGACCGTCACCGAATCGGATGGCGCCCAGGGGGCCGGGATCGCTGCTCGACGAGTCCGTGAAAGCCCTGACCTGATCGCCGAGGCTGCCGAACGCAGATCCCGCGGCGGCACCGGCCGTCTCCACGATCAGACTCGCGAGCGCCTCGGGAGCCTTGCGCATCGCGTCGTCGCTGATCCGCAGGTCGAGCAACTCGCCGGTTCCGGACACGACGACCGTGACCAGCTCGTCGGGGTCGGAGTGCTCGGCGCGGATGCCGGAGATGGCCTCGGTCGCCGACTGCAGGCGGTCGAGCGCACGCCGAGCACTGGCCTCGATGTCGTCGAAGGTGATCGGGAAGGTCGGTGGCATCGGTGGGCTCGAAGGAATCGGAGCCGGTGGGGGAAAGTTCTGTTCGCTCATACCCGCCTCAACCACGTTCCGGTCTCGTCGCTCTCGAAGTACTCATCGACCTGACGGTCCATCTCGGCTGCTTCTCGCTCACCGGGTAGTCCCGTGTAGGACACGGCCTCGAGCGTGTGACCGTCGCGCAGCAGGGCCGCCCGCTGCGACGCCCCCGCCCGGGTCCCGGCCTGTTTGCAGAGCAGCAGGATGGTCTTGGCGAGTTTCGCCGCGGACCCGTCCATCTCGGATCGTTCGATGTGGATCGACGTCGGCAGCCCGTTCAACGTGGTCCGCACCTCGACCGACCCGGTGGGGGTGGCCGCGCGTCCGACCGTGGTCAGCGAGTGTTCGGGGTCGGCGCCGTCGGTGTCCGGGGCGTCGTCCGACACCTCGGTCGCCGGGGTGGGTTCGTCCCCCCAGTCGTCGTCATCCCAGTTGTCATCGCTGTCGATGTACCTGTCCACGCGACCATGATGGCACCTCGCGACGACCACGCCACGCCTCACCGAGCTGTTGTCCACAGGGTGGGTCGCAGAAATTTTTCTGTTTGTCGGGAACCAAACCGCCTCGCGCTGCATCTGATCCACCAAGACGAACGGAAAAGATGATGAACGTCTCTAACGATCGCGTGGAATAGTGGTCGGATGTCGGTTATTCTCCTTTCCGGAAGCAACAGCTGGACAAGCGTCCGGCGATCAACGACTTCAGGGGGTCGTGGTTCAGATGACTGATATATCCGTCCATCCGGACGCAGTTCGCGCCTACGGCACCGCAGTTGCCGGTATCGGCACCGCGATCGAGAGCGCCGGAGCCATGGACCTGGCTGCCAACGTGGCCGTGATGGTCCCGATCTTCGGGCTCATCGGTCAGGATTTCCTGGCCAGCTTCGCCGGCGCCCAGTTCGCGAACGCGGTGTCGACGGCCTCGCTGGTCGGTGTCCACGCGTCGAGCGCGGCGGGTGCCTTCGGGGCGGCCGCCGGGTACGAGAACAGCGACGGCAACACCGCAGGCAACCTGGGATCGGCGGGCTCGACCCTATGACCGAGGGTGCAGGCCACGCGCCGGCACCCGGACACGATCCGACCGCGGGTCACGGTCCCAGCGTGATGGACATGCTGGAACACAGTGGAGTCGCTCCGCTGCTGCACATGCCGGTCGGTGATGTCCTGGCGTCGTTGAAGCTGCCGCCGCTTCCACAGCTGCCTCCGATGCCGCCCCTGCCGCATCTCCCGCCGCTGCCGACCATCGACATCGCGTCGCTGTTCAAGCCGCTCACCGATCTGCTGTCCGGATTCGGTTCGGGGAACATGGCGAACGCGCCGTTCGACCCCACCCAGCTACTCAGTGGGCTGCAGCAGGCGTTCGAGAGCGTGACCGGTCTGGGAACCCAGGCGATGACGATGGTGGCGCCGTTCTGGGCCGGTGCCGGCGGCACTGCGGCCATCACGAAGGGCGTCGAGGCCAACGGCAACGGAGTCGCCACGGGTGCGCAGAGTGGCGACATCTCCCGCATCGTGGGCGTCGCGACCGCGACCGTCGGCAAGGGAGTGGCCCTGCTCCAGGCGATCATCGCGAAGTTCGTTGCGTCGGTCGCGGCCTTCATGCCGTTCATCACCACCCCGGTGGGTGTCGCGGGCATCATGGCGTCGGCGTCCGAGCATCTCGCCGAGGGCATGGTCGTCGTCGGCGAGACCCGTGCCGAACTCACCGCCCACACCGCGAACATGTCGTTCACAGGTGCCCCGGTCCCGATCACCGCAGCGCCGCAGATGATGTCGTCGATCCCGGGTATGGCGTCGACCGCCGTGCAGGCGGTCAGCTCGCCCATCCAGTCCATCGTCGGTGCATTCGGTGGCGCCGGTGCCGCGGGCGGCGGGTCACTCGCGGCTCGGTCCGCCTCACTGCGTACCGAATCCGGACCCGACCTCGCCGCTGCGAAGACCGCCTCTGCAGGCGCAGGTGGCGGGGGCGGAGGCGGAGGTGTCGCGGGAATGGGCGGACTGGCCGGCCTCGGCGGTGCCGCGACCAACCCGACCGGATCACTCAGCTCACGTCCGTCCGATTCACCCGTGGGCCCGGGCCGCGGTGCCAGTTCGTCGACGACAGAAGAGGTCACGACCACCCGCGCGTCGACCACGTCGGCCATGGCGCCCGGCGGGATGCCGATGGCGGGTGCCGCAGGGGCGGGCGCATCGAGTGCAACACACTCGCGGGACACCCCGGTCGATGCCCGGTACGCCGACGATGTGGTCGGTGAGGTGCCGACCGCCAGTCCGTCGGTGCTCGGCGGGGTGGAAGCCCCGGTGGCCCAATCGGTCTGGGACAGCCCGGACGAACTCGAATCCTGAACACACAACCGTTGACACCAAGGAAGTGGACCCAATGAGTGACATCTCGGTCGACCCGCACCACATCGCCCAGGCCGTCGGCCGCCTCGAGAGCATTGCCACCGAGATCGAGCGCACGGTGGGGCAGCATCGGTCGACGCTCCAGGTCAAGCCGGCCGGGGCCGATGAGGTCTCGACGACCGCCGCGAAATCTTTTTCCGAATCGGCGGAACTTTTCGACGCGGAAATCGTCAAAGGTGTGTCGGCGATCCGCGACGTGGCCACTGCGCTGCGCGACGGCACGACGTCGGTCGGGGCATCGGACACCGCACTGGCGCAGGACGTCTCCGGTATCTGAACCACGCCACATCCATCACCACGACGAGACAACGATGAGGAGCTTGAACGATGATCGGGTTCACAGGAGTTCGCTGGGAGACACGGCAGGCCGAGCGCCTCAGCCGGGATCTCTCCGCGGGCGCCGGACCCAAGCCGTTGTTCGAGGCCGGCCTCGCCTGGGCGTCGATCGCGTCATCGCTCAAAGATCTCGACACCGAGATCACGCAGCTCCGCAAGTCGGTCGTCGAAGGATGGTCGGGGTCGGCGGCGCCCGGCGTGCTCACCGCGCTGGAATCCTTGAAGTCGTGGGTCGCGCAGACCTCGGAGATGGCTCGCAACAACGCCGAAGCCGCTGAGCGCCAGGCCATCGCACACACCGTCGCCGTCGCCGCCATGCCGGACGCCGCCGTCATCGCGGGCGTGGCCCAGCTCGAGTCGGCCCTGAAGATGGTGGTGGCCCCGCCGTCGGCGTTGATCTCGGGGGGCATCGCCCGGCTCGACGAGCAGGCCGTCGGGATGAAGGCGCAGGCATCGCGGGTGATGGAGTCCTACGAACAGGCGACCACGCCCGTGTCGAAGCCGGCCCATCCGCCAGAGGCGCCGAAAAATCTGGTCGACCACAAACGCGCCGCCGAGGCGCGTGCCGCGGCGGAGGCCAAGATGGCCGCGTCGAACGGTGCTGCGATGGCGGCTGCGCAGGGTGCGATGATGGCGGTCGCTGCGATGAGCGGACCCCGTGGCCAGTTGCGTGCGTCCGACGAATTCGTCAGTCAGACAAAGCGTGCCGAGGTCCGGGTGGACACGGTCTCCGGTGAGGAGGTCGTGGTCGGGGTGGACGGGACCACCGTCGCCCCCGCCGGTCCGACCGGCGCGCCGTTCGTGCCCGCGGCGGGGATCGCACAGGGCTCCAATTCTGATGCGACAGTGGTCGCCGCGACGAACTATGATTCTGTACAGGAAGTCGTGCCGGCCGGTACGACCTCAGCGGCGCCGTCGGTCATCGGTGTCACGGATCGGGGGGAGGCGTGACGGTCATCGGTTTCGACACGGTCCACGAGTTCACCCTCGACGAGATGTTGACCCTATGCGATGCGCTCCGTCTCCAGGCGATGCCGGCGGTCCTGCGGATCGAGGCACGCGACGAGGACACCGCGCCCGCAGCCGATCTCGAGTCGGCCCGGAAGAATCTCGTCCGTGAGGGCGAGCTGGACGAGCTCGGCAACGTCGACCTCGACGTCCGCGGGGCACTGGAGGCGGCAGTCGCCCCGGACTGGATGATCGAGATGCGTCGGGTCGACGCGACGCAGATCCTCCGGGTCTGTCTGGCCGGTGTCGCCGACCGTCGATTCATGCTGACGCGCAACGGCGAACAGTTCACCACGCGTGAACTCCGTGCCCACGACGACGCGGCGCTGGTCCAGCACGAGATCGGCCGTCTGATCGGCGAGGCGCCCGGCGCCACGGTGCGGGAGATCCGCCAGCCCAGTGATGTTCTCGACTCGGCGCTGGCCGCCTGCGCCGATCCGGACGACTACGCCGCGGCGTTCTTCCGGCTCGGACTCGACGAGACCGACGCACGGATCCTGTCGCAGGCCCTGTGGTCGTGCAGCGGGCAGACCGAGATCGTCGCCCATGCGGCCAGTGAGGCCGAGCGGACCGTGATCGCGGTGTTCGACACCCATCGCGGCCGAATCGTCTCCGTCGCAACGCCGTCGGTCACCGGCGAGCGCTGGACGTCGATCGCCCCCGGTGATCGCAACCGCGTTGCCGCGGCCCTGCGGCAGCTGGCCCACACACTTCCCGGAGGCGTCTGATGACAGCCGACTGGGATCGGCGGGAGTGCTTCTCCCGTGACATCACAGACGTCCGATGGTCGGACACTTTGAAGGGAAACTGAAATGAGCAAGACAGATATTGATCCCGCGGCCGTCGCTGCCTTCACCAGGAAGGGCGAAGAGGTCCGGAGTCACATGAAGTCCACTCTCACCAAGACCCAGGCCTCGGTGGACGCCGCGATCTCGCCCGCCGTGTGGGGCGGTCAGGCCTCCTCCGCGTTCGGCGATGTCACGACCCGCTACCAGGCGGCGTCGGGCAAGCTCAACAACGCAATGCAGGAGATCCTCGACTCGGTGACCACCGGTGCGCAGAAGTTGAGCGGTTCCGACGAGAGCAACACCCAGGCCATCAAGGGATCCGGCAGCGGCCTGAACTTCTGATCGACCACCCGACCACCTTCTCGAAAGGACAGACACATGTCTGACACACCAATCGTCTACTCTGCAGGAGTTCTCGAGCACCTCAACGACATCAAGGCTCGTGAGAACGAGTTCACCGGCCTCGTCCAGGAGATGGAGGGCCTGCGCAACCAGGTCATGACCTCCTGGAACCAGGAATCCAGCTCGGCCGCGGCCTTCCACGCGGCGCACCGCAAGTGGACCGCGGACGTCGAGGAGATCCAGCAGGTTCTCCGCTCGATCATCGCGCGCGCCACCGACGGTGTCGGCGACATGGCCAGCACCGAGAAGAGCGTCGCCTCGATGTTCCACGGCTGACCACAGCTTCGAACACAAAGGCGGGGAGTCCCATTCGGGACTCCCCGCCTTTGTTGTCAGATCATGCAGCCGTGGTCAGCGACCCCGTGGGCAGTCACTCGTCGGACTGCGAATGCCTGTTGTGCCGCCCGCTGGCCGGACCCGAATCCGGTTGGCTCGGGGTCGCGCCCGGAGGCGGCCCCGCCGGTCGGTCTCGCGGTCCCGTCGGCGTGTAACCCCGTGGCGCGGTGCGTGGTCGCTGCGGCTGAGGCGGGCCTCCCGGGCCGAGGCCGCCAGGACCGGGACCACCAGGACCGGGACCGGGACCGCCGGGACCTGGACCACCGGCACCGGGTCCCTGTCCGCCCGGACCGGGACCCTGCCCGGGCCTGCGATCCGGGCGTTGGAAGTTCTGCTGCGGCGGTCCCCCGGGACCCCGCGGGTCGGCCGCCGGCGGTGCGACGCGACCGCGAGCCGGGCGGTCCCCGGCGGCAACAGGTTCGGGCGTCCGGGCCTGGCGTGCACCCTCGATGAGCGCGCTCTCGGCCGGCAACGACACCAACGACACCGCGAGTGAGTCGGTACGGGTCACCACGTACACACGGTTCTGATCGTCGCGCTGCTGATAGATGGCGACGTCGGACGTCTCGTCGAGACGCTCTGGAAGACCGGCGGTCCGGTGCACTCGCAGTTGCGTCCCGACCGTGGGGTCCTCCGTCGCCTCGCGGGCGTCGAGGATGCAGAGCGTGAACATCGCTGCGGTGTTGCTCTGTTCGATCGGCGACGTCATGAACACCGTCCGTGCGTCGTTCACGTTCGACACCAGCGGTCGCCACGAGTCCGGGCGGTCGGTCTTGATGATGACCTTCGCGCCGACCGCGATGGCGCGGACCACGATCTGTTGGGTGAGGAATGCCGAACCGTAGACATCGACCCGACGCACGTCGGATCCGAACAGCGGGACCGCGATCGCCTCACCGCGGACATCGGCGCCGAACAGCTGTCCGTGTCCGCCGTCGACGACCCGGATGGCGTCGAGCTCATCGAGATCGAGCGAGATCACCGGCAGGGACGCCACGTCGTCGCTCCCGACCGGCAGGGTGCGGTTGAGCGCCGGCCGCTGCCGACCGTCGAGGCGTCGGAGGGCCTCCGGCGGGTTGAGGGTCAGGTCGCCGATGGTCGCGTAACGGATGACGGTCGACAGCGCGTACTTCCGACCGTCGCGGGTGAGCCGGATGGCGCACGTGGTCGATGCGCTCGGCACGGTCCAGATGGCGTTGCTGAGCGCGGCGTCGACCGGGGTGTCGAGCGTGTAGGCGGTCGTCGAGTACGAGCCGTAGGTGATCGACGACCAGTCCTCGGCGGCGTCGTCGACGTTGGCGTTGTCGATGAGACCGGCCGACATCGCCGAGATGCCGTGTGCCGTCAGGATCGACGGCCGGTACCCCTCGTGCGCGAGATGGTTGGCCACGCGACGGGTCGCGGCCATCGCTGTCTTGAGCACGCCGGCCGATCCGCCGCCGCGTGAGGCGATCGCATCCGGGCACAGCAGGGGGTTGAGCCGGAGGACGACCCAGACGTCCTGCTGGGGGAGGGTCGGGAGGTTCGAGGTCAGGCGGACGTACGGACCGGTGAGGTGCGCGGCGCCGCGGGAACGCCATCCGTGCGCGACCACGTCGATCGACTCGAGTTCGATGTCGAACTGCGACAGTGCCTTTGCGATGACCCCCAGGGACAGCTGGGAGGTCGAGACGATCGAGTTCGAGGGCTTGAGGACCGTCGGGGAGACCGGACGGGCGATGCGGACCACGGTGATGAGACGGTCATCGGCCCACCGAGCGCCGATCGTCGTACCGTCCGACTGTGGCAGATCGAAGGGGATGGGCGGGTCGTTCGGGGTGCTGCCGTATCGCCGGAAGTAGTTGATTCGGCGGGCGACGCGTCCGTAGACCGAGATCCGGGAGGGCGCACGGATCGCCAACAGCGCACCGACCACGCCGACCGCGGCGGCGATCGACGCCGAGATGGTGAACGGCTGACCGACGGCCCGTAGGACCACGAACACGGCGATCGCGACGACCTCGATGCCGACGATGGACCAGAGCGGAAGTGTCCGGGAAAGACCGCCGGCCGGAGAGGAGGTGCCGAGGCGGGTCGGTTGGGCCACGTCGAGTACCTTAACAGCAGTTCTGTACGGCTGGACGGCTGCCCAGATGGTCGAGATCGATGACCCGCGCGGTCCGCCGAGAGCGGACCTTCCAGAAGTGAACGGGGGCGTAATGGCACAGCGCACGACCAAGTCTCAGGTGAGCGGCTACCGCTTCCTGCTGCGCCGGCTCGAGCATGCGCTGGTTCGTCGCGACATCCGGATGATCCACGATCCGATGAGCGCGCACATCAAGTCGATGATCGTCGGATTGGTGCTCACCCTGCTGGTCGTCGGTGGCGCGGTGGTGTTCGGCTTCTTCAAGCCGCAGGGCTCCGTCGGTGACTCGAAGATCCTGATGAGCAAGGACTCCGGACAGCTGTACGTGTTGCTCAACGGGCAGCTGCGGCCTGCGCTGAACCTCGCGTCGGCGCGCCTGGTGACCGGATCGGCGGCCAACCCGAACTCGGTGAAGGACTCCGTCCTCAAGGACTATCCGCGTGGGCCGCAGGTCGGCATCGCGGGAGCGCCGAGCAATCTCGCCGCCCGCGGCGCACCGGGGGTCTCCGAGTGGACGGTCTGCGACCGGCTCGACGAACCCCGTGACCCCGACGGCACCCCGACGGTTGCGGTTGTCGCGGGCAAGCCGCAGTTCGCCACGGGCTCTCGCGGCATCGGCTCCAATGACGCGCTGTTCGTGCACAACGGCGACTCCTACTTCGTCGTCTACCGCAACACCCGCGCGCAGATCGATCCGGAGGATCCGGTCATCCGGCAGGCACTCGGTCTGCAGTCCATCGCGGCGCGGTCGGTGAGCACGGCGTTCCTCGATTCGGTTCCGCCTTCCCGTCCGATCACCGAACCAACCATCGCCGACGCCGGAAAGCCATCCCGATTCGACCTGGGTGGCGCGCGGATCGGCTCGATCGTCCAGGTGTCGAGCCTCGACTCGTCGTCCGACCAGGGTGATCAGCTCTTCGTGGTGTTGAGCACCGGCATCCAGGAGGTGTCGCCGTTCGTCGCGGACCTGATCCGTGCGTCGATCGCGACGAGTGGGCAGCCGGTCACCCTGGGCCCGAACGCGATCGCGACCGTTCCGCGTGTGACGACGTTGTCGCTGGAGGGATACCCGGAGACCGCGCCGGCCGAGGTCGACGGCACCACTCAGCAGACGCTGTGCCTGGGGTGGCGCAAGGACCGTGACGCCGAGGCGACGTTGTCGTTGGCGCTGACGCCGTCGATCCCGGTGGAGAACCAGGACGAGTTGATCGCGTCGGTCGGTTCGCGGACCGACGGTGTCGGGGCCAACTTGACCTACGTGCAGCCCGGTACCGGCTACTTCGTGCGCACCACCGGGTCGAGCCCGGGCAGCGGCCAGGCAGCGTCGGACTTCTTCATCAACGACACCGGCGTCCGCTATGGGGTCCCGGACAGTTCGATCGCGGCTCTCGGTATGCCGGAACCGTTGCTCGCGCCGTACCCGGTGGTGAAGCTGATCCCGCCGGGCCCGGCGTTGGCGCGCAACTCCGCGCTCATCGCGCAGTCCGACGTGCCTCCGGGGGCCGGCTCCTGACACGTCGGTAGCGGCCGGGAACATCGCGGCTGTTCGGTGCATCCAATGTGTATGGCCGTCGGCGACGGCCGCGGACCGTGCAGGTCGGTCCGACGCACCGATCGAAGGATGCCCGGGATGAACTACTCAGACGATGTGCCCACCACCCGTATCGAGCAGCAGCAGTGGATCAATCCGACTGCGCCGTCCGGTCACTGGAAGCCGCGCGAGGCGCCGAAAGCCAACGGCGGCTGGGCCGTCACCGCGCTGCTGTTCTTCTGGCCGTTGGCCTTTGTCGCCTTCAGCCGTGCGTTGTCGGTGCCGACGTTGTTGGCCCTCGGACGAGTCCAGGAAGCGCAGGAGGCGTCGGATTCCGTTGCTCGACTGGGCAAGATCGCACTGGTGTGCGGGATAGCCGTCGGCGTTCTGGTGGTCGTCCTTCAGGTGGTCGTGCTGCGCGACATTGCTGCCGCATCGGACGGTCCGCTGAACCGCCTACCGCGCTATTGACGACCGGTCATGGAACGGCGTTGACCGGTTAGCGGGTGGTGTCGGGGTTGTCGGTGGTGTCGAGGTTGAGTCCGCCGAGTACGGGTGGCGCGGTGTCGGGGAGTTCGCCGGCGATCTCTTCGCCGTTCTCTTCGGAGATGAGATACCGGGCGCTCTTGTGTTCCTTCTCGTTTTCGCTGCCTTGGCCTCCGCGGCTCCGCCCATCGGTGCGCCGCTACCCATACCGGCGCGACCGGCTGCCGGTGCTGCTTGTGGTGC